>JAOZOU010000173.1 GCA_029933125.1 bacterium | reverse complement strand
CGCTGCCTGGCCCGGCGGTGATGCCTCCCCCGCCTTTAGCGGGGGCTTCGGCACGCTGTCGCTCGCCAAGCCCCCGGCGAAGCTGGGGGTCGGTGACGGCTTGTCCCCGTCTGTCCTCTCCTTCCCCGAAATATGACTTCACCTGAGCAGTGGTTCTTTCGCCCACACTGCGCACGAAGAAGCCAGGAACCCAAAGTTGACCGTCTGAGAATTGTTCTCGCAGACGAGGGAATCTCTGCAACACCAGGAAAGAGGTATTGTTCATCAATGCTTCTGCAACTTCCTGGGATGTATGTTTGGGCTTTAGCGAGATCAGGCAATGGGCATGTTTATCCAGTATCTCCAAGCTCAAAAGCTCATATTGTTTGACTTGGCAGACTCGAAGCCATAGACCGGTGAGATATGTGGCAATCTCCTCATCCAAGACTCGTAGACCTTGTTTGACGCTGAACACGTAATGGTGGTTGAGGCGGTATACGACTTTGCCTCTGCGAAAGCTTTGATAGCTTTCCTTGTCAGGCGCACTGTAACGGGCCAGTGTCCGCGGCTCCTGGGTGTGCACTGCATGGTGCTCCCGCTGGGAATCCAGATAGGCCTTGATCATAGCCGTGCTGGCTGCACCGACAGATTCAACTTTGTAAGCATTAGCCCATAGGTTCCTGCGGCCTATCAGGTCCTCGACCTCTGGATAGAGCGCGAACGTCTGTTTGGAGATAGCAGTCTTGGTCTTTTCTACAACTTTGCTGATAGAGTGCACCGGCTTGAGCGAGAGGAGCATTTCGAGACGCTTGTCTTGCACTCGTGAAGCAAGCAGGTGGTAGTCTTCTTGCACGCATACCTCTTCAAGCCAGGCTTTGACCTGTTGTCGCAATTGCCCGACAAACACGGGGCGGTTGCGTCGCGTTTGGAAAAGAAGAAGGTAATGAAGGAAATAGGCTGATGGCAGATCATGATAAGGTGGCTGAAGGGACATTTTCTTCTCCTTCTCGTGGCTTGGCGGTGACGGCTCCCCCGCC
>JAOZOU010000045.1 GCA_029933125.1 bacterium | reverse complement strand
AATAGGCCAGGATCCTACTCTAAGAGCATGAAGTATTCCCCCTGCGTCAGTTGGCATCGCCTCCTCCAATCACGCATCAGCCATATTGGTTGTTCCACAGTCCGCGCTTTGCTTTGTGCTCAGTTAGCCAGATTGCTCATTCTCTTCTTTAGCTTATACAAGATTAAATAGAACGGCGCTATCGTCGATGGCTCACCCCCTTCATCATTCGGCGACCGCCAGTGCACCGATGTAATGCTTCGATTTCAAGCTCAGCATATCGCCGGATCGCAGGAACTGGATTTTTTGCCCTCATCCACGCATCGGCAAATCAGGCGCTTGGCCATCGTGGGCCGACTCGGATGCAATTGCATTGTGCGGAGAATTTGCGAAGAACAGACTTGAACAATGCTTCCCTCTTCGAATCGCAGTCATCATCCCTTCTCAGATCAACTTGCCCTAGGTAGGCGAGCACAATCGCCGATCCAACCCCAAGGCGAAGCCTGGAATGCCTTGGCCTTCATCGGGAACCGTCGTGCGGGCTCGCTCCTGGGCTACCCACCACACATCCGGCCTGGCCTCATCGATTCGAAGCGGGTTGCCACGCTGCCCAGGCCAGAGCCCAACGACGTGCCCAATAGGGAGTTTTCTATAGCCGCTGGATTGAATTGGGTCCTTTCGGGGCGAATCGGTAGCCTCTTGGGCAAACGCCGGTCTAGCCGATCTGTCCGCTCCTTCAAACAACCTATCAGCTAATATCTCCAATGCTGCTGTTCTTTCAGAAGAAAGATCTGGCGCTGTTCTTCGCTCATAATGGCCAGCTTTACTTCGGCAAGTTCTCCACCTGCAGAGTTCACGGCTGCAGCCAGGCTGTCGATCAAATAATCACGAACATTGTCCGGAACATTCGGGAATGGCAATGCCAAGGTCAATATGACCTTTCCATCAGGAGCGACCTCAGGCTTCCTCAACATTCCCAAATCCAGCAATGTGGTTGAGATCGCGGGATGCTCGACGCTCTTAAGTGCCTCCATGATCCTATTTTCGCAGGATTCTTCAGCCATTCTTTCCCTTTCCAAATCCGAACACCTCTGACATTCATTGATCAGGCCAGCTCACACATACGGAAGATGCCTCACTCCTGCAAGATTGCCCGCCAATCACGGCTGACTTCTGCGTCACTTGCGCCAATGCCTGGCCAGGAAAGCCGTCGCTTCAGAAGGTCTTCTTGCAAGATACAATCGCTATGCCGGGTTGTGATGGTTCCTTTCTTCGCTTTCTAGGCTCTTTGAGGATACCACCTGATCTGCCAGCCCCAGCGTTCAGGGATTTTCACCAGCGGCCGGAAGCCAAGCGGCTTGCCTAGCGCGAGCTCCGAACAACGCCATTGGCCCTTAAGACATGCTCTAGGTAGAGTTCCTCGGGCAAAGCTCCTTCAAATTCGACCGCATCATTAATGACCACCTTGGGCACAGCCCCAACACTGTACTGCTGCACCAACTCGGGAAACTCTTCTGCCTCGATCATCTCTCCGCGAACCAAATCGCTCTCCATGGCCATTTGGTGCGCTATACGCACCGCTCTCGGGCAATACGGACAACTCATGGTGATAAATACCCGGATTTGAATAGGTTTCTTGAGATCCTTCAGCGCTTGCTTGGTCTCTTCGCTCAGCTCGGTATTGCCCTTGGATACATCGACAATGTCCTCGATGAGTGAGCTAAACTCATAACCGCCCGGGACGCCAAAATAGCGAATCCCATAATCCTTCTCGTTCGCCACGACGAGAGCGGGGATCATCCCAATCTCGTATTTCTCAGCCTCCAAACTGTCCTCTAACATGTCATAGACGGTTAGGGTGATTTTATCTGAGAGCTCTGTCAACTCAGAAAGAATCTCGCGCATTATCTCGCAATATGGACAGTCAAATTCCTGGCTGAAGTAGATCAGCCTAACCGGTCGCTCCAGTTCGCCGAAAGCTCCATGGAGGTATTCTCGATCCTTATCAGACAAATGTGCCATTCCTATTTCTCCTCTATGCTTGCTCTTTGATCTTCAGATCTACATAGTGATATGCGGAGGATGCGGCTACAGCACCGTCACCGATAGCGGTGGCGATCTGGCGCATCTCAGTCACCCGGACATCCCCCGCCGCGAAGACCCCTGGGGTCGATGTCTGCATCTTCTCATCCGTTGGGATAAAACCCCATTTGTCCAATTCAATCTGACCATCTAGGTAGTCTGTGTTTGGTTCTAGACCGATATAGATGAAGACGCCCTGAACAGGGATTTGCTTCCCTTCGCCGCCCGCTCGATCTCTCACCGTGATGGACTCGACCCAATCCTGCCCGCTGATGGAGACCGTTTCATGATTGAGCAACCATTGGACGTTATCGTAACTCCTCATCCTTTCTTGCAGAATTTCCTCCGCTTGAATTGTCGGGAGGAATTCCACCATGGTCATAGATTTGACGAATTTACGAATGAACAAGCCCTCCTGTAAGCCGGAATTTCCACATCCAATGACAGCGATGTCTTTGCCTGCGAACATAGGCCCATCACAAGTCGCACAGTAGGAAACACCCCTCCCCTTGAGCTCTTTTTCACCGGGTATGCCCAGCCTCCTTGGGGATGTTCCCGATGCAATGATGATTGACCGAGCTCGGATGGGCTGGCCTTTCAGGGTTGCCTTCTTGGGCTCGGCCCACAAGTCAAGCGATTCGGGCGCGGCTAAGACGATTTGGGCGCCGAATTTTTGGGCTTGTGACCGCATTCGCTCGGTCAGCTCAGCGCCTTTGATTCCCTCGGGGAAGCCAGGATAATTCTCGATCATGCTGGTGCTAGCGGCCTCGCCGCCAATCGCCTCCTTTTCAACCAAGAGTGTGTTCATCCCCGCCCGGGAGGCGTATATTGCGGCGGTTAGCCCTGCGGGACCTGCGCCAAGGATCATCAGATCATATTCAGGCTGGAGTTCCTGCCCCCCGCCCCCTTGCATCACTCCAAAAGATATTCCTTCCATGTCTCACCTTTCGCTCTCATCCCTTCCCTTTGGCATCATTCTTTCCCTTGGGCCGCATCCAACCCGCTTCCCATCAAGATCCTCTCACGGAGCAAGCTCATGATGATTGCTCGCCAAGGTCGCAGAAGATTCCTGAACGTTCAGATTTCTTGAAGGCTGCATGAAGGCCCGGGCCTGGTACTTAAGATGCATTTATCTCCCATTGGTTACAGACGAAGGTTGATTAGAGGGCTCACGAACCTTTATGCAAGCAACCCTTTCGGAGATCACCTGCAAGGCAATAGACAGAAACGAGCCCACCCGGCATATCTTGTCCTCGGCCCTCTTTAGCCGAGTCAAGCGCGCCCGGCCTCCACACAATCATCGCAGAGAACACCCTTAACGGTGCCGTCGGAATAGACCGCAATCCATGCCCCTGGGCCTGGAGATTGGTCACAACCGGGACAGGTTTGATCCCCGTTGAGATCACTAAGCCGGTCAATCCGGATATACCCTTGCAGCGAAGGCGGGTTAAGCTCGCCATAATATCGATCGATCGCCTCGAGGAGCGCCCGCGTTTGATTATTGCCGTGTCTACGCCGCGCGATCTCTTTCAGTCGCTCAAGCTTTTCTTCCGGAAAACGGAATGAACGCAGCTTGCTCATGATATTCACCTCCGACTAGGGCGCACATCCTCTAACTAACGCTCTTGTGGGACATTGTCCCGATTCATTGCGAGACGGCACTGCGAGGGTGCTTCTCCCACTGATCTTGGCGAAAACGCCTGCCTGATTGATCGTGAGGCCTCTTCATGGGCAGAAACTGCGTGGCCCGCCAGCACAGCATCTCGTCAAGACCCAAATCTGCCATCTGCGGCCCCTTTTCCTGGGCCTCACTTCTTGGAATACAAAATCGCCTCCATTTCTAGGCGACATCGCGTCTTGACATACAGCATTACAATTGTATATATTACTTGTGAAGTCAACCCTTGTCAAGGTCACAAATCCAGAATGTCATTTGAAATTGAAAAATGGACCCCCCATTAAGTGGCCGAGG
>JAOZOU010000172.1 GCA_029933125.1 bacterium | reverse complement strand
ACTGGGCTCCATCAAGGATGTCCCTACCCCTGAAATCGAGCATTAAACAGCCTCCCTTCTCTATAAGCCGCCTGGCAAACCGCCGAAAAGAAGCCTCACTTTGAGGCTTCTCTTTTAGTCTGCGGTTGTTCCTCGTTCCTCGACCCGATTCCTGCGCCAAGAAGCATCGAAATTCTCTGAGCAGCCTGACGACAGAGCGCCACATACTGCTGAACCAGTTGGTCGGTCAGCCGAGAAGTGGGCCCTGCAACCCCGATGGCTGCTACCACTTCACCCCTCCAATCGCGAATCGGTGTGGCCACCCCCCAGGCACCCAAATCCGTCTCCTCGAGACTATGGGCATATCCTCGCTCCCGAATCGCGCCTAATTCGGTCAACAGTTCATCGGGGTCTGTGATCGTATTGGTACACAATCTTGGCAGCCCCTTATCACGGATAATAGCCCGAATCTCCTCTCCGGGCAGATACGCCATAAGGACCTTGCAAGAGGCTCCAGCGTGAGGTGGCCGGCGCGTTCCTACCTCCAGTGTCATACGCACTGAGTGATTGGTCTCGACCTTGTCAATGCAGATCACTTCCTGCCCATAGTAGGCTGTCAATATGACCGTTTCCCCCGTCGCGGCCACAAGATCGCGCATGACGGGCCTGGCAATGCGACGCAAATCTATACTCTCTGCAGCAAGACTCCCCCAGGCAAAGAGACGTGGGCCAAGTCGCCATCTCTTGTCATGGAGATCACGGTGCAGGATGCCATAGGTTTCCAGACTGACAAGGAAACGGTGAAGCGTGCTCTTTGGAAGTTGGAGGTGCGTACTGAGTTCTGTAAGCGACCAAGCGGGTTGGGCTGGAGTGAAGCAATCCAGAATCCTGACCAAGCGGTCAACAGTCTTAATGGAGGAAGGGCTATTCATCGTCACTCAGAAATGACTTCAAACGGCCCCGAGGCAACAACAACCGGAACTGATTGATGTTCCAATTAATGAAACATTGTTCCACTATGTTATATCTTACTATATTTCTGTGCCATTGTCAAGAT
>JAOZOU010000171.1 GCA_029933125.1 bacterium | reverse complement strand
TTGTCAGGCAGCAACTCGCAGCATGGCACATCTGCGGATTGCATTCAGACCGCTTTTCCGGAGCTTTATGTGGAGATTAAGCTGCGGAGTGGTTTTGCACATCACACGCTATTCAAAGCGGTCGCGAAAGAAGCCGCCAGAGAGCATAGGATTCCGGTATTGGTTACCCATGAGAAGTATCATGAAGGCGAGCTCGTAACGTTGAGGCTGGATGATTTCATCTCTTTAATTCGCCCGCCAGAAAGTTTAGAAGACTTAGAAAAGATTCTGGCTGAAAAAGCCGAACACTCAGAAGGATGGGAGCAACTTGAGATAGAGAAAGTGAAACCGATCCATAGGAGGGTAAAATTTGAAGCTGAGGGTGAAAAAGATGAGAGTCCTCGTAGCATGTGAATTCTCCGGCATCGTTAGAGAGGCGTTCGCCAGAAGAGGACATGATGCATGGAGTTGCGACCTCTTGCCCTCAGAAAGACCCGGTAATCATATTCAGGATGATGTGCGAGAGGTTCTCGATAATGGTTGGGACATGATGATTGCACATCCACCATGCACTTTTCTCGCCAATTCGGGAGTAAGATGGTTATTCCAAGACTCAAAATATATGACCAAGGAATTGAGATGGGACTATCTAAGAGAAGCAGCAGATTTTTTCAAGAAACTTCTTAACGCCCCCATTCCGCACATCGCAGTTGAAAATCCAATTCCTCATAAATATGCAATCGAACTTATTGGGAAAAAGTATGATCAGTTGATTCAACCTTGGCAATTTGGAGCGCCATATTCAAAAGCGACATGCCTCTGGCTTAAGAATTTACCACCTCTGAAGCCCACTAAGATCATTCCAAAAAATCAGGTTCAGCAACAGGTCTGGAAAGAACCACCTTCAAAAGAACGCTGGAAGAACCGAAGCCGAACCTATCGAGGAATTGCAGAGGCGATGGCTGAGCAGTGGGGGAGCATTCTTAGGAGGTGACAAACATGAGCCTTGATGTGACCTTCGGCGTGTGGGCAAAAGATCTTGAGGCTGAAGTTACGTTCTTTGATGTCCACC
>JAOZOU010000044.1 GCA_029933125.1 bacterium | reverse complement strand
TAATTCTTGGTAAGAAACCGGCTAACGAATTGGCAGATGCGAATCAGGATGGACGTGTAAACGTGCTCGACATAACTTATATCGAGTTGATTATTCTTGGGAAGGTGCCCGAACCAACTCCAACGCTTAGGATTGGGACAACGAGGAAGATTAAAACAACTAACTTGATGAGTGACTATTGGTACGGCATTCTTGCCATGATAATGAGCCACGATACGCTGGTCAGGTTCGATCCGGACCTCAATATCATACCGCAATTAGCCGAAAGGTGGGAGAGTTCCGAGGACGGCAAGGTCTGGAAGTTTTACATAGCGGAAAATGCTAGATGGCATGATGGGAAAACCGTGACCCCAGAAGATGTAAAGTTCTCGTATGAATACTACGCTGAGAAGAATCCGAAGATGAGATGGCTTAAGGATGTGCTGGACAGGATTGATATTGAGGATGATGCGGTTGTGATGTATTTGAACAAACCCTACGGGAGATTTCTCACTGAAGCGTTCGTGATAAGGATAGTACCCAAACATATTTGGGAGAATGTGGACGATCCTCTGAAGTATCAGGGTGAAGATGCCACTATCGGCGGCGGTCCCTTTGTGTTCGAGAAGTTCGACAAAGTTGCAGGAATTGTTAGTTTCAAAGCAAATAGGGATTACTACAAAGGGAAGCCGAATGTTGATCGGGTGGAATTCCACATATACAAAACCACTGACACGCTGACAATGGCACTGGTGAAAGGCGAGGTGGATGCTTACTACAACTATGCTACCGGGTTCTCGTATCCTTATGTGCCAAAGCTCTTGAAAGCCGAAGACATGAGATTTTTGACGACTACGCATATAGGAATTCCAGCAGCCCTCGGCTTCAATCTGGAGAAGTACCCCTTGAATGTAAGGGAGTTCAGAGAAGCAATCACCTACGGGATGAACTACAAAGAGATAAATGAATACATCTTCGCGGGATATGGCGCAACGCCAAGCGCAGGTTTTGTACCTCCATCCATGCCAAACTACAACCCCAATATAAGAGAGCTTGAATACAACCCTGAGAAAGCTAAAGAGATGCTGGATGTGCTCGGATTTAAGGATACCGATGGAGACGGGATAAGAGAAACTGGCGATGGAACAAAGCTAAGCTTCACACTGCTTGGAAGAACTGATATCGCTGAGCATGTCAGAATGAATGAACTGCTGAAGAGGGATCTAGAGGAAATCGGGATAGAAATTCGTGTCAAGGGTGTGGATACGTCGACATGGATTGCAATGAAGGACAAGAAGGAGTATGACCTGGTATTCTTCCGCACTACCCCCTGGGGGATGTTGATGCATGCTGGGCATGGCTCAGGCTATTTCGATATAAGGAGGACCGGGGCAGGAGTGCTCCACAACTTAGATAATGAGGAATTTCTGAATATTTGCGACGAAATCTTGCAAACAACCGATCCCGACAGAATAAAGGAGCTCAATTACAAACTACAAGAGATTTACGCCGAGCAACTACCTGCTATTGCTTTATGCTGGACTGATATGGTTTACCCATACCGGGCAAACTGGGAAGGTTGGGTAGTGCACATGCTTGAGGGGGGCTTAGCAAACCACTTCTCCTGGTTCAGCATTAAGCCAGTAGCCAGTTAGGAAAGAAAAAAGACAAAAAATTTTTTAATTTTTTCTCCTTTTTTCAGGTGAAAATATGGATTATTATCCAATAATTGTGACACTTGTAGAGGAATGGAGAAAGAGGCATGAGACTTCATCATGGATTCGCCAGTTGAAGGGGAAAGGAATATTCAATGAGGATTTCTGGGATGAATAGCCGAACACAGGCAGCTAAAAAGATAGCCGTTGTGGAACCTTCAAAAGGACAGATTTCACGATTGATGCGATGTTTATGAAATAATCATGGAAAAGGATGGAAAATCATGGGTTAAGCGAAGATATAAAGATGCGATAATATGGAACTGTAAGGAGTGAAAAGGTAAGAGATAGAAAGAATGACAACTCGTATTCAGTATATCACTCGCAAAACATTCAGATATATCCTCTCATTCTTTGTTATCATCACTCTGATTTTTCTCATTCCTCGTTTGATGCCCGGGGATCCTATTCTAAATATTTTAGGAGAAGAGGTCTATTATGTCACACCGGAACTTGTTCAGGAGCTTAAAGCGGAATTTGGTCTCGACCAACCTCTTCATGTACAGTATGCTCATTATCTCGTTAACTTTGTGCAAGGTGATTGGGGGTATTCCATTGATTATATGCAACCGATTTTTGATGTAATAATATTCAGGCTAAAGTGGACGCTTGTGCTGTTGATACCAGCCGTTATCTTTGGTGCAATTCTGGGAATGCTCATAGGCTCAATAGCCGGATGGAAAAGAGGCAGCAAATTAGATACAGAAACAACTTCCACATTCCTATTCTTCTATTCGATGCCGCATTACTGGCTTGCGATGCTATTCGTGCTCATATTTGCATTCCATTTAGACCTGTTTCCACTTTGCGGGATATGTTCAGGCGGCACCGAAGGATTTGAAAGGTTTATTGATATTCTATGGCACATGACGTTGCCAGTATCAGTTCTGACGATTTTCAATGCTTCTTATAACTATCTGATCATGCGAAACTCAGTCGTGCAGGTATCGGAAGAGGGGTTCATACTGACTGCGAGGGCAAAAGGGTTGAAAGAAAAAGTTGTTTTGTTTAAGCACGTCTTCAGGAATGCGTTACTGCCTTTAGTAACGGTGATAGCACTGGATTTCGGGTTCATGGTGTCTGGTGTTCTTCTTGTTGAAATCGTCTTCTCATGGGATGGAATGGGCACGTTGATATACGATGCCGTACTCGCAAGGGATTATCCACTGCTGCATGGCTGTTTTTTGATTATAGCGATATGTGTATTGGTAGCGAACTTTTTGGCTGATGTTATGTATGCGGTATTGGACCCGAGGGTTAGAGGAGAAGGAGTGGGGTGAGAAAAAATGAAAAGCGCAAAGTGCTCTGCGTTAATTATCTAATCTGTGTCAATAATTTATTTTATAAAGAACATACTTTAAAGTATGATACCCGAAAGTATGTTTATAGAGCTTTTTAGAAATGAGCGAATCGGGACACGTGATGGAAGAGATAAAGAAGACTTTTAACGCTTTAAAAAACAATCAACATCGAGGGTTTTTAAGATGAAAATATTGCATAAAATAGACATCACGCGGAATAGAACCTCTTCTATCGGCTTTATCCTCCTATCTGCCTTCTTGACCATCGCCATATTCGCTCCTTTCATCGCACCCCACGACCCTTGGGAGCCAGGCTATCCATTCCTGCGCCCTTCCTTAGATCACCCTTTCGGCACGAATGACATTGGTCAAGACATATTTAGCGAGTTGGTATATAGCGCAAGGATTTCATTGTTCGTGGGCTTCTTCGCGGCATTTATTTCGATGGTGATAGGGACGCTCATCGGGCTCATCTCCGGATTTTTTCGGGGAATGGTTGACGAAATACTGATGGGGCTGACAGACATTTTCCTGCTTATCCCCGGTCTTCCTCTTATGATCATCCTCGCTGCATATCTAAGCCCAAGCATCTGGAACATCATATTTGTAATCGGGATTTTGTGGTGGACGTCAACAGCAAGGGTTGTACGGTCGAGAGTATTGCAGGTGAGAGAGATGCCGTTTATCGAGGCTGCGAAGGCGCTTGGAGCTAATGAGATATACATCGTTTTCAGGCATGTGCTTCCAAATACGTTACACGTGATCTTTGCAAAATTTGTGCTCGCTGTTGCAGGTGCGATGCTTACAGAGGCGAGTTTGAGCTTTCTTGGGCTTGGCGATCCACTCCAAAAAAGCTGGGGGATGATGCTTAACTATGCCTTCTCCAGAGGTGGATTCATAAATGGATACTGGTGGTGGTATCTTCCCCCAGGTCTGTGCATATCATTAGCTGTCCTCGGATTTGTGCTAATAGGATTTGGGTTAGAGGAACGAGAGCGAGAACGTGTGAAGACATCGGAGTTGTGAATTAAACCCTTTTCTTTAAAAAGACAAAAGCTCCAAAGCAAGTATGTTGTGATTATGGTCCCTTCTACACTTCCAAGCCCTCTAAAATCTTTGCAAAATTCTTATCCGCTCTCTTCTTTT
>JAOZOU010000170.1 GCA_029933125.1 bacterium | reverse complement strand
TTAAAATAATAAAAAACATTGGGAGAGAAAAAAATAATGCTCTTCTCATCAAAAAAGAAAGTGAAGAGGATAAAGAAAATTTAGGAGGTGAAAAAGAAAAAAATGAACACAAAAGGTAAAATCATAGGGCTATCGCTCGCAGCGATAATGGTAGTTCCACTACTTGCCGTGGTAATACCTTCTGTCGCAGCTCCAAATGGTGATAAACCAGACCTTGTCATTACAGACATTTGGGTCGATGGCAACCGAGTACACTATACTATACAGAACATAGGTGCCGCAGATGCGCCAAGCAGCCTTACCGGCTTATGGATAGATGGTCATTACGGCGCACGTGACCGCGTTGATCCATTGGCACCAGGGGAGGCAAGAGACGAGGTATTCGCGAGAGAGGATTATGAAGGCGGCGAGATATTGGTATGCGCAGATTATCGAGATAGGATAGAAGAAGAGAATGAAGAAAACAACTGTCGTGGTGGTCTACCAGACCTGGTTATCATGGACAAATATGAGACCGTAAATGCAGACACTTGCGAATTCATGGTACACTTTACGGTTTGCAACGTAGGTGCGGACGATGCGGGTGCAAGTGTAGCGTGTGTCCACATTGATGGTTTTGTGGATGAAGTAGATGTTCCACCGTTGGGTATAGGCGAATGTTCCGAAGAGCTGATATCTGGTCCATACGAATGCACACCATGCGAGGATGTGATAATCGGAGTTGAGGCAGATAACAATAATGATGTGGAGGAATGCAATGAAGACAACAACTTATTGGAGAACGAGTTCCACTGCCCTGCTCCAGACCTTGTAATAACCGATAAGCACGAGACGGTAAATCCTGAGGACTGCACATTCACGGTTACCTTCACGGTAAAGAACATCGGTAACTGCAAGGCGGGTGCAAGCACAACAACGACCACGGTTGGTACCGATACGGACAACTTTGATACACCAGAACTGGCTCCGGGAGAAGAAATTGAACATACGACAGAGACTGCATTCAACTGCGTGCCTGGCGGAGTGGACGTTACCGTAACGGCGGATAGTGGAAGTGCTGT
>JAOZOU010000169.1 GCA_029933125.1 bacterium | reverse complement strand
TTGCCGTTAGCGGCACGCAGACGCTGTACTCCGGCACTAACCACCACCACTGCAACGCCAAGCGGTCTTCTGTTGGGTTCTCAACTTCAATCTCTACATTCATTGTGTCGCCTGGCGAGTATTCAAATTCGTCTGTGGTGATTGAGACTGTTGGGGCTTGAGCGAAGTGCACAGCAGCTAAGCCGTCCATGTTTCCAGATGTAATAACTGGGCCGACTGCTGTACCTGTGCCAGTTTCTGTGTCGATAACAATTAACTCGCCTGTTCCTCCTCCTGGGAAATCAGATACACCGAACAATGTTCCGTCTGGCGTAAATGCAATTCCCTCGACAGTATTGAAGCCCACGGCACCAATTGCAGTTCCCTCGCCTGTTGTTGTATCAATTGTTAAGAGCGTGGAAGGACCTCCGCCACCGCCAGATATATCCGTAGCAAATAGAGTGCCATCCATAGAAAAGTCTATGCCTCCAATGAACGGAAAACCAACTGGACCTACTGCAGTTCCCTCACCTGTTAGCGAGTCTATCTTGATCAGTTGATCTGTAGATGCGTCAACAGCATAAAGCGTCCCATCTGGTGCAAATGCCATCGCATCTACGTCACCGAATCCAATCGATCCTATTTCTGTCCCTTCCCCTGTCTCCAGATCAATCTTTATTAGCGTGTTAGCCCCACCATGGACACCACAATGTTTGTCTGCAGAGGCATACAGAATTCCTTCTGGCGAGAACGAGAAATCCTCTGCCCCATAGCCAATCGAACCTATGGTAATCGGACTGCCAGTCTCGGAATCAATAGCCATCAAATCGCATGGAGTCTTCATGCTATAAAGAGTCTGTGTTCTGCTGTCTAATTTTGTAATTGCCTTTTCATTAACTTGCGTCTCTGCCGAAACCGCCACCGCTGCCACTGCAACCACCACCGCGCTCGCAAGCAATACCGCAATCAATCCCTTCACTTTTTTGTTTTCCTTTTTTTCTTTCCCTTACTTCGTTTTTTCCTCGGTGGTCTTCGCACTACCACTCCCGCTACCGCCACCGCCACTGTTCACATCTTCGCCTTCTTGCGTCC
>JAOZOU010000008.1 GCA_029933125.1 bacterium | reverse complement strand
TCGAACCGACACGGATCTTACGATCCAGAGGATTTTAAGTCCCCTGCGTCTACCAGTTCCGCCACCCCGGCACCATGAGGATTCTATGGGGTTTGAGAAATATTATCAAGCTTATATGAGCGCGATGTCGATGCCACTAAAGAGGCTTGAGTTGACGCTAATTAGGGCATATGATAGAATGCCGAGCAATCGGAGGTAATGTGTGAATCCATTTATTATCCGTAAGCTCCTCTATCCACTTTATCGCAAGATCAAGCGAGACAGGGTGTTGGCCTATCTGGATGAAATGCACAGGATAGAAAGGCTAGAACCTGAGGAGATCAGACAATTTCAGTGGGAGAAGCTCAAGCGACTGCTTGCATATGCTGCAACCCATGTCCCCTACTACCGCCAGGTGTTCAGACGGATAGGAGCAGAGCCGGGCGATTTCAAGAGTCTCGATGATTTTGAAGCCTTTCCCGTACTGAGAAAGCGTGACATAAAAGCTAACAAAGAGGATCTTATCTCCGAGACCTATCCGAGAAAGTGGCTTCAGGAGGACAGCACAGGCGGGTCAACTGGTGAAAATCTCTACTTCTACGTGGATAGATCGTCTTCTGAGGCTCGCAGGGCAAACAATATCCGTATGAACGAATGGATCGGAATCAGGATTGGAGATCGAACAGCTTTGCTCTGGGGCACGCGCTTTGATGTGGAAAAGTCAAAGCAAATCAAGAATGCTCTGCGTAACTGGTTCTCGAACACACTTCTGCTTTCAGCCTATAGAATGGACGAATCAAGCGTTGATGAATATCTTCAAAAACTATCCAGATTCAAGCCAGACCTTATGGTTGGTTATCCATCTGCACTATCGCACTTCTCAAGGGCAATGCTCGAGCGAGGTTATAAGCCTCTCAAGCCCAAGGCAGTCCTTGTTTCAGGCGAAACGCTTTATGAATGGCAGCGTGAGGTAATCGAACAGGCATTCGGAGCCCCGGTCTACAACCACTATGGTTGTAGAGAATTTGGAGCTCTTGCCCGCGAGTGTGAGGCGAGGGAAGGTCTTCATATAGCTGCAGAACGTGCACTTTTGCAGGTCGAACATGTTACGGATTCAGCGACTGGCGAAAGCTTGACTGAGCTTCTCGTCACGGATCTCGACAACTACGGAATGCCTTTTATAAGATATGCAATCGAGGATTTGGGGACGATAAGGTGGGACCGGTGTAAGTGCGGCCTGGGTCTTCCTCGTCTTGAAAGCACGATCGGCAGGACGTTTGATGTTGTCAAGGCGCCTAATGGCAACTACCTTGGTGGCACCTTCTGGACCATACTCCTAAGAAAGGTTAAGGGTATCGATCGCTTCCAGGTAATCCAGGAAGAAGTTGACAGTATAACGATTGCCTTTATCGCCTCTGGCGAATTCACCGATGAAGCTCGCAAGTATGTTATTGAAAAGGTTCGTGAGGCGTGTGGTCCTCGGATGAAGGTTCGTTTCGAACTCAAGCCTGAGCTTGAGCTCACACCGACTGCAAAACACAGGTTCGTTATCTCGAAGATTGGATTGGAAGGGTCAACTGGGGAGGCTGATACTCACCGAAATGAATGAAGCCATTCCCGTCTTGATGTATCACTCAATAGCGCCTGAGAATCCCGACTGGGTATTCAACTATCTTTCGATCGAGCCTGATGTCTTTGAGGACCAAATCTCAACACTCAAGCGCTCTGGCTATGTCGCTGTTAACCTCTACGAGCTTTACCAGTACCTTCTTGGAAAAAGCCGCCTCCCTCGCAAGAGCTTGGTCCTCACCTTTGATGATGGCTACCTTGACAATTGGGTCTTTGCCTTCCCCATTCTTAAGAAATATGGTTTCAAGGCAACCATCTTTGTAACAACTGATTTCGTTGACCGGCGTGGTAAGGTTCGTCCCAATCTCGATGATGTCTGGCAGGGACGCCTGAAGCGAAGCGAGCTCAAGTACTCGGGCTTCCTCTCCTATGACGAGATGAGGCGCATGATGCTATCCGATCTCATCGAAATTCAGGGCCACTGTAAGACCCATACCTGGTACTTCGTTAGTAGCAAGATCGTTGATTTTCACTATCCCGGCGATGACTATGTCTGGCTTGCCTGGAATGCGCGACCTGAGAGGAAGTTTCTCTATATGGAGGAGGACCAGTCAGAGTTCGTTCCTTTCGGTACTCCCGTCTATGAGTACGCTAAGGCAATTGAGGCGCGTCGCTATTTTCCTGATCCTGTCCTTGAACGCAAATGTATAGAGCATGTCGAGAGTCATGGGGGAAGGGAATTCTTCGCCAATCCCAGCTGGAGAAGCGTCCTGACGCTTATAGCCAGCCAGGAACGCTCGAGCCGAAGTGACTATCGTCTTGAGGATGATGATGAAAGGCGAAGAAGATTACGCGAAGAAATTGTGCTCAGTAAGGAAGAGCTCGAAGAGGCGCTTGATAGCAAGATAGATTTCCTCTGCTGGCCTGGTGGAAGCTATGATGAGACTGCAATTGAGATTGCCGCTGAAGCAGGGTATCTAGCCTGGACACTCAGGAGCAGTGAGGCTGGAATAAGAAAGAACAGACAGGGAGAGGATCCCAAATGGATTAGGAGAATTGCAGCTGTCCCATGGTGGTACCACAAAGGTGAACGCATATGCCCCATTGATGGTCCCTTCCTCAAAGCGGTTCTCGATGAATACAAGGAGTTGCCCCTCGGTGGATTGAGACTCAAATGGGTTAAGGTAAGCAGACTCCTTAGACGCATGTTTAAGTAGAGGTTAAAATGGGTTTAGTACACATCCTCCCATCGAAACTTGGAATTGCGAGGTTGTGGAGGACGATTCACAAATCAAGTGTACCAATCCTGCTTCTCCATGGTGTGCTTCCTGATGCAGATACAAGTCCGTTCAATTCAACAGGGAAGTTTATATCTACGGCAAGGCTTAAGCGCTTCCTCGAAAGAATTGCTGGAGTCTTCAAGGTGATCTCGCTTGATGATTTCGTTTCAGCAATTACTGGTGGCAGAAGTCTTTCAAATGCGATGGTGGTGACATTCGATGACGGCTACGGCAACAATTTTGAACATGCTATGCCTCTGCTTTACCAGATGGGCATCCCTTTCAGTGTATTTGTAACAACTGGTTTCATCGACACCGATAAGATACTCTGGAACGATCTTCTGGAATTTGCCATCTTCTCAACACGCAGGAAAACAATACCCCCAGGATTGCTTAGAGAATCTCTCCCCATAGAGAGCAATGAGGGAAAGCGAGTGGCAATCTCAAAGCTCAAAGAGACATTGAAAACGCGAAGACTTTCTGAAGTCGAGGATGAGGTGGCAAGGATCTGTGTCGACCTTGAGGTCGATCTCAATTCACCTCGCCTTAAAGATGTGAGGTTTCTCACAAGTGAGCAGATACGCCAAATGGCAGACAGAGGGGTCGCCTTTGGAGGGCATACGGTTACCCATCCGATTTTGTCACGTGAAAGCCAGGAGCGTGTAAGACATGAGGTTCGGACCTGTAGACATGCTCTCGAGAAGCTCACGGGGCAAACTATCCGCTGCTTCGCTTATCCCAACGGGCGGCGCCAGGATTTCAACTCTATGGTCATTGCTGAGCTGGTTGCGGCTGGCTATGAGGTTGCTCTCACCTCCATCCATGGGCTCTATTTTCCCGATGACAGCTGCTTCGAGGTGAGGCGCATTTCTGTTGACAACAGATGGACCTACGAGGAGTTTGAGACACGCTGTAGCGGATTGCTTAAGGCGATTGCGAGATGAAGGATTCAATTGAGATTCGCAGGTATCGAAAGGATGATCAAGAGGCTTGTATCGGGTTGCTGCTAGCGAAGCTTACACCTCATGAGAGGGATAGGGCCCGCGAGTATAGGTTGACGAGGTGGCATTGGCAATACTATGGCAATCCCAATAACCCCGATGGTGAGCCCCTCATCTGGGTAGCATGCCTCGAAGGCAATGTTGCAGGCATGGTGTGTACGGTTCCGGTAAAGGTGAGGACACCAGCTGGGATGAGGCTGGGAATGTGGGGTGTTGACTTCGTTGTTAGCAAGTCCTTAAGAGGCAAGGGAATAGGCAAGCGTCTTTTGAGGGCGTGGTTAGCAACCCCGGGTATAGCCTTTGTGCGTGGCTGGAGTCCGGTATCGTTCAAGGTCGCAACAGGTTTGGGCTTCAAGCTTCTCTGGGGCTTTCCCTCCTATCGCATCATATTGTCACGCTCTGGATATTTTCGCATGCTCCTTGCCAAACGCAAGAAAAAGGAAATAGTAGCATCCCTGAAAAGCCTCTTGAAACCAATGCCGAGGGTCACCATGACCTCATGCGATGTTGGCACAGAAGTCCCTCACGATTGGGACGCCCTATGGCAGAAGGTTGCAGCGAGCTACGATTTCATCGTTGAGCGTGACTTAGCCTACCTTAGGTGGCGCTTCTTTGAACATCCCACGCATGCTTATACCCTGGTCACTCTGAGGAGGAAGGCCGAGCTTAAGGGAGTCGCAATCGTCAGGGTTGCCGCTGGGCAAGAGCGCTTCGGGATCATCTCCGATCTTGTGGTAAATCCTCACGATACTGAGAGCGTGAGGCTCCTGTTGAGCGAAAGTCTTGCATATCTCAAGAGTCAAGGGGCGTGTGCTGCCCTGGTTGATCTTCCCCAGCGACTCGCCGAGATGGTTTGGGGTTTCAATTGTGTTGGAGCGAAATTTGGCATGATCCTTCACTGCAATGAATCAGCCCTTCTCAAGGCTGGCATATTTGAGATCGAACGCTGGTTTCAGGGCAGGTCAGATTCGGACGAAGACTACTAGTCAAGCATGGCTCAACATGAAACACGATGGAGGCGGCACCCGGATTCGAACCGGGGAATAACGGTTTTGCAGACCGTCGCCTTAGCCACTTGGCTATGCCGCCCTTTGTAAAATCATACCCTTTTGCCACGGCAAGGTCAAGAGTCTCAAGGATGGTATCTCGGGAGCTTTTCCCGATCTACTCGATATAGCCCAATCCTCTCAGGTGACGCTTGATGTCCTCATCAAAGTCACCTGGCAATGCGGATTCTACCTTTGGAACCTCTCGTATCCACTTCTCAGCTAGCATTAGATACTCCGCGTGCAGGTCAGGATCGTAAATGTTTTTCTCTTCGTTGGGATCGATCGAAATGTCAAAAAGAGCATGCCTTGCTCTCGATGACCAAACGAATTTGGTTTTGTCACTTTTGAAGCATATGAGATTTCCGTAGTCATATTTCTCGAAGTTATGGTCAGGATATTGCTTTTTCCAGAAGTCGATCCCTTTAGTGAAATTCCTGCGCTGGCAGACAACAAACTTATGTTGCTCGGTCTCAAGCAGGGACCTGCCTTGAGCTTCGGGTATGTAGCCCCTTATATCCCTGCCTACAAGATCGAGGATCGTTGGTGCGAGATCTATAGTTGTTACGAGTTTGCCACTTCTGCCCACAAGCTTCATCTCTCGAGGATACTTCACAAGCAGGGGTACCCTTACTGACTCTTCATAGAGATAGAGCCCATGGGAAATCATGTCTCTCTCACCAAGGAATTCACCATGGTCAGCTGTAATGATTATCATGCTACTGTCGTAGAGTCCTGCTTGGCTGAGCTCTCTAAAAAGATCATGTATGAGGCAGTCGTTCTTGTAGATAGAGGCATCATGCATTGCTCTGAGGATGGTATAATACCGCTGACGTTGCCGAGTGCTGAGACTTTCACGATTAAACCAATACATGTTTCCGGATCTTTGAACAGCCTCAACCTGGCGTATTTCCTCTTCGCTGACACCCTCGAGGAATTTTCTAAGGATATCGCGCTTTGAAAGGTAGGGATGGTGAGCATCGTGATGGATATAGATGAAGAAGGGCTGTTTGCTTGATCCTAGAGATCTGATTATCCTGAGAGCCTGAGCATTGAGCATTTCAGGTAGGATCTTATGCGATGTGTATCTGTCGAAGCGTTGCCTTAAGAGAAGGGGTGCAAATCTCAAGCGAATACCCATATCAAGCCCGCGGGGTAGCTTGCCAGATCTGACAAAGTAAAAGCGATCGCAGCCTCGATCAAATCCACTCAAGGGACTCATATAGGCATTGTTTGAAAGCATGAAAACCATGTACCCATTTGCCTTAAGAATCTCTGTCAGGAGGGGTGTTGTCTGGGGGTAGTTGCCCTCCGAGAAGCCATACTGTTCGGGATAAAGACTTGTGAAGATCGAGCTCATAGCTGGCCGCGTCCAGGCCGCTGGCGCATTTGCATTCTCATAGATGACCAGATCTTGAGAAATCGAATCAATAAACGGAGTGGTTGGCTTAGGATAGCCATAGGTGCTGAAATGGTCATACCGGGCACTATCAATCACAATGAAGATTATGTTGGGATGTTTATCAATCATGATCTGAAACTAATGCAGGCTGTTTCTACCTGACCCCTTCCATGTTTTGTATCTTTTGTTACTCGATGTATCCAAGTGCACGTAGCCTATCCTTGATTTTTGCCTCATCCTCTCTTTCGGTTTCTTGAGTCTCCTGGTGTGAGGCTTGAGGTCTGGGTTCGCTTTGGGATTTCTCGATGACAAGCCATGGCACTTCAACAAGATAGGGATTCTTTGAGCCACTGAAGTGACTGAAGCAGCCATCTTCACCTAGAAGTTCCCCGTGGTCGGAGGTAACAACTATCCTGCCGGACATGTAGGCAAGAAGCGTTCTCACCTTCCTAAGCACTATCTCGAGGTTATCCCTGTATGCCTTTCGGAGGACTTCGACCCCATAGTGGCGCCTCACTGCATCCATCGGAGATGCTGGTGCCATGTGCAGCCACTGCCTCAATCGCCACGTTGGGTTGGGACCGAGAATGCCAGTTCTTGTAGCAAGGGGAGTAAGCACCTTCAATATGCGCAGCTTGAGGTTGCTATCGGTTGCTTTTGTTCCCCTTAGCACCTCTCCCCTCTCGGGTTGAGGGGATGGAAATCCCACATTGCCCATCGCAAGCGAGAGATAAGGTGCATGGGGTTGGAGATAGTGAACGATAAGCCGCTTATCCTGGTGTTTCATCAAGGCCCTTATTGCGGCTTGATTGACAGCTTCAGGAGGCACGGTGCCCAGCTCCGGATCCCAGCCCGTTTTCCATACATCGTAGACCTGAGCGAAATGATCGCCTCCAAGAAATCCTCTCACACTTGTCTTACTGGCGATATAGGGATTGGATGAGACATAAACTACATCTTCGTACTTTCCGGGGAAGGTCCTGTCTCGCCATTCGAGTGTTGAGGTGCCGATTGAGTGTCGCTTCTCCAGCCTGCCTTCGAGGTAGTCCTTATAGATAGCTGCAAAGAAATCGTATCTACAGGCGTCAAGAATAATGAGGTGATTCCACTCTTCCTCCATGACGGGTTTTCGCTTCATCCCGAAAATTCTATCCCTCGTACTAAGAAAGGCCAGACCGACACAGCATAAATGAGATCTTCGCGGCAAAATGTGGAAGGATAGCAATCAACCTTCAAAACTTGCTCCAATGCGAAAAAAATGGAGCGGGAAACGGGATTTGAACCCGCGACATCCACCTTGGCAAGGTGGCGCTCTACCACTGAGCTATTCCCGCTCAAGTTACCTTCCGTAATAGCCTAGGAAATCATAAAGCTTAATCCTGAAAAGGTCAAGAAGCATGTGTGCAGAATCCTTTATGGGATGAACTCTTGACCCTCTTGAATCGATCCAGCGCACAGGTACATCTTTTACCCTATATCCCATACGCTTTGCAATCAAAATCATCTCAACATCAAAACTAAAGGAGTTGATTCTGGCTTTCTGAAAAATGCACCGTGCTGCATTCCCTCTCATGAGCTTGAAGCCACATTGGGTATCGATTATTCCTCTAACCAGCATCGCTTGAACTAGGGCATTGAATGTCCTTCCCATAAGCTCCCTGTAAAGAGGTTGATGAACGAGAACCTGTGAATCTGGTAAGCTTCGCGATGCTATTACTATGTCGAAATCATCAAGATAGCCAAGGAGTTTTTCGAATTCCTCAATGGGTGTGGAAAGGTCAGCGTCGGAAAAGAGTATGGCATCACCTGCTGCCTCCAACACTCCACGCCTGACAGTATAACCCTTTCCCCGGTTTGTTTCGTTGATGATGAGTCTGATGCGTGGGTTATCTTGAGATATGTTGCTTACAATCTGGCTTGTAGCGTCCCGGCTTCCATCGTCGACAACTACTATCTCGTAGTTGTAGCCAGATCTTTGCATATACTCCTTGATGAGCTCAAGCGAGTGACCGATCCTTCTCTCCTCGTTGTAGGCGGGTATGACCACTGAGACAAGGTCAGGCCTAACGCCGCGTCACCACCTTTCGCTTTAGACTCTCCAGATAGACTCTCTCGTATTCGCCGGCTGATCTGTCCCACGAGAAATCCCTTGCCATCGCCCTTTTGACGAGACTCAGCCATGCAGCCTTGTCATCGAAGACGCGCCTGGCTCTTCTTAAGGCTTCAAGGAGAGCCTCAGGAGAATAGTCTTCGAAAACGAATCCTGTTGAATCTTGAGAGGCATCAAAGTCTATTACAGTATCAGCTAATCCACCTGTCTTGCGCACAACTGGAATTGTCCCATACTTCATGCTGTACATCTGGTTGAGTCCGCATGGTTCATAGCGACTCGGCATGAGGAACATGTCGCATCCAGCCTCTATCTGGTGGGCTAATGCTTCATCAAAAGCAAGATTCAGCGAGATTCTCTCAGGGTGAGCAGCTTGCTTGCTTTTGAGCATCTCGTGGTAGGTTGGCTCGCCAAGCCCAAGAATAACTATCGCGTAATCGAGATCAACTATGGACTCAAAAGCATCCATAAAGATGTCGAGCCCCTTCTGGGCAACCAATCTTGAGACCATACCTATCAGAGGCGTGGTATCGGGAATTTCAAGATTAAGTTTCTTAAGGAGATCCTTGCGGCACACACGTTTGCCATCGAGATTCTTGAGACTGTAACGTTGAGCTATGAATTTGTCCCTTTGGGGGTCCCAGACCGTATAGTCTGCGCCGTTGAGGATACCTACAAGGTCATCGCAGCGGGCCTTGAGCACTCCTTCAAGACCATAGCCGAACTCAGGTGTTTGAATCTCGGTGGCATAGGTTGGACTAACCGTCGTAATCATATCAGCGAAGACGATGCCAGCCTTCATCATGTTGACATTGCCGTGAAATTCGAGTGCTCCCATAGGCTTGAGCACATCCTCACCGAAGCCAGCCTTGTACCCAATCTCCTTTGGGTATGAACCCTGGTATGCAAGATTATGAATGGTAAAGATCACACGTGTTGATTCTGGAAATTCAATCTGTCGTGATGCATGCCTTAGCCATGCAGGTACAAAGCCTGTCTGATGGTCATGGCAATGGATTATATCGGTCTTCCAGCCAGCCCTGCGGGCTATGGCAAGAGATGCACGGCTGAAAAATATGAAGCGCTCAGCGTTATCGTCATAGGGCTTTCCTGTTTCTGGATCTGAGTATATGCCCTCACGATTGAAAAAACGCTCATTTTGGATGAGAATTACTTCAACCTTGCTATCAGGAAGTGAAGTCGAAAAAGCAGAAGCCTCAAAACTCTCATCACCTACAACTACATCAACATTGTCAAGACCCTTAATCTTCTTGGTCCGCCAACCCTTCTTCTTTATACTCCCATAGAAGGGCAAAGCAATCCTCACCTCGTGGCCTCTTTTTTCAAGGGCTCGCGGCAATGCTCCCATAACGTCAGCAAGCCCACCTACTTTAGCAAAAGGATGAGTTTCAGCTGCAATCATAAGAATCGAAAGCTTGGAGTCCATTCCAGACCTCACTTCTTGAGAGCTATGGAGATTTCCCTGAGATACTTGGTCGCTTCTTCAGGTGCTGTCGGGTTGATGTAGAAACCCGATCCCCACTCGAAGCCTGCGACCTTGGTGAGCTTGGGCATGATCTCGATATGCCAGTGGTACCAGCTGCGATTGTCACCGCGCAGCGGCAGTGTGTGAAGGATGAAATTGTATGGAGGATTGTTCAAGGCTGCATCGAGTTTCATCAAGATCTCCTTGAGGATGCGAGCAAGGTGAATTATCTCCTGCTTCTGGCTCTCCTCAAAAGCTGACTTGTGTTTCTTAGGCAAAATCCAAGTCTCGAAGGGGAATCTAGCGGCAAATGGCTCAATTGCGAGGAAAGTCTCATTGGCAGTGACAACGCGGACATCGTCGGCGATCTCCTGAGTGACAATGTCACAATAGACACAGCGTTCCTTGAAGTCATAGTAACGCCTTCCACCCTCTATCTCTTCAACAACACGCTTGGGGATGATTGGCATTGCAACGAGCTGGGTATGCGTATGTTCGAGTGAAGCCCCTGCTGCCTCACCGTGGTTCTTGAAGACAACTATGTACTTGAAGCGTTCATCTTTTTTGAGATCGAGAATTCGCTGCTGCCAAGCGAGTATCACTTCTGTTATATGCTCCTCTCCAAGATCGCTGAGCTTCTTGTCATGTTCAGGTGTCTCAATTATGACCTCATGAGCGCCTATTCCATTCATTTTGTCGTAGATGCCTTCACCCTGCCGATTGAGATCACCTTCGATCTGCAGAGCTGGGAATTTATTGGGAACAACCCTCACCCGCCAGCCGGGCTCGTTTGGCTTTGTTCCAGGTTCACGAAATGCAAACACCTCGGGTGGTGTCTTGGATTCATTGCCAGCGCAGAAGGGGCAAAACCCAGTCGATCTTGCCGGTGGAACTGAAGAGAAGTCAGTTGGGCGCTTACCTCTCTCAGTTGAGATTATCACCCATCTTCCAATGATTGGATCCTTTCTCAGTTCTGGCATTTTGTGATCCTCGTTTTCGGGCCTTTCATAGATTTAAGTGAAAATCCGACCCTGAGTCAATAGCATTTTCTATCCAAGATGTCTGTAAAGAAGCCTCCCAAGAGCGATCCCAAACCATGTGGGCGCCCTTTTGACCAAGGTTGTAAGCATCCTATACTTGGTTGTCTCCTCTATCGTTGCTGCTGTCCCCTTGACCTGGGGATAGTAGAGGTAATTGAGATCCACTTCATAGGCATTCCATCGCCTCTTAAAATATCTTTGAGTCTCGCTGCTCTTTGGTGTGCGCAAGAAATCAAAGCGCTTGAACCCTCGCCTACAGCCATTTTCCATGCTTTTCCAGAAAAGCAATTGATGTACACGGTATTGTCTATATGCAATGTTGGAGCCGATATAGGCAGTACTGGTGGTATCGCCAAAAGTGAGATTCACCAGGCCGCCAATTGGTTTATCGTCTAAGAAAGCGAGGTAAAGCTCCATATTTTCAGGGTACATCCACTTCCAGAGATTTCTGAAGAACCTGTATGGTTGAGGTGGGACACCATGCCTCAGGCGAGTTGGTACCACAAGCTGATAAAATATGCGGATATCATCCTCCGATTCCCCAGCCATCCTTACGATGACCCCCTTCTTGATTGCCTGACGCACCTCAGTGCGCACATTGCGATCCTTAAACCTCTTCCAAACGATTTCAGGATCACTTTCGAGCGGGACGACAGAGGTCACAAAGTAGGAAAGCTTGGTGAAACGCGCATCTTCGATATCATTGAAATCAGTTTGAGTCCGGATCTCCAGTGCCTTGGCTCGTAGATCTTGACGGAGTGATATGGCTTGCGAGACGAGATGAACAAAGTTATCCCTGTTGCCGCATGGTCCACATATGTTAGAGAAGGGAAGCGAAACAAGACGATTGCCAGTAAGCCAACTTCTGACGAACATCAATGGAAGCAGGGCTTTGAGATTGCCACCCTCGAAGTAACCGAGATAGAAGGGTTCATATCCATATGTCTCTACCAGAACATCTCTCCACATGGGTGTGTGGTAGATGGTGGCATTGTCGCACTTAGAAAGGAAACCCATAACAACATCGTCATGGCTCTTATCCAGTCTTAGGACTTCCCCCATAACTACTTACTCCTCATAACCTCTTCATAGAGCTCTTCGAGACAGTCGACCACTGGGCCAATACCGTATCTCTGTCTAGCATATTCCCTGCCCTTGCCCTTCTTGGCAAAGACAAGTTCGGGATTGTCAACAAGGTGCTGTATTGTCTTGGCAAGATCGTCAACATCTGCCTTTTTGAATGAGAATCCGTAGTCCTTAAGGGCATCAAGATTCTCCGGAATGTCGCTTACCAACACGCCACAACCGAAGTTTATTGCCTCGATGAGGGAAACCGATAGACCCTCAGTCTCGGACGGTAGAACGAAAAGGAAGGCATTTGAGTAAAGCTCATCGAGAAGATCACCGTAGACCCAACCGAGGAAGATGGTTCTTTCATCAGCCATGGCTTTAAGCTCATTAACATAGTCGCCGAGTCCGTCGGCGGGATCGACATCCCCTGCTATGACAAGCTTCTTGTCTGTCTTAACCTTCCGAAAGGCTTTGAGAAGATAGTGAAGACCCTTCTGAGGTGTAAGCCTTGCCACAAAGAGGAGGTATTCATCGGGTCTAAGACCAAGCTCAAGCATCTTCTTGGGTGGACGAGGATCATGAAATTCAGTTGTTGAGGTCACAAATTTCACCTTGCGCTTATACTTGTTTTGAAAATATTCGACTGCTGGCTCAGAAACAGTTGCAAAACCATTAGACCAGTAGATGGCTGGGTATTCGAAGACCTTCATGAGCCAGCGGACAAAAGGCCCCCAGGTTACATCCGTCCATCCTACACCGTGGATCTGAACCACTGTCTTCTTCCCAAAGAGGCGGGGAAGACCGCAGAAGATCGCTGGAGCAATGCTGTGGAAATGGACAATGTCAAAGTCACGTCTCAGGGAATCGAGGGTTGCCGTTAAACTGTGGACAGGACAATCGAGATGCTTGGTGTTTATTGTTGGAGTGCGGATGAGCTTGATACCCCGATACTCATCTATGTCGGGTGGCACATAGTAAGGTCGGCAATAGACTGTTACCTCATGGCCTCGCCTCACCAGCTCAACCCCCATGGCTTCAACTATCTTTTCCATACCACCCCAAGAGGCTGGAACGCCTTTGATTCCTATCATCGCTATCTTCACAGCGTAACTACCCCCTTATCGCTCTCTCGTATATCTCAATCAATTTCTCATAGTGATTATCGGCATTGAAATATGTTTCAACAAGTTGTCTTGCTTGCTTTCCCATAGCCTGAGCAACCTCGGGATTGTCGTGAAGGTAAAGCATGTGTTTGGCTAAGGCAAGCCAGTTGCCTGGCTCAAAGCCAAGACCTGTTGTGCCATCGAGAACTATCTCGGGCATTCCTCCAATGCGGCTTGCGATAACTGGCTTGCCGGCTGCAAAGGCTTCAAGGATTGCATAGGGAAAATTCTCATACCAGATCGATGGCATGACAACAGCCGAAGCTTCACTCACTACTTTGAGAAGTCTGTCCCGTTCAAGATATCCAAGCATGTGCACATTGGTAGCTCCAAAGTCAGCCTTAGCTTTTTCGAGGTCATCTTTGAGTGGACCATCACCGGCGATGAGCACTTCGACCTCGCGAGCCTGAGAAGCAGCTCTTACGAGATCAATAAGCCCTTTTTCAGGAGCAAGCCGCCCGTAATAGATGAATCCAGATCCACCATACTGGGGCTTATAGAGATTTGAGTCGATAAAGTTATGAATTGCCACGATGCGCGAGGCGTCAAAGCCAGCCTGGATAAGCTTGGTTCTTAAGAATTCACTGGGTGTAACTATGATCTTAATGTGGTCGTAGTATTTCATCAGCTTCACGTAGGTTCCCTCGAGAACGATTGCAAGTGTGCCCATGAATGAACCTTCTTTGCAGCGCCTGTCAAGAGCCCGATAGAAGTACTTTCCCTTGCAAATTTCACAAATCTTGCCATGAGCAAAAAGCAGCGAATTGGGACAGATCGCATCGTAATCATGAGCCGTAAATATCACAGGGATGCGGCGCCTTCTTGCCTCCTCAACAACTGAGAAGGTCAGGTGGCGACGGAAGTTTTGCAAGTGGATTATGTCTGGCTTGGTTGCATCGAGGAGCTTTGCAAAGCTTTTACGTGCCTCGCGTGAGTATAGCGAAGAAAGGAGTGCTCTTAGCTTTCCTAAAAGGCTCCCAGTAGCAAAGATCTCTTTGAAGTCAATGTGCCTAGCGAAGTAAGGTGCAAACTCGGATTCAGCGTTTCGGGGGTGGTTCATCGCAAAATGGACTACCTCGTGTCCCTTTCTCCTCAGGAGATCGGCAAGATCGAACGTGTAGGTTGAATCACCACCGCGGCGGTAATGGTATGTATTGACAAGGCAGATTCTCAAGTTAGGCCTCCCAGAATCGTCTCACAAAATCACCGAGTGTCAGGCAGTCAATATCGCCCGTAACTGCTAGAGCTGCTTTGTAATTTCGTGGCCAGAGACCTGCTCTCAAAAGACCTCCCTGGGCCTTCTCGATGCTCCCCTCGATCGCTTGAGGATCAAAACAAGAGCCAATGTAGGCCGAGTAATGGGAGGTAACTCTTTTTGTTTCAAAGAAATATCCAATTTGCCTAAGATAGTGTATCAGATATTCATTGGCTTCTTCGAGACCTATGATTGGTCTGCGTTCAGCCCTGAAGGGTCTCCCAGGATGAATCTCAATCGACTTACAAGTTTTAGAATCGAAGAGCTCTATAGGCACATCCTTGCTCCCGCTCAGGGAAATCACGTAGGTATTTTCATCCTTTTCGACAAGCGTTATCTCGGTTGACATTCGTCTTCGCCACCAGTTTGATATCTCCCTGAGAGGTGCAAGCCATACCCCACTTGAGACGGCTGCCTCAAGTAGATTCTCAAGCGGCTTTCTCAGAATATCCAGCCTTTCGGGATGCAACTGAATGGTCAGAAGTTCATTTCGCTCAAGGGCAAGGTGGAGCATTTCAAGCCACACCTCCGATATGCGTTGGGGTCGCATTCCCATCCTGTCGAGAAGGATTTCATCATCAGGCAAGGAAACTGGTATCTCTATGAGATTCCCTATGAGTCTGGGAAGCGACCTCTCTTCAGGGTAGTGAGCTGGCTTGTAGAAATCCAGGCCTCTTCTAAGACCTACTACTTCCGTAGGACTGAGATTTCCAAGGCTCTCCAGAGGATCCCAGAAAAATGCCAGATTACTATCATATTGGAAACCAAGATCCTCAATCACCCTAAGGGTTGCAGCGTTGTATTTCAAGTATGGACTCCTGAAGCCCTCGAAGGCTATGCCATGTTGGTCAAATATCTCTATTGCTCTGGCTATCTGCTCACGCTGTTCGTCCTCGGATAGCTTAGAGATGTTATTATGAAAGAGCCCATGAACGCAAAGCTCAGCACCTGCCTCAAGGAGGCTTTTAGCTACATCTGGATTGCGTGCAAGGACACATGCGGTGATGGGAAGCGAAGGCTCGCAGTTGAAATTGTTTACCACCTCAACATACCTGAGTAACCTTTCATGCATACGCTTTGCACTGATTCCAAAGCGTTCGAGAATTTGCAAGGATCTTGCAAGAGTGTTAATAAACCCTCTCGAACTTAGAACGAAGGATAGCCTGTTCATGCCAGATTCCTAAGAAGTTGACTTGGGCTATTTCTCAGGTACATAATAGGAAGCATGAGACCCCGAGCGATAAAGGACTGTAAACTCTCAATAATAATGCCTGTATTCAATGAGCTCAAAACTCTGCCGGAAATCATCCGCCGTGTAGAAATGCTCCCTCTCAGGAAGGAAATCATAATAGTGGATGACGGTTCGACTGATGGCTCGACCGAATTCCTTAAAGGTGTGCCTCCTGAGAGAGCCAAAGTTATATTGAGAGAGACCAATATGGGCAAAGGCGCTGCAATCCGTGCTGCTCTGCCCGAGGTTACTGGTGATGTGGTTGTCATCCAGGACGCCGATCTCGAATACGATCCCAGAGATCTCATCAAGCTTCTTAAGCCCATCGTTGATGGAAAAGCTGATGTTGTGTACGGCTCGCGCTTCACAGGTGAGCGCAAAAACATGTTCTTCTGGCACTGGGTTGGCAATCGCTTCCTTACACTCGTCACTAACATTCTCTTCGACAGCACCCTATCTGATATGGAAACCTGCTACAAGATGTTTAGAACTGAGGTTATCAAACAGATATCGCTTAGGTCCAATCGCTTCGAATTCGAAGTTGAGATAACCGCCAAAGTGCTTAAGCTCGGCTATCGGATCTATGAAGTTCCAATTTCCTATGCGGGTCGTGAATTTCATGAAGGCAAGAAGATAACCTGGAGAGATGGACTGGCTGCCCTCTGGTATCTTCTCAAGTATCGCTTGAGTGATTGAATCCATAGCTTCCCTAGGAGCAACGATTAACTCTGGCAATGGCTGCAAGTGGCCAGAAGATGAATTTCCCTCGGAAAAGTTGAAGACATAACCAGAGCCTGGAACCGCCGCCTTCAGCAATCACCTTGGTCAGGTCAAGGAGTCTTACCAGATGAGGTTCATCACCAAACCGATTGTAGCCGTGTCCATCGAAGAAACACAAATAGCCCGAGCGCCTCGCCGTTCTTCGTATCTCGTCACTGCTGAGGGACTCAAGCAAACCGCATTGAATCTCCTTACCAAAGATTTTCTTTCCTATCCGTCGCGTTCGGATAAGCTCATCTAGCGGGTTGTCAGGTTTGACGAATCTTGCAGCAGGAGTGATAGCATAGGGAAGCTCAATCTCTAAAGATGTCTTCTCGAGCGCTTCCTTAGGAAACATCACAACAAGATGCGGTATATCATCTGCCACTATATTTCTCAGCTCGTCAACGTTTTCAAACTCGATTACCGCGGCAAAAGCCTTCTTGGGTACATACCTTGCTTCGCGAATGAACATCACAACGTCATCAATGGGGATATCCTCGTATCCACGTTTCCTAAGATAACGCAGGCTTGTGATGGTATCCTCACCCCCCAGCCCCGTTCCCGGAACACTAATATAGACAACTGGAATCCTTTCCTCATGAGTAAGAAAGACCAGTCTGGCGAAGAATAGACTCCCCGCTACAACAAGCATCCGTGATGCAACAACTGCCCATTTGTGTTTCTTTGCTCCAGGATGGCGCACATGACCAGCGGTAACCCAGAGCCAGATGAACAGACCGAGGCCGATAGCGAAAATCATCCACCTGTACGCACCTTGTCTATAGAGCTTCTCCATAAGATGGTTTTCCTTACCGGCACATGACATGGCTACTGCCCACTATAGACCTTTTCAAGGCTGTCAACAATCCTATTCCAGTCAAATGCCTCCTTTACGCGCTCGAGGGCTCGCCTGCCAACCTCCTCGCACAAAGATGGATTGCTATCTACGTCACTTATCACCCTCGCAAGATCCTCAACATCTCCGACTTTGAAGGTAAGCGCTGCATTGCCGGTTACCTCAAGGTTCTCGGGTATATCACTTGCGATTACGCACTTAGCGTAAGCCATAGCCTCAAGGAGCGAAAGTGACATGCCCTCAGTTAGGGATGGATGCACTACTGCATAAGCTCCGCTCCAGAGCTCCTTGAGCAGGTCGCCGTAAATCGCACCCGTGAATATTACGCGTTCATTGGCAAGCGATCTTAGGTAGTCACCGTAGGCTAAATTAAGATGTGGGCTTCCTACCATGACCAGCTTTCGCTTGGTCTCAGCTTTGAGAAAAGCCTTGATGAGGATATGACAACCCTTCTCTGCTCCTAGTCTTCCAACAAAGAGATAGTAGTCATCCTTAGCAATCCCGAACTTACCGATATTCCTAGGCTCGACGATTCTGCCAATGTGAACACCATTTGGGATATAAACGACTTGCCTCCTATACTTTTTCTCAAAATAGGTCTTGAGGGTTTTCGAGACGACGACCGTCGTGCTTGGGAAGTGGCAGGCGGCGTACTCACATCTTCTCAGTATCCAGGCAGCGAGCTTACCCCACTTCCCACCTCTCCAATCAAGTCCATGGATTGTTGCAACAGTTCGGGCACCGGTGACTCTGGGAACGAAAGATAGCGAAGACGGACCAAGGGCGTGGTAATGAACAACATCCATCTTCATCGAGAGTACGTGGGCTGTTGAAATCAGGGTGTGTGAGGCACAGTCAAGATGTCGTGTTTTTATGCTTGGAAGCTTTACGAGCTTCACTCCCTTGAACTCGCCATCAATCTTGGTGTAATAGGGTCGGCAATATACGAAAACCTCGTGCCCACGTTGCGAAAGCAGGGTCGAAATCTCCTCAACATGCTTCTCTATTCCACCATAGCTCGCAGGTATTCCCTTCTGTCCAATCATGGCGATTCTCATAGGATTTCCTCGTAAATACTCGTGATACGCCCATAGTGATATTCGGCAGAGAATTCGCCACCTATAAACTCTCTTGCTCCTATCCCCATGTTGGTGCGCCTTGTTTCGTCTGAGACAGTAGATTCGATTGCCTCTGCCAGAGCCTCACCACTTCCGGGCTCAAAGGTGTAGCCCGTTTCACCATCCTTCACAAGCTCTGGTATGCCACCGGCACGCGAGCCGACCACGGGTTTGCCGCGAGCGAAAGCCTCAAGTATGGTAAGAGGAAGATTCTCATAAGAGACCGATGGCACAACAACACAGGCAGCTCCCTTGATGAGGTTCTCAAGGTCATCGCCTTTGACATAACCAATGAACTCTATATTGGTGATGTTGTTCTCAACGGCTTTTCTGCAGTATTCCTTCAGAGCCTCGCCTTCGCCGGCAACAATGAAGCTGCGCTTCTTGAGGCTTTTGGCAGCTTCAAGCAGCACACCCACCCCCTTTTCCTCCGAGACCCTTCCAGCAAAGAGCACATAGCCATTATTGAAGCCTGAATAATCCGGTGCTTGAGGTACAAAGTAAGGAAGATGGACTATTCTGGATTCCGTCCAACCAAGACGAGCTATTTTCGAGCCAAGAAATTTGCTTGGAGCAATGAACTTCGCAATCTTCCTGTAGATCCCAAGCCACTTATGGAAGTAAGCCTCAGCGACCCCTAACAACGTGGAGGTGAATTTTCCATCAATACACTTCTTGGGTATACCATGCCAGTAAGCTCCCGCACCACATTCCTCGCACGGCTTACCATTTACAAAAAAGGAGTGAGCAGGGCAAACAAGACTCAAATCGTGGAGCGTTTGAACCATAGGGATGGAGCGTGAAGATAAGGCATCAATTATCGACGGAGAAAGCTGGCGGTTGATGTTGTGAAAATGTACGATGTCAGGTTTCAATCTATCAACCAGATTACCGATCTTCTTTTTGGCTTCAATAGAGTAGAGGATACGCATGGCAGCGCTAATTCGGCTGGCAGGTCCCATAGGTGAATTGAAATCAACCTGACTAACGAAATACTGAGCTTGTGATGATGGTTGGTTTCTCGGATGTCTCATGGAGAAGTGCAATACCTCATGGCCCTTGGCTGAGAGGAGACGGCATAGATCGAAATAGTATCTCTCAGATCCACCCTTGACATAGAAAAACTTGTTAACGTGGAGTATTTTCACAGTAAATTTCCGGGATGCAGATGATACCTTATCTTCGCCATTAAGACCTTGAGAGCGTAGCTCAGCAAATGGCGTTGCATCTCAGGTGCAAGTGTGCAAGTCATCCAGCAATTCTTCTTGCACCTGGTGACTTTGCTCAATATTTGCCCGTTCCTATGAACAATCTCCTCATATGGCATGGTGGTGAGATTGCCCATGCTTTCCTCCCAGAGATGGCATGGGTAGATGTTACCCTCGGGATCAAGATAGAAGAAATCGATACCTGCACCACATGAGATGCGGCGTTGTCTCCCGCTCAGCATATCAATCAAGCCACCAACGAAATAGCCCTTGAACCAATCCTTTATTTTGAAAGATCGAAAGAAACCCTTCTGGATCCGCCTTAGCTCTACGATTGCAGCTTCGGGATCCGGCTGTTTTTCACTTTGATTGCCGAAAAAAACCTCTGAACTATGGGTTGTTGTAACTGTAAAACTGATACCCTGAGCGAATGCAAAATCCTGGACTCTCTTCGCCTCGGAGACGTTGAATTTTGAAATCGTTGCCGATATGCCTAAATCCTTAACCCGCACGCGCTTGGCTATGCGTATGCTCTCAAGCACACTTTCGAAAGCTCCCTTCACCCCTCTTATGGTGTCATGAAGTTCTCCGATAGCATCGAGGGAGATACGAACGACGAGCCCCGGCACTGCCTCAAGTAAAGCCTCAAGTCTTGACGGGAGAAGTCCATTGGTTGAAAGCACAATTCTCGCCTTAGGTGCTGCACGCCTCATCGCCCTGATCACATCAGCGATATCATCCCTCAGTAAGGGCTCCCCTCCTGTTACATTTATTTCTCTAAGAGTTCCCGGTAGACGCTCATAGAAGTTTGCGGGTAGTTCCGCAGGAGCTTTGCGCTTCCAAATATCGCACATTTCACAGCGGGCATTGCACCTTTCCGTGACAGCCACGATTGCGTGGGTGGGACCTCGGGGCATGATCTTGACCTTCCTCTAGGACTTGTAAGGACGATCTGTCAGGCCAGTGGTGCACGTGAGATCTCGAACATCACCTACAACCCTAGCCGGATTGCCGTAGGCCAGGGAGTAAGGTGGAACGTCCTTTGTCACCACACTCCCTGCACCTATGAGGCAATTCTCGCCTATGTGGACAAAGGGTACGATTGTAACGTTCACACCGATTTGCGCACCTTTGTGAATGTGAGGCCCTCGCATGCACTTAGATGAAAATGCGCAACCAGGATGAAGGTCATTAGCAATTGTAACCCCTGGTGCTAGGAAGGCATTGTCCTCGATTGTCGTGAATTGCGCAATGTAGCAATTGCAGTGTATTTTTACACCATTGCCAATCGAGCAACCATAGTCAATTACTGAATTATTCCAGATGCTGAAATTATCACCTATGACATTTTCCTCGCGAATGACAACGTTATGTCCTGTCTGCAGATACTTTCCTATCGTGACCCCACCGTAGATAACCGTCCCCGATCGGATTCTCGCAGCATCGCCAATAATGACTTTGTCGATGTTCTCACCTCTGGCTGGTGGGTATCCGAGGAGAACCCCGACATCCACTTCACAATCCTTACCGAGCAGAACGGTCGGTTTTACCTTAAGCATCACTCACTTCCTCCCTGGTGTCTTTCCAGTGCCAAGGGTGCTCCACCCAGCTTCGCTGACTCACATGCGCGTTCAACCACTTTTACGACGTTTAGTCCCTGAGTGCCATCACTCATTGGACGTGCGCCGTTCCTTATGCATTCAATAAAGTGGATGCATTCTGTTTTGAGAGGTTCAACATCATTGATCTTAGGAACAACAATGTCTCCAAACCTATAGGCAAGTTGAAATTCTCCAAAGGTGTCATAGTGGGGTTGAATTGTAACACCTTTGTCATAGACACGAATCTTCTCGAGGGTGGATGTGTCATCATAGACAAGCATCTTCCTGCTTCCAACCAGAGTGGTTCTTCTTATCTTGCACGGGTCAAGCCAGCTCACATGGATGTGGGCAACAATGTTCTTGGGATACTGTAAGGTTAGAAAAGCAACATCCTCAATACCGGGTCTTATGTATGACTTTGCAAAGGTGCTCACGGTGATCGGCTCAGAACCGAAAAGATAGTTGAGGATGGAGATGTCATGGGGAGCCAAGTCCCAAATGACATTGATATCTTCTTGGAAGAGTCCGAGGTTAACCCTGATGCTACTGACATAATAGATGTCACCCAGCTCACCTTCCTCAACCAGCTCCTTCATCTTCTGGACAGCCGCATTGTAGACAAAGGTATGTCCTGTGAACAAAATTCTTTGCTTTGCTTCAGCAATTTTAACGAGTTCCTCCGCTTCTCCAATACTTGCTGCCAGAGGTTTCTCGACAAGTACATGTTTGCCACCCTCGAGGCAATCTTTAGCAATCGGAAAGTGAGTGGAAACTGGTGTTGCTATCGCTACGGCATCAACTTCCGGGTCATTTATGAGATCTTCATAGTTCTTTGTGATAGCAACATTGGGATAAAGAGATTTCATGTGCTTCAAACGTGAATCATCAAGATCACAGCAATACTTAACCCGCGAAATGGGGAGCTGATTGAAATTGCGAATAAGGTTGGGACCCCAGTAACCGCAACCTATGACTCCGACAGTGGTCTTAGCGATCTCTCCATTAGGTGTCTTGTTACTCATCTAGTATGCTCCTTTCCCTGATAGTACAACTGGGATAGTTCTGACGAGTATCTCCAAGTCCAATTTCAAACTCCAGCGATTTATGTAATAGAGATCGAGAAGCACCATCTCGTGGAATGGCACGCTCGATCTGCCGCTCACCTGCCAGAGCCCCGTTATCCCTGGCTTAGCTCTCAAACGACGCTTGTGCCACTCCTTATAGACCGTGAGCTCATAGGCGATGGGAGGTCGTGGTCCGACAAGACTCATTTCTCCCTTTATGACATTGAATATCTGAGGAAGCTCATCGAGACTCGTCCTCCTCAAGATACGTCCTATTGGTGTCACCCTTGGGTCATTAGGCATCTTATAGACTTTCTTGTTACTAATCTCGTCTTTCAGTCTGAGTTCTTTGCCCCCAATGAAGTTGGTCGCGTATTCTCTGTGAAGAGCATCATCGGTATCATGGCGCATGGTTCGAAACTTATAGAAAGTAAATGGTCTGCCATCCTTCCCTGCTCTAATCTGCTTGAAGAGAACAGGTCCTGGCGATGTGATTCTTATAAGCAAGGCGATGAGAAGGAAAAGGGGAGCAAAAACAACAAGCACAAGAAGAGAGACCGCAAGGTCAATTGCACGCTTGGCAACCATCCTTACGCCCCTTATAGCCGGTTCTCCAAGCGCGATCGGAGGCAGGCCGTCGACAACTTCTTTTGATTCATCTGGCATGAGGATTTCAAACATGTCGGAAACAAGTCTCAGCGGCAGTCCGGTCCTCGAGCATTTTGAGACGATGTCAAATGCCTGCCTGTTTTCAACCAGAGCAAGCGGAAGGAAAAGTTCCTCAATGTCGTAGGAGGCAAGAATGTCATCGAGATCGTTTACCCTTCCAAGCACATATTCAGAACCTAGGTCTGAGGATATCTCGCCATCCCGGGTTTCAATAAAGCCCAGCACCTGATAGCCATTGGTTGACGGCATGGGTTGACCAATGAATCGTCTAGCAAAAGGTATTGCTCCAACCACAGCTGCTCTCCTTGTTCCAGTCGGGCGCCTCAATTTACTGCGAAGGTGATTGCGAATTATCCCGACTCTCAAGGTTGTCATCAAGGAGACTGCCAGCATCCATCCTAGTGCGAGCACTCCGCGCGTCTCAACAAAATAGTGATAACGCTTCCATACGAATGAAAGTCCAAGAAGCAAAAGGAAACCGAGGGTGATGCTCTTGACTATCGATAAGATCTGATCCAGCCCCGCCATCACCTTCGCTCGACGATAGAGTCCCTCGAAAGCAAAGATGATTGTCCAGACAACACTTATCACAACCATTGCTATAATACGTTGTGAGCCAACTGGCACAGGATGGGTGAGGCGATGATAGTTGACTCTCAGCCAATAGGCAAGATACAGGGCTACACAGACACAAGCAATGTCAACCAGCCAGAGCACATAGCTCCTGCTGAACAGTGTTCGCGGTCGCTTTATAGATCCCGGCACGATGCGACCTTCTCGAACTGTCTGGTGCTGTGTTTGTTGCGCCACCTAAATCCTCTCCAGTGCCTCAGCAATGCAGTCGACAACGTATCTTTGCTGTTCTTCTGTTATTTCAGGATACATTGGGAGCGAAAGGATTTCACGGGCAACCTCCTCAGTCACAGGATAAGAACCCTCAGGCTTCCCAAGGTACTTGTATGCATCGAGGAGATGGATTGGTGTTGGATAGTGAAGCCCACACCCAACCCCCTTTTCCCCAAGCATCTCCTTGATACGATCCCTCTGTTCTATCCTTATGACGTAGAGATGATAGATGTGTTTCGCATAGGGCATCTGCTTGGGTGTTTTGACAGGAAGATCCTTGAGCATCTCATCATATCTCTTGGCTGCTTGGCGTCTCATCTCATTCCACCTATCCAGATGCTTGAGCTTTGCACTCAACACCGATGCCTGAATACCATCAAGGCGTTCATTGAAGCCTTCGACGAGATGCACGTTAGCACTCTCCCTTCCATGATTTGAATATAGCCTTATCTTCTGAGCAGCCTCCTCGTCATCGGTCACTACAATCCCAGCGTCGCCATAGGCTCCGAGATTCTTCGCAGGGTAAAAGCTGAAGGCAGCAGCATCACCTAATGAGCCTGTCTTTCTACTCTTGTATTCAGCACCCTGAGCTTGGGCTGCGTCCTCAAGAACCTTAAGCCCATGCTTTGAGGCAATCTCAAGAATGGGATCCATATCAGCAGCTTGACCATAAAGATGCACAGGGATGATAACCTTTGTGCGATCGCTTGTTGCATCCTCTATCTTGGACGGATCAATTGTGTAGGAATCGGGGTCGATATCCACAAGTTTCACTTTACCACCAGCGTGTGTGATTGCCTCAGTTGTGGCTATGAAGGTGTTGGCAGCGGTTATCACCTCATCGCCTTTCTCAATCCCAAGGGCAATAAGAGCCAGATGGAGGGCTGAGGTTCCTGAGCTCACACCAATGGCGTACCTACGATTGCAGTAGGCTGCAAATTCCTCCTCAAATTTTTGAACATACTTGCCCCCCACGAAGGCTGTATCTTCAACCACGCGTAGTATGGCCTCGACTATCTCGTTCTGCATCGAATCATACTGCGCCTTAAGATCGACAAATGGTACCTTCACCTGTCCCTCTCCTTTCACTCAAATGCCTGTTTTCCGTAAAGCTTCAGCCTTTGTTGACCTCCGATAACTATTCCAGCCATCATAAATGGAAATACGTTCATGAATTCAAAAAATCTGGGTTCCATAAACATGGCATTCGAAATGTACTGGGCAAAAATAGCCCAGACAGCTACAACAAAATCCGAATCATAAGCAGGGGTTGGCCGCCTGCGTGCCGGAATCAGTATTTTGAAAATAAAGTAATAGACAAGTACAAGAGGAATAAATCCCATCAGACCAACCTCGTTCAGTGTATTGAGAAAGTGGTTGTGCATGTTAAGATTCTTACCCATCCAGGATTCCCTATATCCGAGAAAGGTTGTTCGCACCCGCCTAATGTATGGCAAAGCCTTTTCCTGGAAGCGCTTGAAACCAACCCCGCGGAAGGGATGGTCAAGGAACATCGACAAAGAAGCCTGATATAGAACAAGCCTGGATTGGACCGTATGCTTCGTCGCCAAACCACCTACCTCGCGCTTCTCAGTCTTAATATTGCTCCAGTTGGCGAGGATACCAAGTATGATCATGGTTATAATTACGATTGCATAGATTTTCATCTTGCGCGAAAAGATTGCCAGACCAAGCATGGCCATGAAAAACCCAAGATAGACTGACCGTGTGTAGGTGAAGAAAACACCTACTGGGGTTAGCAACGTTATAATCATAGCCACTATCTTTGCCAAAGCGCCACCACGTTTGGAGAGCCCATAGAGACTTAGCACAAAAATCGAAACCGTTGCCATACCTGTTGCCGAAGGTTGCAAGAATACCCCCATCGTTCGACCGCCCCAGAATATTTCCTGTCCCGCAACCTGAGGACTCAGGATGTAACGAGGAAAGACAAACTGGGTCATCCTGTAGTGTTCGAATATATGATTCACGGGGAAGTAGATTGAGATTGGAACTGCTACAAGATAGACAAGCTTGTTTATGTCTTTTTCGGTTCTGAAAATATTCTTGGCTACGACGAATACCGCATAGGGAATCGCAAATCCATTAAGGAGCTGACGGATCTGGACAACGCCATTTGTCGACATTGAGATTACGATAGCTATGACAACGCCAAGCATAGCTATCTCAGCATTGGTTCGGGGAAGGAGCCTGCGAACACCCAATCCCACTTCCAGAAGGAAGATAAGCCACAGGAAGACGAAGACCAGGCGGGGTATGTCAAGATCGGGCCACTTTCCAGGCAAGACTATGCGCCAGTAAAAATTGAGAAAGGTCAGGGAATAAAGATAGACAAGTATGCCATAGGACATGTCCTTAATGAGAAGCAAATAGGCGGCCACGAGAACGTTGGAGAGGACAAGGCCGTAGAACAAGGTCTTGAATTGAAGAGCGGCTTTCGAGCCAGCATACGCTCCAATAAATACCGAAAGGGCTATGAGAATGAAGAAAGTGATTGGTAGCTTTCGCGCCTCTCTTGCTGTTACCAGAGCTCTCACTGTGGCTGATCCTTCTTACGGTACAGTCTGAGTTCCACCCCTGGAAGAGTGTCACTTTTGACCAACTCCAGTGTCCTGTCAAACCACGAACGCACAACTCCTTCAGTATCAATCATGCTGTCACGACATAGATAAAGCCATATGCGCTCAGCCTCCATGGCTTCCTTTTCACAGCGTTTGACCATGTTCTCAGGCGAGGATATATCCCCAGCTTCAAATACGGAAATATGTCCGAAATCTCTGAGATAGTAATCTACAAGGGGTTCGGCTGAATAGAAGGCTAGCACAGTATCCCCAGGTTTGAAATTCTTCCTTATGATGGCTGCGGCATCTCTCGCATCATCTTTGGCATAAGCTTCATTCGTGAAATAGTTAACGATGGAGATCGTCCACAAACCTATGGCAAGTAAGATAAGGAAGGTGTAACTTCTTCTCCCCATGCTCCCCAGACCATGGCCAAACAGAAAAGCATAGGCTGGAAGAGCAACAAGGGTATATCTTGGAGTGAAAACCTTGAGGTGTGCGCTTGCAACAGCAATTGTGGACAATATGGGTAGGAGAAGCCATAAGATCACTAAGAGCGCAAAGTCGGGATTGCTGCGAATCAAGTTCTTGAGCCCCACGATGACCGGAATAGCAAAGGTAAAGGACGACACCAGTATCCATCCGAGGTTATCTCTTATAGCTCTCGATGGGTTGGTTTTGAGTTGACGCGTTGAAGGACCAAGAGTGTAACCTACGCTGAAGGCATAGCAAACGTATGGAACGGTATAGGGTGTCAATTGGGCTCCGCCGAGGGGCTTGGAGTGTACCTGGCCAGCCATCTCCAAATGCGGAACCACCTTCGCTACCATCGTTCGGACCCATGGTGCGAAAAGAAGCATAACCACAAGACCTGTAACAATCCATCTTCCCAGGAGTCTCCGTCTGCGGGGGGACGTGAGCAGGTAAAGGAAGTGGGCTGCACCCACAAAAGCTGCTGAGAGATTGGAAAGTAACGCAGCATAGAGACACAGGCCATAAAGTGCTATGGAACGCCTGTCTGGTTCCTCAAGCCATTTGACGAAATAATATGTCATAAGTAGCGTGAAAAGTAAAACGAAGGCATAACCTCTTATCTCTTGGGAATACCAGACCAGCAATGGCGAAAGTGAGATAAATAGCACTACATGCAAACCCCGCCATTGATCAAGGACAAGGCGTGTCAGGCGATATGCCACCCATACCGTAAGGGCTCCAGCAAGAGCGAATGGGAATCTTAGCCATATCTCACCCTTTCCCATCTTAGCCCAGAAATGCATTAGGAGCGAGACTAGCGGACCCTGGAGATTGCTTAGTATGCTCTTAACCTCGAGTGAGCTAAAGATATAGGCATTGTCAAGAGTCATTACCTCATCAGTCCATAGACTGTGAGTATCCATCTCGACAAAACGGATGGAGATTCCTCCCAGAATGGCAAGAGCCAATATGTAGGGAAGGTATGAACGTCGCAAGTGACCAAGTCCCTCTTCCAACGGATAACTCCTCCCCGCAGGCCCTAAAGTCTTCGATAGAGGAATTCTGGTATCGGGAATTTCCTTCGATTGAGAACTACACCGAGGACCTTTCCGCCAGCACGCTCAATGATCTCCTTGGCACGCTTTACAACTTCTCGCCTCGTCTTCGCATGCCTTACAACAAGAACAACTGCATCAACCTTGTCACAAAGAACTGTCATATCAGGATTCAAGCCAATTGGGGCGGAGTCTATAAGCACATATTCGAATCTCTGGCGAAGACGATCTAAGCCGCTGATGAGACGCTCTTCGCCAAAAGCCGCCAAGGTGGTGAATTTCTCACCGAGTGGCATGACATGCAGATTTGGAACAGTCGTATTAGACAGGGCCTGCTCTAAGGGAATCATTCCTTTCATGTATTCGTTGAGCCCTATGCTCGATGTACCAAATCTTTCCTGGAGCTCGGGATTGGCAGGATTGCAATCGATTATGGCCGTTTTACGCCCCATTCCGGCCGCCAGCACCACTCCAAGTCCGACTACAACCTCAGTTGTTCCCTCTTTCTCGAGCGAACTTGAGAAAAGCAGGACGCGTGACTTCTGTTGAGGAAGCCCAACCTCTATCTGCCCTATCAGGCCTTTGTAGTGATAGAGAGCCTCCTCCGGGATCACAATGGATTCCCCTCTTGAACTGCTTTCTCTGAGTGTCATCTCTTGCACTTCCTTCTCCATCTCCATCCCTCTCATCAATCAATTGTCCGTCTGTTTCCGAGACTTCTCGTTAATGTCGGCAACTTGCGGCTATCAGGAATCGAGCCGAGCAAGGGAACACCGAGGGTGTCTTCCACATCTGCGGCTGACTTTACCGAGTGATCCAGATTCTCAAGTAGGAAACCGAAGCCTATACCGAGGGTTACGCCAAGAAGAAGCGAGAAGGCGACATAAACGGTTTGCATCTTGCCAGCTTTGGTCAGTTGTGCGCGTGCAGGGCTGATCACCTTAGCGTTTGAAATCCTTATGTCATTTGCCTCGGAAGCCATCGTATCCAGCATTTTCTCGAGAACTTTGTCGTAGTGGAAATAGGTGTAGTAGATTTCCTTCTGCAAATGCTCGATTTCTGCGACGACATCGGGGGTCTTTCTAAGCTGCTCTGAAATCTCCCGTATTGTCTTCTCATAGCCCTCTTCCTCAGCTCTGAGATCCTCGAGTAGGAATTCCTTTTCCTTGATCCTGCGTTGTATCTCTTCGCGGAAGCGTTGCCGCATCTTTGCAATTTGCTCGTCCAGCATCTTGACCTTGGGATTTGACTCAGTCAGCGTCGAGGCGAGGGCGTCGCGTTCCTTATGGAGCGACCAGTACTCTGAAAGCATGTGCCCACCTAGCTTGTCTCGCACAAAGTTGGGGAAGGGCACAAGCAGATCAGGGTCTTCAGCCAGGCGCTGCTTTATCATCTTCAATTTTTGCTCCTCAGCTATCCTCTGGCTGCGAACGTCATCTAGCTTAGCCTCGAGGTCATTCTTGCGACTTATAGCAACCCTGTATTGCCACTCAAGGTCATAGATCTGGCCCTGCTTTCGCAGAGTAAGTTCTCTCTGTTTGAGTTTAAGAAGCCGCTGTTCAAGTGCATTGAGCTGATCCTGGAAGAAATCAACAGCGCTGCCAGCCTTCCTTAAAAGAATGCGGTGTTCGACATAGGCTTGCGCTATCGCATTTGCTGCTTCGCTAACAAACTTGGGGTCTGAACCTGTGAATCTCACAAGGATTATATTTGACATCTCAACTGGTGTTGCTGACACGCCTCCTCGGAGATCTGCAACTGTTGGTTCCCGTACGATCTCACTATCACCAGCTGTTACATGAATGTAGACGCCTTCCTCTTTGAGTTTCTCGACGGCTCTCTCCAGGACAGGTTCTGTCGTCACCAATTCGACTTCAGTGTTCATCTCCTCCTCGAGACCATAGAAGGGTGTCCATGTGGTTGCCAAAGGTGAGGCGCCCATTCTTCTAACAAGCACCTTAGCTGTCGCTTGATAAACCGATGTTGTCCGTGAGGCAGCTGTAAGAGCAGCCGTAGCTACGGCGACTGCACATACCAGGATCGGTACCTTACGCCTGAAGATGACCGTAAGGATTTCACGAGCTGATATCTGGCCTGCACCTGTGTCGGTTCCATTCATAGTGCTTCACTCCATCAATTATTCCAGTGCTTCATTGCCCGATTATCACATTCCCACTCTGCCTGATTGCCCTGTCGCCATAGATATAGAAGAGCCAGACGGGGGTGATTCTGTGGAAGAACTGTTCAACGAACTTGTCCACCTTAGCAATTGCAGTCATCGGTACATAGACGATGTCACGTGGCATAAGATAGACGTTATCGGGATTTTCACTTCCAAGAATCTCATCGACGTTGATACGTTGCCCTACGTATTTACCATCCTCCATCCTTCTCATCAGAATGACACTACTCAGACGCCCGCTTGGCAGTGCTCCACCAGCATTAGCAATTGCATCGATAATGGTCATTGATCCGAGGTAGGTAACCGCTCCAGGGCTCTTAACCTCACCAAAAACGAAAACTCTTTGCTCAGCAAATTCGCTGACAATCACAGATACCTCTGGCTCAGCAATTACTTCACTGTATTTCGCTCTGATTATAGCCTCGAGCTCAGAGGGCTTCATCCCTTCAGCCTTTACCTCACCGAGCAGAGGTATAGTCACGATGCCATCAGGACGTACATAAACATTGATGTTGTAATTAGGATAGTAGAAGAACTTGATGCTGAGGAGATCCCCTACAGCGATTCTATACGAAGGTCTCTCGGGAAGCTTGATCTCATTTGTGGTCGGGAAGTTCAGGGACGGTTGCGGCTTGGATCCACAACCCATGACAAGGCCAATCAAAGCTGCCAAGATAAGAAAGCGCTTCACTTCAGACCCTCCTAGAGAAAAAAAGGAATGGCGCAACACACCATTCCGCAATACTGGGGATTTGCCAAAGGTAAGTTTGCCATTCAAAGTCACTCCGTCCTCGGTGAATCACCGAGCCCTTCAAGCCCAAGTCAACAGTAGCAAACTTACCTTGTAGACCACTCCCTTCTTCGATTTTTACCTTTCTACTATAGCACATAGGTTGCGTTAAGTCAAGGTACCCGATTCGCAGACTGCAATTGCCCCTTGCAATATGCAATGGGCTTGATGAGCTCTTCTTAGGGGGCTGGTTCATTAATTCACTACTCCTCCACTCAATAGGGTACCAGCCAGGATCAAAAGGTTTTTCTGAGGTGGTTTTTTCGCAATTAGCGTGCCAGTCAGTTAGTCAATTTGGCCATGATTGCAGCGAAAAGGAAGGGCAGGATAATCTCGTGGTGAGAAAGGAAATTGTAGGTTATTGCACCTAGCAGACGCGGTCTTTCGACTATGTTCTTTGTGGGCCTGTATAGGCTATACATGTCGAAGTTGGCTGCGGTAAAGTCCCCGACACTTATTCCCCTGCCTCGAGCCGTTGCTAATGCCTTGAGAAAAACCTCGGGCATGATTACAGCCGAACCGAGATTTAGTATAACGCCGTTATTAAGGTTGCTGACTATATCACAAAACAGGCGAAAATCCTTCATAGTTGCCATACCCAATTTCGCGCCGTCGATGCTCTCATGCTGGTGAACAGTGTCGGTTCCAATCGCTACATGAATAGTTGTAGGAACCTTCGCCTCATATGCCGCTGAAAGCACACTCAGGTGGCGATTGGGAGGATCGCAATGAGCCAGAGTTCTCAAGGTTGCCTCCCCCATTCCGATTGCATCCCTGGCTGCCAGGGAAAGTGCATCAACAAAGAAGGTGACAGTTTCAGATGTCATACCAAAAGTGCCTTCTCCAAGCGCAGTTTCTACATCCTCGGAGGTTTTCCCCCAGAGGGCAATCTCAACATCGTGAATGGCACACGCACCATTCATGGCAATCGCCGTAACGATACCCCTTCGAATCAACTCACCAATCAGCCCTCCGAGACCACATTTGACCACATGGGCTCCCATCATAAAAGCAACACATCTGCCTCCTCTATGAGCTTCAACGATGGAGTCTGCAAGCTCGTTTAAGTCCCTTCCTGCGAGGATGTCCGGGATCATCTTCCTGAAGCTGTCAAACCAGCCAAACGAATCAGGCATTGAAGCAAAGTCTGCCTTTGATACCTTGCTTGTGCGCTCGCGTATCGAAATTCTTCTGGGTTGAGCCCTGTCAGAGTTTTTGCTAACCATCTTCACTCTCCTTACTCACATTTCTACATCCGTGAGAATAGCACTAATTGAGCCGATGATCACCTTGCTTTTCATCATGACAGGGATATGGCTAGGATCTGTTGAGAGCCACACCGTGAGCTTCCCCTTATGCTGGAAGATACCACTCGCCTTGAGAATAGGTTCGACAACATAGCACTCGAACCTGCCAGCGGGAACCTCGACTTCCTCCTTTCGCAGAACCTTGACTTCAAGAGGGTAATTCTTTCCATCAGCATGATTCTGGATGAAAACGCTTTCCCCAACCCTAAGGTCGAGAGTTCTGACATAATAGAGTGATGAAAGCACATCCTGAACACCCCCAGGCACTGCTATTGTCTTACCGTCAGGGTAGATTGCTACATGCCTGTCCTGATCGAATATTACAGTCTTGTGAGCTCTGTAGTTACCTTCTCTAACATTCTTCTCGTATCTCCATGAGCATAGCCTCTCTACGTCCATCAGAGATTCAACGCTATCCTTGACCTCAAAGAAGAGCGAAAATGGCATTGTTGATCTTGCCTCAGAGACTATGCGAAAGCATTTGCCCCCCTTGCAGTCGACTATCTCAGTCACCTCCATAGTTGCGACACCAGCCCTGATCAATCCGTAGCGGATGGAAAATGTGAGCTTCTCTCCAACGCTAAATGGTAAGGTTCTATCTTCTGAGCTGCCCGAATAGGCGACGATAAAAATTAGCAAGGCAGTTAAAGGCAGAACTTTTCTAACGAGATTCCTAGTTTTCATGTTCTTGAAACAAGATCGCTAAAGGTTTCGCAAACCTCTTCAACTGAGATGGTCTGCGTGCAAGCATTGTTACGTTCGCAGTCCCTTCGAAAGCATGGTGAGCATTCAAAGCTCTTGTAGATGTATCTTGCACTGGGTGATACAGGTCCCGTCCACGAAGGATCAGAGGAGAAAAAAAGACCGACAACAGGAATGCCTATGGCCGCTGCCAGATGCATACCTCCACTATCATTAGCAACAGCTCCAATGGCAAACCGTAGAAGACCGATTAGGGTGCCGATTTCGATACGACCACACAGATTCAGGCCACGTCCCCTCATCCGACTCATAACCTCCTCGCAGACAGGCCTATCACCTTCTCCACCCAGTACGACTGGAGTAGCGTCGAATTTATCAGCAAGCATACTTGCGAGCAAGGCAAATCTTTGCGGAGGCCAGCGCTTTGCTGGCCCATATGAAGCACCTGGGAATATGCAAAAGTAACTACCCTTCTTAAGGTCAAAGCTTGCAAGGAGTCTGATTGCTGCCTCGATGTCACCTGGGAGAGGTTCAAGCGAAGGAACCGCTTCATTTACACTGATGCCTATGCTCTGGGGAAGTCTGGAATAGCTCGTGATGAGATGATGCCTTCCTGGAACATCCCTTACCCGGTCAGTATAAAGAAAGCGCAGGGCACTTCCATCAAATCCGACACGCCTCGGAACACCACCAAGAAAGCATGTGAGAGCTGAGGTGGCAGATCTTGTGAAGCTCAAAATGATCACTGGCTTGAAACGGCGAAGCACCTGTGTGCCCTTAACTATCGATGCGATTGAGTTCGCTATGCTACCCCCAGGCTGACGAAATGGGAAAACGAGTGTATTGGGTATGCGTCTCATTACTTCACCTGATGTGCGCGAAGCGAGAACAATGAGCTTGCCGCGTCTTGAACACTCGCAGACAGCCTTCACGGCTGGAATTGCAAGAACTGAATCACCAAGCCAATTGGGTGCCTTAACAGCGAAAGTGACGCGCTTGATTGTCATGGCTCCTCGCTGAGCAATTGATTTACAAGATCAGCAACTTCAGCTGGTTCAATCAGATCAAGGCACTCTCTATTCTTGCGTCTGCATGGTCTGTTACCGTGATAGCTACAAGGGCTGCAATCCATGTCACGATGGATGATCGTTGTCCATGGCGATAAGGGGCTAAAGCCAAGATCTGGAGAAGTTGGGCCAAAAATGGCAACAACCTTGGTCCCAACTGCAGCTGCTAGATGCATGAGGCCTGAGTCATTTGTCACGACGACCTTGCAAGACGCAAGCACAGCTGCAAGCTCCTTAAAGTCATTGGTCACAAGCGCTCTAATTGTGTCCCCATAGGTAACCTTCACACTTTCGTCCACCTCATTGGCATCCAGGAAAGATCCGACTATAACCGTCTTTTTCCCCAGCTTTGTGAGAAGCTTCGCGAGTTCGCCGAATCGCTCACTACCCCATCGCTTGTGGGAGCTACTTCCGCCTGGACAGAGCCCGATCCAGGTGGTAGAGCCTAACTCCTTCGAAACCTTCTCCAGATGCTGCGGTGGAGGCTTTATTCTTGGAATGTCATCAGCCTCTAGCTCCACCTTTGTCAAGGCTTGAGAGTAAAGATCCAGTGTGTGTTTGAGGCGACCCTTCCATAGCCATGGCATGTAAACCAGGAGGAAGCGCTTGAGGAGCTGGCGCCTGTATCTTACCCTCCTTTTGGCCTTCAACAGGTGAGCTATGATGAGCGAGCGTAGATTGTTCTGGAGGTCGACAATGAGATCAAAGCACTCCCCGCGTGTAGCTGCCGTGACACTGCTTAGAGGGGACTGCTTACAGTAGCCGAGAACTCTATCGACACCTGCAAACATATCTGGCAGATCGCAAAATTCCGATTTTGTTAGAAACCAAACCTGAGAGTCGGGGAAAGCACGTTTGAGGGCCCGGGTGACAGGCTCAGTGAGTATTATGTCACCGAAGGAGCCTAAGCGTATGACCAGTATACGGTGATTTTCTCCTCTCGTCATCCCTAGCTCTGGCTCTCGTGGAAAGATTGGGCGGGATCTCTGAACTGTAGGTCGTAGAGACGGCGGTAAGTCCGCCCAGCCTCAAGGAGGTCTGCATGACGACCGCTCTCGACGATGCGACCATTCTCGATTACGAGGATGATATCGGCGTTGGTTATTGTTGAGAGTCTATGGGCTATAACGAAATTGGTGCGATTCCTCATTAATCTCTGGATGGCATCTTGAACCAGGCGCTCTGATTCCGTATCCAGTGAAGAGGTTGCTTCGTCAAATATGAGTACCTCTGGATTCTTAAGAATCGCTCGAGCGATGGCAATTCTCTGCCTTTCGCCACCGGACAATCTCACCCCCCGATCTCCAATCATGGTTTCGTAGCCCTCAGGCAAAGCCGATATGAAATCATGGGCATTTGCAGCTTTGGCTGCCTCGATGATCTTCGCGAGAGGTACGTCCCTAAGACCATAGGCTATGTTATTACGCACCGTGTCGTTGAAAAGAATTGTTTCCTGAGTGACTATTCCCATCAATCTGCGCAGTGATCGAATTGTTATAGTTCGAATATCTCGGCCATCAACCTTGATACAACCTTCGCTTGGATCATAAAACCTCGGTATGAGATCAACCAGAGTCGACTTACCAGCTCCACTTGGACCTACTATTGCAACTATCTGTCCTTTCTTGACCTTAAAACTTACATCTCTGAGCACATATTCCTCATCATATTTGAAGCTCACGTTTTGGAATTCAATCGAATCATTTATGGTATCGATGTCGACAGATCCAGGTGAATCCTCAATGTCAGGTTGAGTATCGAGCCATCGAAATATGCGCTTGGCTGCTGCAATCCCTTCCTGAATCCTTGCATTCGCATGAGTGAGTGTCTTTGCTGGGTGTATTATCGAAAGCATCATTGCAAGGAACAGTAGGAACCAGTCAGGATCAAGAAGTTTGCCACCAAGAACCTGTTTTCCACCATACCACAGCACAATGAGAGCTCCCGTTGCTCCAAGGAATTCTGTCATGGGGGGTGCCAGTGATGCAGCTCGCTGCTGCTTCATAAAGGCTTTATAATAACCCTGCGTATATCCAAAGAACTTCTGTTTCTCGAATTCTTCCATACCAAATGCCTTGACAACCCTGATGCCCGAAATCGTCTCCTGAAGAACGCTCGTGATATCAGCCATTTTCTGCTGGGCGCGTGTGCTGTACCGGCGCAGACGCTGGCTTATCCTGTTGACGGCTATCATGATTGGTGGAATGACAACGAAGGCAACTATCGCCAGACGCCAGTTTATCCAGACAACTATGCCAGCATAGACAATCACAAGCATAAGGTCGCGCAGAGCCCCTAGGAAGCCAGAAGATAGGCTCATTCTTATCAGGGTAACATCATTGGTAATTCTTGAGATAATCTGTCCCGTTTTTCTCGCGTGAAAGAATGCCAGTGAAAGACGATGGAGGTGTCCATAAAGCTTATTTCTCACATCCCTGACTACACTTTGCTCGAGTGAGGCGTTGGTGATTGCAAGCAGGTATGTGAACAATCCCTTGAGGAGATATACAATGAGAATAGAGACACAGATGCGTTCCAGTGTGACCAAGGGGGACTGTGCGGCATAAAATGAGAGGATCTTCTGCTTGACCAGGGTCTGAACAGAACCTAGAGCCTGAGGAGATAGATTTGGACCCTGATGCTGATTGCTGAGAAGTGCCGTGTTAAGATTCCCACCCGTGAAGATGACGTTCACAAATGGAAGAATCATTCCGATCGATATGCCACCAAATACAGCAACGAGCATCATTAACAGGAGGGCTCCGATAAACCTCTTCCAGTAAGGTTTCAGGAATGAAAGCAAACGCAAATAGATCTTGAGTGATTCCATGTTCAGCTACCTGTAACCTTTTCGAGAAAATCCCGCATTCGCATTGCCAGCCTGGCTGGGGGCGTAGTCTTCCAGGTATCTTCATCGACTAGTTCGAAGCGACCGTCAGGAGGTATCCACATAGCCTCATCCCTATTAGAAAATAATCCGAAGACTGGTACATTCATGCAAATAGCAAAATGAAAGAGATTTGTATTCGCCGATATCAGGAGATCGCACTGAGATAGGGTTCCCAGGGTGTCTCTGAATGTCTTCTGGGGAATCTGTAACCAGTCGTAGGGACCAAGCTGGCGTATTTCGTCCTCCCCTATTGCTGGTTCTGGATCAGCTAACAAGGCTATCTTTGCTGGCCTCAGGGCTGCAAAACTCCTTGCTACTCGCACGGCCACATCGAAAGGCGGGCGTTCTCTGTTCTTTGTGTAGCTCAGGTCGACGGCGACAAGAAGATCAGAGGCATTCGGTTTGCGAAATTTTATGATTTCTCTTGCAATCCTTATCTCGTTCTCAGGCAAGTGCCAATTGTCATAGGCCGTGCCCTGGTCAGCAAGGAATCTTACGAGGCTGATGTTGACATCCCTAAGGTAAGAAGCTCCCTGGCGAGGAATGACTTCGATATTGAAAAGAGGATAGCCAACCTCATCCTTTAGCTTGAAACGCAAGCGTGCTCCGCTTAACATGGGCAGCATGATACGGTGGAAATCCTGCCTGAAGTCAAAGCAGAAAGCAGCTTCTGCCATTCTTGCCCTGATGTCTTTCACAAATGTCTTATACCGAAAGAAACCCCTTGCACCGGAGAACGTGGGCAATTCAACAAACTCATCAACCGTGCCAAAGTTGCGAAGGACCTCCACCTGAGCACCCTGAACCAGACACATTATCTTCGACTCTGGCAAACACTTTCTTAGCAGACTTAGCGCTGGATATGTAAGCAAGATCTCTGCAAGACCTTCGGCGGGCACTACAAGCACCCGGCGCGCACTCTGGGAGATTCTCGCAAGCGAGAAGGGCTCATTTGCATGCTCATTCCCCAGAATCCTGGCGGCAATCTTGAGCAGTGCCTTGGTGGTCCAACTGGGCAAGTGAGTTAACCTCGCTCCACTGGTATAATTCTCTCACCAGATTTGGCTTGCTCCTCGCCTTTCTCTATGGTGACCAAGAGAAATCCGTTCTCATACCGGGCTTCAATTGAGGCAATCCTTATGTCCCGAGGAATCTCAACATTGCGTTCAAAGGGGCCAAGGCTTATCTCCATCTTGTGGAAATGCTTACGCGCAGGTGGTGTTGGATCCGGTCGCGTTCCCCTTATTGTAAGTACTCTGTTACGCAGTATTATCCTGAAATCAGCTGGGTTCATTCCGGCTATTTCCATCCTCACGACATAGTGGCTGTCAGTTTCATAGACATCAGTAAGCGGGCGCCAGACCGACTCCTTTCCAAGCAGAAGGGGAATGTGAAACCTCGAGAAATCCTGAAGAAGACGCTCCATTGTCTCCTGGATATGACGAATATCACGTATTATGTCATCCTTGGATTCAGGCATCGTAAGCTCCTCTATTTCGAAGAGTTACCGATATCCCAATCATATTGTTTCTCAAAGACGTCGGCGAAATCGTAGACTCCCCTGAAATCATCCTTGGAATCCTGCTCAGTCTTTCCAAGGATACCAGCTTCAACTAGGTTGAAAACCACCTCTCCAAAATCGTCGGTTGCGTTTACTCCCCAGGATTCAAAAACCATGCGTGCCATCGGTCCAAAGCGTTTCTTCGCCAGCTCTCTGATTCCCTCCAGCAGCTCCCTTCCCGTGACGTGCCCATGCCTTTCAAGCCTCTCCATTGTATATTCGACAGCTTTTATAAGGAAGAGGTATGCCTCAAGCTTGTACCTCGGATCCCTATCTATGATGTTCTCAATCCTGGCTATTAGCCCCTCATCTTTCATGTCGCTTTGACCATCCGATATTGAGCACCTACCTAAAGTATGATAGCATGGCGGACAAATCAAGTGAGATGATTAGGATGCGACTCTCTGGGAGATTACTGCTTGCGCCCTTTGCTCTCGGCATTATCAGCACCTCTGTGCAAGTCATACTCTTGAGAGAGCTCCTTGTAGCCTTCGGAGGCAACGAGTTAAGTTTCTCTATTGCCTTTGCGGTCTGGCTCGTCTCAGTCTCCCTTGGCGCTCTCATCCTGAGAAAATCAAAAGCCGTGATCAGGCATTTTACAACCCTTGCGACCCTCCTGATTATGGCGCCAGTAATATCCCTAGTTCAAGTGAATTTGGTGAGACTCATCAAACCGGTGATGGTTGGATTTGGAGAGCTGCCCAGTCCAGCAACCATACTCATCCTAAGCGTGATTGGTATCTTTCCCTTTGGATTCATCATCGGAGCTCTCTTTGTTGCAATCGTGGCCTATCTTGAAAGAGCGGGTATCACAAAACCCATCCCTTTTGCATACGGCATAGAGACGCTTGGTTCCGCAATTGTTGGTGGGGGCTTGGCAGCCTTTCTTCTTGAAAAGCTTGACCCAGTTGCTATTACGGCTCTTGGGGGGATGCTTTGCGTAGTTGTAGCCATACTGCTACCAGGTAAGCCACCCACCAGAAAAGTCGCCCTGATCGCACTTGTTGGCGTTCTGGGGATTGCCATCTTTGGCAAACGTGTGGATATTACGACGAGAGGTTGGGAATGGCACCCATTGAGCGTCGGAGCCTCAGTTGACACCCGCTATGGCAACATAGTCGTAACCTCAAGGGGTGACATGAATGACTTCTATGAGAATGGTGTGTTGATCTTCTCAGCTCCTGACCTCTTTTATGCTGAAGAAACCGTCCACATTCCGCTGCTCTGCCATCCCTCGCCACACAAGGTTCTGATTCTGGGTGGGGGCGGTAGTGGTGTGGTGCATGAGGTTGCAAAATATGCTTCGATTGAGTCTCTGGACTATGTGGAGCTCGATCCAAAGATGATTGATGTTGTCAGGAGATTCACACCACCTGGCTGGCTCTCAGCTGAAGGTGTGAAAGTTAGAGCCATCTATGGGGATGGCAGACGCTATGTTGCGTCAACGCATGAGCTTTATGATGTGGTAATAGTGAATGTCGGTGAGCCGGTGAATCTTCAGATCTGTCGCTACTATACTGTCGAATTCTTCAAGAAGGTTGCGTGTATCCTTCATGCTCAGGGTGTGCTTGCTCTCAAGATACCATGTGAAGGAGCCTACCTTGGCCCTGAGCGAGCTAGTCTCATTTCGGCGATTGCCAATGCATGTAGGCAAGCATTGGGAAGGGTAACCATACTGCCTGGGGAGACTATCCACATCATAGCATCGAGAAATCTCGAAGTTGAAGACCGCGTCACAAAGCTACTTGATACACTTGAGGAAAGGGGAATAGCAACCTCCTTCATAACTTCTCCAGTGATTGCCAATAGATTGTTTCCCCTTGCAAGAGCACAGATTGACAGCATCGTCGCATCTTTTGAATCTGTTAGGCCAAGTGTGGATGACCGCCCCATCTCGTTTGCGTATTCCATTGCCCTCTGGGCAAAACATTTCAGGAGCGGAAAATTGCTTCTCAGGATGATCAGGTGGTCAGGTTTCGGCAGGTGGTTAGCTATTCTTACTGCTCTGGCAATTGTTTTTCCTCTTGGCTTTGTTCGGGGCAATCTAAGATGCTGTGATATCGTGGTGGGGGCATTGGCTGTATATGCCATGGGTTTTGCTTCGATGCTTACTCAGGTACTTCTCCTACTCTGTTTCCAGGTTCTCAGTGGCTACATCTATGTCAAGATAGCGATGTTGATAGCGGGCTTCATGCTGGGGATGGGGATAGCATCGCTTGTGAGTCACAAGTACCATGGTAAGACCCTGGCCAGAGACATACTCCTCCTTCAAGTTGCGTTGATAGTCATTCCCCTTGGCGTAGTTGCCATTTTCGACGTCCTGAGGAGCAGCAAGATTGGCGGATTCTATATAGATTTGCCTTTCACCATACTCGCCTTCCTAACGGGGGCAACCTCAGGGGCAATCTTTGCGAGAGCTTCAGACTTGTTGAGACAATCATCTTCGGAAGCTGAAGCAGGAGGCCTAGCTTATTCACTTGATCTTGTTGGAGCTTCCGTCGCAGGCTTGCTTGTTGGTTTTCTTGTTGTGCCGACTCTCGGCTTCCACGCTACAGCCTATGTATCTGCCCTCGTCAACTCCATAGTCCTAGCAGGCATGGCAGCAATCTTCATGGTTTCAGGCCGAGTTCGGTTTCATTGAAAACCTGAGCTGAAAATGAGTAAAGTGTTGATCCTTCCTTCCAGGCATCTGGGGGAAGACCAGCCTTGAGGCATGTATGTTTGAGGAATTCCTCTCTGTCCCACCCATATTCAGTTGCCACCTGCGGAAGAAGGAGTCCATGGTGATGTCCCTTTTCAATATAAAGGCCATCTCTACCAATCTGGATTTCTTCTGGATCAGTCAAGCGCTTGAAGGGTGTGAGCACTGAGATCTCTATGGTTATATCCTTAAGTTCATCAGCTCTGACAGGCGGGAAGCGCGGGTCCTCAGTAGCGGCAGCTATCGCCATCTGCGAGACTGTCTGATAGAGTGGCATAGTGCCTCGGATGTTACCTATGCAACCTCTGAGTTGCCCATTTTTGGTAAGGGTTACAAAGGCACCCATCTTGGCCTTTAACAGGGGGAGGTCAGTATGAAATTCAGGAATAGGCTTGCCCTTGACCTTGGCTTCGATTGACAAACGAGCAATCTTTAGAAGTTCAATTTTCTCAGCGTCACCTAGCCCTAAATCCACCCCAACCGTACTGGATCTGGATTCACCTTTTGTCTCGGTGCTTTTCTCCGACTTGGTGTCCCCCTTCTTCTCGGAAATCAAGGCAGCGGAGAGGTAACCTACGACAGTCGATCGGTCACCCGTTACATCGCCTGAGTTGGCATACTTCAGAATCACGCTCTTGGTTGCACCCAATTTTTGAGCCGCAATCATGACAGTGATTATAGGACCGCCTCCACATGCCTCACAGACTCGCCTTTCAAGATCTTTAGCAAGACCTTCGTAATCATATCTGCTGACGTGATCGATCACTATATTATCAAGCGAGACAGCTTCGTCGTAGTTATGGTAGTGTGATAGGTCGGAGCTTGCGACAAGCAGAACATTTCTATCCTTAACATTCGAGGCAATTGCCTCTGCAAGTCTCACACAGTTATCAAATGCTTGATCCCCCATCACAATCGGAACAATTCTCAAGCTGTCGAGAGCTATCTGGAGAAAAGGCAATTGAACCTCGAGTGAGTGTTCTCTGAAGTGAGCTTGAGGATAGTAGATGATGGACTCATCAAAATCCACTATAGCCTTGCATAAAGCGCGGTCAACATCTACAAGACCAAGCGGTGTACGATATGGTCCCTTGAAATAGATAGAGCTCCCCTTGAAATAGGCATGATGGCTCGGTGCCACGATGATAACATCGTCAAATCTCGTACCCTTGATGAGCTTATATCCATGAGCAGCGACGAGACCTGAATATATGTAGCCTGCATGTGGGGATATAAGACCAATCACCTTGCCCTTGAACACAGGTGGCTTAGCCTGGCTAAGCAATTGCTCTACATTCTTACGAAGTGCGCTTTCCGTCCCAGGGTAGAAAGCACCGGCAACAGCTGGCTCTCTAATTTCCACGGATGGTGCCATACTAGCATTCCCCCTTTCGCGGGACTCGGTGCCCTTGGAACATGCAAAAGCGAAGATCAAGAGAAAGATGCTAATCGAAGCAATTCCCAGACTTCTCCCTCTCATGTGACCAACCTCCACCGTGACCAAGCAGCTTGAGTATCTTCATGGGTAGATCGTTACGCTTCTCCTTAGTCACTTTCATGAGTTGGATATCTCTGCGCTTCCTTATCGACCTTAGCAAGGGATCCTTACCTACACCTATTGTTGCTAAAAGCGAGACTTCACGATCCAGCACCCTAAGAATAGTATCCCTAAACCTGGGAGATAACAATTCCATCTTTCCTATCTCATCCACAACTATTATCTTACCTTCCTGCAGGGCATGTTCGATAGCAACGACACCAACGTTCTCAAGATTGGATACGATTACGTGATATCTGCCAACCCTTGGTTTGGCTTTACCCTCCAGAGTTGCCAGAACAGCCTTTTGCCCATCCAATGTTTCGATCATAAAACCTGTGCGAGACCCTCGTTCCCTTATCTCACGTGTTATGAAACCACCTGCCATATCTCCCAGGTGAGCCACGACCCTTTCGACAACCGTGGTCTTACCTATGCCCGGGGTACCAGTCACAAGGATCTTCATATCAAATTAGGGTGTCCCTTCGCCAATTGAGATCATCGGTCCGCGGACAATCGATGTTGTAATGGAGACCTCTGCTTTCCCTGCGCATCATGGCGCATCTTATGATTAGCTCACCAACATATGCTATGTTCCTGAGCTCTAGGAGGTCGGGGACAAGTTTATAAGCTCGATAGTATGACTCGATATGCTCTCTAAGCATTCGGATGCGTCTCCGAGCAATGTTGAGCCTCGAATCTGAACGAACTATACCAACATAGTCCCACATCAGCGATCTGACCTGATCCCAGTCATGGTCAAGCAGAACGATCTCAGGCAGCTGTGCTGTACCTTCGTCCTTCCAGGGTTCAACCTCGGGTGGGCAGATCGCCTTAGATTTAGCGATGCTGCTTGCTGTCTTGGCTGCAACATCGGCAAAAACGAGAGCCTCGAGCAAGGAGTTGGAAGCGAGTCTGTTTGCTCCATGCATTCCAGTGAAGGCAACTTCACCTACTGCCAGTAATCCGTCAATTGTTGTCCTAGCCTTGAGATCGACAGCAACTCCTCCGCACATATAGTGAGCGGCTGGAACAACTGGTAAAGGTTGCTTGCTAACGTCATACCCGTATCGAAGGCAGGTTTTGTAGATGTTGGGGAATCTTCGCTTAACACGAATCTTGCCGATGGGTCGCATATCCAGCAAAACGTGTTTGTGGCCCAGCCTCTTCATTTCCGAATCTATTGCCCTTGCAACGACATCTCGAGGTGCCAAGTCAGCATTGGGGTGGTATCTCTTCATGAAAGGTTCTCCATCAAGGGTGTTGAGCACAGCTCCTTCCCCTCTGACAGCCTCGGATATGAGAAAACTTTTGGCTTCCGGGTGATAAAGACATGTGGGATGAAATTGCACGAATTCGAGGTTACCGCATCTTGCCCCAGCTCTATGAGCCATTGCTATACCGTCACCGGTGGCTATGTCTGGATTTGAAGTGTAGAGATAAACCTTGCCGGCGCCGCCTGTAGCAAGTATGGTCACCCTAGCTACGAAGGCATTCACCCTTCCCGTTTTGCCTTCAAGGACATAGGCTCCCCAGCATCTATCAGGCTTCATTGGTTTATGGCGTATGCGTGATTCAAGAATGAGATCGACTGCCACATTGTTCTCATGTATCTCTACAGTCTCCAGTGACTTAGCCCGTTCAAGTAAGACAGCCTCTATATGTCTGCCAGTCGTATCCTGAGCATGAACAATTCTTCTGACTGAATGGCCTCCCTCTTGCCCAAGGGCCAGGCGCTTACCCTTCCTTGACTCCTCGAGAGTGAAGCGTGCCCCCATTTTCATGAGCTCATCTAGGCATTCTTTGGCACGTGTGACAACAAATTCCACAACTTCACGATGACTCAGACCGCATCCAGCTCTCAAAGTGTCCTGGATGTGCAATTGAGGTGAATCATTCTCGCCAACAGGTACAGCAATACCACCCTGCGCGTAGTTTGTGCTTGACTCACTTTTCTCTTTCTTGGTTACAACATTCACCTTGCCTAACCTGGCTAGTTTAATAGCAACAAGCAGGCCCGCGATACCACTTCCAATTATCAGGAAATCAGATTCCTTAGCTGACATATCGTGCTATCGCTTCTTCAATCCTCCTCCAGAACCTGCTATCGGTTAGAGCAATGTCCTTGCGGAGGGCAACTGCATAGGGCTTGAGACCCTCGGGTAACTTGATGATATCCTTTTCAGTTGTCACAATCATTTGACAATTCTCGTCCTTCATTACCTTGAGAATTCTTGCTTCATCACCTTCATGATACCATTTATGGTCATCGTAGCGCAAACTTACAACGGGAGAAAGCCCCAATCTCGCACATGAACTTTCAAAACCAGAAGGATTTGCAATTCCAGATATGGCTATGAGTCGCTTCCCCTCAATTGCTTCCTTGCTCATCGGATTGAGCTCTGCATCAACTAGTGTGCTCACCTGGGATTGAGCACAAACAACCTCACATCCTAGCTTTTTCTCAAGTGCTTTAGCTTCAGCATATTCCATCACAACAACTATGTTTTCTGGCTCGAGGATTGAGAAAGGTTCACGCATTGGGCCCAAAGGGAGAAGCTTTGCATTGGGTGGGATGGTGCGTCCGTCGAGGCAGATGATTTCCAACGCTTTCTTGAGCCGGCGGTATTGGAACCCATCATCAAGCAGAATGATATGGGCTTTGGTGATCCTCTTTGCTGCAACAGCAGCCTTGTAGCGATCTTTTGAGACATAGACAGCAGCTCCGGGCACGCGCATGGCCATAAGATAAGGTTCATCCCCTGCCTCATAGACACTGGCCAGCATTTGAACTCCGTCACTTACAGCCACAACATCTTTGGTCGATTGGCGTTTCCAGCCTCGTGACACAATAGCCACCCTTATGCTATTGGCTACAAGTCTCTGGGCGATATGGATCGTCAGGGGTGTCTTGCCCGTCCCTCCAACAGCAAGGCTACCGATGCTGATGACTGGTAGGTCAATATCCCTGCATCGCACTGGAAAAGCACGCCACAATCTTACCCCAAGCCAGTACATCCACGTGAGCGGTACGAGCATAGGCCTGAGCTTGCGTCCGACTTGTGTCTCCTCGGGAAGCTTGAGGCTTCGCAAATCGATGATATTCATTTCACTGCTCTGGAAGAAGCCCTTTTGCTAGCATAATGTCAACGCATCTTGAGGCTATGCCCTTTTTTGTTCTGATGGCTTCGATCGCACTGCTGGCAATCTTCTCACGCTTGGGTTTGTCCCTGAGAAGATCGATGATGCACTTGCCTAAAGTGGACGGCTCACAGACAAGGACACAGTCATATGACTTGAGATATTGTATGTCATCAGCTATGTTGTCATTGTATGGTCCAACGATAGTGGTGGTTCCCTGGCTTGCTGGCTCGAGGGGATTGTGACCACCAAATGGCCTAAAAGTACCACCTACGATTGCTATGTCTGCAATGGCATACATCTCCAGCAGTCTTCCCATTTGTCCTAGCAGAAGGAAGTCCAATGAGGATGCTTCGGCGGCTCCGAAGGGTCTTGTGGAATCTATTTCGCCATAAGTGAATCCATGTGAATCAATGACGGCTCTTATGGCAGGTAGGGTGTTGAGATGCCTAGGCGCAACAATCACGAGTACCTTTGAAGATCGAATTGCTGAGGCAAGTGCATCAATAAGTATTTCCATCTCGCCATCTCTAATGGAACCCAGGGTTAAAACCGCTCGTTCCGGTGGAATGCCTAACTTCTCTTTAAGCTCTCTTCTTGCTTCCTCCGGTATAGGCTTTGGCAATACATCAAACTTTGTATTGCCGGCCACCTGCACTCGCTCATCTGGTGCACCAAGGGATTTTATACGGTCTGCATCATCGTGGGTGCGCATAAGAAAGTAGTCAAAATCCCTGAGTACCCTGCGAATCAGCCTTCCGAAAAGCCGGTACCAGCGCAGTGATTTGAGGGAAATTCTTCCATTGACAAGGACAATCTTTGCTCCATAGCTGTGAGTCTGGGTGACTAGATTGGGCCATATCTCTGTTTCGCCTATGATGAGAGTTCGGGGTTTGAGGATCTCGATTGTCTTGCGGATAGAGGGAAGGAAGTCGAGGGGGAGTAATCCAACTTGTGTTGATTCCAAAAGACTCAAAGCGCGTTTCATGCCATTGGTGGTCATGGTTGTCACAACAAGAGGATAATTAGGAAAACGTTGCCTTACCTCTTCAACAAGAGGAGCGATGGTTGAGATCTCACCTACAGAAGCTGCATGCAACCAAATAGTAGCATGACGTGGCGCATATGGAATATCAATTGCTAGTCTCCGACGGAGGTTGGATGCGTTAGCCGGAAGGAGACTCGAGAAGCCACGTAGCACCCAGTAGAGTGGCAATGGTAGGTATTTGTAAAGAAACAGCTCAATATCATCCATACCTTGACTCTCTCAAAGACTCATTGACTATGATCTGATATCATCTTCAGGGCAATCTGTGCAGTTCTTCGAGAAGCACCCGGTGGCCCTAATCGCTCTCTCACAGTCTCAAGCTGCTTGCGCATCCCTTGTCGATACTCTGTGTCCGTAAGAAACCTTAGCGCCTCATCGGCAAGGACATCTGGATTAACGGCATCCTGGACATATTCAGGAACAACCTTGGTGCCAGCCACAAGATTGGTAAGGGAAATGTAAGGAACTTTGACGATCATCTTACCAACTGCCCATGAGAACAAAGCGAGTTTGTATATCACAATTGTAGGGGTGTCGAGGAGGGCAGCTTCAAGGGTAACCGTTCCGGAGCAAACGATTGCCAGGTCGCTGTGTTTGAGAGCTTCATAACGATGGTCGGTCAGCACACGGATGCTTTCACCAGTCCTGGCAACCTCATTTCTCACCAAGCCCTCAAAGTTGGGGAGTGTGGCAACCACAAAGGAAACATTTTTGAGGTGTTTTCTTATCAGGGGGACGCACTTGAGAAGTGGATCTAGATGACGTGTAATCTCATGCAATCTGCTCCCTGGAAGAAGAGCTATCAATCTGGTTTCTCGCGGAAGTGAAAGCACATCAAGGAATTCATCTCTCGTCAGGTTAGTTCTCACAATATCCAGTAGAGGATGCCCAACGTAGGTAACATCAACGCCTGCCCTTTGGTAGAGCTCGACCTCGAATGGTAGAATCACAACCATTTTGTCAACATGGCGTCTTACAAGGTTTATGCGTTTGCGACCCCAAGCCCATATTTGAGGTGAGACGTAGTACATCGTCTTGATTCTGCGCTTCTTGGCGAATTCAGCAAGCCTCAGATTGAACCCTGGATAGTCGATCAGAACGAGGAGGTCTGGGGTCTCAGTCGCAATTTGCTGCTTCGCAGTTTCAAGTGCCTTACGAAGCTTTGGCAATCTTACGATCGCTTCCCAGATTCCAACTACGGACAGGTCATTGCTGTCAAGAAAGGTCTCTACCCCGGTCCGGCGCATGCGCTCACCGCCAATTCCGGTGATCCTTATTGAAGGTTCAAGGCTTTTGAGCTGCTCAACCAGGAGAGACCCATAGAGGTCACCCGATACCTCTCCTGTTATAATCATGACATGCTTGGCCATGGGCTAACTCCAGCCAGCGAGTCGCCTTTGGATATCATCGACGATCCTTGTAACCACTGAAAGTGCTCTCAGACCAGCTTCTCCAGGGACTTCAGGATCTTTTTCTCCAGAAGCGCTGCTGATGAAGTCAGTGATCTCAAGCACGAGGGGTTCATGCGTGGATACCTCTGGCTTGACTGTCTCAATGAGGTCAAGCATATCAAGGGGAGATTGAGAGTTGAGATTTGCTTTTGCTTTTCTGCGCCTGTATATCTTCGCATCGTTCTTGAGGAAATCAATAGATATGTAAGCATCCTGCTGGAAAAATCGGAGCTTGCGTACCCTCTCCATGGAAACCCTGCTCGCAGTTAGGGAGGCTATTGACCCATCGCTGAAGCTCAGGCGTGCACTTGCTATATCCACCTTACGGGTAAAAACAGGAACACCAATAGCTTCGACACTCTGGATGTGCGAATCCATTATGCTCAAGACAAGATCGATGTCATGGATCATGAGGTCATGAATGACTGAGACATCGGTGCCTCTTGAAGCAAAACCAGCAAGGCGCAGAGCTTCAATGTACTTAGGATGCGATAGCCATTCACGCACACTTCGTATTGGACCTGCAAAGCGTTCCGTATGACCAGCATAGAGTATGAGCTTGCGCTGGCTTGCCATCTCCACCAGTTCTCTGGCTTGGTCAACAGTCTCGGTAATGGGTTTCTCTATGAGCAGGTGACAATTGTGAAGCAAGACGAGCTTACCGAGTTCATAGTGCAACTTTGTTGGGACAGCTAGACTGATTGCATCTGCATCCTTTGCTAGTGCATCCGGGGAATCGTAGGCTTTGGTATGAAACGCTCTTGCAATGTCATGCATCCGTTGTTTGTCGATGTCATGAATCCCAATGAGATCGCACTGAGGTAGTTCGCTGTAGATGCGAGCATGGTGTTTACCAAGATGTCCAACCCCAATAACTCCACATCGAAGCTTCTTCATGTGTTTCTCTTTGCTAAAGCCTGATTCCTCTTTCAGAAGTTTGGATAAAATCAATGAGGTGTTGAATCTCAGGAATCATGGGAAGCTCAGACTTTATCTTCTCAACAGCCTGTGAAACATTGAGGTTTGACCGGAAGATGATCTTGTAAGCCTGCTTGAGTATGCGGATGGTCTCTTGAGGGAAACCATGCCGCTGAAGGCCAATGGTATTTAGTCCGTTTACCACAGGGGGATTACCCGCTACCCGAATGTAGGGAACGATATCCATTGGTACCCGCGAACCCCCACCTGTGTAAGAGTAGCTACCGATGCGGACGAATTGGTGAATTGCTGTCAATCCGCTTATGGCAGCATAATCCTCAATGGTTACATGTCCTCCCATATTGACAGCATTGCTGATGATGATGTTATTCCCGATCTTGCAATTGTGCGCAATGTGGGCATAAGCCATTATGTAGTTGCCATTGCCGACAGATGTGGTCTCGTTTTCTCCGGTTGCTCGATGGATTGTCGCAAACTCCCTTATGGTATTTCCATCCCCTATCCTGACGAAACTACGCTCGCCCCGATACTTGAGATCCTGGGGTTCAGCTCCTATCACGACACAATGGAATATCCGACATCTTGGGCCTATTGTTGTCCAGCCCTCGATCAGACAATTGGCTCCGATAGTTGTACCGTCTCCGATTGTCACATTGGGACCAATAAGGGTGCTTGGGCCAACTACAACGCCTTCACCAATTTGGGCTCGAGGATCGATGTAAGCACCAGGATGGATTTTTGTTGCACCTCTCGTATCCGCTGCCTGCTTATCTTCATCTGTCATCTAGAAAGTCCTCTTTTCCTAACGTCCTCCCTATCCATCAGAACAGATAGTAGTTCGGCTTCGGCAACAAGTTTCTCATCGACAAAGGCACGTCCCTTCATCTTGCAGGAATTGAGCATAAGCTTCATCATCTCAAGCTCAAAACGCACCTGATCACCAGGGAAAACCGGCTTGCGGAATTTTGCCTTATCAATAGCCATGAAATAGACAAGTTTCTCCTTAGGATTCTCGACCATGCTCAAGAGAAGCACTCCCCCAACCTGAGCCATGGCCTCGATTATAAGGACAGCCGGCATTATGGGATGCCCCGGGAAGTGACCAACAAAGAAGGGCTCATTGATAGTGACATTCTTTATACCAACTACACGCTTACCCTTCTCGAGTTCGACTATGCGATCAACGAGAAGGAAAGGATATCGGTGGGGCATTATCTCCTGGATTTCCTCTATTGAAAGCATTGATGGCACATCGCGCACGTGTCTTCCTGAGAAAGTCTTTCGGGCGTTATCAAAGGTTTCGCGCAGCTTCCTCACAAGCTGTATATTGGTGGCGTGGCCCGATTTAACAGCGATAATATGTCCCTTAATCGGTGCACCCAGCAGAGCAAGATCGCCTAAGAGATCGAGGATCTTGTGCCGCACGAATTCGTCTGGAAATCTCAAAGGCTCATCGTTGAGGATGCCATCGTCCCCGACAACGATTGAGTTCTTAAGGCTTCCACCCTTTATAAGACCACGACTCTTGAGTAGCTCAACATCGCTGACGAGGGAAAAAGTTCTGGCTGGTGCGAGTTGTTTCTCAAAGACATCTTCAGTGACTTCAAACGATGCATATTGCGTACCAATCAAGGGGTGCGGAAAGTCAATCGTGAAACTAATACGCAAGCCATGATGTGGCAGAGCAACCAGCTCGATGCCGTCCTTGGAGATTGAAACCGGTGACTTGATCTCAAGATATCGCTTGGGTGCATCTTGTTCAATGAGACCTGCCTTCTTGAGAAGCGCAACAAAGGGGACGCTTGACCCGTCGGGTTCAGCAACCTCCGGTCCATCGAGTTCTATCACAAGATTATCTATTCCCAGACCGACGATGGCAGCAAGCACATGCTCGACTGTGCTGACAGTTGCCTCTTCAACCTTAAGGACTGTCCTCCTTGAGATTTCTCTCGTCTCAGGAGCATTTGCAACGTCAACTCCTATCTCAGGCCTTCCAGGCAGGTCATTGCGGACGAAGCGCAAGCCTTGATCAGCACAGGCAGGCTTGAATGTCATGGTTACCTTTTGCCCACTATGCAGACCGACCCCTTCGAAAGAGATTATCTCCCTAATCGTTCTCTGTTTGGTGGTCATACTTTCTGCCCTTTTTCAAGTTTCGCAACTCGCTCTGCTAGATCTGCAACACGCTTGAGAAGGTCGGGAAGCTTTTGGAGGCTTGCGTAAATCTTCTTGGCTTGCTTGTGATCACGGGCTGGATATCCAGAGACCATTCCACCCGGAGTTACATCACCGACAACCCCTGCCTGAGCAGCAACTATTGCCCCTTCACCTATCTTGACATGTCCGACGATACCGGCCTGTCCTGCAATTGTTGCTCCACTTCCAACCTCTGTGCTTCCACCTATTCCAACCTGGGCAACAATGATGCAGTTTTCTCTTATTACAACATTGTGTCCGATCTGGACAAGATTGTCTATCTTTGTGCCCCTTCCGACAAGAGTTGTACCGGTAGTGGCTCTATCTATTGTAACGTTGGCGCCAATCTCGACATCGTCTTCAACAACAACATTTCCAACCTGCGGTATCTTCCTGTAGACTTCACCGTCTTTCACAAATCCAAATCCGTCGCTGCCTATAACAGCACCACTATGGATAATGACACGGTCGCCGATTTTGATCTCCTCTCTAATTGTAACATTGGGATATATGAGGCAATCACTTCCAACAGTGGTCCGCTTACCGATATATGTACCCGCAAGGACCACCGTATTGTCACCAATCTTGACATGCTCCTCAATCACAGCACAAGCACCAATTGCGACATTCTTGCCAATGTTTGCACTTGACGCAATGACAGCCGACGGATGGATAGTACGCGGATAGGAATCTCTATTAGGGAAGAAGTATTCGACAGCCTTTACGAAGCTCAGATATGGATTTTCACAGATTATGAGCGGTTTCTTACTGCGGCCTGCGTTTGGCGGAGCAATCACTGCCGAAGCTTTCGTAGTTTCGAGAAATCTGCTATAGCGCGGATCAGCTAGGAAAGTTACGTCACCAGGGCGAGCTTCCCTGATACCAGCCACCCCTGTTATAACCACAGAAGGGTCGCCCGAGACCTCTCCACCGATCAATTTCGCTAATTCGCTGAGTGTTATTTCCATACCTGTGGCGAACTATCACCTATTCTGATGCGCTTCTTGATTCCTCAAGAAGCTGTAACACCTTGTCCGTTAGGTCAAGCTCGGGCTTTGAGTAAAGCACAATACCAGGTCCCGAGTCCAGAACTAAGTCAAAGCCCTCTTTCTGGGCGACCTTACGTATGGCCTCCTCAATAGCATTAAGGATTGGTTTAGAGAGTTCGTCATTTCGCTGTGCAGCCTTAGCTTCAGCCTTCTGCCTGAAGTCCAGATAGTCCTTCTTGCGCTGCTCAAGCTCTTGCTGCTTCTCCCGCAAGCGCTCCTCACTGAAATAATAGCGCTTATAATTGAGCGTGTCAGCCAAGGCTTGGATTGCCTGTTCCATCTCAGTTACCTGACGATTGAGTTCTTCAAGCTCTTTTTGATATGTCTGCTGAGCCTCTTTTGCTGCTGAATACTGCTCGAAGATCGCACTGACATTGACGTATCCGATCTTCTGCTCGGCTCCAACGGCAGCCATAGGCAGAAGCAAAATAAGAGCAAAAATAAATCCAAGCCTCTTCATGGCCGTTTCCTCCTCGGTTCTAATATCCTGCTGTTCCAAACTGGAAATGAGTTTCCCAGCCAGGACCTCCATATGCTTCATCGCGATCGAAGCCATAGCCGACATCGAGTCCCAGCTGACCCATCATCGGTATCTCAATGCGGAACCCAACCCCGGCTGATCTTCTCAGGATACCTGGGCGAGCTGCTCTGAAGCTATTCCACGTATCACCAGCATCTAGGAAGACAAGTACATGAGCTCGGTTTTCTACGACCGGGATACGGTACTCCATTGTACCAATAAGCATGAAGCGCCCGCCTTCGTCAATTGCATTGCCCTCTGGCACTATGGTTCGATCTCCATATCCTCTGACACCATCGAGTGTAGAACCACCGAGTCTAAATCTCTCATAGATTGGAATGTAACCCCCACCTCCAAGTTCGTCAACTATTCCAGTCCTCACCTTAAAGACGAAAGCTGACTTCAGGAGGGGAATGGAAATGAAGTTTGAACTCTCAAGGATATAGCTCTGGTATGCCGTATTGCCGCCGAGTACTGCACCAGCCCACTCGCAGGTCAACGACGTGCGGCTTCCAGTTCGCGGAAAGAATGGGTTATCAACGCTGTTACGGATAAAGCTTAAGATAACGCTTGAGGTGGTCCGGGTTCCAGCCTGGCTCTTTACCCACTCACTTGCCCTCTGCTCATTAGGATCGATTTCCCTACGCTCAAGGCTGTATCGCAAGTAAACCCTCGAATAGTTTATCCACGATATGCGTCTCCCGAACACTAAGCCGAAGCCACTACGTTTGTCGGTATAGGTATCATATTCACGCCTGGTATCATAGAGATCAAATCCAACGAGTATCGGACGATCGCGGAACCAAGGGTCGCGGTAGCTTAGCTCAATCTGATCAAGCTTTCCGAACTCCCATCTGAGATTTAGAGTTTGGCCTTTGCCGAGACCGAGGAATGGAAATTTCCTGTAGAAGCCAACGTTGTTGTGGGCAAATTCGACAAAGCCGGTTAGTCCAAATTCCTCACTGTAGCCAGCTCCAACATTGGCAACCCCTGTTTGTCTCTCCTTTACCTTAAAGACAAGATCTATATCTCCTTGCTCGTTTGCAACTCTTGAGCCAACCTGGATGTCTTCAAAATAGCCTAGATTGAAAACCTCACGATGGCTCCTCTCGATCAGGGATCTTCTCAAGATATCGCCCGGGTGGATCACAAGCTCCCGCCTTATGACCTTTTCAAGGGTTGTTTCATTCCCTTCAATGATGATCTTGTGAACGCGCACAGCACGCTGAGGATCCACTCTAAATGTCAGGGAGACGCTATCACCCCTGAAGTTCTGATTGGGCTCGATCTGAGCATACATATATCCGTAGTCTCCCAGGATCGAATAGAGGTTCTCAAGTGTCTTATCATATTCGCTCTCACTGTAAGGATCGCCTGGCTTTAGCGTGATTGCTTTGTGAAGAACTTCCTGAGAAAGCTCATGGGGAAGGTCCACATCATTATTGAGTTCAATTCCAACCTTGCTTATGTATAACCGCGGTCCTTCATTGACCTTTATTCGGATCCTTGCGACTTTCTTTTTCTTATCTATATCAACCGAGTGCTCCACAATATGAGCCTGCATGAAACCTTCATCACGATAGCGCCCAATTATACGCTCAAGGTCTTGCTCAAGCACCTCGGGGTTGTAGTCCTTACCCGAGAACCATCCGCGCTCCTTGGTCTCCATGATCTTCTTGAGTGCTTTATCCGAAAGTGCCCTATTGCCTTCGATATCTATTTTCTCAGCTTTGACTTTGACGCCTTCATTTATTCTGAAAATCAGGGAAACACCAGTCTTCCCGGCAGGTTTGGTCTCATATGTGACATCAGCCAGGTAGTATCCCTTCCCCTTGTAAAGGGAACGGATTGCCTTGAGGCTCTTCTCGAGCAGGCGCTCGTCGAAAGTTGATCCAACAGCAAGCTCTATTTTGCTGCGTATGTCTCCTTTTCCAATCTTGCGATTCCCTGAGATCGTTATGCCCTTAACGACAGGCCTCTCAACAACCTCTATTATCAAGGAGTCGCCCTGCGGTGTATGCTTCGTCAGCAAACGAACATTGCTGAAAAGATTCATATGGTAGATACGTCTAAGACCATCCTGAACATCCTCATAAGGATACTCCTTGCCTTCAGTGAGACCAAACGTATTGATTACCGATTTAGCGTGAGTGCGCTTGGTACCTCTGACTTCGATCCCGGCAATCTTAACTCTCTCAGGAAATGCAAGGATTGCCCTCGGGATACAAAGCAAAGTCACAAAGAGCAAAAGCCAAAAAAAGTTAGACCCGACCAACCTCACAGACAATGGGGGATGATCAGGTCTGGTTTGAGCTATGTCAGGAGAGGCTTTCGCTATCAGGCTCCTTCTTGTCAACATCCTTCTCCTTGGACTTTGAGCAGGCTACTTTCTCCTTCTTAGATTTCGACTTGCACTCGAACGTGAGTACATCCTGGTTCCGACAAGCCTTAATTGTGGAGCCAGACTTAAATGTCCCCTTGAGAACTTCTTCAGCAAGTGGATCTTCAAGGAGCCTCTGGATAGTCCTCCTCAGAGGTCTAGCCCCCAGTGCAGGATCATAACCCTTCTCTATCAAGAGATCCTTCGCCTCGGGTGCTACAATCAGCTTAAGACCATAGGCTTCAAGCCGCCCCTCGACCTCAGCGAGAAGTATGTCAACTATCTTCTTGATCTCAGGTATGCCAAGGGGCCTGAAGACTATAATCTCATCCACTCTGTTAAGGAACTCAGGGTTAAAGGTGCGTTTGAGTTCATCGAGTACCTTATCTCGCATCCTTTCGTAGCTTTCATCACTTTCTGTTCTGTGGAAGCCAAGAGATGTTCCACCCTTGATGCGCCGTGTTCCAACATTAGAAGTCATGATAACAACACAATTTTTAAAGTCAACAACTCGGCCAAAACTGTCGGTCAGCTGGCCATCCTCAAGCACCTGCAAAAGAATGTTAAATACGTCAGGATGCGCTTTCTCAATCTCGTCAAGAAGCACAACACTGTATGGCCTCCTTCGGACTTTCTCGGTCAGCTGTCCACCTTCCTCATAGCCAACGTATCCTGGCGGTGCTCCAACGAGACGCGAGACGGCAAACTTTTCCATATATTCCGACATATCAATTCTTACCATAGCATTTTCATCACCAAAGAGGAATTCCGCCAGTGCTCTTGCAAGTTCTGTCTTCCCTACACCAGTTGGGCCAAGGAAGAAGAAGGATCCAATCGGGCGCCGCGGATCTTTAAGCCCTGCCCGACCCCGTCTTATGGCTTTAGAAACGGCTTTAAGAGCCTCATCCTGACCAACAATTCGCTTCCTGAGCTCATCCTCCATGCGCAGAAGCTTGCGCGATTCCTCCTCCTCGAGCTTGGTAATTGGAATACCTGTCATTCTCGATACAATATAGGCAACATCCTCAGCCTCGACCTTCACATCTGCTCCGTCAGAAATCTGCCTCCAGCTTCCCTTTATCTCATCAAGTTTTGCTTTAAGTTCACGTTCACGGTCCCTAATGCGTGCAGCATTTTCGAAATCCTGTTTGCGAATGAAGCTTTCCTTCTCAGCAGCAAGCTTCTCTATCTTACGTTCGAGCTCTCTAATATCAGGCGGGACCGACGAGACCGAGAGGCGTGCCCTTGCACCAGCCTCATCCACAACATCGATGGCCTTATCAGGAAGATACCTGTCCTTAACATAGCGATCAGAAAGGCGAACAGCTGCGATGATGGCTTCATCGGTAATGCGGACCCGATGGTGAGCTTCATACTTATCACGCAAGCCTTTAATGATCTCTATCGTCTCCTCAACCGTAGGTGGCGATATCATTATTGGCTGAAAGCGTCTCTCAAGGGCGCCATCTTTCTCAATGTACTTGCGGTACTCATCAAGGGTAGTTGCTCCAATGGTCTGGAGTTCGCCTCTGGCAAGAGCTGGCTTAAGCATATTAGATGCATCGATGGCACCCTCGGCGCCACCAGCCCCCACAATCGTATGAAGCTCATCTATGAAAATGATCACGCTATGGGCTTCCCTTATCTCATTTATGATGGCCTTAAGCCGCTCCTCGAACTGGCCGCGATACTTGGTTCCAGCTACGATTGCAGCAAGATCGAGAGCAACAACCCGCATGTCTCTCAGTATTTCTGGCACTCTACCCTCAACTATCTTGGTCGCAAGCCCCTCGACAATGGCTGTCTTTCCCACTCCAGGCTCGCCTATAAGGACCGGGTTATTCTTCTTCCTACGGCAAAGAACTTGGATGACACGCTCTATTTCAACTTCGCGGCCAATTACAGGATCGAGCTTGCCCTGTCTGGCGAGCTCCGTTAGATCCCTTCCAAACTGATCAAGCGCAGGGGTTTCGGTCTTGGCTTCCTGCTTTCCTCTATGACCACGTTGGGTTCCTCCCAGCAATCTGAGAGCCTCCTCTCTCACCCGACGCTTGTCAGCACCAAATTCTGTTAGCACTCTTGCAGCTATCCCTTCACCCTCTCGTATCAAGCCAAGTAGCAGGTGCTCTGTACCAACATAGTTGTGTCCCAGAAGCTTTGCCTCATCTACCGAAAGCTCGAGCACATGCTTTGCCCGCGGGGTAAATGGGATTTCGCCGATGGTAACACTTCCACTGCTTGCAGGCACCATGCTTTCAATTGTTCTGCGAACCATATCAAGGTCAAGTCCAAGGTTGGTGAGAATCGTAGCAGCCAGCCCCTCACCCTCTCTGATTATTCCGAGAAGCAGATGCTCTGTTCCGATATAGTCGTGATGTAACCTGGCAGCCTCTTCTCTTGCCAGGAACATTACACGCTTGACCCTGTCTGTGAACTTGTCATGCATCAGGTTGCCTCCCCCGTCTGAGCAGCATTTCCCTTGTTTGATCGTTTCTCATCTTCAGCAAGCATATTACGAATCATCTCCGCTCTGACAACATCCCTATCAGCAGGTTCCATGCGTTTACCAAAACGCTTCTGAAGATGAGCGGGTTGAGCCATAAATATCATCTCATTTAACCTTGAGACCGATACGTCCTTGAGAATCCCCAAGGACGAACCTAATCTCGCGGCAGAGGCATACGACATCACATCCTTCCATGTTACCTTTCTGCAATATTTCAAAATACCGTATGCCCTCCATACCTTATCTTCGATCTCGAAACGGGCGTTCCTTAACAAAATATCGCGAGCTCGTGTCTCATATTCAAGTACCTGTCTTACAACCTTTTCCAAACTTTGAACTATATCGATCTCGGAAGTTCCCAGAGCCGTGCGATTGGAAATCTGGAAGAGATTCCCAACGACCTCACTTCCTTCGCCAAAAAAGCCTCTCACAGCAAGCCCCATCTGGGTAATACTATGTATCACCTTCTCAATCTGCTTGGTGAGGATGAGCCCAGGCAGATGCACAAGCATAGATGCTCTCAATCCCGTACCTGTGTTTGTTGGACAGGCAGAAAGATAGCCCCACTCGTATGAGAACGCATACTTGAGATTTGCATCGATCTCATTATCAAGTCGATCAACAAGGCGCCATGCCTCCATCACCTGGAAGCCAGGCTGTACTGATTGTAGTCTAAGGTGGTCTTCCTCGTTAACCATGACACTTACCATCTCATTTTCGCCGATTGCGATGGCTCTTGTTGGCGATTTCTCAGCATGCTCATGGCTTATGAGATGACGCTCAACAAGGAATTGCCTGTCAAGATCATCAAGATCGCTCATAAGCATGAACGTACCTGTCCTCAGAGTATTAGATTTCTCAATTGCCTCCCTTGCAAGCGACAGTGCCTCTGACAGTTGTTCTGAAGTTGCTCGATGGGCAAACGGTAATCCCTCGATGTTCCGAGCAAGTCTTACTCGGCTGCTGACAACCGAATCGGCAAGCTCGCTCCGGCCTGCCAACCACGGACTGGGATTCCTTGCCATTTCCTCAATTGTCACTTCTGTCCTCCGCAACCTTCTCAAGCTCCTTTATCTTGTCTCTTATCTCCGCAGCCTTCTCGAAATCCTCCTTCTCGATTGCTCTGCTCAGCTCGACCTTGAGGTTCTCAATCTGACGTCTCTTCTCGAAAACATCCTGGCTCTGGCGAGGGCTCTTACCAACATGTATGTTAGATCCATGGATCCTTCTAAGGAGTGACTTGAGTTGTTCCTTGAATGCCTCATAGCAATCGGCACATCCAAGGCGACCACATTCGCGAAAGTCCTTATAGGAAAGCCCACAGGTCTTGCACCGAACTATGTCCGAGCCAACCTCTTCAGCCATGCTCGCCAGAATATTCGAGATCATAAAAGGCTGCTTCTTATGAGGAAGCTGAATCCCCTTTTCGAGAGCACACTTTTCGCAGAGATGGAGTTCAGTTACTTCGTTGTCCTTCATCTCTTTGTAGTGCACTCTAGCTGGCTCTTTTCCGCAATTGTCACAAAGCATATCATCCCCCTGTATTATATCTTAACGTCCTCAACAACGCCGTCAAATAGTTTTAGTGTACGATCACATCTTTGCGCCAATTCAACATTGTGTGTCACTATGATGTAACTCTGTCCAAGCTTTTCACGAAGATCCCATATAAGGTCATGCAGTAACCTCCCATTATCGGGATCGAGATTGCCAGAAGGTTCATCGGCAAGAACAACCACAGGGTTCATAACAAGAGCTCTTGCAACAGCAACCCGCTGTTGTTCCCCGCCTGAGAGCTCGCGGGGACGGTGATGGAGTCGACCTGCCAGGCCAACATCTTCCTCAAGAATCCTTCGGGCACGCTTCATGGCTCTCGACATTTCCATACCTGCTATTATGCAGGGTACCATCACATTCTCAAGTGCACTGAGCTCAGGCAAGAGGTGGTGAAACTGAAAAACAAATCCGAAGTGCCTGTTCCTAAATGCCGCTATCTTATCCTCCGGGAGTGAAAGAACATCAAAACCATCAACCAGAATCCTGCCATCATCAGGTTTATCTATTGCCCCAAGCAGGTGTAGTAACGTACTCTTACCTACACCAGATGGTCCAACAACGGCGATGATTTCTCCCTTGTGAAGCTCCAAGCTCACACCCTTCAGAACCTCTATGACATCCTTTCCTGAAGTATATGACTTCTTGAGATCTCTGCACTCAAGAACAACTTTGTCTTTACTCATAGCGAATTGCCTCAACAGGAATTAGTTTGGCGGCCCGCCAGGCTGGATATATTGTAGCCACGAAACACACAAGCATGGCAACTGCCCCTATGAGAGTCACGTCAAGGGGTTTTAGCAGAACGGGGACTGTCTCAATGAAATATACATCACCCGGTAGCTTGATAAGGTGATACTTATCGATCAGATTTGATAGCACTACCCCTCCAATTATGCCGACAGTTGTTCCGATCAGCCCTATGAGAACACCTTGGAGCATGAAGATATTCATTATTGAGCGAGCCGTAGCCCCCATTGACCTTAAGATTCCGATGTCTCTGGTACGCTGCAGAACTGCCATTATGAGGGTGCTGGCAATGTTGAAGGCAGCAACCAGAATTATGAGGTTAAGTATGATAAACATCACTTTCTTCTCCATGTTCATCCACTTGAAAAGGCTTCGATTCAAATGAATCCAGTCATTTACACTGTAACCACTTCCAAGTATACCTGCTATGGCATAACCGATGATGGGTGCCTTAAACTTGTCTTTAACCTTCACGCTCAGTCCGCTAACCTTTGAATCCATATGGTAGAAATCCTGGGCATCTCTTAGACTCAAGAATGCAAATGAAGCATCGTAATCGTACATACCTGAGTCAAAGAATCCCCCGACAACGAAACGTCTGAACTCAGGCAGTATTCCAAGTGGAGCAGATGACGAGATATCAGCCCTAGCCAGGACAATTGTATCACCAATCGCCACCTGAAGGCTATAAGCTAGCTCCTTTCCGACAACTATCTTACTCAGGCTTGTTGAGTCACCGCTGAAGGTAAAGCCCTCTGGATGTATGTAATTTCTAACTTGGGTAACCGCTTCTTCCGCTTCAAGATCGATGCCCTTAACGAAAACAGCATCGGTCCCATTCTCCGATATCACCATCGCCTTATCGAGGACGAATGGTGCAACCCCGACAACATCAGATCTTCCCAGAACAAGCTTGCCCACCTCTCCGTAGTCACCGATGCCATCCTCATGACGAACGATCACATGGGCATTTGTTCCAACAATGCGATCAAGTACTTCAGTTTCAAATCCATTCATCACGGAAAGGACAACCACCAGAGCGAGGACACCGAGAGCAACACCAGCTATTGATATAATAGTTATCGCAGTGACAAAGCCACTTCTCTTTGATGCTCCTATATACTTTCGGGCAATAAAGAGACTAAAGCCCATCGAATTCCTCACTAAGGTCGGGTTCAGGTCTCATCTGGGGAAAGAGAATGACGTCGCGTATGCTATGACTGTTTGTAAATATCATCACAAGCCTATCTACACCCACCCCCAGGCCACCGGCTGGTGGCATACCATATTGTAGTGCTCGTACGAAGTCGTAGTCGATCTCTTTGCCATCCTCACGTTGCATTCTAAAGTTTTGGAGCTGCCTCATAGGGTCATTGAGCTCGGAGAAGGCATTTCCAAGCTCGATTCCAAAAGCATACGGCTCAAATCTCTCTGCAAACCGGGCATCTCTCCTTGAGACCTTTGCTAGCGGGGATGTTTCTGTTGGGAAGTCCAGAAGGAAGGTCGGCTCGACAAGGTTGGGTTCAACAAAATGGTCAATGATCTCATCTATCATTGTTCCTCTCTTTGCTGCCTGCCAATCCTGGTCCGATATCTTCATACATACCCGACGAAGATCGTCATCAGTACATGTTTCGATATCCACATCAGCAAATCTCTTCACTGCTTCAGGAATGCTCAATCTTCTCCAGGGCGGACGCATGTCAATCTTCGTACCCTGGTAAGTGATCTCAGTTGAACCAGTAAGCTCCAAAGCAAGATATTCCATCATTTGCTCAAAAAGTTCCATCATGTCAAAATAGTCAGCGTAGGCTTGATAGAGCTCAAGCTGAGTGAATTCAGGGCTGTGAGTACGATCCATCCCCTCGTTTCTGAAATCCTTTGAAATCTCATAGACTCTCTCAAGCCCACCAACTAGCAGCCTTTTGAGATAGAGCTCATCAGCTATTCTGAGATAGAGGCTCATGTCCAGTGCCTTGTGATATGTTGTGAAGGGTTCCGCATTGCCACCTCCATATATCGGCTGCAGCACCGGAGTTTCAACTTCAATGAAACCTCGTTCATCAAGGAATTTTCTCATCGCTCTTATGGTCTTTGCCCTTCTAATGAAGATCTCCCTCACATCCATGTTGAAAGCGAGATCCACATAGCGCTGACGGTATCTTGTTTCCCTATCCTTCAATCCGTGCCACTTTTCAGGCATGGGTCTTATAGCCTTTGCAAGCAGTTCATAGTCACTGACCCTTATGGTTATCTCACCTGTTCTGGTCTTAAACACAGTGCCCTCAACACCAATGGTGTCACCGATATCGATGAGATCCAGGAGATCGAATCTTTCCGAGCCGAGGTCATCGACCTTAAAATAGATCTGGATATCCCCTGTGAGATCTCGCATGTGACCGAAACATGACTTCCCGTGCGGTCTTTTGGACATCAATCTACCCGCAGCTTTTACCTTTGCCTCGGTGGCTGCAAGATTCTCATACGCAGCCTTGATATCTGCGGCATGGTGCGTCTGCACAAATCTGTAGGGATAAGGTTCTATGCCTCTCTTGCGAAGCTCCTCCAGTTTTGCAAGTCTCTGTTGAATCAATGTTCTCATCTTGGCTTACCCCTTCTCAGAACCACTCTGAAATCTCAGATAGCTTTCAATGAACACATCAATGTTACCATCAAGCACGTCATCGACGTTTCCAGTTTCCGCGCCTGTTCTATGATCCTTGACCAATCTGTAAGGCTGCAGGATATATGATCTTATCTGACTTCCCCATGCGATGTCTTTCTTGCTCTTCTCGATCTCTTCCATCTTCTTTCTCTCCTGCTCAAGATAATAAGCATGAAGTTTAGCTTTGAGAATCTTGAGAGCATTCTCCTTGTTTCGATGTTGAGAGCGTTCACTTTGACATTGCACAACTATCCTAGTCGGTAGATGAGTTATCCTCACAGCGCTGTCAGTCTTATTGACATGCTGTCCGCCAGCACCGCTTGCCCTGAAGGTGTCAATTCTCAGGTCTGAATCTTTGATTTCAATTTCGAGCTCCTCATCTGCTTCTGAGTAGACAAAAACAGAGGCGAAGGAAGTGTGCCTACGATGATTTGCATCAAAGGGCGATATCCGAACAAGTCTGTGGACTCCTGATTCACCTTTGAGATAGCCATAGGCATACGGCCCCTTTATTTCAAGAGTTGCACTCTTTATGCCTGCTTCTTCACCTGGCAACATATCCATTACACCAGTCTGGTAACCATGACGTTCCGCCCAGCGAAGATACATCCGCATTAGCATCTGTGCCCAATCCTGCGACTCCGTACCACCTGCTCCAGGATGGATTGTGACAATAGCGTTCCTTGGATCGTCCTCTCCAGAAAGCAGCGATTGTAACTCGAGTTGCTCGACATCCTTGCTGAGTTTTGATAAAGCTTTCTCGATATCTTCCGTGAGCCCAGCTTCACTCAGCTCCTGAGACATTGTGAGGAATTCCTCAATATCCTTCGCTTCACGTTCCAGTCTATACCAGTTTTCAAGCAAAGCCTTGTGAGCGGACGCCTCCTTCATTATCGTCCTGGCGAGCTTGGCATCATGCCAGAAGTCTGGCTTTGCCATCCTGCTTTCGAGAACCTTTATGCGCTTCTCACGTTGAGGGATGTCAAAGATGTTCACCCAGCTTTGCTATACGCCCCTTTATCTCAGCCAGGTCATCCTTTTCGTGATTAGCCATCTCAATCACCTCCCCATGTCTCTGCTAGATACCAGAAGATCTTCGTTGCTCGCCATGAAAGTTCTTCCAATGTCCCATAATTGGGAATGATCAAATCTGCTCTCCGTATCTTACCCCTGCGCGAAAGTTGATTTTGCATCCGCGCTATAACCTGCTGCTTACCGAATCCTCTATGCTTGCACGCACGCCTAATTGCCTCCTCAATAGGAGCATCCACAACGATGAGGATATCAAGGACTGATTGCAATCTCCATTCAGGCAATAGCGCCGCATCGATAACTATGATGGGACTCGTCTCGCGAGCTCTCCCAACCTCCTCGAGAAGTCTCCTGACGAGATGTGGATGTGTGATGCTGTTGAGCATTGATGCTGCCTGCCTGTCTTTGAAAGCAACCTTCGCAAGAAGCGATGCCTCTATCTTTCCCGTGGTACCTACAATGGAATTTCCGAATGCTTCAAGCAATTCCTTTCTGACCTCGGGGATATCCAGCATACTTTTCCCAATTGAATCGGCGTCGATCCTCTTTGCCCCGAGACGCTCGAAGACCTTCGTTACCGTGCTCTTGCCAGAACCCATTATGCCACTTACCCCGACGACTAAGTCATTCCTGTTAGTGAGCTTCATACCAGCTCCCACCCTTACCAACCTGCACTTCGAGCGGGACACAGAGGTCGAAGGCGTTACCCATCTTGTCACGGATGATCTCTTCCATAATGTCGCCCTCGGCGCGAGGACAATCGATGAGAATTTCATCATGAACCTGTATGACTATGCCTCCCCTGAGATTCCTTGAAGTGATCTCCTTATTTATCTCAAGCATTGCTAGTTTGATGATGTCTGCTGCGGAACCCTGCACAGGTGTATTTATTGCGATTCGCTGAGCTGCTGAGCGTTGGGATGGTTGATCACTTTCAAGGCCCACTATCGAACGCCTGCGCCCCAAGATTGTTTGGACGTAGCCCCGCTGGCGTGCAAGCTCAAGGCATTCGCTTATGTATTCATAGACGCGCGGATACGTTCTTCGATGTTCCTCGAGGAAGTTTTCAGCTTCCTGCGTTGAAAGCCCGGTTGCCCTTGCCAGTCCCTGGACACCCATACCATAAACTACCCCGAAGTTAACGCTCTTCGCAATCGTGCGCATGAGAGGTGTTATTTTTTCGCGAGGCACCTTGAAGATAGCTGAGGCAGTTGTCGCGTGGATATCCTCACCCTTTTCGAAGGATTCAAGTAATCTCTCATCTTTTGAAAGATGGGCAAGGACCCTCAATTCTATCTGAGAGTAGTCAGCAGAGATTAGAATCCAGTCAGGTGAACTAGGTACAAACGCTTTTCTTATTTCGAGACCAAGATCTGAGCGAATGGGTATGTTCTGGAGATTGGGATCACTCGAACTCAACCTCCCGGTTGCAGTAACTGTCTGATTGAAATTGGCATGGACTTTGTCTGTCACTGGATCAGCGAACTTGAGCAGCTGGTCAACATATGTCGACTTGAGCTTGGCAAGCTGCCTGTACTCGAGTATAAGTCCCGGCAAGTGATGCTCCTGGCTTAGCTCAGCAAGAACACCGATGTCTGTGGAATAGCCACTCTTGGTGCGTCTTCTGGGGGTCAAACCCAGCTCGACGAAAAGAACGTGGGCAATCTCCTTTGGGGAATTGAGATTGAACCTGTGGCCGACACTACTGTAAGCGGCCCTTTCGATCATATCCAACCGCTTGTCGAGCTCGTGCCCTAGAGCTTCCAAGCGTGCCCTGTCAATTTTCACACCCCGGAGCTCCATATCAGCTAGAACGCGTGCAAGTGGCAGCTCGACTTTGCGATAAAGATCAATCATGCCTTGCTTCTCAAGTTGACTCTCGAGATCATCAATCATCTCTGCCATAGCCCAGGCCCTTCTGCCGCAAGCCTGGCTTGCCTGATTGAGAGTCTGGAAGGCTCTACCGCGCACTGCGTTCTCCAGAAGGATTCCAAGATGCTGACCTGCTAGGTCGGCAACGGCTAGCTTGGTATTGCCAGGATCGAGGAGATAGCCTGCAAGCATCGTATCTGAGACAATTCGGGGCTGCGGAAGATCTAGGCGCGTCAAACATTCGATGAGTACTTTGGAGTCGTGAGTGACAACTGAGCAGTCCTCAAAGATCTTTGATAGAATCTCCCTTACCTTTCCCCTGCTCAAGTTTCCCGGTTCACGATGAGTGATTGGAAGATAAAGTGAGAATCCATCTCTTGAGAAAAGCCCTATGCCGAGCAATCTTCCACGAACTCCGCTTGATCCATCGAGATTAACGTAGACAGCAACCTTTCCGCCAGGGTGAGGTAGATCCGAGACTGACATGTTCTCCTGCCATATCCTCGTATCAATAGTAGGTTCGGAATCTCCGAGAACGCTTCTAATCAGAGACCTGAAACCGAGTGAAGCGAAAATTGCTCTAAGATCATCCTTTGCTATAGGCTTCCTTTTTAGATCCTCCAGCTCAAGGTTTAAAGGAACCTGAGAATCGATGAGAACAAGCTCACGACTTCTGAAAGCATTTTCACGGTTTTGAGCCAGTACCTTGCGCACTCTTGCTGACATTACCTTGGTCAGATTCTCAAAAATTCCTTCGAGACTTCCAAATTTCTTGACAAGAGCTGAAGCCGTCTTAGGCCCTATGCCGCGCACTCCTGGAACATTATCTATGGCATCGCCAACAAGAGCGAAGTAGTCGGGAAGCAAGCCAGGTGAGAATCCAAACTTGGATAGGATTGCGTTGGTATTCATCACCTTTGTCTCCCTTCCCCAGCCACTCAGCATAACGACCTTGGTTTTCTCATTCACTACCTGAAGCATGTCCTTATCCCCGGTAGCGATAACGACATCGTAGCCAGCTTCATTGGCTATCCTGGCAAGCGTGGCAATAATATCGTCGGCCTCATAGCCTTCCATCTCAATAATTCTCACACCCACAGCCTCGGTTATCTGCTTTATCCACTCAAGTTGATCTGCAAGATCCTGTGGCATACCTGGTCTGTCAGCTTTGTAAGCCTTGAAGAGCTCATGTCTGAAAGTGGGTTTCTCAGTATCGAAAGCTACGCAGGCATATTCGGGCTCATTTTCCCGCAGGAGTTTCAAAAGGGTCGTGGTGTAGCCATAAGTGGCTGCCGTAGTCTTGCCATCGGGTGTTCGCAAGTTCGCCTTGGCAAGGGCGTAATGCGACCTATAAGCTAATGCTGGCCCATCTACAATAAGCATTTTCAATTTCGCGCCATCCCAAAAAAATCAGGCGACTGCCGAGTGAGACAATTCTCGGTAGACGCCCAAGAAGTTCAGTTGCGTGATTCCAGCCTGGTTGAATTTCCTTTCGCTAAAACCTGCTTGACAGCAGTTCTCAACTCGGTCGGATCACTTGATTTAACCACAAAGGCATCAGCACCCCAACACCGAAAATCCAATCTGAAGGATTCATAGTTGGTATTGATGACAATCTTGGCCTTGTGACATGTATTTAAGATTCTCGAAATAGCCTCGGTACCATCCATGTCAGGCAGAACAAGATCCATGACTACAACGGAGGGACAAAATTGCTCGGCAACTGCTATAGCTTCCTTTCCGCAGGTTGCATGTCTAACATCATGACCATCCTGTTCAAGAAGGTACCGGTAGTAATCGAGCTGGGCAGGCTCATCTTCGACGAGGAGGAGTCTGGCCACGGCATCTCACCCCCTCCCTGGAATGTTCCAGAGACACGTTAACTTCCACTTGATTCGTTGTCAAGCGAAATCATATTATGATTGGGGTGATCGGAGTGAGAATTGAGCATTATGATTTTGGCACGATAATCATAGACGGCAAATGCTATACAAACGATCTTAAGATTCTGAGAGGAAGGATTATACCCAATTGGTGGCGGCGCGAAGGTCATGTCCTGAATGTGGAAGATGTGGAGGACATTCTCGAAGCAAGACCCAGGGTGCTTGTGGTGGGAACTGGCTTTTCAGGTTTGATGAGTGTTGCACATAATCTAAGAGAAGAGCTTGAGCACAGGGGCATAAAGCTTATTGCTATGCCCACTCGCAATGCATGCGAGGAGTTCAATAGTCTCGCTGGCGAGGACGTTGCCTTCGCAGCTCATCTGACATGCTAAGTTGATGAGAGGCTCTCAGTTCAGCCCTTCTCCCCCATGTTTATGAGGTTTGCCTTCCACCCATAGTATCCGTATGCAGTTTCTATGCGAGCCAAAGCAAACCTTCCCGGCTCAAGATCTCGGGCTTCAAGAAGAACAATTCGATCAACTTCACGCATATCGTACTGCGTCCTTGCTTGAAAGAATTCCCCTTGCCTTTCCTCGATGAGTACCTCAACTTGTTCGCCAATGAGATCATGCATTTTCTCCAGAGCTATATCATGCTGAAGTGCAATTACTTCAATCAATCTCTCCTCCTTGATGCTATCGGGAACTTGATCAGGCAAACTTGCAGCTGGAGTTCCCGGCTGAGGAGAATATATAAAAGCCCCAACAAGATCAAATCGCACTTTCCCAAGAAATCTCAGGAGGTCTTGAAATTCTTTCTCTGTCTCACCAGGAAAGCCCACGATAACGCTTGTCCTTAGGGCAATGTCGGGTATCCTCGCTCTTAACTCCATAATGAGATCCTCAAGCTTTGCAACATCTCCTGATCTGCCCATTGCCTCAAGTACTCTGGGTGAAGCATGCTGAATAGGAATGTCAAGATAGTTGCAAACATTCGGATAGGTGCCTATGATTTGGGCAATATCCGGCTTGAGATTATCAGGATTGGCGTACGCTATTCTTATCCAGCAATTGGGATAACGCTCAGCGAGAGCCCTCGCCACCTTTTCGAGACTGCTTCCGATATCCTTTCCATAAGAGGCTGTATCCTGTCCGGCAACTACGAGCTCCTTCGCACCCTGCTCCACAAGGAGATCGGCTTCAGCGATTATGTCTTCGAGATTACGACTCCGAAGGCTTCCCCTCATTTGGGGTATCGAACAGTATGAGCAGTGATTGTCACAGCCGTCACATATCATGAGACTACGTGTCCACGAAGCGTTGTCCAGAACAACCCTGCTATAGGTTCGGAAGTCTCCAAACTGCCCTTCAACCCAGAGACGTTTCGTCTCACCATGCCCTATAGCATCGAGAATGGATACCAAAGAATCAAGAGAGCCCATCCCGACAAAAGCATCGACCTCATCTAAATCCCTTGCAAGATCCTTACCATATTTCTGGGGCATACAGCCGATGACCACGACATGGTCAAGCTTGTGCTCTTTCTTAAGCTCAGCCAGCTCCAGAATATCTTCGATGGATTCGAGTTTGGCGTCGTCAATGAATCCACAGGCAAAGACGATCCCAAAGTCAGCTTGCTCAGGACTGATTTGGAGGCTGCCCCCATTTGCCACAATGAGTGAGGCGATCTTCTCGAGATCGACTTTTGCTTTTGGACATGAGGCTGGGTGGATATAGACTTTCTTCGAGATCACACCACCAAACTAACTTTTCTGCGAAAGATTCTCAAGGTAGGATTCATCAACAAGTACCTGGCGAGCTTTGCTTCCCTCAAATGGTCCAACGATGCCGGCCTCCTCGAGAAAGTCAATGAGGCGAGCAGCTCTTGAATATCCAATCTTGAGTCTTCGCTGAAGCAGTGAAACCGAACCCTGGCCATGTGTTATGACTATCCTTGCTGCATCCTCAAAGAGCTCATCCCTCTCAACAAGAGGTTTTTGACGTGGCTCAACGTTCTCAACGGAGAAACAAGGCGCAGCGAGGTGGCTTTGTTTCCTCAAGAATTCTGCAAGCCTACGTGTTTCCTCATGGGAGACAAAAGCACCATGAAGCCTGATGGGCTCGGCCGTACCAGGTGCAACAAAGAGCATGTCGCCCCTGCCAAGGAGACGCTCAGCCCCATTCACGTCGATTATTGTCCTTGAGTCGATCTTGGATGCAACCTTCAAGGCAATGCGACACGGGAAATTAGCCTTTATCACTCCAGTTATGACGTCAACCGAAGGTCTCTGAGTTGCCATTACAAGATGGATGCCAACAGCTCTAGCCATTTGAGCAAGCTTGGTTACTGCCGATTCAATCTCCTGGGGCATCACAAGCATCAAATCAGCAAGCTCGTCAATCACAACAACTATGTATGGAAGACCCTCTTCATATTGTCTGATGTTTCGCACCCCTCTTCTTGCCAGAAGCTGATAGCGCGTATCCATTTCCTCAATGACCCAGTTGAGAGCACGGACTGCCTTCTTGGCGTCGGTGACGACTTCACACAACAGGTGAGGTATTGCCTCGTATTGGCTCAGTTCAAGACGCTTGGGGTCAATGAGTATAAGCTGAACATCCTGAGGGGAATTGCGATAGACGAGACTGGTGATAATAGCATTTATGCAGACACTCTTACCCGAGCCAGTTGCTCCGGCTATAAGAAGATGGGGCATTGCCTCGAGATCAGCAGTGTAGGGGTTGCCAGCAACATCCTTACCTAGAGCGATTTCAAGTCTCGACTGGGCTTGCTCGAATCGGGGTGATGCCAGAACCTCGCTTATCAAAACCGGTGAAGGATTCCTGTTTGGCACCTCAATGCCTATGGCCCCTTTTCCTGGTATGGGAGCAAGTATACGGATGCTCCTTGCTTTGAGGGCAAGGGCGAGATCATCAGCAAGGTTGACCACTTGATGCACTTTGGTTGAGCTGCCTGGTTCAATTTCAAAGCGCGTTATCACAGGGCCTGGATGGATTTCTGTGACCCTTGCATCAATGCCGAAACTTCCGATCTTGTCCTCAAGATATGAGGCGAGCTCCTGAAGTTCTTGCTGGGGAATAGTCACATCAGCAGACGGGCGTTTGAAGAGTGAAAGCGGTGGGCGCCTGTATTCAGCTCGCCCAGCCGAATCTTCACTGGTCTGCATAGCTTTCTGGGTGATCATTCGAGATTCAGCCTCTTGCTCCTTCGTGACCATGGGACAGCTCTTTTGGGGCTTTACCTCTTTGGGTGATTCTTCAACACTGACAATTGCAGGTCTACGCCTCATGCGCCTGGGCTCGCGAGACTTAGCTTGAGATTCCTCCCCGCCAAAGGCATCACGAAAGATTCTGAGAAAATCGAGGAAGCGCTCCTGGAGCCAGAGAGCTCCACGCTTAAGATCGATACCTGCAGATATTACGAGGATAATTATCAGGCCAGCCCCTAAGACGATGAGGCTTCCAACTCGACCCAGAGAATGCACGAACACTTCTCCAAGATACCCCCCTATCTGCCCACCGAGGTTAGACCCCCTTAGATCTATGCCATAACTGAGGCTCGACAGGAACGTATAGGCAAGCCACACGAGCGCTGAGACGCCAATGTCAAAATAGATTCTTGTGCCAATGATGAGCTTCCAGCCCCAGTAGAGGCAGAGCATTGGTACAATCCAGGAAAGTCTTCCCAGATAGTTGTTTATACCACGGTCGACAATGACAAGACTAAACTTGCCAAGGCTCTTGCTTCCGCCGGCAAGTGCAATGACAAAGAGAATGCCCAAAGCAATCAATCCGACCCCGGCTGCTGGAATCAGATTGTCCCTGCGTCTTGCAGGCATGTGATCTCACCCTTTCTTTGCCCTATCTACAGCTTCTCGGAGCTTGGCAGCCGCATCCCTGAGGCTTTCACACTGACGCAGGGCAGAGATGACTGCAACCCCATCGGCACCCTCGGAAACCGGCAAGGTTGCATTCATGTGATTTATGCCACCAATTGCAACAATTGGCAAGCTAATTTCGCTTGTGATCTCACGTATTGTCCCAGCGGGGATGGGTTCGAGATCAGGCTTCGTTGGACTGGCAAAGATGGGACCAACCCCAAGGTAGTCTGCTCCATCTCTTGCCGCCAAGAGAGCCTCATCCAAACAGCGCACAGAAGCACCGATCACAAAACCCTCTGGCGCAATGCGGCGGGCTTCTGCCACAGGGAGATCATCCCTGCCTAGATGTACTCCCTTAGCACGTGCGGCTAAGGCAATATCGAGGCGATCGTTGACAATAACTGGAACCCCATGAGCATGGGCACCTGAAATGACCCGCCGTGTGAAGATAAGCCACGAGCGCGTAGAAACGTCCTTGCATCGCACCTGAAGACATGTAGCTCCACCAGAGCAGATCTCGTTGAGAAAACGTTCAAGGGGCATGATCTCTTCCACCCCGGGATCGACTATCACATAGAGGCTTAAGTCAATATCTAACACACGTTTTCTCGAAGTTTGAGAAGACACCTTTTTTCAAGCTGGTATATGCGAAAGCGGGAATTCTTGAAGCTCTTGCTCGCCTCGGTGTTAAGAAGCTTGCTTACCTCTTCCAGAACCCTCAAACTCTCCTCAGCTCTTCGGAAATTCGAAATAAGCACATCAAGCCACTCATTTCGAGTTATCTCCGATGCCAGTCGAGTTTGGCGGCCGGGATCGGTTGTAACACGCCTTGCTCTCAATCCCTTCAGATTTTCCTTGAGGATATTGTCACAATTCTTTGCTATTCTATGGCGTTGACGTTTCAGAGCCGAAGCCAACTTGGCATCTTCGAGACAAAAGCGCGTATAGTCCTCGATAACACGCAGAGCCTCACGGCAGCGATTTGCATTGGCATCGAGAATTCTGTAGATGGGCTCCTTGCTCATGGAATGCCTCTCAGGACGAGCGGCTTCTACCTCTTCCCAGCTTAGCTGCCGTTATGCGCCCATCCTTAACGACAGGCACAATCTTAAGATAGTCCACCCTCGCACATGCCTTGAGATCGTTCTCGAAGCCAATCCCAGCAAGATATTTCCCATGCTCACATGATCTCAGGAGATCCAGGATGGAGCTCTCGTGAAGCCTGTAAAGAGAAAGTGCTGCCTGCGAGCCGTCGGCAAGTTCACATTCTCCTGTCTTGCACACTTCATTTATGAGCATTCCAGCACAAACCGCATCCTCAAGAGCAAACCTATTATCCTTGCCAGCGCAAATCACCGTGAGACCTTTGCAACCATGGGCACTGATATAGCGAGCAACTGCTGAGAGGTTAACGAAGGACGTTATGAGGATCTCTTTGGCTCCTTGGCTAAGGGTAATTGCCTTTGTGCCATTTGAGGTCGTGAGGATCACCGTCTTACCCTTGACGAGGTCAGCGGTATATTCGCCTGGTGAGTTACCCAGGTCAAAACCATCGAGGCGTTTTCCTTCCCGCTCACCTCCCAGAAGGGCTGAACCGCGCTCAAGGGAAGAAGCGAGCTTGGTGGCAGCCTCAACAGTCTCGACGGGTATTATGCGTTCACAGCCATGGGACATGGCAAATGCTATTGTTGTGCAAGCCCTGAGAACATCGACAATTGCAACGGTCTTCGACTTTACAAGCCCTTCCTCGATTTCTCCAGGTGCAAGAAGTGTTTCGATCCTCATGGCTTAGTATCAACCCCATGTACTGGTGCTTCCTCTCTTGCACCGCCCTCGAGCACCCATTTGACGAAGGATGTATCGAAATCACCCGAGCGGAAAGCTGGACTATCTATAGCCCTGCGGTGAAAACCTATAGTCGTCTTTATACCCTCAACCACGAATTCATCGAGAGCCCTGAGGATTCTAGCTATGGCGACGTGACGATCCGGACCATGAGCAACCAGCTTGGCGAGAAGCGAATCGTAATATGGCGGAATCTCATACTGGGCATAAATGTGAGTGTCCACTCTAATACCCGGTCCCCCTGGCATATGAAGTGCCTCAATCTTACCCGGACATGGTGCGAAGTCACGATCAGGATCCTCAGCATTTATCCTGCACTCTATAGCATGGCCTCGCAACTCCACATCCTCCTGCCTGATCTCGAGAGATTCGCCAGCGGCAATCTTTATTTGCTCCTTCACAATGTCGATGCCTGTCACCATCTCGGTCACGGGATGCTCTACCTGTATGCGTGTATTCATTTCAATAAAATAGAACCTGCCATCGCTGTCCATAAGAAATTCAACCGTGCCAGCATTCTCGTATCCCAAGGCAAGACAACCACGAACAGCTGCTGCGCCCAGTTTAAGTCTCAAATCTTCATCAACCGCAGGTGAAGGTGCTTCTTCAATCAGCTTCTGATGCTTGCGTTGAATTGAACAGTCACGCTCTCCGAGGAATATGCCATTTCCCTTAGAATCACAGAGCACCTGGATCTCTATGTGCCTTGGACGATCGATCAGCTTCTCAATATAGACAGCTCGGTTGCCAAAGCTGGCTTCAGCCTCACCAGCCGCAGCAACAAAGGCTTTCTCAAGTTCTGCCTCATCCCTTGCCAGACGCATACCCTTGCCCCCTCCACCGCCCGATGCCTTTATCATTACAGGATAGCCTATCTCCGCAGCTACTGAGATGGCATCTTCGATTCGCTCCACTGAGCCAACGCTGCCCGGCACAACTGGGACACCTGCATCGAGCATCGCCTGCCTGGCCGACGCTTTATCCCCCATCTTTGCAATAACCCTAGCACTTGGACCGATGAACTTTATGCCGCATGACTCACATGCCTCAGCAAAATCGGCATTCTCCGCCAGGAAGCCATAGCCAGGATGGATAGCCTCAGCTGCCGTGACTTCAGCGGCGCTTATTATCCTCGGGACATTGAGATAGCTTTCTGCCGCTCTGGCTGGGCCAATACATACGATTTCATCGGCAAAGCGAACGTGGAGGCAGTCCCTGTCAGCTTCGGAATATACTGCAACTGTGGCTATACCCAGCTCCTTGCAAGCCCTGATGACCCTGAGGGCTATCTCTCCTCTGTTAGCGATGAGAACCTTGTTAAACATTGATAGTCCGTTTACTCGGAAGCAAACGGCGCCCAGGTAACATCTGAACCCGTTTCGATTCCTTTCGCCTTGATTGTTAGCGCAGTTGGACTCGAGGCGAATCTCAGCGCATCCTCAAGGGTAATGACTCCTTTATTGTACCATGCAAGGAGGGATTGATCAAATGATTGCATTCCATATTCTGTGACACTCTCCTCGATAAGATTCTTGATCATTGCTGTTCGCTTAGGATCGATAAGGTATTCTTTTACGGTTTCAGTTGCAACAAGGACCTCAACAGCCGGAACTCTACCATCGGTATCAGCACGTGGTACAAGCCTCAGCGATATAATTGCCTGAAGGCAGGATGCCAGTAGGAACCTGACTTCCTGATGCTGATGAGGCGGAAAGAAGGATATGATACGGTTGACTGCCTGGGCAGCATCGACAGTATGTAGGGTACTGAAAACAAGGTGGCCCGTATTGGCAGCAGTCAAAGCTATCGACATCGTCTCACGATCTCTTATCTCACCGATCAATATCACATCTGGATCCTGCCTGAGAATGTAGCGCAGGGCCTGGCCAAAGGATCCCGTGTCACTGCCCACCTCTCTCTGGCTTATCAAGCTCATGTTATCGCGATGCAGGAATTCAATGGGATCTTCTATTGTGATTATGTTTCGCCGCTGATTGTCATTTATCTCGCGCACCATCGCAGCAAGAGTTGTCGTCTTGCCTGATCCAACTGTACCTGTTACGAGAACAAGTCCTCTAGGCTTGAGGGCAAGTTCCTTAACAATCGGCGGAAGGTTAAGCTCCTCTATGCGGGGAGGATCAAAAGGTATTAGCCTGAACACCATCGCGGTTGATCCCCGCTGACGGTAGAAGTTTGCCCTGAACCTCGCAAGCCCAGGAACACCAAAAGCAAAGTCCACCTCATTGTTCTCATCAAACTCTTTTTTCTGCTTGGGTGTTAAGACCTGCTCACAAGCCTCTTCAACCTCATCAAGTGTAGGAGGTTCAACATCGAGGGGCTGGAGTTCCCCATCGACTCTTATCGTTGGAGATGTTCCCACCTTGATATGAAGATCAGAAGCCTTCTTTCTTACTATCTCTTCAAGAAGCGCTTTGATATCCATTACACTCTCCTAGGATGGCTTGACGAGAAATAGCGTCTGCCCGTACTCGACAGGTTGGGCGTTCTCAACGAGCACCTTGGCGATTGTTCCTGAGACCTCCGACTCAATCTCATTCATGAGTTTCATGGCTTCAATTATGCATACCACCTGACCAGGTTCAACGCGATCACCAACCTCAACATAGGGCCTGGCTCCAGGACTTGGTGCTCTGTAAAATGTGCCGACCATTGGCGACTTGATCTCAAGATAGCTCTCCTCTTGTACTTGAGGTTCCTTAGGTGCAACCTCTACTATGTGCTCGTTCACCTTGCTACCTGCCTGAGTTTGGTTGGAAGTCGGATTGGTGGAACGTTTCTTGATTATTCTAACCTTTGTCCACCATTTCCTGACTTCGAGTTCCTCTATATCACTAGCTTCGACAATTTCCACAAGCTTCTTGAGAAAAGAAACGTTCATGATTGCACCCTCGAGACATATTCGCCTGTTCTTGTATCAACTCTTACGATTGAACCCACTTCGATGAAAAGGGGAACCTGAATCACTTTTCCCGTCTCAAGTGTGGCTGGTTTTGTGCCTCCGGATACGGTGTCCCCCTTCACACCTGGAGCAGTATCAACAACTTTAAGGTCGACGAAAGTCGGAAGTTCAACACCGATAGGCTGCCCATCCCTCATCTGGACAGTAACCATAATATTGTCTTTCATCAGTTGTGCTATCTCCTCAACCATTGAAACCGGCAAAGCTATTTGATCGAAAGTCTCCGTGTTCATGAAATGATACTCGTCACCTGTATTGTAGAGGTACTGCATCTCAACGCGGTCGATTCTAACATCTTTCACACGTTCGCCAGCGTTGAAAGTCTTATCAATCACTCGACCAGTGGCAAGATTCTTAAGCTTTGTCCTTACAAAAGCACCACCTTTGCCTGGCTTGACATGGAGAAATTCGACAACCGAGTAGAGCTGCCCATCGATTTCGAGCACCATTCCTGTTCTAAGGTCATTTGTTGTTGTCATGGTTAAGTCCCCACCTCTATAAGATCTTTGCTAGACTTTGTTAAGACCGTACATCCGTCACTGTCAACCAAAACCATATCCTCAATCCTTACACCGCCCCATCCTGGAATATAAATACCAGGCTCAACAGTAACAACATTGCCAGCCTCAAGGGGGCTATCGTTTTTTGAAGAAAGACGTGGAGCTTCATGAACCTCAAGTCCCACACCATGTCCCAAGGAATGGCCAAAATTCTCACCATAACCCCTGGATTCGATAAGAGCTCTTGCGAGCCTATCGGCTTCACTCGCCTTGAGCCCAGCCCTTATTCCTGAAATAGCCTCCTCATTGGCATGGAGCACAATATCGTATATCTCTCTGAACTTATCAGAAGCCTTTCCGACGAAGACCGTACGTGTTATATCCGAACGATATCCGTCCCATATAGCGCCAAAGTCCATCTTTACCATATCACCTTCACTTATTATTCTGCTGGTAGGTTGAGCGTGAGGGAGGGAAGAATGGGGCCCCGATGCCACAATTGTCTCAAAAGCAGGGATGTTTTGAGATTTCTTCCTTAAGAGGAAGTCAATCCTTGCAGCTATATCTACTTCAGTCAGCCCTGGCTTTATCTCCTCAAGGATCTCTGAAAAGACCTCATCGGCTATCTTAACAGCTCTTGCTATCGTAGCAACTTCATTTGAATCTTTAGTTCGTCTTAGGCGCTCTACGGCACCTGAAGTTGGAACAAGTTTCGCTTTCAAGCGCTCACTCAAGGTAGTGTAGGAGCTATACGCAAGTGAAAGCGCTTCAAAACCAAGCTTGCCATCGAAGTCGCCTAAAACATCGAGTGCAGCAGTCAGTGTCTCACGATTATCAACCTTTACCTTTGTCCCCCGCCAGACCTCAGCCTCAGCCTGTTCCTTATACCGAAAATCAGTCACGAGAGTGGCTTCCGAATCATCCACAACGAGACAAGCCGTCGAACCTGTAAAGCCTGATAGGTATCTTACGTTTGTAATGTTGGTAACCAGAAACTTGTCAATTCCTTCATCCTTAAGGTAATCAATAAACTTACTGAGTCGGCTCACACTAACCCTCCATGTTTTAACGAGTTGAGGCTAACAGAGCAACCAGTGCATGTCAACCGCTATTCAGCCCTGGGCTTGCACTCAAAAGTGGATAGAATTGCTTTGAGTTCACGCAAAAGGGGGAGCTTGTCGAGCCCGGGAGCAAAAACTGCTGCATCGACAACATAGTGCCGGCCGGCTTCTGGACAGGAGAAGCAATAGGTAACAAAGATGCCTCCTATCGTATATTTTTTGTTTTCCCATGTGCCGCTAAGAACAATTGCCTTGTGACCCAGGAATTCACCTTCCTCGATTCTGAGGGTTTCATCCACAACCTCGTCCTCATCCCAGTATTGCCACGCCAGCATGCGCTTACGGTCAAGACAGTTTTTTGACTCATCTGACCACTGCCCACCCTCCCAGTAAACAGTGATCATCCGAGCAGGTTTATCCTCCATTATCTTGACAACACGCTCCGATGCATATGTCTCATCAATTTTGTAACCTGTTGGCAATCTTAAGGTCCATCCATAGGTATCAAGAAGCCTCTTGGTAGCAACCTTCTGCTCACCTCCGTAGAAGAGAGCTTTATTAAGCCTAGTCTGGACACATGTTTCCACAAAGTTGAAAATTTCGTCTGCTTTCTCGTCGAGAAGCCTATTGAGGTCCTGCTTTGTTGGTGCAGTCACGACCATGACTGCTTGCCCTCTTGCCCACCGATCATAGACAACATAGCGGTAGGTTTCACCACGCTCGAGCTCATCGAATTTCTGCCCAACTACATCCCTTATCTTTCCCTCAAGCCTGCTCTCGGGACTGAGATAATCCAGGAGAAGAACGTTCTTACGGTTGAGCTCGGTCCTCAGATCAGCCTTGGTGACTATTCGCACCTTAAAGGCAGGTTCGTATTGCACTGTGACAATCTCCCTACTAAGGATGTTCTTAAGCTTCATTGCCTCCTCTGAGCATCTTGGTGTAGTCACTATTAAGATCTCGCTGTTGGAGCCAAAGGCAGCGATCATTGGCTTGGAGCATGAGATTGCCAGGACAGTGAGTGCCAGAGTCATTAGCTTCTTCATAGCCGCACCTCCAGTTTATTTCCTTTTAAGGGGGAAAGGTAGCTGTGTCAACCGATAAATAGGTTGGCTCCTATGGGCGCCTAAGCTTCTTGAGCTGTTCCTCAAGCTGCCTGATCTGGGCTCTTAGGTCATCAAGCCTTGTTCGCAGGATCTCAGCTTCAGACTCACCTACCCTCAGGCGCCCCAAATTGAGATAGCGTGGAGTACGGTCACCGATCCTCACTTTTTCGCTGCGAGTGTCTGCACCTCGTCGGAAACCGATTTCCACAACATCCCCAGGTTGGGTCTTAAGAACTTCGTTGCGAAGGGATTCAACAGATGCAATTGGAATTGAATCAAAATCAGTTATGACATCGCCAGGTCTTATCCCGATGGATTCAGCAGGACTACCCTTGACGACTTCCACAACGACAACACCATTGAGGTCCATGTCCCCCAGCTGGTTTCTCAAATCATCAGTCAGATCTAGCACCCTTACTCCAAGATAACCCCTCTTTATAGATCCACTGGTGATTATCTGCTTCGAGATCTCACGAACCCTTTGCGTTGGAATTGCGACAGCCATATTGGTTGGTTGCGAAAAGCTCCTAAAGGCAAAAGGACCTCCAGTCGAGGTTGGTGCGGCCCTGTAGGTTGACTCTAGAGTCAATCTGCCCAGAACTATCCCAATCACCTTGCCCTCTGAATTGAGCACAGGTCCACCTATGTCACCTGGACTTATGGGCACAGCAAGTCTGAGTGAAGATATCTCCTCGCCGGCTGACCGCTCGAGACCGCTTACTACCCCCATTGCAACTGAAGGAAGGACCCCAAATGCATTGCCCACGACGAAAGCTAGGGAACCTGGTGGAATCTCGTCCTCCTCAGCAAAGGTTGCTGGCTTGAGGTGTTCGTTATCCGCCTTAATGACAGCAATGTCAGCAACCCTGTCAGTACCAAGAACCACACCTCTGAGCGTATCCCCATCCGAAGTGGTAATCTCAACCTCGTTTGCCCTTCCCACAACTGTCGCAGTTGTAAGAATGTGACCTTGGGAGTCAAGCACGACTCCACAGCCGACAGCTTTTGAGCGTGAAGTAAAAGGCACCTTATGGCCACCGTGATAGTGGGATACGGCTGCTACTGCGACTATGGAATGCCTGACACCTGCCACGAGGTCTACTATCTCACGCTCAATTTCAGATATCTGACCAGCGGGTGTCTTACTGCTTAGAACAAGCACAACGACTGTTACAAGTGCTAGCTTCTTCATGGATCCACCTCAGAAATCATCCGGGATAAGCCCGACAGGTTTTACCTCATCGAAAACATAGGTTGGCAATTCTCTGAATGGATCAGGCTCCCTATCACCCGTAATGTACACGGTATTAGCTGAATCGCCACCGGTTGGCAAAATGTCATTCATTATGTAAGTGCGCGATGCTTGTTGCGGAGTAGTCGCCTGCTCGGCAACTTGCTCAACATGGCCTATGTGGGTGACAAAATAGGCTGTGACACCAAAGGCAACGACGAAGGCGGCGGCTCCGCTCACGATGGCTTTCCTGTGGTGTCTGACAAAAGCCAAGAGTGTGGTCAACATCAATGCCTTCTTCGCACTTTCAAACTCGTCAATTCTCTTCCGGAGGGTTTGCACGAAATCGCTAGGAACATCGATCCGGTCAATCGCTTTAAGTGTGGCAAGGGTCTTAATCAGGTTCTCTCTTTCATGCCTGCAATCCTTGCATTTTGCCAGGTGTTCCTCCACCTCCCTGCGTGAGCGGTCATCGAGTGTGCCGTCAACAAGATCACTCAGAAGGGTCTCCACCTTCTTGCAATCCATTATCTTTTGCCCCCTTCCATGTCTCGTCAAGTATGGGCTTAAGAATATCTTTGACTCTCATGCGAGCTCTATTTATGCGTGACTTGACTGTGCCTTCAGGTAACTTCAATATTTTGCCTATCTCATCATAAGCTAAACCCTGGATGTCTCTCAAAACAAGAGGCGTTCTGAATTTTTCAGGCAGACTGGTTATCGCTCTCCTAACCATCCTGGCGAGCTCCTTGCGCTCAAGCTCGCCATCTGGCCTAAGCTTCTCATCGACAATATCAACCCTTATTTTATCATTCTCCTCGCGTTCAGCCATCCCTTCGAGTGAAAAGATCCTAAACTTACGTCTTCTAAGCTCATTTCTGCAAAGATTTATCGCTATCGTATAAAGCCAGGTTGAAAACTTGGATATCTCACGATACCTTGGTGCACTCCGGTAGGCTCTAAAGAAGGTCTCCTGAGCAATGTCTTCAGCCACTTCTCTGTTACCTGTTATCTGATAAGCCAGATTGATCATTTTGGCTCCATAACGCCGCACTATCTCATCAAAAGCTTGCCTGTCTCCTTTTCCCACCCTGAGCATGAGGCTCTCATCGGAATCATTCCGATAATCGGGTGGGAGGTCCCCATCGCTATGGGCCATGCCTTCCCTACCAGTCTATTTTACATTCATAAACCCGCAAAGTTCCCTGCTCTCCTCACTCTTCACGGGCGATACAGCTCTATTTTCTCATATCTCACCCCAAATATCACATCGTAGGGCTGGACAGTCGCTGAAATTATGCGAGGCATAGGTATGGGCGACATCGAATAACGGTAAATGATGGCATTGAGTTCCGCTCCCTTCTCGTCATGGATTGTCCATGAGGAAACTGAGCTGGTTGAGGGATCGACTCTCACCTCAAATTCCAACCCATCGCACACAATCACTCCTGCGAGAGCGCATCCGGCTGAGTCCAGCCACCGAACAATCATGTCTCCTCCAGCAATGGAAAGCAGAAAGGCATACAATCCCCTGGGAGAGATATTGGCGATCTTCACCTCGAACTCGCTATCTGGCGTGACAACTGTAGTCCTCTCTTGAGTGCTTTTAAGACTGAATTCACGCCAGAGCAAACTGTTAGTGCCCGGATGAAGGGTAAGTTCAATTCTGCCATCCCCGGCAATCGCCACCTCAAAAGGGGCGCCTAATCTCTCACCTCGCACCTCAGCTGTGATCCAACCATTACCCTTGAGTCCCCCTATGTCATGAAGTTTCCTGACTATTGTCCTGAGGTCGCCTGGTCGCTGCAGGTGAGGCCTTTTATGAGCGCAACCCGCAAGGTGTAAGCTCAGTGTGAGAATGAACACAAGATACATTACAAAGGAAAAAGACAAGTCTCTCGATCTCAAGGCATCCTCCTTCAGCGAAGAGCATATTTTGCATATCGTGGTGTTGCAACCAAAACTTCGAAAAACATTGACACATCTTCGGGACACGGATAAACTAAATAGCTGGAAAAACTGGGGTGAGAATGCAAGCTGGTCTTTCAATAACAATTCTGGGCATGAGTATCGTCTTTGCTTTCATTGCCCTGCTCGCTGTGGCAATTAGCTTCCTCGCGCGCTTTGCAGGCGAGCTTCCACACGAAGAGTCCTCATTTGCTGAGGTTGTGGCGGTCATTGGTGCAGCCTTGCATGCACATCGCAAACGCTCAAAACATGAGGAAAGGAGAGATTGATCTTGGTGAACCAGGACAAGCAGACGGTTATGATAACTGACACCATCCTGAGAGATGCTCACCAGTCGCTCCTCGCAACAAGGATGCCAACAAAATACATGCTTCCGGTTGCGAGCAAGCTCGATAAGGTGGGCTACTTTTCCCTTGAGATGTGGGGAGGCGCTACTTTCGACTCCTGCATACGCTTCCTGCGAGAAGATCCCTGGGACCGGGTTCGTCAGCTGCGAAAGGCTATCCCCAACACGCGACTTCAGATGCTACTCAGAGGACAAAACGTTGTTGGCTATCGCCACTATGCTGATGATCTCGTTGAGAAGTTTGTTGAGCTTGCTGCAAATGCAGGCATTGACGTTTTTCGAATCTTCGATGCCCTCAACGATGTCCGCAATCTGCGTACGGCTATGAGGGCTACCAAGAAGGCTGGCAAACATGCTGAGGGCTGCATATCATACACAACGAGCCCTGTTCATACCCTTGATCTCTACGTTGAGATGGCACAGCAGCTCGAGGAGATGGGCGCTGATACTCTCTGCATCAAGGATATGGCTGGTCTTCTTACTCCTTATGTTGCCCTTGAGCTGGTTTCCGCTCTCAAGAGGAAGATAAGTATTCCCATCCATCTCCATTGCCATGCAACTACAGGGCTCAGCGAGATGAGCTATCTCAAAGGTATCGAAGCAGGAGCAGCCATTATTGATACAGCACTCTCACCTCTTGCCCTTGGAACATCTCAGCCTGCAACTGAGAGTCTTGTGGCGGCTCTAAGGAATACACCATACGATACGGGTCTTGATCTCGATCTACTGATTGAGATAGCTGATCACTTCAAGCAGGTTCGAGCCCAACTCTCCGAATATGAAAGCGGGCTCCCGGGTGTCGATGCCCGGATTCTCTCAGCCCAGATCCCTGGGGGCATGCTGTCCAATCTTGCAAGCCAGCTACGCAGTCAGAATGCAATGGATCGCTATGATGAGGTCCTTGACGAAGTGGTTAAGGTAAGAGCTGACCTTGGCTACCCACCGCTTGTGACGCCGAGCAGTCAGGTGGTTGGAACTCAAGCTGTGATAAATGTGCTTCAGGGAGAGCGATACAAGGTTCTAACTGAACACACAAAGAATTACATCCTCGGCAAGTACGGTAAAGCCCCGGGCGAGATTCGCAAGGATTTGGTTGAAAGAGTGGTTGCCGAGACAGGACAGCAGCCTATAACCAAAAGGCCTGCAGATTATATTGAACCGGAGCTCGAAAAGGACAGGCGAGAGCTTGCTGAGAAGCTGGGAATGCAACCTAGATCCGATGAGGATGTTGTAACCTATGCGCTTTTCCCTGAGGTCGGGCTCGAATTTATTCAAATAAGAGATGGCATGAAGAAACCTGAGCCTGCCAAACCTGCGCCAGCCAAAGCCCAGAAACCCAGTCCAGCACCTCAAGAGCCCACACCCGCAACCTACCGTATAACCGTCAATGGCAAGACCTATGAAGTTTCCATTGAGGATGCTACGGGCTTTTCTGTTCAACCCCGAGCGGACGAACCACCCACAAAGAAGGCAATCCCGACTGACGGAAGAACTGTCAAGGCTCCTTTGAGCGGTGATGTTCTGAGAATCCTCAAGCAAGAGGGTGATGAAGTCAGCCAAGGTGAGGAGATAATTGTTCTTGAAGCAATGAAGATGGAAACCAAGGTTGTTTCCCCTCACGAGGGCCGCGTTGCTCACCTCCTTGTGAAGCCTGGCGACAAAGTGGAAAATGGTGACCCACTCGTCGTCATATCCTGAGAGGATAAGATGGAACCGACATACACTTTGAGCGAGCTCATTGCACGCTTCGGGAAATCCCTCGGTGTTGCCAATCTTACCTATCAAAATGTCATAGTCATAGGTATCGGATGCTTGCTCATCTACCTTGCTGTGAAACGGCGCTACGAACCTTTGCTTCTTATACCTATTGGCTTCGGAGCCATCCTGACGAATGTGCCTGTTGTTGGTATGATGAACGAGGGTGGTATCCTGAGAGTAATCTACGATAGTGGCATAAAGACAGGCCTTTTCCCTCTTCTTATCTTCCTCGGTATCGGGGCTCTTACCGACTTTGGTCCTTTGATTGCAAATCCCAAGACAACCCTTCTTGGAGCGGCAGCCCAGTTTGGCATCTTTGGTACGTTACTAGGGGCACTTGCCCTCGGTAAGATACCCTGCCTCGGGCTTTCCTTTACACTTCAGGAAGCAAGTTCGATTGCAATAATCGGTGGAGCTGATGGGCCGACCGCTATCTATCTCACCTCAAAGATGGCTCCCCACCTGCTTGGACCTGTTGCGATAGCCGCTTACTCCTATATGGCTCTTGTCCCAATTATTCAGCCACCAATAATGAGATTGCTAACAACTCCTGGCGAACGCAAAATTGTGATGAAACAGCTCAGGCAGGTCTCCAAGCGTGAACGCATCCTTTTTCCATTCGTTGTTACTATCCTATGTGCTTTGCTGGTTCCTTCTGCAGCACCCCTCATCGGAATGCTTATGTTTGGTAACCTTTTGAGGGAGTCGGGTGTGGTTGAGCGTCTTTCAAAAACGGCGCAGAATGAACTTATCAACATAGTAACAATCTTTCTCGGCATCTCTGTGGGAGCGACCCTTGAGGGATCGCGCTTCCTTACGCCCAAGACCCTGGGTATCCTTGTTCTCGGTGTTGTCGCTTTTGGCATCGGAACAGCAGCTGGTGTGCTCCTTGGAAGATTAATGTGTCGCCTTTCAGGTGGCAAGATAAATCCTTTGATCGGGGCAGCAGGCGTATCTGCTGTACCGATGGCTGCACGCGTTGTTCAGCGGGAAGGAGAAAGAGCGAATCCTCAGAACTCTTTGCTTATGCACGCCATGGGTCCGAATGTCACAGGTGTAATAGGTTCAGCTGTTGCTGCCGGTGTGCTTCTTTCCATGATTCCTCACTAATCCATTGACACCACCACCTTTGCGCCGATAGATTATAGAGGAAGAGCCGACTAGACAGAAGGATGTGATTCCTATGAAGACTTGGCTTTTGTTGCTCTTAGGTCTTGGGATTGTTGCGGCTGGTTGTTACACGGTTGTTGTCCATCCCCAAACCTCAGGAATGGAAACCTCAGAGTCCCCTCGGCACTGTTCGGATTGTCATAACAGCGCTGACTACTATTACTGGCACTTTCCCTATCTCGACACATGGTATTGGCGCTATTCTTACTGGCGTTCCTACTACTGCAGACCGTGGTGGTGGGATGATTACTGGTGGTGGGACGACAGCCAGGCACCCAAGTGGGAAGCTCCGAGATATTATGAGGACAGGAGAAGTCCCCAGGAGCCTGGACTCCCTGGCGGTGCGATTCGGGTCAAACCCAAGAAGTCTAAGGGTGAAGAGGACAAGTCAATACGCCAGGATACCAAGCAGGCACCTGAGAAGCCGACAGTGCCAAATTACTACCAGAATCGCAAACGGCCCAAGGCAGAGTCACCATCACAGCCGAAGAAGAAGAAGAAGAAAGAGAAAGCTAAAGAGGGAAACTGATGCTGAGCCGTCTTTTGCTCGTAGTAGCGGTAGTGGCATCCCTAGCTTCATTCGGTCAAGCTGGCTCACCTCCTACCAACAAGGATGTTGCCTTTACCCAACGCGCGGAGATAGGTGCAAGATGGGCTGGGATGGGAGGCGCGTGTATAGCAATTGTCGACGATGGAAGTGCTATCTGGTATAACCCCGCTGGATTGGGCAAGATCAGAAGGATTGAACTTCTGGGAACTTTGACCAATGCAAACCTGAGGATAGAGACATCCTGGGCTGGTCGAAAGAGCTCATCCTCGGTTAGCACAACCCGCTTCCAGAATGCTTCATTCTCATACCCCTTCCCGACTTATCGTGGAAGCCTTGTGGCAGCAGGTGCTGTAACAAGAGCAACTTCCTTTGATCAATACCTAAACCGTTATGGAGCGCAAGGATATCATGACATAGAGGAGAAGAAAGTTGTCCTTACTGCCTGGAGTGGTGGGTTTGCAGTCCAGGTTTCTCCCAATGTCTTTCTTGGCGGTGAGGGGCACCTTTTCACGGGCGATCTTGACTATCATGACCAGCTTTGGCCATGGGGAAGTTGTGACGAACCCGCTGTCTTTTCCCAAACAGGTGATCTCAGTGGCTATGGTGGTAGTCTGGGGATGCTTTATGTGAGCAGGTTTATCTCAGTTGGCTTAACCCTCAAGACACCGCAGCGCATAACGGTTGAAGGTGAGGAGGTCTGGACCGATGCCGGCTGCATTAGGTACAATCCACCGGTGAAGTATAACATCGACCTTCCATTTTCAGGGGCGATTGGAATCGGCTTGATGCCACCCAACTTCACAATTGCTGTCGATGTCATCTACACCGATTGGCATCAACTTGGCTTTCCGGGTGGGATTCGCGATGAAAGCGGCAATTTCATCTTTGATCCAACCACCGACCTAAGATTCGGTGTCGAGTATACGCTTCCGATTCTACCTCTGCGCTTCAGAGGTGGTTACTCATATGTTCCACTGGCACTTAATGTCTTCGATGCGGAAAAGAATCGCACAAACATAACTTTTGGACTGGGTACTCTGGTCGAGTCCAGCCTTGCCGTTGATGTGGCCTGGGTGCACTCCTGTTTTGAGAGGTTTTCCCCTCAGGATGAGTATAGGGAAAAACGTACCCTTGACAAAGGATTCCTGACGCTTACGTATCGCTTCTAGGTGCGCCCGTAGCTCAGCTGGATAGAGCGGTGGCCTCCGGAGCCACAGGCCGTGGGTTCAAATCCCGCCGGGCGTACCACATATCAAGAGGTTAAGTCAGGTGGTCTTACGCAGCCACTCCAGACCTTCAGAATCGTTATCAAACAGCTTAACCTCTATACCGATCCCGTGAGCTTCTCCAATCACTGAGGCAATTCTGGCACTCACATATGTTGCTCCTCCCTTAACCAGTAATGCCCAGCGACATTTGCCACGAATGTGTTCGACAGATTGGATAAATGTTCTGAAGCGTTCGACATCGTCATAATCCCAATCGATCGTGGCAAGACGAAGATCATTCAAGCTGTCCATACCTGTTGTGAATTGAGGATCCGCATAGATTCTCTTGAGGCATGCTATCATGGTGGCTACATCAAACTTCCCCTCGAACCGAGTAAAGATAAGCCCAGCTTCGGGGTCTATTCTGTACTCGAAATCCATTTTACCTCCTTGGTCTGGAACGCCAGACCTGGTTGAGGCTTAGCAACGCTGGCATGTGGAGGCTTCTCTCAGGGTGGGGATTTCACCTTTGCCTACACGACAGAGTCGAAAGCCGGCTTGTGTCACCTGCATCATTTGACCTTTACCAGCTCGTAGTTCTCGGTACCAAGACCGAGCTTCTGGGCATGCTCAAATTGTATCCTCCAGTCGATTTCTTTGTGAATCTGCCTAAGCTTGTCCGACCCCTTTCTTCGTGAGCCTAAAGCTGTCCCAGGGATACCAACCTGCGCATTGATAAGATCTACGGATGCCTTATCTACTGCCACAGGATCCTTACTTACTAGGATTCCGACATCTGGAACAATACTTGCATCTGAAAATCCGTAACAGTCACATTGAGGCGAAATATCCATGACAAAATTCACGAAACCAACCTTTCGACCCTTTGTCTTAAGAACCCCAGCTGCATACTCCACCATGCGCTCTTGAACATATCTTGCATCCCACTTCCAGTTTATCCTCATTGCCCCATTTGGGCAGACAACGATGCATTCAGCGCATCCTATGCACTTCTTGCTATCGATAACAGCATGCTTAGCCTCTATACTTATTGCCCCAGCGGGGCACCATCTGACACACTTGCCGCACCCCGTACAGGCATCTGTGACTTTAGGCTCCATGCCAGAGTGCATTTCGAGCTTGCCAGCACGACTTCCACATCCCATCCCGATGTTCTTAAGCGCTCCTCCGACACCGGTGAGTTCGTGGCCCTTCACGTGCGTAACAGCAAGAAGAGCATCACAATGAACGATATCGCTCGCTATCTTGACTTCCTTCATGTAGCCACCACCAATGGCGATGCTCTCGTAGTTAGCCCCTCTTAGACCGTCAGCAATAATAATGGGTATGCCCATCGAAGCATAGGAGAATCCATTTTCAATCGCTGTTCTAATATGGGCAACACTGTTTGATCGTGATCCAACATAAAGCGTGTTTGTGTCAGTGAGAAAGGCAAGACAACCTGATTCAGTAACGACATCTATAATAGTCCTCAGGTAGATAGGCCGAATATATGATGTGCAGCCCCTCTCACCGAAGTGCATTTTTATGGCAAGGAGTTCACCCTTGCCAGCAAGGTCAGCAATTCCGGCTCTTCGCAGGGTCTTCCTAAATCTATCCACTTGACTGTTGCTTGCCGTCGAGCGCATGTCGATGAAATAGACCCTTGATCTGTTTCTTCTCATTTGACTTCCATCCTCCTAAGGATACTCTCAGCGTGAGCTCTTGCAGACCTCGGTGGTCTGCGCCCTCCAATCATACGAGTTAGTTCGGAAACCCTTTCCTTGCCGTTAAGCTGCCTCACACGTGTTAGGGTGCGTCCCTTTTCTACTTTCTTCTCGACAGCAAAATGCGTTCTCGCAGCTGCAGCAATCTGGGCAAGATGGGTTACACATATCACCTGACTCCTTCCTGCCAATTCTCCAAGCTTCTCGCTTACAACCTCAGCAAGGCTTCCACCAATGCCTGCATCTATCTCATCGAAGATGAGGGTTTCAACTTCATCGGCACCAGCAAGCAACTTTTTGAGAGCGAGCATCACCCTCGAGATTTCCCCACCCGATGCGATTCTTCTCAAGGGCAGAAGCTGCTCGCCTACGTTTGTTCTTATGAAGAATTCGACATAGTCTGCACCGTGCTCTCCAACTCCTATCATTCTCCCGTCTCTCAAGGTGATGGTGTCACCATTCTCAACCTCATCAAAAACAACCCGAAATCTCACGCCTTCAATCCCAAGCATCTTGAGTTCACTTTCGACAAGGCGTTGGAAACGCTTTGCAGCGCTCTTGCGCTTCTCACGCAGCTCAAGACAAAGTTCACCCAGCCTTTGCTCGCTTTCATGCAAGCGATTCTTAAGTTCCCTTAGCTCTTCTTCAAGATCAGCCTTGCCGCCGAGATCAGCCTTTAAAGTCGCAAGGTAATCAAGCAGCTGAGCAAGGTTCTTGCCATATTTACGCTTAAGGCGCTCTATCGCCATAAGGCGCTCTCTCATGGCTTCAAGGTGAGAAGCATCAAGATCAATGCTTGCGATTGCAGCACGCAGGGTTTGTGCAGCCTCCTTGACGATGACATGTGCTTGGTCAAGATTTGCTTGCACGTCTTCCAATTCACCAGTGTAGTCTATGATCTCGCCAAGCGAGGCCATTGCACTTGCAATCTTTGAGGTCGCACTCGCATCACCTTCGTAGAGGTCATAAAGGGCACTTGTTCCACGCTCAACTATCTTCTCACCATGCTCAAGCAGGCGGATCTGTTCCTCAAGGTTAACATCCTCATCAGGCTTGAGATCCATCTTCTCAATTTCTTCAATGTCATGGATTACAATGTGTTCATGTTGAGTTATTTCTCTTAGTTTGGCTTCGCGTTGCTCAATTCGTTTCCTGAGATCAGCAACCTCATGTCTGAAATCAGCAAGCATCTTGCGAAGGCGTGACACATCCCCAAATGCATCAAGGAAATCAACGTGACTCGAGACCTCGAGCAATCTTTGATGCTCGTGCTGACCATGGAAGTCGACCAGAAAGTTGCCAATTGCTCTTAACTGGGTGAGGGGAACCTGCTGTTCATTTACCCAGCATCTGGATCTCCCAGTTCGCCGAAGCTCCCGCTTGATTCTTAAGACCCCGCCAGGAGATAGCCCTGTGCTACCAATCTTCTTATGGAGCGGATGCTTGAGGTTAAAAGTGGCTTCAACCACACAACTGTCTTCGCCCCTTCGTATAACGTCCTCAGTTGCCCGCTCACCTAGGGCAAGGCTTAAGGCACCCACTATGATGGACTTACCGGCCCCTGTCTCCCCAGTAAAGACATTCAAGCCTTCGGTGAAATCGATTTCGACATCATCGATGATGGCGTAGTTACGGATCTTAAGCTGCCTTAGCATCGTCCACCCAAACTACTTACCAGGCCTGCGCCTGATATCCCCCCAGCATAGCTTCTCACGGAGCACCTCGTAGAACGATCTATAGCCCGAAAGCACAAGTCGCGTCTTACGTGATGACTTCCTAAAGGTGAGTCGATCGCCTGATTCCAAACCAAATCCAACTTGACCGTCGACTGTAAGCGTCACCTCGGTGTTGTGGTGAGGCGAGTGTCCAGCCTTGATCTCGACTTTAAGCGTTTGCGCTCCTGAGAGGATCATGGGTCTGATTGCAAGCGTATGTGGACATATAGGGGTTGCGATTATGGCGTCCATGGATGGGTTGATAATAGGTCCACCGGCTGAAAGCGAATAGGCTGTTGAACCAGTTGGAGTCGATATAATAAGGCCATCAGCAGTATAGCTCGCAAGATAGTGTCCGTCTATGTTCACGCGCATCTCGATCACACGTGAGAGAGCGCCCTTATTTATCACAATGTCATTGAGGGCAGTATACGTACCAATCTGCTTACCCTGTCTTTCGACAATTACATCAACATTCATGCGATCTTCCCAGGTATAGTCCCCTGCCAGTATCCCTTCAAGAGCCTCAAAAACTTCATCCACAGTGACCTCGGTGAGGAAACCGAGGCTTCCAATATTTACACCAAGAATAGGGACTTGCTTTTCCCCGACGGCTCTGGCGGCTCTTAGTAGGGTCCCATCTCCCCCCAGGGCAATGACAAGGTCGCTTCCGCTTCCAACTTCAGAGATTGGGACAATCTTACCTAAATTTACTTCCTCCGCAATGTCATCCCACACGAGTGCTTCGCAGTCCCTCTTTTCCAGCCACTTGACCAGGCTCTTAACAACTTCTGCCACATTTGGCTTTCGCTTGTTAGCAATGATCCCGAAGATCTTAGGCACGGTGCTCAACACTCCTTAGGGCCTCTCTTACGCTTGCTGCTATTCCTTCAGCATTCAGTCCAACGTCACCTAGAAGCTCAGAACGTCTGCCGTGTTCAATGAAGCGGTCAGGCAGACCAATAAGTATAAGTCCTACATTTACTCCATTCTGACTTAACATTTCGGCTACTGCGCTACCGAAGCCGCCACACCTAGCATTCTCCTCAACCGTAACGACGATCTTTACACCTAAGGCAGTTTTGATTATGAGTTCCTCATCGAGCGGCTTAACGAATCTCGCATTTACTACTGCTGTTGAAATGCCTTCTGACTCGAGAGTGTGCGCAGCACTGAGTGATGGATAAACCATAGAACCGATTGCTATAAGAGCAACCTCACTCCCTCGCTTTAGGAGCTCACCTTTACCTATAGGTAGAACCATGAGATCCTCATCAAAGCCAACCCCGTAGCCATAGTCGCGGGGATACCTCACTGCAATGGGTCCATCTTTGTAGGCGATCATGGTCGCTATCATGTGACGCAGTTCGTTTTCATCTTTGGGAGCCATGACAACAAGGTTGGGAATCTGCCGAAGATAACTCAAATCAAAGACACCATGGTGCGTGGGTCCATCTTCACCTACGAGTCCACCGCGATCAATTGCAAATGCCACATTGAGATTCTGTAAAGCCACATCGTGGATTATTTGATCAAATGCCCTCTGTAGAAAAGTGGAATAGATCGCAGCAACAGGTTTCAGCCCAGCTCTGGCGAGAGCGGCTGCAAAGGTAACAGCGTGCTGCTCAGCAATTCCCACATCAAAGAATCTGTCAGGGATGGTATCCCTGAAAGTCGTTAGACCTGTACCATCAGGCATAGCAGCTGTTATTGCCACAATATCGCTTCTATGTTTTGCAATCTCTGTTAGAGTTCTGCCGAAGACCTGCGTATAGGAAGGAAAGTCAGAAGCTTTCTCGAGCTTACCCGTTTCTTTGTCAAAAGATCCAATGCCATGAAACTTGGTCGCATCCTTTTCCGCATGACAGTAGCCCTTACCCTTCTTGGTAACAACGTGAAGCAGTTGCGGACCATGGAATTGTTTTATGTGCTTGAGAACATGGATGAGCTGCTCAACATCATGGCCATCGACTGGTCCATAGTAACGGAAGCCCAACTCCTCAAAAAGTATTCCCGGCACAACAAGATTCTTGAGGCTCTCCTTGATTCTACTTGCAAGCTTACGCGCCTTTCCACCGAAGGTAGGTATCTTACCAAGGAGCTCCCATACATCGGCTTCGAACCTTCTATAGACAGGGGCAGATATCAAACGCGTGAGATACTGTGAAAGGGCTCCCACATTCCGCGAAATAGACATCTTGTTCTCGTTAAGAATAACTATGAGATCCTTCTTAAGATGCCCAGCCTGATTGAGACCCTCGAAAGCCATGCCTCCGGTTAGAGCGCCATCACCAATTACAGCAACAACGTGATAATCTTCACCTTTCATGTCCCTGGCACAGGCCAATCCAAGAGCAGCTGAAATCGAAGTACTGGCATGGCCAGTGCCAAAAGCGTCATGCTCACTTTCAGCGATCTTGGGGAAGCCACTTATTCCCCCTTTAACCCTTAGTTTCTTGAAAACTCGCCTTCGACCTGTAAGCAACTTATGGGCATATGCCTGGTGTCCGACGTCCCAGATGATCTTGTCTTTAGGGGAATCAAAGCAATAGTGAATCGCAAGCGTGAGTTCGACTACACCAAGACTTGGTGCAAGATGGCCACCCGTTTCCGAAACAACTGATATTATCTCTTCACGAATCTCCGCAGCGAGCTTGGGAAGCTCGCTTACCTTGAGTTTCTTAAGATCTGCCGGACTGTCTATCCTCTCGAGGATGGCCGTGACTAACACCCCCTAAGATGTACGCTCAATAACCATGTCTGCTAGCAATTTCAAAGGTAACGCCTTCGAACCCAAATCTTCAAGAAATTCCTTGGCCTCGTTTACGAGTGAACGCGCAGTTTCCTTTGATTTCTCAAGCCCAAAAACACCCGGGTAAGTCGTCTTCTGGCGTTGAGCATCCCTTCCCACTCCCCCCTTAAGCTTTCCAAATGAGCCTTCAACATCGAGAATATCATCAACTATCTGGAATGCGAGCCCAATCCTCTGTCCGTACCGGGAGAGCCTCTCGACTACTTCCTCAGAGGCATCAGCCACAATTGCCCCTATGCGAACCGAGCTTGCAATCAGACACCCAGTCTTGCGGGTGTGTATGTATTCAACCGTTTTTGCATCGGCAGCTTTGCCCTCGCTTTCTATGTCAACAACCTGTCCTGCAACCATACCGTCCGTGCCTATAGCAGCCAGAAGGTCAACAAGCACCTTGTTGGTAATCTCAAATCCAGCCACGGGAGGCAATCTTCTAGCTATAGTCTCAATAGCAAGACCTAGAAGAGCATCGCCCGCCAAAACAGCTATAGCCTCGCCAAACACCTTATGGCTCGTTGGCTTGCCTCTGCGGAGATCATCATCATCCATGCAAGGCAGATCATCATGGATGAGTGAATAGGTGTGAATCATTTCAATCGCACAGGCAACAGGCAAAATAATTTCTCCCCTGCCGCCGCAGATCTCAAAAGAAGCTATACAGAGCACTGGCCTGAATCTCTTGCCTCCGCTGAAGACGCTATAACGCATAGCTCGATAGAGACTTTGGGGATATGTATCTTCCGGAGGAAGACATTCATCGAGAGCTTTATCAACCTGAGCTCGCTTCTGTTTCAGATATGCCCTTATGTCAAACTCGTGTGATCTTGGAATCATCTCGGGATTCCCCACCTTCAAAGGGCTCGAGCTTAAAGGCTTCACCCTCACGAACTAGCTTGGAGATTCGCTCGCGTGCGTCCTCAAGCTTAGCCTGACATACCTTGGCAAGGCGAATTGCTTCCTCAAAGCGTTCGAGAGCCTGCTCAAGCGGGAGTTCACCCTTCTCAAGATCGTTCACAATCTCCTCAATACGTTTCATAGCCTCGTCAAATTTCATTTCGGACATCAGGCCAGCTCCTTCCCACTTTTTTCAACCCTTGAAAGTGCCTGTCCTTCAGCGAATCGAATTCTCAACCTATCACCAGGAGCAATTTCAAGATAGCTTCTTACAACTTTGCCATCCTGACGAAAACAAATAGAATAGCCTCGCTCAAGGGTCGCAAGAGGACTGAGCGCATTTGCTCGCGCAAGTAGTGCTTCGAGACTTGCATTGGAAGATTCGATCATCCCCGCGATAGCTCTGTGGGCACGCAGGATTACCTCATCCACATGCTGCATGCTATCGAGAACTCTATCTTTCATTCGCTTGAGACCGTAGCTTCCTTTGATAGCATTGAGGGTACTCTCATAGCTCACTACACGATTGATTATGGCTCTTGTGGCTCGCTGGATGAGCAACGCAAGCCGCGGTTTGGCATCAATATAGTCGGCAAGGATAAGGGGAGGGGCAGCTGAAGGGGTCGGAGCCCTTGCATCAGCAACAAGATCAGCAATCGTATAATCGATCTCATGTCCCACTGCTGAAACCACAGGTATCCTTGACCTGCTTATAGCTCTGGCCACAATCTCCTCGTTGAAAGCCCAGAGATCCTCGATGGAGCCGCCACCTCTGGTAAGGAGAACAACATCGAAGCCACCAATCTCATTGATGTAATCGAGAGCCTCGGCAATCTCCTCCTTAGCACCCTCTCCCTGCACCTTCACGGGTACAACAACCATCGTAATGCCTGAATGGATAGAGGTTGCAACCCGAATCACATCTCTTATGGCAGCGCCTGTCGGTGATGTGATAACTGCTATGCGTCGCGGGAAGGCAGGCAAGGGCTTTTTCCTTTCCCTATTGAAAAGGCCCTCCTTAGCCAGCTTCTCCTTAAGTTGATTAAAAGCTATGTAGAGTTCCCCCCTGCCTGACGGTAAGAGGGAATTTACTATGAGCTCGTATTGCCCTGCTCGCTCGTAAACAGTCAATCTCCCTTGTGCGAGGATTCTCAGACCATCCTTAGGCAAGAAGCTCTGAAGACGGGCTGTTCCGCTAAATATCAAACACTTCAGCTGGGCCTTCTCGTCCTTGAGGGTAAAATAGATATGACCTGATGAGTGTCTGTTGAAATTCGAGACTTCTCCTGTTACCCATAGCGAGGGAAACTCGCCTTCTATCAGATTTCGCAAGAGCATTGTTAGCTCAGATACTGTATAGATCTTTGCCTCACCCACTGCACCTTCTATCGATTCCATTGCGATGACCTCGCGACTTTAAGGGTGTTCCTAAGGAGCATTGCAACTGTCATAGGGCCAACCCCGCCGGGTACAGGGGTAATATGGGAGGCGATGTCACGAAGATCATCGAAATCAGCATCTCCAACAATTCGGTAGCCTTTTGGGGCTGTCACATCAGTAATCCTGTTGATACCCACGTCTATGATGATCGAGCCCGATCTTACCATATCAGCTTTTAGAAAGCCCGCCCTACCCATTGCAGTTACAATTATGTCGGCACTCTTTGTAAACCAAGTGACGTCTCTGGTCTTTGAATGACAAATTGTGACCGTGCAATTGTATCCCTCTGCTTTTTGCACGAGTAAGGCTGCCAGAGGCTTGCCGACAATATTACTACGCCCAATTATAACAACATTAGAACCTTCAACTTGAAGACCATAATGACGGAGTAGCTCCACTATGCCAGCAGGGGTACATGGTACGGTATAAGGTTTTCCAAGAAGAAGTCTTCCAAGGTTCTCGGGCGTAAAACCGTCGACATCCTTACGAGGATCTATTGAATCAATCACACGAAGCTCGTCAATGTGGTCAGGTAGAGGAAGCTGGACGAGGATACCATGAACTTTCTCATCTGAGTTGAGCTCGCTTACGAGCCTTAAGATTTCTCTTTCTGAAGCTGAGGCTGGCAACCTCAGCATTTGTGATTCAATCCCCACTTTCTCACAAGCCTTCTGTTTGCTGGCAACGTAGATCTCTGAAGCTGGGTTTTCTCCAACGAGTAAAACAGCGAGACAGGGTTTGATACCGGTTTGCCTAAGATCCTCGACCTCGGACTTGACCTCTTCCCTAATCTGCCTGGCAATACTCCTGCCATCCAGTAGGACAGCACTCATTAGTCTCCCTCGGGGTTGACTGAGCGCTGCAGTCGCACGATTTCAAGCGCCCTCGAGGTTGTTGTGTCAATGGAAACAACAACACCGCAAAAACGGACATCCTGGGTCGCAGCATCAAATCTTGAAGGTATACCTGTTAGGAAACGCTCTATTATTGCTTTCTTTTCAATTCCAATCACTGAATCAAAGGGTCCCGTCATACCAGCATCAGTTATATAGGCTGTACCTCCAGGAAGGATTCTTTCATCAGCGGTTTGTACATGGGTATGACTACCGAGAACTGCGCTCACTCTCCCATCGAGATACCAGCCCATAGCGATTTTCTCACTTGTTGCCTCCGCATGCATATCAACAATCGTACACATATTTTCGATCTGATTAAGCAGTGTATCTATTGTTCTGAAAGGACAATCAATTGCACGCATGAACACTCTTCCCATGAGGTTGACCACGCATATTCGCCTGCCCCCGGTCACCTCATATATTGCTCTTCCTCTACCAGGGACACCCGGTGGATAGTTCAGAGGACGCAGAACATTGGGTAGTGAATCCAGGTATGGGACAATCTCCCTTCTGTCCCAGATATGATTCCCCGAAGTCATCACATCGATCCCAGCCTCGGTGAGTTCATCCGCAAGCTTCTTTGTTAGCCCAAAACCGCCGGCAGCATTCTCACAATTGGCGATTGTCAAGTCTATTTGAAATTCCTGCTTGAGCCCTGGCAGGATGCGCTGAACTGCTTTCCTACCCTGTCTTCCAACAATGTCGCCTATAAAGAGCACCCTGAGTAAAGCATCATTTTGCATATTCGATTGCCCGGGTTTCCCTGATAACAACAACCTTAACCTGCCCGGGATACTCCAGCTCCCTTTCTACCCGCTGAGCAATATCATGGGCAAGCTCCTGTGCCTGTTCATCGCTTATCTCTTTGTTCTCAACCATGATTCTGATTTCACGCCCGGCTTGAATTGCAAAAGCCTTCGCAACCCCTTTGAAGGAATCAGCAATCTTCTCGAGCTTTTCAAGCCGCTTCACATAGCTCTCGAGGGTTTCACGCCGTGCTCCAGGACGCGCACTTGATACAGCATCTGCAGCTTGAACCAGGACTGAGATAGGAGATTCTACAACCGAATCGCTATGATGTGAAGCAATGGCATGTACGACCTGGGGATTCTCTCCGTAGCGCTCCGCGACCTCTGCACCTATTTGGGTGTGTGTACCCTCGGTTTCATGGTCAATCGCTTTACCTATGTCATGAAGAAGGCCTGCTCGCTTAGCAAGTGAAGGATCGAAGCCGAGTTCAGCCGCCATGATGCTGGCAAGATGCGCTACCTCCTTGCTATGCTGAAGCACATTTTGGCCGTAGCTGGTTCTATATTGCAGTCGACCAAGCAGCTTGATCAGCTCGGGATGCAATCCATGCACACCTACATCGAGAGATACCTGTTCCCCCGTCTCCCTTATCTTCTCATCCATCTCAGCCTGTACTTTGGCAACTACCTCCTCAATGCGTGCTGGATGGATCCTTCCATCCACAACGAGTCTCTCGAGGGCTACCTTGGCTATTTCGCGTCTTATGGGGTCGAAGCCCGAGAGGATAACAGCCTCAGGTGTATCGTCGATGATAACGTCGATACCTGTCGAAAGCTCAAACGCCCTTATGTTGCGTCCCTCACGTCCAATGATACGCCCCTTCATCTCCTCATTGGGGAGCTGGACAACCGAGACAGTCGATTCGACAACATGATCAGCAGCACAGCGCTGAATGGCAAGCGTGAGAATCTCGCGTGCCTCCTTCTCTGCCTTTCTCTCAGCCTCCTCCCTTATCCTGCGAATCAGCTGAGCTGCCTCATGCCTCGCCTGATTCTCAAGGTTAGTCATAAGAAGTTGTTTGGCTTCATCTGCTGTCATCCCTGCTATCTTCTCGAGACGCCGGTTCTGCTCATCAATAAGATGGGTAAGCTCGACATCCTTCTCACGGAGACTCCTCTCAAGATTTGACAGATCGCGTTCCTTCCTGCGAAGCTCTGCCTCCTTCTTCTCAAGGATATCGACTCTGCGGTTGAGGCTCCCTTCCCTGTCGGCGAGCTTCTTCTCAAGGCGAGCAAGCTCAGCACGGCGGGCTTGGGTCTCACGTTCAAAATTCTCTTTGGCTTTGTACCACTGATCCTTAGCCTCAAGGATTGCCTCCCGCTTGTGGGTTTCGGCTTCCTTCTTGGCCTCGGCAATGATCTTTTCGGCAAGCTTCTCGGTGCTCATCAATTTGCTCTCACTGGCTCGCTTGCGAGCATACCATCCAAGTAAGAACAGGAGCATGGCAACGACGATGCCTGCCACAATAGTGAGTATTGTTTCTAGCATATCACCACACCTCCCCGCGGTGATGCCTCTTAAAACAGCACCGCAGCGTATTGGTCTGAGGAGTGGAGATCAAGGTGGGGCTTCGAGGAAATCAGTTCGAGATGGAGATGTCAGCCAGCCGCTGTGGAGAACCTCACTATGCTACTTCCTCCAGTTTGCGCTGCATTCTACGGGCAACAGTGTCAATTCCCTGTATAACCCTGAGTTTCTCATCGCGCACTCTGAAAAGTTCCTCAGCGATATTCAGCGCGGCTAGTATACCAATCTTTGCCAGAGAGCCAACAGGTGCCCCTTTTGCAACCTCTTTCATCTTCTGGTCAACATAGCGGGCTATCTCAGCCATATACTCGGGATCTGCATCGCCCCGTATCTTATACTGATGCCCAAAAATCTCAACTGTTATACCACCCTTTTCATCGGACACCCTGACCCCTCCCAGCGATTGTTATAATCTCAAGATTCCCGAACTGCTCCATCGATCCCATCCACTCCCCCATTATTTCTACTGCAAAACTTCCACCTTTGCAAGCATTGATGTAACTTTGGCCTTCAACAGAGCTAATTTCTTCTTATTTGCTTTGTTTTCAGCCAATAATTGCTCTATGCGGCTTCCCTCCTTTTCGTGCTTGGCAAGTTGCCTTGAAAGCGACGCAACCTCTTGCTCAAGATTCGCCTTTTCATCCATCAATCTTCTATTTATCTCTCGCTGGGTCTTAAGCTCATCAACTAAGGCTTCGACCCTTTCAGCCAGTTTCTCAAGTTCATTTAGCGTCATCGTATGTCACTCTTTCCTCAGAGTCCCCTTTAGCTCCTCATTTATGCGCTTCTCTATCCTCTTCTGAATCTCGTCAACCTCAACTTCCTTCAGGGTTCGCGATCTATCCCTGAAGACAATCGCATAAGCAAGGCTTTTGTGGTTTTCAGGAACTGGTTTGCCTTCATACACATCAAAGGTCTCAAGCGACTCAACAAGGTCGCCACCTTCTTCAAGTATAATCCTTCGGACATCGCTGTCCAGAACTGTTTTAGAAACTATTACAGCTATATCACGCTTGACGCCTGGATACTTCGGCCGCTCAGATACTTTAGAGATCACCGAAATGCTCTCAAGGAAGGGTTCAAACTCAAGCTCTGCAACATAAAGCCGCCGTCTGGATCCGTAGCGTCCACAGAGATCGGGCAAGATCTCGCCCACAAAACCTAACTCGTTACCTTCAATCCCTCGAAGAAGAGCCTTCCTGCCCAGGTGGAGAAATTCAGGTCCACCTGGCACAAAAGCTGCCTCGAGTCCGAATTGTCTGAGAAGAGCCTCAACCATACCCTTGAGATCAAAGAAATCGAACTGCCTGGCATTACAACACCATATGCGTGGCTCATTGAGGCCACTCAGCCCCAATCCCACCCTATACTTCTCACAGAAGTTTGCGTTGTTGCGATCGTAGATCTTGCCTATTTCAAAAACAGCAATGGATTCCTCCCCCCGGTGCTCATTCTTTACGAGTACCTCGACAATCCCTGGAACCAATCCCGTTCGCAATACCGAAGCTCCAACACCGACTGGATTTCTTATGTCAACAGCCTGAGAAGGCAGCATGCCAAATAGATTGAGCACCTCAGGACTTACCATTGAATCTGTAACAACCTCTGTAAGACCCATGCCCGCAAGTAACGTTCTCAGTCTGCTCTGTGTTGCCAGGCTGCTAGACACCTTGCCGTGAGCACTGCATGCCCTTTCCTCAGCAGCACGGATGCGATCGTAACCATAAAGGCGAGCTACCTCCTCAGCGATATCGACTTCAGATTCTACATCGCCCCTTCGAGTAGGAACAGCAACCTCAAGATCTCTTCCAGGCGAGACGCCAAAACCTAGGCGTTCGAGATAATCACAGATCTCCTGATCGGGAATAGCCGTTCCCAGAAGACGGTTTATCCTCTTAGGTCTTGCCGTCACATACCGCGGAGGTCTCTGTCCTGGATACACATCTATTCTTCCCCTACAAACATCGCAGCTTGTCTCATCCTGAATCAGCTCCGCAGCCTGAGCAAGAACATAGGGGATAGCTTCTATATCCACACCCCGAGCAAACCTATAGGCTGCCTCAGAATCTATTGCGAGCCTCTTGGACATGCGCCATATGACGGATTTCTTGAAGAAAGCACCTTCGATGAGAATTCTCCGTGTTGTAGAAGTCACCTCAGAGTTTTCTCCGCCGATTACGCCTGCTATGGCGATTGGCTTGGAAGGATCAGCAATGACAAGGTCTTCGGGACCAAGCGAGTACTGAGCTCCATCGATACCAACGATTTTTTCTCCCTCAGCCGCTCGCCTCACTATGACGTGGGCTTCTTCTATCTTATCGAGATCAAAGGCATGTAGGGGGTGCCCTGTTTCAAACATTACAAGATTGGCAGCATCTACAACGTTGTTGACCGCTCTGAGGCCAGCCAGTCGCAGCTGGGCTCTCAGGGTTGCCCTCGAAGGTCGCACACTTACCTTTTCCAGAACCATGGCACCGTATCTCGGACAGGCGTCCTCGTCATGGATCTCAACATCAACAAGATCTTCAATTCGCTTTGAACCATACTTGGGAGCTGGCTCAGGGATGATGAGCTCCTTGCCAAAAACGGCTGCCAATTCACGCGCAATGCCAACAAGTCCAAGGCAATCACCACGGTTGGGGGTTACTTCAACTTCTATTACGGGTTCATCCAAACCAAGCGCCTCTATAAGACGCGTACCTGGTACCAGATCCTTATCAAGCTCAAGTAGTGAATCTCGTGAGTCATCAAGCCAGGCTTCCCAGCCAGAACAGAGAACACATTCTGAAACCACGCCGCTTATCTCCGCGCGACTCACAGTTTGACCGCTTCCGAGCTTGGCACCAGGCAAAGCAACTGCATAGGCGCCTCCGGTCACAACGTTGGGAGCTCCACAAACCGATTTAAGGGTGGTATATCCGAGGTTCACATCAACGATCTTGAGATGGTCATCACCTGGATGGGATTCAACCTTTGTGGCTCGGCCGACAACGAAGTTATCGAGACAATCCCACTCATTGGGAATTACCTCAGCATCGGAAAAGCCAAGCATGATGAGTTGCTCGCATGCCTCTTGAGGTGAAATATCGAGCTTTACAAAGTTCTGAAGCCAGCCGAATGGTATCCTCATCGATTGGACCTACAGGCTATTTAAGATCTTAAGATCGTTCTCGTAGAGTGTCCTGATATCACTAATGCCATATTTGAGCATTGCAATCCTTTCAACACCCAATCCAAAGGCAAAACCTGTAACAGCCTTATGATCATAGCCGACGTGCTTAAATACATTGGGATGCACCATTCCACAACCAAGTACCTCAAGCCACCCGGACTGCTTGCAGAGGCGGCATCCGGCACCTCCACAAACCAAGCATGATATATCGAGCTCAGCGCTTGGCTCAGTAAAAGGGAAATAGTGAGGCCGGAATCTGATTTTTGTCTCGGGACCGAAAATCTCACGAGCGAAAATTGCAAGCGTTCCCTTAAGATCGGCCAAGCTCACATCGTGGTCAACATAGAGTCCTTCAATCTGGAAAAAACTCATCAAATGAGAGGCGTCGGGAGTATCTCGACGGTAGCACCTTCCCGGTACCACGACTCTCACTGGTGGCTCCTGAGACTTCATAACTCGTACTTGGGCAGGCGAGGTGTGAGTTCTAAGAACGTAGCCATCACCTACATAGAAAGAATCAAAATCATCTCGGGAAGGATGCCATGGCGGAAAATTGAGGGCATCGAAGTTATTGTACTCAGTTTCAATCTCAGGACCCTCAACAGCGGTGAATCCCAATCCAACAAAAACGTCAATGATCTCATTGAGGATCCGCAGGGTGGGATGAAGCTTACCAATCCTTACCCTTCTGCCTGGAAGGGTAACATCTATTGTCTCCTTCCTAAGAGTTTCATCTTTGAGCGCAGTCTCAATCTCTTTCCGGCGTTCCGCAAGCAGTGAAGAAATCTCATCTTTGATAGCATTGAGCATTTTCCCCACTTCTTTCCGCTGTCCAGGTGAAACCTCCCCCAGTTTGCGCAGGAGAAGTGTAAGCTCACCCCTCCTGCCTATGTATTTTACCCTGACTGCATCGACATCATCGATGGATTTACAGGTCTTTATGGCCTTGGCAGCCGCTTCTCTTATCCTCGCCGCCTCACTCTGCAGATCCATAGGCTTTCTCCAGAGCTGCCTTTGCCTTAGCAACAATCTTTTCAAAAGCCTCGGTGTCATTTACAGCCAGGTCGGCGAGTATCCGTCTGTCAACCTTGACACCTGCCTTCGCAAGCCCATCGATCAGCCTGTTGTAGGCAAGGCCATGGATGCGAGCGGCTGCATTTATTCTGGCAATCCAGAGGGATCGCATCTGGCGTTTCTTTGATCTCCTATCACGATAAGCATAAGCCAGAGCACGCCTAAGGCTTTCGAGTGCAGTGCGATAGAGCCGATGCTTCGACCCCACATACCCGCGTACAGCCTTAAGAACCTTTTTACGCCTTCTCCTCGATTGCACCACTCTTTTGGCTCGTGGCATCTTCAACCTCCGTTGCTTTCTCCTTGGGCCTCTTCGCAGCTGGCTTGGGACAAAGTACCATTGTCATAACCATGCCTTCCTTCTTAGGGCCAGCCTCCACGTTGGCAATGTCAGCAAGGTCCTCAGCCACCTTGCCGAGAATCCTCAAGCCTATATCGGGATGAGTAACCTCCCTGCCACGGAAAATCAAGTGAAACTTGACCTTGTCGTTATGCTCAAGGAACTTGCGGGCATGGTTTAGCTTGAAGGCATAGTCATGAGCTTCTATCTTCGGACGCATCTTTATCTCTTTGACGTGCATGGTGTGCTGCTTTTTCTTGGCACGCTTTGCTTTCTTGTTCTGTTCATACTTGTACTTACCATAGTCCATTATGCGACAAACAGGTGGGTCTGCCCCTGGTGAAACTTCAACGAGATCATATCCTCGCTCTCTTGCCATCTCCAGAGCTTGTCTCGTGCTGACAACCCCTATCATTTTGCCGCTTTCGTCAATAAGTCTGACCTGAGGAACTCTTATCCTCTCATTGACCCTCACACTTTTGTTCTGCTTTCCGATCGTGGTCACCCCCTAGTTTTCAAGGCGATCTTTGAATTATCTCGCTTTGCAGCAAATTCATAAATTGGTCGGACGGCATACTACCAAGATCCCCATGTTTACGCTTTCTCACTGATACACTACCATCCTCCTCCTCTTTGTTACCAACTATCACTATATATGGTACCTTCTCCATACTCTTAGCGCGAATTCTGTACCCAAGCTTCTGGTCTGAGCCAACAAGTTCTGCCCGGATCCCTTTCTCACTCAGCTTCTTAACTAGATCCGCTGCATAGCCCTCATTGCCTTCAAGTACTGGTAAGACGGCTACCTGAACCGGAGCCAGCCACAAAGGAAATGCGCCTGCATAGTGCTCAATGAGAACTCCCATGAAACGTTCAAGTGCACCAAGAACAGTCCTGTGAATCATCACAACATAGTGGCTGTGACCATCAGATCCCACATACTCCACTCCCAGTCTCCTGGGCAAGTTGAAATCGAATTGAACAGTGGGTCCCTGCCAACCCCTCCCAAGGGCATCGAGGAGCTTTATATCAATTTTGGGACCATAAAAAACAGCCTCGCCTTCGCACCTTCTAAATGGTATGCGCATGCTTTTGAGCACATCAGCCAGCGAGGTTTCAGCTGCATGCCAATCCTCATCGCTGCCAGCATAACGCTCGGGTGTATTGGGATCGCGAACGCTGAGATCAACCTCATAAGTGTCAAAGCCAAATACTTTGAGCATATACTCTGCGAGTTGGACCACACCAGAGATCTCGTCAGCGATCTGCTCTCGCATGCAGAAAATATGCGCATCGTCTTGGGTAAAACCTCTGACACGCATCAGTCCATGAAGTGTTCCAGATCTCTCCCTTCGATAGACTGTGCCAAGTTCAGCAAATCTCAGGGGTAGCTCACGGTAACTCCTCTTCCTTGATTTGTATATGAGGATATGACCCACACAATTCATGGGCTTAAGAACGTACTCATCATCCTCGACTTCAAAGACATACATGTTGTCGCGGTAGTAGTCAAAGTGACCGGAGGTCTTCCAGAGATCTGCCCGGGCTATATGTGGTGTATAGACAAGGTGATAGCCTCGCTTCGTGTGTTCGTCCTTCCAGAAATCCTCGATTATTCTCCTTACAACCGATCCCTTGGGATGCCAGTAGACAAGACCAGCCCCAGCGGTCTCATCAATGGTGTAGAGATCAAGGTCAATTCCAAGGCGCCGATGGTCACGGCGCTTGGCTTCCTCGAGTCTTTCAAGGTGTGCTTGCAATGCATCTTGGGTCTCATAGGCTGTCCCGTAAATGCGCTGTAGCATAGGGCGATTTTCATCTCCCCTCCAGTAAGCACCAGCAAGTCCAGTAAGCTTAAAAGCACGCACATAACCCGTCGATGGGAGGTGTGGGCCACGGCACAGATCAATGAAGTCATCCTGACGGTAAAGCGTCACCTTTTCCTCTGTCATCTCATTGAGGAGCTCAACCTTATAGATTTCGCCGAGCTCTTCAAATTTCTTCAATGCATCATTGCGTGATATCTCTATCCTCTCAAGCGGAATATCTTTAGCCACGATCTCAGCCATCTTCTTCTCAATCTCAGGGAGCATATCTTCAGTCAATCTTCCACCGACATCGAAATCGTAATAAAAACCATCCTCTATGGCTGGGCCTATGCCGAGTTTGGCATCAGGGAAGAGGCTCTTGACAGCATGCGCCATCACATGAGCCGCAGTATGGCGATAGATCTGTCTCGCCTCAGGTGAATCGAAGGTCAAGAATTCAACCTGGTTTTCCTCTTCGAGAATAGTCGAGAGACCAGTGACCTCACCCCCGACTCGAGCAGCAATAATCAATTTTCCGTGCTTTGCACTCAACGTTGCTGCGAGCTCGGCAAGGCTTACCCCAGGTTTAGAAGCAACTACCAAATCCAAGTGTTCACGGGACAAAGATTCAGACATCTTGGGGTATACCGGAAAGTTCCATTAGTATCAGAAATGGGTTAGCCCTAATATAAAGATATGGTGGGCGATACTGGACTTGAACCAGTGACCTCCTGCTTGTCGAGCAGGCACTCTCACCAACTGAGCTAATC
>JAOZOU010000168.1 GCA_029933125.1 bacterium | reverse complement strand
CCAGACCCTTCAGATATTCCATAAAGTAAACGGCATCAGCGATGGTGTAGGCAATACCATCGGCATTGACATCGCCATAAGGCCCTTCCAACGTCTGGCCTCTCACTACAGTCCCAGTATAGGTCACCAGCACATTCTCCTCACAGGTATCCAGGTACTCCTCATCCAGGTTCTTGCACCATTCCCAATCTTCAGCATAAGTGTTCGGAGGATCATGCGGATATGGACGTGGATAGTCATGGCCGGTGAATATCGTCCAAGGATCATTATAATCAGCGATGTACTTGAAGGACTTAATCTTCTCAGCAAGATACAGGGTGAGTCCCGCCTCATCTGTGATGGTAAGGTCCACACAGGCGTTGTCTATCTCGAAGTCAATAGGAATCCAGTAGTTGGGGTCCCATTTAGCGCTCACATGGAAGTCCAGGCAAACTATCTGAGTGTTACCAGGAATAGGAGGTGTATATTCCTGGTTGGGCTTGTTGGCGATACCCACGATCCTCACCTTGTTGCCGTCATCAACCTGCCATTCTGTCCAGTAGAAATACTCAAGCCCGACCTTGTCGTGGACATCGAGCAGAGTGAGCATTGTGTTGTCATAGTGGAGCAGAATGTTGTAACCGCCCACTTCAATCGGCACACAGAGGTTAATGCACACTTCAATGTCAGCACCCGGATATACCTCAGGACGAGGTGTTAGTGTAACATTGAAGGGCTTATCAACAACCACCACATGCAGGGTGTCATACGTCTCGCCCTCCTCGCACTTATCCTTAAACTCGATGTCGTAATCACCAGCATCGCAGTAGCCAGGGCAGATCTCCAACTCGCCCTTGGTGTTGTCGCCCGTGAAGCCAGTCTGAGTCCATTTCATAAAGTCAGGTAGCGTATCCGTAGGTGCTAGCACATGCGTATGACCAGCATTGGAGCATCCAGCGGTGACATCAACAATCAGGCAATCACCCTCGTCAACCACAGCAGGATCCGGAGTGAAGGTTATTGGGGTCATGAAATGAGAAGGAAGGAAGATGCCACCATCGATCAGGGTGCTGAAGACGTTGGTCACGTTGTAGGTGACA
>JAOZOU010000167.1 GCA_029933125.1 bacterium | reverse complement strand
CCCCAGTTGTATGGGAATAATGCAACAAAGGGGAGCTAACCTCCCCCCTGCATCTCTTACATCCTGAAGGCAATCATCGTTAAGCCGCTAAGATACAGCTTACCTGTTTCCGCACCGCTTACAATGGGTTTGCAACCGCCGAGCCACCTGGAACTGAGCGAGGCAAAGGAGCAGCGGTAACAATTGCGGAAAAATGGGTTACGATGCCATTCACGCCCTGGGATGCAAACATCCGCCTACTTTGTGCAACATCCTTGAGGACATATACACCGTGCGATTATTTGATGGACCCTGCCCTCTAACGTGGCATGGTTTCCATTTATTGTCGCGCCTGACGCAGGAAGGCTGCGATTTGAGCTGGTAGCAAATCCACATCAATGGGTTTTTGAATATAGCCTTCACAACCAGCGTTCAGACAGCGTTCCCGGTCACCTTTTAACACGTTAGCTGTGAGAGCCACGATAGGGGTGTTGCTCAGGCTCTCCAGTTGCCGCAACTGTGTTGTGACCTCGTAGCCGTCAATCTCCGGCAAGTTGATGTCAATCAGGATCAGGTCTGGAGTTTCTTTTTGAACCATGCGGAGACCGCTGGGGCCATCGTCAGCTTCCAGCACAATATACCCTTCTGCTTCGAGCACGCGTTTGACTAGAGTGCGATTCTCCAAATTGTCCTCGATATAAAGTATCTTAGCGCCGTTCATACCCAGATCTTTGCTCCTTATCGTTCATCCCCTCCCGATCTCTCGCTGTAACACACGCCTACTTAATGAAATCTCCAGAGCCGAAAAGCGAAACTGCCTGGTTCCTAATTGTATCATAGATTTCTTGAATACAGTGTGGAGGTTGCATGGAGATTGCCCACTCTCTGAGCTTCTGGGACTCGTAGCTTTTTGGCCGAGCCCTCGAACGATTTGGCGACCAAGTCCAACCCAGAGAGTAGTTATGGGGCATTGATAAGGTTATGCGACACTGTGAGGGTCTTCGGTTTATTTAATTATATCACATTTTCTCCGCTATAACAAATTGGGTAGCTCTGCACTCAATCGTGGTTGGGCAGGCTGCCCCACTCCGAGGGCGCAGG
>JAOZOU010000166.1 GCA_029933125.1 bacterium | reverse complement strand
AGAGATGGTACGGAGATTACTATGACCAAAGAAGGGACATCAACCGGGTTGAGAATGCCCCTCTCGTGAGGAGGCGAGGGGACAATAGCGGTGAAGTCTCGACGCTTCAAATTTCTCCCTTTAACCAGGCTCCAACCTGCTGCAAGAAAGCTTCAAAATCTCCCAGATTTGTCCGGGCTATTTTGAGAACGCGCCGAGGGTTTACCGTCCAGTAGCGGTGGACCAGCAGGTTGCGAAAGCGGGACATCTGAATCAGGCGGGATGCCAGTTCCTGGGATATGATCCCTGCACCGGCCAGATACTCAAAACACTCAGCGTAGCTCTCCGGCGCTCTGCGGGCCAGCCTCGCCAGCAAATGATTGCAGATAGCGGCCGTGGCCTCAATGGAGATGAGCAAGAGATGCAACACGGTGTAGAGGTTACGCTCGTCTGCCAGGAACTCCTCATCCGGCAGGGAAACGTAGCGGCCGATTTTATCCACCTGCTCCCGTATCTCCCTGGCCCTCTCCCGAATCAAGGAGAGATTCACCTCGGCCATCAGCTCATTACCTCGAAGAGATACTCGCGGGTGTGATAAGCAAACTGCATGTAATCCCACCCCACCCGCTCAACGTAATCGCTCAGGAACTCCTCGTCCCGGGTGAAAAGGAGTTCTCCCCTGAGCACACTGTGCTGGAAGCCCAGAGGAGCTCGATTGAGGATGTGTACATCCACAGGCAGATGGACGGTCAGAGCCAAATGGGCCGAAAGATCCATCTCGTAGTCGAAAGCATCGGTTTGTTGGAGCAAGTCGGGATTCAAATAAACGGCCACATCCACATCGTGATAAGGGATTCCCTCCACGAAAGAACCGTGGAGATAGGCAAATAGAATCTCTTTCCGTTCCCGAAGCAACGCTTTAAGTTCCCGACGAATACCATGATCGTCCTTCATGATTTATCTACCCCAATATAACCAAAGGTATTGTACTGTAAGCGGTAGGGACTGTCAAATTCAAGCCGGCCTCCCGCAGATCGGACAGTCTAACCGGCGAGGGCAGCGTGACCCCTCCCGCAGGTTGCGAACCTGCGGGAGGGTGACAACC
>JAOZOU010000165.1 GCA_029933125.1 bacterium | reverse complement strand
AGGAAATACATCAACTAATACAGCAGATGTAAATCCTGCAGATACAACAGATGTAAATGATGCACTAGACTTAACAGTTACACCAGTAGCAACATTAACAGAAGATTCAGTATCAGAAGGAACAGTTGTAGCAAATTCTAGTGCAACTGATGAAGATGGTGGAGATATAGAATTCTCAATCACAAACGATACAAACGGATTCTTTAGTATAGATACAGATACGGGAACAGTAACATTAACAGAAGCTGGTGCAGCTCATGTAAATGAAGGTAATGATTTACCAAACTTCGAAGTAAGTGCTTCAAGTACAACAGGAAATACATCAACTAATACAGCAGATGTAAATCCTGCAGATACAACAGATGTATTAGACGCACCAACAGTAATAATTACAGAAGATACAAATGATGATGGATTAATTAATAATGATGAATTACAAGGTCAAATTAATGTAAGTGTAACGATTCCAGATGGTGCTGAAGTTGGTGATGTTATTACGGTAACAGATGGTGTAGATACACATACGTATACATTAAATAACGGAATGTTAAATCAAGGTAGTATAGATAATATTATCTTTGATACACCTGCTGAGGGTGGTACTATAAATGTTAGTGCAACTATAGAAGATGTATCAGCAGGAACAGTATCGGCAGAAGGAAGTGATAGTGCGATCATTGATACAACTGCATCTGATATGGATGATTTAGCTATTACTAATATTGTGGATATTAATGGTGATCATAGTGTGATAACTATGACTGGTACTGGTGCTGAAGTTGGTAATACTATTAATCTTTATGATGAAGATAACAATGTTGTTGCAACAGCAGAAGTTCAAGCAGATGGAACATGGAGTGCAGATATATCTAATCTTGATAATACTCCTATAAATGATAATGAGTTCTTTAGTGTAACAGAAACAGATCCTGCTGGAAATGAAACTGCTCAAACTGATACTACACATTTTAATGCTTTTGGTTGGTCAAATGCTCAAACAGAAGCTTCTGATGATTATAATATGGCAGGAAGTGGTAATGATAATATTATTGCAAATGACAATGATACAAATGATTATGTTGTTTA
>JAOZOU010000164.1 GCA_029933125.1 bacterium | reverse complement strand
TTGGCGAGCCTTCTGGCAATACATTGCCAGCTTGAACGTCAGCTCGGAAGAGCGTCGCCAGATACGCCTCTCTTATGAGAGGCTTATTGAAGAAGCAAAGGACGAATGTCCTTCGGAAGGAGGATTTGACAGTGAAGAACCGAGATAAAGAGTGGAAGCAAATCGTCCAGGAGCTGCTTGCAGCTGGGCGAGAGGTTGCTGCATGGGACTACGTCACCGCTCTGCGAGGGCCAGATACCTCGCGTGAGTGGCTCGTGAAAGCTGTGTTTACAGCTCCATTACGAGGGCTGAGCCTCAACAGCGTTGTGACAAACACTTCTGATTTTGAGAGGCTTTCGGACGAGAGCATAGTCAAGGCTTTCAGGCTCGCCTGTGAGCACCGCCACGAGTTTCTTCATTACCTGATACACACAGAGAGTGCTTGGCGGACACTCCACAGGAAGGTTTCCTTCCTGCTCCGTGGGCTGACGTCCTTCACACCACCAGAAGACTTGGAGTCCTGGGCAAAAGAATACAAGGCACTTGTGGATGAGTGGCTGGACAGGGAGAATGCTATAGACACAGGAGGTCAAGATGACTGAGCGTGAGCAGGAAGACAACGTCGAAGAAACCGCAGACCAAGAGATTGAAGACATCTTGGAGGTCAGCAGAAAGCTCCGTCTCCTCATCAGGAGATGGCTGGATGACCTCCCGTGGGAGGAAGAGGATGGAGATAATAGTTAGGCATCAAGAGTATCGTGACGGCGAGAAAGTCGGTGACCTTGTCGCTGTCTATTGCAGGGAGTGCGGCCGCCTGATGTTTGTGGCTGACCCAAGAAATGGTCACTGCCCTGATTGTCTTAAAGCGGCTATCACAGGAAGCCGTAGGTATTTCATAGAAATACCTACGGTGTATTACTACTCTCCAAAGGTTCAGAAGGAGGAAAGACACTTTGTTTATGGTGAGGACGAGTTCAACAGGCTGAAGAAGCAACTACGAGAGAAATATGGTATCAAGCGCCAAGGAGGCCAAGATGATTGAATTCTTCGGTTTCCTGATAGCTGTGTGGCTAGCAGGATGGATTATCATCAGATGGATAAACAGCTGAAAAGA
>JAOZOU010000163.1 GCA_029933125.1 bacterium | reverse complement strand
GAGGACACGGATTATACCGAGGAAACTGACGAAGTAGATACTGTTGAAACAGACACAGAAGAGGATCATGTCGATGATACTCCGGACACAGATGACGACGTAGATGCTCCTGACGAGGACGAAGATGAGGAAAACACTCTAGTAGATGAAAATAGTTCAAAGGATGATGAGGACGAGGAACCTGAAGATGAAGATGCTGACGAAGCGGATGAATCAGATGAGGATACGGAAGAAAAGTCTGAAGATAGTACAGATACAGAACAGCCTAGCGACGGTGAAGCTGAAGACACAGATACAATCGACTACAAAAAGCAATATGAAGAATTACTGGAAGGTAATACTAAATTGCAAGGATTCTATGACGAGGTAACTAGCGAGTTCACTGCTAATGGTAAGAGTATGAAAGGGTTTACAGACCCAAAGAAGATTATTCAAGCCCAACAAATGGCAGCTGGATTCAGCGAAAAGATGAGTGGGTTTAAACCGTACAGACCATTTATGAGTACTATCAAAGAACAAGGGTGGTTAGAAGATCCAGCTAAGTTCGATATGGCAGTTAACTTAATGAATAAGGATCCTGAAGCGATTAAACAACTAATCAAAGATAGTGGAATGGACGTATTAGATATGGACATGGAGACTATCAATTATACTGGAGAACAGCATACTGCTAGTTCAGCTTCCATTGCATTAGATGATGTAATGGCGAGCGCAAGAGCTGGCGGTGTAGAGAAGAGTATGCAAGATATGTTAGGTGGACAATGGTCAGACGATGGTTCATTAGTAGAAGTACTAAATAACCCATCAAACGCTCAAGCAATTGTAGGTCATATGGCAGAAGATGCCGATGGTAACAGTGCTTACAAAGATATTCAAGCTAGGATTGGTGAGAAATTGAGAACTGACTACAACGGTAGTTATAGTAACAAGAACTCACTAAACCAGTATATAGATGCTGCTAGAGAATTGGAGTCTGAGTTTGGAGAAAGTCAAAAGCAAGGTAAATTAAATGCAATCAGAGAAGCTCAAAATGAGCAGGCCTCTAAGGTTGAAGCTGAGAAGGCCAAGATTGAAACTGCTAGGACTGAACGAGAGTA
>JAOZOU010000162.1 GCA_029933125.1 bacterium | reverse complement strand
TTTACATCTATGGCTTGGACGAAGAACACGGTATTGTTCAACGGTATGCCGTATTCCACACTCTTCCTTTCACTCTCGCTATGCCCCAAACTCTTACTTTCCCAACTATTATTTCCAGAATCCTGATAAGTAATGAGAACATCGTAAATACCCGCGGGGTCCTCAACCGTAACGACACCTTTATCAATATCTACGTTCACCACCGGCTTCTCCTTCTCTGCATCCACAGGAACGCGGAAGATATCAAGCACAATCTCATTGAACAGCCTGATAATACCCTTTTTTGGCCACTCGGTGTACTTGTACTGTGCAGAAGCGGTTACAATGCCTTGTCTATCTTCAATCGTATTGAGCGTAAAGGGAATGGAGGGATACCAACCTCTAAGCTCATTTTCACTCCCAGACCCATCAGAAACGGCAAAGGTTTCAATTGCTAATCTCGTCTCATTCACTTCAAATGATGCACTTCTCAATGCTATTCCCCTGATTTCCTTCTCACCGCGTATAAAATACCAGGTAGCTTTTGGCAGAATAGGCATTCCTGCTTCGGTAGTGTAGCCCTCATAACTGTAATAGGTTCCATTTTCGGTTTCGTAAACCTTGAAAGTCGGTTTTAATATTAAAGTTGCCTCTTCAAGAGTAGTGTTTGAAACCGTGTAAGCAAGGTCTTTTATTGAATGCTCTTCTAATTCTAACTCCGCATCTTCACTCAGGGCGGCAATGGATGACGATCCAAGCCTGACAGCATACATTGGGAATCCATAGAGCGTTAAGCTTCTAAGTACCTTCTCATCCAACGTATCCTGGTTAAAGTTGTCCAGATAGTAGTCATTCTTTGCATTCATCACGGCAAAACCGACTTCCTCACCGCTTGCTATCCGCTTCGTAAGATATTCAAGGAGCTTCTCATGTCCTGCAATAGTGATTACACCGCCGAGTCCGTAGCCTGTTGGCGCTATGTAAGCTACCGTTCCATTTGAAAGAACAGTTTGTGACAAATCCGTTACCTCTGGAATGGTTAAGCCGGCATGACAGCCCATGGTGTAAATAATCGAGCCATTTAAAGTCCTGATCTCTTCCACTCCTAAGTACTCTCTTTTTA
>JAOZOU010000161.1 GCA_029933125.1 bacterium | reverse complement strand
CACATTTACGTCTGCACTTAAATTACTTATATCAGCCATGTATCCAGTCTTGTTAGTGTATGTATCTAGTATATTATGCATCTCTATAGGATCTATTGCTCCTGTAGTAACATTATGGCTACCTTCATCTAGCCAGTCACCTAGTGTGTTACTTCCTAGAGTATTACCTGAGTTAGCTACAAATACAGTAGTAGTTTCGCTTAGAGTAACACCGTAACCTGCACTACCTACTACGGAAGTATCTCTCATTTGAATACCTCCCCAACCTTCATCAGTATCTATTTCGATACCATTTCCACTTGCTCTACCAATCTGTACATTTTCTATTTCTCCAGCTAGTATTTCACCTTCCATACGAATAGCAAAGCCATCTGGATTATAGAATTTACAGTTTTGTACAATGGGATGATCTTTGGTGAATAGCACACCATTTGTACATTGTTCGAACCATACGTCACTTATCATGGTGAACGCACCAACTGAATGCATACCATGCCCATTCTCAACTGAATGTTGAACTCTGAATCCGCTGAACTCAGTACCTTTTGCTTCCGTTCTTAACGCATCTTCGCTATCTTCTACTCTAACAATGACATCTCTACCTGGACCTCTAACAAATAAGTAATCTTTAGTTACGTAAATTGGTTCTGTAATTATAGTTGTCCCTGATGGATCACCTGGTACTATCATAATAGTATCGTGATTTGCATTTTTAGCTAAATTATGTGCTTGCACAAATGTCTTAACCGCTCTATCTGGGTGATCTCCGTGATACATATCATTACCGCTATACGGATCCCAATATATTACTACCCCAGTACCTGTATGGTGTGGACGCAAGTGTTCAATAGCTAGGTGTAGATTCTGCAGCTCTGAACCATCAACTAACTTATCTATTACATAACAACCCTTACTACTGTAATTATGAGCAGCTCCGGTACCACTTAGTGCTATATTCCCAGCTGTACAACTTGGATCTATTACTATATCCCCTGCATCACACCCAATACCTATACTACTAGCTCCAGTAATATTAGTTACTTTTAGCCCACCTGACCATGCTGTCATTATCAGATTTTGCCCTGAATCACCACAATCTATTA
>JAOZOU010000160.1 GCA_029933125.1 bacterium | reverse complement strand
ATTCGAGCCTTGCTCCGGAGGCAGATGATGCGTCTATTCTTTTAAGAAGCAAGCCCTTAGTACTTGGCAACAGCAGAAGAAGATATCCGTCTTGACGTAGGCCCTAAACCGGGGCATGGTGAAGGTAGGAAATGGGTAAGGCAAAACCTCGATGCCTGCGAGTCTGGGAGGGATGTGTCCATTGGATGCCATTCTGTTCGTGATATATTCATCAGGGAGGGAATGAGATGACAAGGTGTGTGGTTGTGGCAGTGATCACGGTTGTGCTGGCCACAGCTTGCCTGGCGGAGCCAGGAGAGCATGTGGCGGTGGCAGACTCCTGTTCAGAGAAGAAGGGACCGCCTTTGAGGATTGCAAAGGTGATAGAGGTGACAGATGGTTCTACATTCTATATGCAGCCGATCTGGTCACCGGATGGTAAGAGGTTGGCATTCGCTGGGGATGGTTTCACGGGTATCTATGTGAGGAATGCTGATGGGACAGGACCGATAAAGGAGCTTACCTCTGCTGACTATTTTGGTTGGTTGGCCTAATGTCAATCAAAATGGTTTTATGACACCTGTTGGGTGTCCTCTTCGTACGGCTTGGTTGACCAGGTTCGGCAAATCTGCCTGGACCTCCGGTTAGGCCATTAGGTTTGAGGTGATGTGGTGATTGTGCCGGCCTGGGTTTGCTCCTCGAAGTAGAGTTCAATGCCCCCTATCCAGCCCGCAACCAAGTTGTAGAGGAAAGCCTCAATAATGCCTCCAACAAAGCCAATGACGCCGTACATGATGGGGAAGATGATAACCGCAAAGACCCCGAAGATACCACCGAAGGGCAGCTCCCCAGAGATTGCCCCTACAACTACGAAGGCAAAAGCATAGATCACTCCGACTATGAATCCGACTATGGCTCCCAGAATGCCAAAGATCTTGCCAACCGATAACACACCAACTCTTCTCAGTTCTACCATCACCAGACCTCCTTGTGTTAACTCGATCGCTTCTGGTTAGCAAAGGTGAGGATGGAACTCAATGGAACCCGCATTCCAATCTAACCTTCGCTTGCTTGCTATTCACCGTTGAGATTCATGCGAATGAGTCTCGGCTGCTATTTTCCTATCTG
>JAOZOU010000159.1 GCA_029933125.1 bacterium | reverse complement strand
GCTTCAGTGATAAGCGCTGTAGCTTGTGATATAAATTTAGATTGTTTCATGGTTACTCCTTGTAGTGTAGCATGTAGTGTTGTAGCCAGAATTTCTGGATACGATAATTGCGGTAGGCTGCGTAAGAACCTAGTAAGGCTGCACATGTAGCTATAGACCCTAAGGCAACAGCTACTGTGTAGTAAGTACTAGGCTCCATCTAGCATTTTGATGTTGAAGACAGAACGAGCTATCTCCCCATACTCAACGTGGTAGGTAATAGATTTGGCGTAGCCAATAGACCCTCTGTACCCTGCTGAGTCTGCCCACTTATCTTGAGGTGTAATGTTCTTATGTATTTCAGTAGTACACAAGGCACCCTCAGTTATGTGATTAGAGTGGAAATGACCAAAGTGAAAATAGCGGTACTCGGAAGCTGAGAACGTAGATTGGTTATCTGCTACTAATACTTCAGCTGCTTTAGCTGGTTTAAGTTCATGTCCGTGAGTAAATCCAATAATGTTCTTACCGAAGATATGATACTGTTGCGCTTTATGGGGATCATAGATAACTACTCTAGGTTCCTTACGATACCAAGCAGATAAAAATGCTTTCAGGTAGATAGATGAATTCTCAGAGTGGTTTCCCGCTACTGAGTAGAAGTAAACTACCTCATGCTTAGTTAGTGCTTTATCAATAAGACTAACAATGATATCGAAAGATGCTTTCACAATTTTCGAGTGTCTGCCGTCTGTGTCTAGTTGATGCCCGGATTTAGTACGTGCTGCGTTATCCTCAGCGTGTAAGAAGTCACCTAGATCTGTGATTACTGCGTATTTAGATGGAGAGGCTGTGTCTACTAGGTAGTCCATTGAGCCTATTACCCATCTAGTTGCAATAGTTGAATCCCAGCTTTGCCCGTGAGAACTCTCGTCCCCACGTATAAGCAGTCCGAAATGCAAATCAGGTAATGGGTAGAACGTAGTTAAATCCGAATCGATAATAGTTGGAGCTATTACTGGTTCAACTGGTTTGATGTCAGTGATGGCATCAGAGACCGCTGAACGGAATGCATCTAGCTGATTAGACAGTGGTACGTTAGATTGAATCCATTGTGCAGGTTTACCGGT
>JAOZOU010000158.1 GCA_029933125.1 bacterium | reverse complement strand
TATAATGTTTCATGGTGCTACGCAGGTGGGGACTTGGTATATTCTCATATTCGAGAATGATTACACGCCCACTTCGAGTGACACGTATCAGAGCCCTGGGTTCACGGAGTGCACTGCGTATGATGAGGCCACGAGGCCAGCGTTCAATGAAGGTGCTGCTAGCAATGGGACAATAAACAATTACAGTAATCCTGCGGTGTTCAGCATCAACGCAACGAAGACCGTGTATGGTGCAGCCCTTGTGAGTGACAGCACGAAGGGCGACAATAGTAGTGGGCCGTATATGTTCTCAGCGGCCAATTATGGTGAGGGCAAGCCCGTTGAAAGCGGCGACACCTTGAAGGTGAAGCTTGCCATTACAGTAACAAGCACCACGTAGTGGGGGAGAGACTTGGCCAAGAATGTTACGTGGAACCCGTATGACAAGTCATACTATATAGACCTCTATGACAATAATCTGAGGGCCAAACGTAAAGAGGAGGGTGACAGCGACCCTCCCAGGTCTGTTCGAGCTACAATCAGTCTCCCTCCTGGGAAGTGGTATTGGGAGTATTACGTTGACTACAGACCGAATGTTATCTATTTTGGTGTGGCAGACAGTGGTTGCACACTCGAGGATGGTCTCGGGGAGGTTGAGGGAGAGAACAGTTATGGCTGGCGTTGTGCAGGCGGTGGCGCTTATGTTCACAGTTGGCTGTTGCATGACGGTGTTGTTATCGATGACAGTTATGGGACTGCTGCTGACGATGGCGACATTGTCATGGTTGCTCTTGACCTCGACAATGGCAAGATGTGGTTCGGCCTCAATGGTGTCTGGCAGGAGGATGGCAATCCCGAGACAGGGGAGAATCCTGCGTTCAGCGGAATGTCAGGGTACTTCTACCCAGCACTTAGCTTGGTCTGGACGGATGAGACGACGGGTATCTTTAAGGCAGATAGCTTCCACTATACTCCTCCGACAGGCTTTCAGCCTGTGGGAGAAGCAGGTGCGATACATACTATTGAATTTACAGAAGGTGGCAGTGTAAGCGACGAATATTTCACCTCAATGGGTTACACCAAGACCGTTGAGGAGAAGGCCACTGTATCAGACGAGTATAAAGTCCCTGCAC
>JAOZOU010000157.1 GCA_029933125.1 bacterium | reverse complement strand
TTGTCCGATGTTTCGAGCCCAATGCCGATGAATTGGGTCTGGATGCATTATCCCTTGCCGTAAGGGTGGAGCTGAAGCCTCAGATCACTCACTTCAACCAGGTCTCGATTAGCGAAATTAGCGCCTATGGCTTAGCTTACGAGATCGAGCAACCCTTTGGGCAGTGGATTCAGATACACGGCTATATCCCCGACGATGTAGACAAGTTCCGTGTAGTCTACTGTAACGCAAGCGATTGGCCATGCACTGAGTCCGAGATCGATGGTATCGAGGTTGTATCGGCGCAGAACTGGCATGTGGACACAGATGACGGAATGGGTGGGTGCACAGGGGACCGACACTGGTACTCCGACGCGGATGGCTGGTTCAACGCATCCAACTACCGAGCCCTGCGAGACTGCACCAGCGACCTGCCGCTCACTATGTGGAATTCGTTAACCGCACCTGATCCGGATGGACTATATATCGTCTGGCTCCAGTATCGGCGTGATGGCATTGAGTACGGAGAGTCGTATAACCATTATATCCAGCTCGACAATACCCGACCCGAGGACCTGGCAGTAGCTCCTAAAGAGGGTGCTATTTGCGGTGAGTTCACCCCGGACGACATGCCGATGATGGTACAGGGACACTTCAACGACACACACTTCTGGTGGTATAAGCTGGTGCTCTACGGCGGTGATCCACTGGGTATCGAAGATTACGGTCGGATTAACCACTATGACAGTCTGACGGACAATGTTGGCCCTGAAGGCACAACGGGTCCGGGCATGGTTGATCTGCACAAGATAGACATCAATAACTTACCGGCTAAATCGATCGATGACTGCGCCTACACAGTCCGGCTTTGGACTTGGGATCGGACCATCCGAGGTAACAGGTTCGACGCACCTAACGACGATCGCCCAATCTGGTTTGGCGGCTGGTACAGCTGGACGGCGTTCACTTTTGACTATACACCATAGGCTGGCAAGCGCGCACAGAACATGTCCAACAAATAAAAAATAAAAAATTGAGCCGCATAATGCGGCTTTATTTTTGTTCATAAAGTATGACTTTCTTCATTTTATTTAGTTCTTTTGTAAAGCTCTTCTTGTCTCAGGAATTACATGAATTCACCTCAA
>JAOZOU010000156.1 GCA_029933125.1 bacterium | reverse complement strand
AGGCTGAAATGGTGATGAACATGGTAGGTGCTCTTTACAGGGCAGGATTGCGCGATCTTCTGATTCAGGCTATCGATGATCCGGAGAAGGTCTGGGATGATGCAGTTGTTCGTGCCCTGGATGCCTTGCTTGGTTATGATGGTGGAGAAGAAGGGTAATTCGTGAAGCCTAGATTTGGAAAACATTTCCTGTGCGAAGAGTTCGCTTGCCCCTGTTGTGGCTTGTGCCTTATGGACCGAGGGTTTATGATCGCGCTCAATCAGCTGAGAGAGTTGGCTGGGCGCCCGATCAAAATTAATTCTGGCTATAGGTGTGTCGAGCATAATGCAGCTATTGGTGGAGCGCCCCATTCACAGCATAAACTCGGCAGGGCAGCCGATATTGTTATTGCTGGCTTAACGCTCAATGAAATGTTCGAATTGGCTGAACAGATTGAACCCTTCAGAAATGGCGGGATTGGAATCTATCCAAAGAAAGGGTTTATCCATGTCGATACTAGAGGCCGCAGGGCTCGGTGGACAAAATAGAAAAAGTAGGTATGTATTAAAATGTATGGGAAGTCGAATCCAAGTTATAGGCACGGACATAAGCCAAAGAACGGCAAACCGAGTCCAACTTATGTTTCTTGGAGAGACATGAAAGCGCGTTGTCAGAACTCTAACCATAAATATTATAGCTATTACGGCGGCCGAGGCATCAAAGTCTGCGAGCGCTGGCAGGATTTTACCAACTTTTTGGCTGATATGGGCAAAAAGCCTGAAGGGTTAACCCTTGATCGTGTCAATAACGATGGGAATTATGAACCTGGCAATTGTCGTTGGACAACGCGAAAACAGCAAACTTACAACCGGAGAGACCTGAAAACTCAAAAACTCTTTATTGCCATAGATGAGCAGGGTATAATGACCATTTCTAACAACCAGCACGAATTTGCTCGACAGCACGGATTAGATCAGAGCAATATTGCCAACTGCCTAAGTGGTAAACATAAAACCCACAAAGGTTGGAGTTTCAAGAGAATTCCAAGTATTTCAGGAGAGCCCCTTTTTATTCCTATGAAGGTTGAGTGTTATGCCTAAGGTAAAAGGATTAACGGTTTTACAGAAGCGTTTTGTTGAGGTTTTT
>JAOZOU010000043.1 GCA_029933125.1 bacterium | reverse complement strand
AGCAGAAGCCCACAGTATCGTATGAGTATCTCAAGCGATATGCGAACCACTACATCTACTATGACGCTGCTTATGGCGTCGGAGTTATCCAAGAAAAAGCTTGCTGCCTGATAAAGGTCAGCGATGCCTGATCGCCCGGTAATAGGAGACCACAGAAAATGAGCAAATACGGATTCAGGGACAATAAGATCGTCACGGAGCGAGTGACCACTGATGATCTCGCTGCCACTACCAAAGTCATTGGCACTTCGGAGATCGAAGATGCCGCGATTTCTGCCGCTAAGCTTGCTTCTGATGCTGTTGAAACTGCTAAGATCAAAGATTCTGCCGTTACCATTGCTAAATTGGAATCTGCTCTCCAGAAAGGCATTCTTTCCGTTGGTCCACTCGACGTTTCTGGCACGACAGTCTGGTATGTAGAGTTTCCGTTCAAAGTTCAGATCGACAAAGTCATCGGTGTGGTCACTGCTACGCTTGACGCTACCACCAATATCCAGGTCAAAAATGCCGCTGGCACTATGATGACTGATGGCTCCTTCAATCTCACTTCGTCCGAGTACTCCGTCGGAAAATTTAAATCGTGCTCTCCATCTGCGAATAATGAAATTGCGGCTGATGCCAGTATGCAGATCGTCAGTGATGGCGCAACATCTTCCGGTTCGATCCTCGCTGTTATTCACTTCACTCGCAAAGCATGAGCTCAGAAGCAGTAGCCTCGATCAATGATGCCATCCGCAAATTCGAGTCCGGTGAGATCACACTCCAGCAACTACAGTCGATTGTGCAACAAAATGGCGCTGAGATTTCTTTCTGGAATCCGGCGACTCAGCGCCATCCTGCCTACCCAGAAGGCGATAATCGCTCTCGTGCAGGCTTCACCTATCATCCTTCCCATCCTCGCGGTCGGTTCTTCCAAAGCATCATAAAGAAGGCAATTCTTAGAGCAATCGACTTCGCCCATCACTCAATCACCAAGTACTATGATCCTGATGGGTTCGTTTATGATGACGAGCGACTGAAACGTCTGGACACCTTCCTGAAGCAGTATATTGCTGAAAATTTCCAACATGCCTATCCCTATAAGTCAGATTTCATGCAGAAAATCATAGACATCATTCTCTTTCTCATGAAGGAGGATGTTTATTATCGTGCGAGATTCCTTGACATCATCAGCAAGCTATCAGCCTTCGATTTCGAACTCGACCAACTTGAGAAGGAGAATATCGAACGATGGCATTGATCTGTTCTTGAAGGAGGTGCGTCGCATGCAAGATTTTCCTGCTCTCATTTCCACGCTCGGGTTCCCCATAGCAATAACTTGCTACCTGCTCTGGGAACGGCAGAACATCTCACGCAAACTCGAAAAGGCGATTCGGGAAGACCTCGTATCCGCGATTCAGGAGCTGAAGGAGCAGATTATCATCTTTTCTGAACGCTGCAATGGAGGGCGCAGACAATGAAATCCTTTCATATGCTGGATGGTGTAACCTACAACTTGGACCAGCTACTGACGAAGAACCTGCGAGCACGTTCACCCGCTACCCAGGTACTTTCAGGAAAATCAATATCCGCAAGCTCCACTGAAAACATAGATTTGTCGGGACTCGATGGCTATTCTGCTGTCATCATAATCGTCAAAGCTACTTATAATGCTTCCGCCACGTCAGGCGTGAGAGTGAGATGGCTTTATTCGCCGGATGGCTCGAACTTCGATTCCACAAACGATGCCGAAGATGCGGGCAATTACGAAGACCTGACTTTTTCAGCCGGGGCAACAAGGCAGCGAACTATTCTCATCCCAATTCTTAGCGATGATATGCGAGTTCAGATCGCCAATCAGGATGATTCCAAAGCCGTAACGGTGAGTGCGTGGAAAGTTCTTTTGTCTTAGTCGTTTATGCGCTGGATAGTTGCGAAGGTTCTCGCAGAACAGCATGGCAATCGAGGCTTGGCATTCCTAGCAAGTGCTCGTGGAGCACTTGCCTTCAAACTTGCCAAACTTGGTTTCGTTGTTGATGGTATCACTTTCAAATATGCGCGCCCTATTACGATCACCGAACAATCTGGTGACAATCTCACAGACTATCCCACGGCAATAGATCTCGATAGTACGAATTTCGATTTCTCGCACACGCAATCTAACGGTGCAGATGTTAGATTCACAGATTCGAATGGTAATCTCCTGGACTATTTTATCGAAGAGTGGGATGCTACTAACGAAAGCGCGAAAGTATGGGTGAAAGTACCATCTATACCCGCGAACTCTTCTACTGTGATTTATATATATTACGGCAATTCAGAAGCTGAGTCAGCAAGCGATGGCGATCCGACGTTTTCATTTTTTGATCATTTTGAAGAAGTCCCACCGGATTATTACAAATTTTCTGTTTCATCCACTGATCATAATAACTACGGACTTTCCTATCCAATTACCTATGAATTTATTGTTCCTCCTTGTTCTTCTAATCTCAAAGCGTACAAAAAATACACAGAAGATGGCTCTTGGACAGAAATTATAGAAAAGACCTCTGATGATTTCTTTAATGGCATTGAGGCAGTGCGATTTGATTATGAAAATAATGTAGCTTACGTTTCTGTAGCGTTTGATGCGAACTCAGACGATCTTTATTTGAAAATAGTAGATGAACAAGGCAATTCAGTAGGGATATATTCGCAGATTTCCAAATATTATGATAATCGGAAGTGTGCTGTTACATGCTCAGTAGATGAATGGGATGATTGTAGTACAAGCTATGAGTGTGGAGAGCAGAGTAAATTTGGGGAAGGTGCAAGAACTACTTGTGATGAATGCAGAAAAAGGCATCTATGGGTGAGTGTTGGTATTGTTACGAAGGGAAGAGATAATGGAGGGGAGCCAAATTGGTCAGACATCCAAGAAAAAATAGATGCAGGATATTTTGAACCAGTTTCTCATTCGAGAACTCATGCTGATGCAGAAGATCCAGATTTCGATGCAGATTCGGAAGTAGGAGGCTCGAGAGATGATATCATCAATAATCTGAATCTACCGGCTTTAAATAAAAAAGGTTCGACTGAGTATGTTTATGCTTATCTTGAACCATTTGGACATAGTAGCTCAGCGTGCCGTCAAAAATTAGGAGAATATCATTATCTGTGCGACAGAGATATTACGACTGATAACGATTTTGCTTCTTGGGATTCAGATAATGGACTATATAATAGGATAGGATATTCTATTAGAATCGGGATTGATGGTACAACAGATTTATCTTCCTTGAACAGCGCCTTTGATGAAGCGTATAATAATGGAAAAATTTATCATTTGATGTGGCATTCACCTCAAGAAACTACTTCCGGTTGTTGGGGTGTCGATTATACTGAAGGAAGTTATTTCCACCAGCACTTGGATTATATTAAAGAAAAAAAAGATGTTTGGTATGTGGCATTCGGTCATTTGTATCTATATCATTATGTAAAAGATCGAAACATTATATCCGTAACACCCTACGGCGGTAGCACTGATGTCGATTCGGAAAAATGGATCGTGCGGCAAGGAGATGTTTCTGTTTCAGTGACTTCTTTGCTTCTTAAAGGAACAACTGGAACACGAGGGTTGATAGATGGAAAGACCGAGGTGTCGCCAGGTTCAGCAATCCATGTTAGAGCTAAATATCTTCAGACGAATGCCCAGTATTGTCTTTTTTGTGAACTGCGTAAAAGCAATGATGATGACTATAGATTGATCAATTATGTCAGATATTCTGACGGATTACCCGCATCTTGGTCACAAAATGCGGGCGATTTTACTGTAACTGATTGGGGCAGCGTTGATTCTCCGCTAAATTGGCATGTATATAAGATTTTTTGGAAGAGTGGTGAAGCAAAATATTATCAAGATAATACTTTGAAGGCGACTCATTCAAGCAACATTCCCAGCATAAATCTCGTTGCTGCATTTGAAGAGGGCACAGTTGATGGAGGAGATGTTGCTGTTGATTGGATCTTTATTCGCAAATTTGTAGAACCAGAACCTTCAGTTTCGATAGGAAGTGAGACAAGGGCATGATCTTTCAGTTTCGGTCCTCTCAACCACTTTCATGATAAAACCGAAAAATTTTTATATTCCCAAGATGCTCAATTTTATTGCAGTGCCATGAACACGTCCAAGTTCCCTCCTCGCAAACAGCATCCGGCGGAGCACTGCATGTTCCTCTCCGCCTGCTCCGTCTTCCAATTTCTTCCCGTATTGGCTCGTTGCCTTGCCTGCCATTGTACAGCTCGCCCTTATCCTCTATCCGGCCCGGGTGGAAGCGGAGGGGAGGAGGGGATTTCCATCTCCACTTAGCAGGAGGAACTGAAGAACAAGATGCCGTTTCTAATCGTCAAACCGGACTACCCGCATGCTGCGATCACCAATGCACGGCTGAATGTGCGTAAGGGTGAGATCATCG
>JAOZOU010000155.1 GCA_029933125.1 bacterium | reverse complement strand
GCGGCAAGAATCCCAGGACATCCATCGGAGATCACCATGAGCACCTTCTTGGGATCAAGGCCCCTTCTGACAAGGTGGGTGAGAAGAAACTCCCAGGCCTCCCGAGATTCCCTCTGCCCCTGGATAAACCCCAAACATTCCCTTTGTCCATCCTCTGTAATGCCCACAGCACAAAGGGCAGCCTCCGTGCCCACACGCTTCCGCCTTACTTTAAAGTAAGCTCCATCAATAATGAGATAGGCAATGTCCTTGGTGATGGGACGGTTCAGCCACCTGATCAGCTCTTTCTTAACATGCTTGTTCATTCGGCTCACTTCAGCCGGGCTGACCTCCGAGCCCCACAGAAGATTGGTGATCTTATTTACCTTTCGGGTAGAAACACCTCGGAGGAACATCTCGGAGACAATGTCCTCTATCTTGCTGTCCTTGCGGCGGTACCGCTCCAGGATGCTGCTATAACCAATGCCCGCTTTACGCCCCAAAGGGATCTCAATATCTTCAATAACTCCAAATCGGGTCTCCAGCGTCCTTTTCCTCACACCATTACGATAATCCCGGCGATCTTCTGTTCGCTCATAAGGTCTTGCCCCTATGTACCTCATAAACTCGTCTTTGGCGTATTCTTGCAGCATGGTTCTCACAAAATCTCTAATTCCTACTTCCACATAATCAAGAAAATCGCTCAGGCCTTCAAACTCAAGCTGATCTTCATAACCCTCTTGCTCAAATGTTTCTTGATCAATAACCTCTTGCTCTGCTACTCTTTTTTCCATAGGGCTTCTCCTTCCTTTTTTCGGCCCCTTTCGGGACCTTTGGTTTTGTCCTATGGGAAGGTTAAGCCCTTGTATTTTCAGGTTCAAGAAATTTTACATCACTTTTGAAATACTACCGGGATGTGCCTAACAGCCATTCAACGTTTCTCGCGTTTCCACAAACCAAGTCCACCAAACCAACCAGATAAACCAAACAAACCAGACCAACGAATCAACGATTCAACGATTCAACTATTCAACGAATCAACGAATCAACGAATCAACTATTTAACCACTCAACGATTTAACGATTTAACTATTCAACTATTCAACGATTCAACGATTTAACCAATCAACCAATCAACGAATCAACTATTTAA
>JAOZOU010000154.1 GCA_029933125.1 bacterium | reverse complement strand
ACACCCGCCGCGCGGAGCGAAGCGGAGCGCGGTCGGGTGCAAGCCGTTGTTAGCACGCTGCGTAACTACCAATAATGATCCCACCTTCTCCTAAAGAACCTTGGGAAGCGCAAAGGCGGAATACCAGCCTCTTCACACAAGTCAGAAAATAGCTGGATGATTTCAGCGCGTGTGCTGTCCATCCACTCCGCTACTTGTTCATCACGAATGTCATAAAACTGTTGTCCCTGATGCTCTGGACCAAGATATATTTGCCCTGTTTGCACGGCAAGTAAATACCTGGAACGAATAGCCCGCAAAAGGTCAACAATTGTGTCCATCTTCTCGCGCCATTCAGGATTTGACAAATAGGACTTTCCTTTGGCTTGAGCAAGAATCGTTCCGTCACGCGCTCGCAAGGCTCCCGTGTTTATCGCAGTGATTGTATCTGCGATCGCTCGATCAAATGCTTCCATTGAACCTTCGCGCCTGAAAGGGTCTTGGAAAGCAGGGCGGTCAAAGCATTGTGAGTAGAATCGCAAGAGTTCGATGTCCTCAACTATAGAAGACTCTGAAGGTGGTGAGAGATTCTCAACCTCCAGCAAAGCGGCCTGTTCAGATAACTTTTTCCACTCGAGTAGTAAATCGGCTGTGTACCTCTGCTCATCATTGTCCACTAGCTTGGCGCAATTCTGGCATAGCCATATACCGTTGTCTATAGATTTCCGTTCTTCTGATGATAATCTGGCATCATAACGAGGGCCACCTTGGGAAGCTGCCGTAATGTGCGCAGCGACACCAATATTCACGGCCTTTGTTGGGTCTTCTTGGGGGCCGCTGGTTAATTTCCGACAGTTTGGGTTTGAGCAACGGTACCCAACTCGGCGAGCAAGCACTTCTTTAGTTTGATTGTCAAATTCATCTCTCACAATGAGGACTCCTTCGCAGCGTGCTAGCGACCGAGCTCAGCCGCCGCCCGGCTGAGCAGGGGTTACCGCACTACAAGACACCCCACAAAACCAGAACGAGCCGCGATTTCCACGCCCGATAGGGCGGTCGGCTGCAGTGACTTGCTAGGCCGCCCCCTGGACTGCAAAGCCCCCCTCAACACCGACCCTGGCTACGGGCCACGCTGCGACCGGCGCTGATGCCCTC
>JAOZOU010000153.1 GCA_029933125.1 bacterium | reverse complement strand
TTTTTAGTGGCGGTAGTTCCTATCCCGATTTCTGGAATGCAGCTGTCACAACCTACGAGTGCACCGAGGACGCCGTATGTAGGCGAGATATTTACAGGGACATATTTGAAGATAGGCATTGAAGACCAATACGGGGATTTCGGCGTCGAGGATCCCGTTACCGGCGAGCCCGTAGGGTTCCAGTACCCCATCGGAACAGCCTATGAGTCATTAGCTATTGGCTGGTGGGGCGAGGGTTATGTAATTGCATACGACGGCGAAGTGTTTTATCATCAGCCGAACTACGGGACTTATGGTAACATGACTCCTCTCTGGGATTGGGTTATATCGGATACGCCGACCAAAGCAGAATACGTGGTTGCAGCACAAGCAGGAGATATTCGTGCCTACTTCTACTTCGTCTTCCCAAAGGCGAGCAGCAACGTGTATCTGTACACAATTCTCCAGAATACCGGTACAACCACGCTAAGTGACGTCTACTACAAGCGACTCGTGGATTGGGACGTAGGGAGCTCACCAGGTACTGATGATTGGACTTGGTTCGCTCCGTACAACGCGGCAATTGCCTGGGATGATGTTCCCGGTGTGGGAACAGTCTACAACTATGTCATAGGAGATCCAGCACCTGACCTGTATGACCTTGAGGCATGGGACGATATGGATATAGTGGGTGTGGGTGCTAGTTATGTAACAAGTAATTTCCCCGCTGTGATGGCAGACTATGACGGCAATGTGGGATTGCACTGGAAACTTGGCTCGCTAAGACCAGGAGACTATAAAGTGATTTGCACTGTCTACGGGGCATTCTCCAGTAAGACCGCCAGCACCAGTTTGGCTGAGGAATTAAGAGATGTGAGTGAGACGGCACAGGACGAGTACAACAAAATAATTTGCATAAGCGAAAAAGCAGCAACGCCAGAGTCAAAGCCAACGCAATTGCAGGAAATAGCGACGGGAATAGGGGAACAAATAGGCACAAAGTAGAGTAGCAATCAAGTGAGACAATTGAGAAAGGACTATAAAAAGTTTTGGGGGGTTTTCATTTTTTACCCCCTGTTTTTCTCTTTATTTTTGCTCAAATTTCTCTTTATTTTTGCTCAAAATCACCAAACGACTTCCACTTCTCTCAATCCTC
>JAOZOU010000152.1 GCA_029933125.1 bacterium | reverse complement strand
TTGGTTCTGTTCATGTTGTAATATTGCATTGGCAAATTCTTTGGAAGGAGGAGGCCAATGCGAGATACGGAATTTTATGAGGCCCTTCTTGGCCTTAGTGGTCCATGGAAAGTGACCGAAGTTGAGCTTAATTCTGCAGCAGGACGAGTTGATGTCTGGGTAGAAGACCGCTCTAGTTTTAAGTGGAAATGCCCGGAATGCCAAGAGAAGGCGAGTGTATATGATCACAGCGAAGAGCGTGTATGGCGCCATCTCAATACGTGCCAGTTTGGGACCTACATTCACTGTCGACTGCCGCGAGTGAAATGTCCCAAGCATGGGGTTAGGCAAGTGCTGGCTCCGTGGGCGGAGCCTGGCAGTCGATTCACTCTGCTTTTTGAGAACTGGGTGATTGATACTCTGAAGGAGTGCGATATAACGGGAACCAATCATCTTACTGGCACCAGTTGGTACGAGGCCTGGAACATTATGGATAAGGCTGTTGAAAGAGGACTCAGCAGGAAGAAACGTCGTATACCAGAATATCTTGGTATTGATGAGAAGTCTTTTGCCAAGGGGCACCGTTATGAGACGGTGATTTGTGACTTGAGCAAAGGCACGGTGGAATGTGTCATTGAAGACAGAAAACAAGAAAGTCTTGAGGCCTATTTTGGCCAGTTTTCTAAGGAAGATCTGAAGGGGATCAAGGCTATTGTAGTGGACATGTGGGACCCATATATAGCGGCGACCAAGGCGTTTGTCCCTGATGCTGAGGACAAGATCGTATTTGACCGTTTTCATGTTATGCAGCAGGTTACCAGCGCAGTGGACAAAGTAAGGCGCCAAGAGCATAAGAAACTTATGGCTGAGGGAGATGATCGCCTCAAGGGTACTAAACACCTCTGGCTTATGAATGAGGAAAAGATTCCTGAGTGGCGAAAAGAAGAATTTGACGAAATTAGGAAGACGGAGCTGAAAACATCCCGGGCCTGGGCGATCAAAGAGTCGCTGAGACGGTTTTGGGGCTACAGCTATCCGAAGAATGCCGAGAAATATTTTAAGCACTGGTATTTCTGGGCTACTCACAGCAGGCTCAGGCCTGTGATTCAAGCGGCGAAGACCTTGAAAAGACGTCTTTCCAATATCTTGACTTACTT
>JAOZOU010000151.1 GCA_029933125.1 bacterium | reverse complement strand
CGTTAGCCGAAGACAAAGCGGATTCTTTTCCCGTTTAGCCATGGCACCTTGAGATCAACGTTGTCAAAACCTGCTGATATCAGTAAGGGGTTATGCGCCCTCTTTTGGAAACGAACCAGGATGTCTTCTTTCTTGATGATTAGAGTAGCTGTGGCATCTATTAGGTCCCGGAAGATATGTCGTGACTTAGCCTTTTGGTACCCGTTACCGATCCTGGAGCCGAGCAGCCGGTAAAGGCTACTCGCCATAAGGGTGAGTTGCAAATCAAGATTTACTTTCATGGCCACAGCGGAAGATAAAGCGTCCATATGGAAAAAATCGATTCCGTCAGCAATGTTGTTCTCGATAATCATTCTCTGGGCATAACGCTCTATGAGTTTTGGGGCCGATCGAGTTAATTGATTGGTAAGAAGAAAAGTGGGCTCTTCATGCCCAAGATCAGCGATCACTATCTGACGGATGGGTCCCTGGTAATCTCTAAGGGCAATCTTGGTATCCAGGATTCTCGGGGTCTTGTAGATGCGAGAGACCCCCTCAAGGTGGATGCGCCTCCATGCGGATAGGGGCTCCCTGTGGGCTTCCTGGAGCATTTTGCGGGAACGGCGCCTCAGCGTTATAAACTCCACGCCCCAGATGTTCAGTTTATTCAAATTGCTGTAGGTGGTCAGCTTGGAGTCAAAAATGAGTTCTCTTGGCAATTGCCCTGTGCGTTGCTTCCAAAACTCAACAAATTTGAGGATCTCATCATTTTGATCTTCTTTGCGCAGATCAGCATTGCCGTAGCAAAACACCTGGGTGGAGGCATCTTGAGCAACAAAAGCCAAAATCCCTTTTTGACGTCTACTTCGTTTGGAGACATAATGCTTCTCTACCAGAGCATCTTCCCCATGAAAGGGGATGGTGTGAAAGTCAAGGTCAAAGGAGACCCCTTGATCAAGACCCAAGGTTCTCACGGCATCGAACCAAAGGCCCATCAATCGGGGATAGCATCGGGGGTCTACCCTACAGCTGTATTCGGTCAGGAAAGAGCGTTTCGGAATCACATTCAGGCCGGCAAAAAGGGCCAGTCCTTCGTCGAGCACATAACTCATGACATGGCTATGGCGGCCGGATCCAAATAGTTTGAGTGCCAAAAGAG
>JAOZOU010000150.1 GCA_029933125.1 bacterium | reverse complement strand
TATCTGGATAGCGGTGAAGTGGAAAGACAGCAACTTATATCTGACCTTATCTTCATAGCCAAGGCGAAAGCCTCGCATGAAGGCTTGGATAGCAACTGGGACAGGATGTGGGTCGTGAGGTATGAAAAGATATTAAAGAGATTATGGGAAGTTTACAAGCAGAGATACGGGAGGGAAGAATGGAAGGAATGACAATTGTGAAAGTAGCCACATTATTGCTGTGTGCTTTGCTCTTGGTAGGGTGTGCCGCTCGCATGAAGGGCTTCACCAAGAGCTACGACAAATTTATGAAACAAGCCGATAGGCTTGCTGCTGTGCTGTGCTCGCACAGCGAGTTTTCGGTCTGCTACTGGAAAGCTGCTCTCGGTGAAGATATAGGCAAAATGCCTGCCGAGGCAATGGAAATCCTTGAGGAAATTGAACGGACCGTCAAGGGTCGTAAGGTCGAGGACTTGACGGAGTGCGAGAAGGGCAAGCTATTAGGCTTGTGGCAGCGGTTTGGCCAGCTCGTAGGCAAAGATATTATCAAGCGTGTTGTTCCGTTCATGATGAAGTTTGCGGGAGCACTGTAATGACGTGGAAGGAGTTCAAGGAGAAAGTCGACGAACGATTGGTAGAACTTGGGATTGACGAGAACGTTAATGTCTGCTGGATTGATGTAGTGCTGTATAGCACTGACGAGATAGATGTTGAATATGTCAAAGACGAAGACTGTATCAGGGTGATAGACTGATGGACGAAGTCTTTGTGAGGGCAATAGAGTTTGTGAAGCTGCTTAAACAGTGGGTCTTGGAGGCCAAGGCCAGGTGTCATGAGGTCGGAGACCCTGCAGAATGTCGCAAGACGGCGGAGCAGCTCATTGAGCTGATAGAGAAGTTTGAGAGGTTAATGAAATTAAGGTGGGGCGTCAAAATTTGACGTTTCTTGGAGGCAAGGATGCTATCCGAAAAGGAGTGGAGAGATTTTAAGATGAAGGCTTCAAAGGCCAAAAGCGATGAGGCTCTTAAGGTGGTAGCTGCCTTGGTGTGGATTGTTCAGGACTTGAGGGACCAGCTCAAGTCGTTGGACCAAAGACTTTGTGTGTTGGAGGAGAGATGTGGGAGACATCTTTGCAAGTGTGCTGGGCGTAGTAGTGAGCA
>JAOZOU010000003.1 GCA_029933125.1 bacterium | reverse complement strand
TGGTAGACGCAGGGGACTTAAAATCCTCTGGATCGTAAGATCCGTGTCGGTTCGACTCCGACCCCCGGCACCATCTCTCAAGTAATACATCAGGTATAGAATGTAACTTCTTTACATTAAATTAAAAAGCCTCGCCAAGAATGGGCTTTTGAGCTTGACTTTAGCACCCCAGGAGCTTAAAATCTAAATTGGCCGATGCGAGGTTGTGGTGCGGGGCAGGGAGGCCTGGCTAACCCACTCGCCCGCATCCTAGGCAGGTTGAGCGTTCCTTTGATCCACACAACGCTCGGCACACGAGCTTCGAGCCGATGCCACACGCGCCCGATATCGTGGCCTGCTGGGATGCGTCACAGGGCGTTGACCACAACGCTTGCATCGGCCAGGGGTTCACCTATTGACATTTGGTGTCTCGTGAAATATCCTACTCAAGTAGCGCTAACGTTGAGAGGAAGGATTGCGTTATCTCATACTCTTTGCTCTTCTTGCTCTACCGCGCATAGGCTGGCATGGTCCCGAAAAATTGCCACTATCTCCTGCCGATGCTGAAGCATTCCTTGACACGCTGGGAAAAGCTTATTTTGAAGCCAAATTCGAGCTCTATCCTGACTATGCGACCTCGAAGGGGATTCATAGATTCGATGACCGTCTCGCAACTTTCAGTCCCAGGGCTCTTAGCATCTATAGAAGGCGTCTTTCCCATATCCAGCCCGCACTTGAGAGCTTCATCGAGGATAGCCTCTCATTGCAATCATGGATAGACTACAATCTCCTCAAGAATGATATAGCCTACCAGCAATTTCTCCTCGATGATCTTAAGATATGGCAGAGATCTCCACTTACCTATGCCGATGCCTGCATCAATGGCATCTATTATCTTCTTATAAAGCCTGATATAGAGGGCCTGGATACCAAGTTGTCCTCCCGCCTTAGAGCAATCCCAAAGATTATTGCAAGTGCGAGAGCAAACCTAAGCGATCCGATTGAGCTTCATTGTGAGATCGCTGCCACAAAGACGAGAGATTTTGCACAATTTCTGGGCACTCTTAACACCCATCCCAAGCTCAAGCATCTCGACATAGGTCTCGTTGACAAGGCTCGAGCGGCCTTGGCAGGCTTCGCCGATTTCTGTGATTCTTTGGCTATAACCGCTGACCCAGATTTCGCACTTGGAAGAGAAAGGTTTGGTGAGCTTCTCAGTTTCAACCAGGTGAGTGAGAGCCCTGAGGAGATAGTAGCCTATGCGACCCAGGTGCTCGAAGAGGCGAAAAGGCAGAGAAAGAGCATCGAGCAAGCGCATCTTACGAAAGCTGATAGCCTTAGGGCTAGGGCTCTTGGGCGAAGCGACATAATAAGGCACACATATGCTGAGATTGAATCGGCTAAGGTTTTCTTGACGAGAAACAACATTGTCTCCATCACCGACACAGGCGAGGTGAGGATAGTCGAGACACCGCGCTTTCTAAAAGATCTCATTCCGGGCTATGCCTATGAACCACCTGGACCATTTGATTCGAAACAGGTTGGCTATCTTTACATCCCACTTCCCGATAGCCTCAGTGAAGATTTTAAACTGAGATTCGTGAGAATTATGAAGTCGAGGCAATTGGCTGGAATCATATTTCACGAAATCTTTCCAGGACATCACCTCCAATTTGTTGTTGCCAATGGTAATCGGTCATTGATTCGACGCATGGCTGAAAATACTTTTGCCATCGAGGGCTGGGCATTTTACTGTGAGGAATTCATGGCAAGGAGTGGTTACTATGGCGACGATTCAATCGATCATGCCCTCGGTGGTATAATATTTCGTGCTGCCCGTGCGATTGTGGATGTCAAACTCCAGGTCGGTGACTTCTCACTTGATGATGCAATCAATTTTATGATAAATGAAACGGGAGCTGACCGTGATTTTATTGAGCGTGAAGTGAAAAGATATGCAGTTCATCCGTGTCAGGCGATGAGCTATCTTGTTGGCAAGAGGAAAATAATGAAGATCAGGGATCAGGTGGAGAAAATCCAGGGGGGAAGTTTCGACCTTAAGAGATTTCACGATACACTTCTTGGCTGTGGAGCACTCCCACTTAATCTGTTGCAGACTTGTGTGACATCTGAAATCATGGGAAGGAGATGATGCGGTCAGTAGGGTCATTCAGAGAGGAGAAGATATGAGTAAATCTACTACAATATTGATAATCGCTTTGCTCTTGAGTGCAGCTCCTTTAACGCCTTGCTGGGGAACCAAACTGGCAGGTGAATTTCTTACAACAGGTTTTGGTGCACGTGCACTCGCAATGGGAGGAGCCTTTGTTTCAATTGCTGACGATGCAAGCGCAATCTACTGGAATCCTGCCGGGCTTGCCCGTCTCGAGATGAGCCAACTGCTGCTCATGCACTCGGAAAGATTTGGTGGCCTCGTCGATTACAACTGTTTTGGATTCAGTCGCCCACTCTCCAGGGCAGACGGAGTAGCGGTAGCCGGGGGAATTGGACTTGTTTGGCTAAGAGTTAGTGACATAGCTTTCACATCGCATCTTGATCAGCCTGGTGAAGACTTCATTGACTCAAATGGCAATGGAGTATGGGATCCAGGTGAGAGACGACTCTGGCGTCCCGATCGAGTTAGATGGGAAAGCGACAACGAAATTGCTGGTTTTCTCTCCTATGCAAGGAGTCTCAATGCCAAGACTTCCCTTGGCCTCAATGCCAAGCTTATCTGGAAGGAAATAGCTGACATAAGCGCACTGGGATTCGGACTCGATGCTGCCCTGTTGCATGAGGTTTCTCACAATTGGAGAATCGGTCTTAATATTCAGGATTTAACAACTACACCTCTTTACTGGGATGGATGGTATTATTCAAGTGAATCACCGAGCGGTAAGTACAAGGTGAGTACCAAGGAGACAATCTATCCCACTGTCAAACTCGGCTCTTCCTATGAATTGCCACTTATCTCACTCTCAGGAAAGATTGGTTTTGCACTCGACTGCGACTTCAAATTCGAGGGCCTCAAAGATGATGAGGTTGATTTCTCTCTTGGCAAGATGAGTGGTGATGTACACGTTGGCGGTTTCTATGATTATAGCAATACAATTCGCGTAAGCCTCGGTCTTGACCACAAGCGCCTGAGTGCTGGGATAGGATTGAGGATCAGCCGCTTTAGCGCCGATTATGCTTTCTGGAGAGATGCAGACATAGACAATACTCATCGCATATCGGCAAGCGTGAATTTTCAATAGGTGGTGAAACCACATGCGGTCAATGATTGTAGCTGGAAGGAAAGTGGAGGGTCGAGCATGCTTTGAAGTGCATAGCCCATATGATGGAAGCCTCATTGAGGAAGTTGCATGTGCAAGTCCCACTGAAGTGGATAAGGCTTTGGAAGCCTGTGAAAGATCGAGAGCAACGCTTAAGAAACTTACAAGGTACGAGCGAGCGAAAGTCCTCAGGCGGGTCGCAGAGGCTCTTATCAAGCGACGTGAAGAGCTCACAAAAATACTTGCAAGTGAGGTTGGCAAGACACTTAAGGAGGCTCGCGCTGAGGTTGACCGGGCTTCGTCCACCTTCGAATTTGCAGCTGAAGAGGTAAGGCGTCTTGCTGGCGATGAGATACCTTTTGATGCTGCATCAGGCGGTGTCTCCCGACGAGGCTATACAATCAAGGTGCCAATCGGAACCATCGTAGCCATCACGCCTTTCAACTTCCCGCTCAATCTGGCTGCTCACAAGGTTGCACCTGCCATTGCAGCGGGAAATCCTTTCATTCTCAAACCTGCGAGTCAGACACCGATTGCAGATCTCATCCTTGGTGAAATCATACTTGAAGCAGGCTTTCCTGAGGCGGCTATGAGTGTCTTGCCAGGTCCAGGTGGGGAGGTTGGCCTTCGCCTTGTGAGAGATGAAAGACCCCGGATGGTGACGTTTACAGGTAGTGCTGCTATCGGCAAGGAGATTGCCACCAACTGTGGTTTCAAGAAAATAGCCATGGAGCTCGGATCAAATTCGGGTGTCATAGTAGCCTCTTCAGCTGATGTGGATTTCGCGATCAAACGAATTGCACTTGGCGCATTTGCTCTGGCTGGGCAGGTATGCATTTCCGTACAGCGGGTAGTTGTTCACAGAGATGTCTTTGATTATGTTGTCGATGGTGTGGCAAAGATCGCTCGGAGCCTCAAGGTTGGTAATCCTCTCGAAGAGGAAACACAGATGGGTCCCATGATCTCTGAAAAGGATGCTCAGCGAATTGCACAATGGGTGGAAGAGGCTAGTGCATCAGATGCAAGCATCGTAGCCGGTGGGAGGCGCAACGGAACAGTCTTTGATCCAACAGTGCTTACAAATGTGAGTGCCTCAAGCAGAGTCTGGAAAGATGAGGCTTTTGCGCCTGTTGTTTGCATAAATCCTTATGACAACTTTGATGAAGGTATCGATGCCATTAACCAGTCGAGGTATGGTCTCCAGGCAGGCATCTTCACAAATTCACTCGAAGAGGCGTTTGCAGCTGCGGAGAGAATCGAGGTCGGTGGGGTTATCATAAATGATGTTCCTACCTATCGAGTCGATCACATGCCCTATGGTGGAGTAAAAGATAGTGGTATCGGGAGAGAGGGACTAAGATATGCAATCGCTGAAATGACAGAGGAAAAACTTGTGTGTTTCAACTTCTGGAGAAGCCAATAGGAGGAGGATATGGATCTCAACGAACTCAAGCAGGCAGTTATTGCTGGCGACATGGCTGGTGCCAGGAACCTGACTCAGAAGGCAATTGAGGCTGGTATCGACCCGGGCACTATCCTCAATGAGGCTCTCGTTGCAGGTATGGATGTTGTGGGAGAGCTTTTCAAAGCAAATGAAATCTACGTTCCTGAGGTTCTGTTGTCAGCCAAGAGCATGCAACAGGGGATGCAGCTTCTTAAGCCTCTTCTCGTGAAGGGCGGAATTGAGCCAAGGGGTAAGGTTGTGGTTGGAACTGTGAGAGGTGACCTCCATGACATTGGCAAGAATCTCGTTGCAATGATGCTGGAGGGAGCAGGCTTTGAGATAATAGATCTTGGTAACGATGTTGCGCCTGAGAGTTTTGTTGAAGCTGCAGCCCAGAGTGAGGCATCCATTATTGGCATGTCTGCCTTGCTTACCACAACAATGTATGTGATGAAGGAAACTATAGATCTACTCAAAGCTCATGGTCTTGATGGCAAGGTTAAGACAATGGTTGGTGGGGCACCTGTCACCCAGGCCTTCGCAGATGAAATTGGTGCCGATGGCTATGGTGACGATGCTGCCTCAGCCGTTGACCTTGCAAAGCGTTTTGTCGGATTGGCATGACTGAGTTACTGGAGCTTGTAGAACTAAGACCTATCCTTGGCGATGGGGCAATGGGAACAATGCTCCTGGCACGCGGACTCCAAATGGGTGATTGTCCCGAGGCCTGGAATCTTGACCATCCTGATGTTGTAAAAGGCATCCACGATGACTATGTAGCCGCTTCATGTGACTTCATTGAAACCAACACTTTCGGTGCAAATCCAATAAAGCTTTCCCGCTTCGCACTCGAGGGCAAGATCGAAGAGATAATAGCATCTGCAGTCGATATCGCAAGGAGGGCGGCTGGTGAAAGATGTATGGTAGCTGCTTCGATCGGTCCGACAGGTGCTTTGCTTCAGCCCTATGGGGATATCTCGAGGGAAAAGGTTGCCGACGCCTTCAGGGTGACAGCTCGCCTTGTGGAGAAAGCTGGGGTTGACTTTTTCATCGTTGAAACCATGAGTGACCTTGAGGAGGCCAAACTGGCGATAGGTGCAATAAAAGAGTATTCGCGGAAGCCTATTGTTGCAACAATGGCTTTTTCCAAAGGTGCTAAAGGCTATCGATCCATGATGGGGGCAACCCCTCAACAGGCTGCCCTAGCCCTCGTTGATGCTGGAGCGCATCTTGTCGGTACCAACTGCTGTGCAGGCCCCCTCGAGGCGGCAGAAATCCTCTCCGAGATGAGGCAGACAACCGATTGCCCCCTAGTTGCTCAACCCAATGCAGGCCTGCCGAAGCTTGAAGGTGGCAACGCTATCTATCCTGAAACCCCTGAATCCTTCGCAGCAGGCATGGAAAAGGTGCTGGCAGAGGGAGCAAGTATCATTGGTGGCTGCTGTGGAACGACACCTGAGCACATAAGGGAGATAGCTCTTCTCATGGGCAAATGTTAGATCCTCCCTTCCATTGACAGCCTCTCACCACGGCATTAGAATCACCCTGAAGGAGTGAGTCCAATGGAGGCCTATCTTGGGCTGGATCTCGGTGCTGTAAGCACAAATCTTGTCATTATGGATGCCACCAAAAGAGTTCTTGGAAAGTGGTATCTGAGGACGCAGGGCGACCCCATTGGATCCATAAAGGAAGTTATGAAGATGGCAAGTCAATTGCTTGGGAAAATTCAGGTTAAAGCGGCAGGAACGACGGGCAGTGGTCGCCATCTTGCAAAGGCACTTATTGGCGCTGATGTGGTAAAGAACGAAATCACAGCTCATGCTTCCGCAGCAATCCACTTCTTCCCTGATGTTCGTACCATCATAGAGATAGGTGGCCAGGATTCAAAGATCATAATAGTCCGTGATGGCGAGGTCGTGGACTTTGCCGTCAATACAATTTGCGCTGCCGGAACTGGCAGCTTTCTTGATTACCAGGCAAGTCGCATGGGAATGACAGTTGAGGAGCTTAGTAGCCTCGCTGCAACATCCGAGGAAACAGTACCAATAGGTGGCAGATGCGCAGTCTTTGCTGAATCCGACGTGGTTGAAAGGCAGCAGCGTGGAGCAACGCGAGCGGCTATTGCACGTGGGCTTTGTGAAGCTCTCGTACGCAACTATCTTTCCACGGTAGGGGCGGGAAAGTCTATTGAACATCCTGTTGTCTTTCAGGGAGGGGTTGCTTCTAATGCGGGAGTAAGAAGAGCACTTGAGGAGCAGCTTGGAATGGAGGTTCGCTTGCCCAAGCATCATGAGGTTATGGGAGCCATTGGAGCAGCTCTTATAGCTGGCGAGGAAGCAGGCAACGAAAAATCCCACTTCAGGGGCAGGCGCATTGGTGAGATGTCGCTGTCAGTTAAGACCTTCATATGCATGGATTGTCCTATCACGTGCGAAATCGCTGAGATCTACGATGGTTCAGTCCTGATGGGTCGATGGGGCGGAAGATGCGAAAGGTGGGATATCAGGGAATGAGGTCAGTTGGATTCTTTACAATAGGATGCAAGCTCAATCAGTTCGAGACTGAGCAGATGAGGGAGATTATGGAAGCCGAGGGATACCGCATATCTAACCCTGGCGAGCCGGCTGATGTCTACATTGTAAACACATGTACCGTAACCTCCAAGAGTGACTACAGATCAAGACAGGCTGTGAGAAGAGCGATCAGATGTAATCCTGAGGCAACCATAATTGTTACTGGCTGCTATGCCCAGATTGCCCCGAATGAGATTGCATCGATAAGAGGAGTAGATGCTGTCATTGGAAATTCGCGTAAGGCTTCGATTGCTGACTACGCATGTCTCGCTAAGCAGACTTTACCCGTGATTGATGTGGAAGCCCCAGGGGCTGGTGTCCTGAGATCGGCACGCCAAATAAGTGCCTTCGGCTCCTATACGAGAGCCTTTGTTAAGATTCAGGACGGATGTAACAACTGCTGCACCTACTGTGCCGTTCCTCTGGCAAGAGGTAGGAGCCGTAGTAAGCCCCAACATGAGGTGGAAGAGGAAGTCAGAATCCTGGTCGAGAGAGGTTATAGGGAGGTTGTGCTCACAGGTGTTCATCTCGGCAGTTACGGCAAGGATCTAGATGGGAGAATCAATCTTGCCCAACTTCTACGGAGACTTTCAAAGATTGATGGCCTCTCGAGACTACGCCTGAGCTCTGTTGAACCGACCGATTTTACGCCCGAACTCATCGATGTAATTGCTGATCCTGCCTTTCGAGTATGCCCCCATGTACACATTCCGCTCCAAAGTGGTGATGATCGCATCCTCGAGTTCATGGGCAGAAATTATACCCGCAGCTTCTACAGCAACCTCATTCTAACCATAGCAGATCGCATACCAAACTGCGGAATGGGTGCAGACGTAATGGTTGGCTTTCCAGGTGAGGATGAAGCTGCATTCAGAAATACTTTGAATCTTATAATGGATCTACCGCTTTCATACCTTCATGTATTCTCATACTCGCCTCGTCCAAATACGCCAGCTTCAAACATGCCTGGGCAGATTGCGACAGAGACCAAGAAGGAGAGGAGCCGCATATTGAGGGACCTCGGAAAGGCGAAGGCTACCGCTTTCAGGCAAAAGCTTAAGGGCAGCAACCTTGAAGTGATCATCCTTTCCAAGAAAGTCAGAGGTTATACAACAGGTTTGAGCGGCAACTACGTTGAGATCTATCTCGATGAGGACATTGATCCCAATGAAATTGTTGAGGTTGAGGCACTTGAAACAATAGGTAATGGACTTGGAGGAAGGCTCATTCAGAGATGAAGCGCAGGAGGTTTTTCATTGAAACCCATGGATGCCAGATGAATGCCTACGATAGCAGCATCATCGGTGAGGCACTCAAGAGGTGCGGCTATGATGAAGCCCGAAATGCAGCAGAAGCAGATATCATACTTATCAACACATGTAGTGTGCGTGAACGTGCCGAGCGCAAGGCTCTTTCAAGATTGGCTGAATACAATGCCATGCGCACAAGCAACAGGCACGTGAGAATTGGCATTGTCGGATGCATGGCTCAAAGACTGGGGGAAGAGCTTGTCAAATCAAAGGTGCGACCCGATTTCATAATTGGTCCGGACGCTTACGATTCCATCCCAAGAGTTATTGAGGATCTTGAGCGTGAGCAGCTTCCCATTGTTAATACCTATCGCAATAGCTCGGCCATCTACACCTTCAGACCCAGTAGATACGATGAGGTAACAGCATTTGTTACGATCATGCGTGGTTGTAACAACTATTGTTCTTATTGTGTAGTTCCCTATGTGCGGGGACCGGAAAGGAGCAAGCCGTATAGGGAAATTATGAGTGAAATAAGCCATCTTGTTCACTTGGGGGTCAAAGAGGTAACCCTACTTGGCCAGAATGTTAACTCATACAATGACGGGGAAGTTGATTTCCCAAGGCTTCTTGAGATGGTTAATGAAATCGATGGACTTGTAAGGATCAGGTTCACAACGTCCCATCCAAAGGATCTATCTCAAAGGGTTATTCGCGTAATGAGGGATCTCCCGAAGGTCTGCGAATACCTGCATCTCCCCCTTCAGAGTGGATCTGATCGCATACTCAAGCTGATGAACAGAAGCTACACCTTTGCCAGCTATTGTGATCTCATCGCAAGCATCCGAAGCGCAATTCCCGATATCGCACTGAGTACGGATATCCTCGTAGGTTTCCCGGGTGAGACGCCCGAAGACCATGAAGCTACCCTTCGTGCTCTGGGTGAGATAAGATTTGATTCTGCTTTTATGTTCAAATACTCACCTCGTAGTGGAACAGTAGCCAGCCAGCTTGAAGATGATGTCAGCGAGGAGGAGAAGATAAGACGCCTCAACGAGGTCATCCAATTACAGAACAGCATCGTAGACGAGAAAAAGAGGGCCCTTGTCGGTAAGAATGTCGAGATTCTTGTCGAGGGCCAGAGCCAGCGCCATCCCGATCACCTCTATGGCAGAACACGAAAAAACTGGCTTGCAATTGTGCCCTCAAAAGGTGTAAGTAAGGGTGAAGTGGTTGTTGCCAAAGTTACGAGTGCTACCAGATGGATGTTAACATGCGAATGTACCTCTAAAAAGGTGAGGGCTTAGCAATGAATGTTTCAAGGGTTATAGCAGCAATAAGTCTGCTCGTTATTCTGATAGCCATAATAGGTTTTGTGGTTCTCAATCCTGATGAACATGTGAGCATCAATCTTGGATGGCAGAAATATGAGGATGTACCGCTCGTACTGGCACTCTTTATAGCCTTTGTTATAGGGGTTGGACTCACCTTGCTGTATACGCTTTATTACTTCATTGATCTTGGGTTAACTGTAAGACGCCTCAAGAAACGCAATCGCTTGCTGGAGGAGGAGCTGATAGCACTCCGCAACCTCCCCATCGAAGAGTCAATGGGGGAGAGTGAGGAAGGAAAGGATGTGGTTAAGTGATCTGGATTATTCTAATCCTCTGTGTGATCGCTGTAATCGTGCATCGAATTTGGGTGAGTGTTGCTGCGAAGCGGCGCAGGTCTGCAGGCGGAAGCCCCTTCGTCGGTGGACTTGTTGCCCTCCTCGATGGCGACTATAACTCAGCGATCAATCTGCTTAAAGAGGCTGTCAGGGATCAGCCTCAGGACATTGAGCCGTACTTGCGTCTCGGTGATGTCCTCAGGGATACAGGTGAGGTCAAGCGGGCAATCCAGATACACCGTGAACTTACCGTAAGGCCTGGAATACCTAAGAAGACAATGGCACGTATCTTCCTCAGCCTTGCGCGCGACTATGCCGCCGCTAAGCGCTACGATCGGGCATCCGCGACCTATGAACAGGCATTGAATCTTGCACCCGAGAATGAGAAGATAATGGAGGAGCTTCTCCAAATATACGAGGAAATGGGTGAATGGGACAAAGCCTACCTCCTAAGGCGCGATATCGCCAAGGTGAGGAAGGTAGATGACACCCACATGTTAGCTCTCTATAAGGCATACATTGGAAAGATGTACCTTGACAGGAAGGATGCCAAGCGCGCTGAATCCAATCTTAAGGATGCCCTCAAGATAGATTCTGAATGCGCAGCTGCATATCTCTATCTTGGGGACCTATATTATGAGATGGGCAATATAGACGATGCCATTTCAGCCTGGCGAAGAATTATCACACTCTATCCTGAGATCGCTTACATAACCTTCCGCAGGCTTGAGAAGGCTTTCTATGAGAAGGGTAGGTTTGAAAAGATAGTTGATCTCTATAACGACGTTCTTGAGCGCAATCCTCGTGACATAAAGACAATTATGACCCTGGCTAACATCCAGCGTAAGAAAGGCAACCTGGATGAAGCTCTGAGACTCTGTCAGACAGCCCTCGAGCTCGAACCTGAATCACGCAGAGTGAAGCAGGCGCTCGCAAGGCTTTACTACGAGAAGGGTGAAACCGAGCGTTCACTTCAAGCAATGGTTGAGGCCTTCAATGGCTTCTCTTCCGATGAAGAATACTACTATTGTAGCAACTGTGGCCATAAGTCAAATGAAGTCCTGTGGCGTTGCCCCCGTTGCAAAGCCTGGGAGACCTTTGTTTAGAAACCTTTTCAGGCTTTGTCGGTGCCTCTTGAAGATGCCATGATGAAGCAAACTCATACCACACCCATGATGGCGCAATATATGAGCGTGAAGTCGGAGTATCCTGATGCCATTCTCTTCTTCCGCATGGGTGACTTCTATGAAACTTTCTATCAGGATGCCGAAATTGCATCGCGTGTGCTTGGAATTGCTCTAACGTCACGCTCGAAAGAGGGTGAGCGCAAGATACCTCTGGCAGGTGTGCCTTATCACGCAGCTGACACCTACATTGCTCGACTTGTTAGAGCCGGATACAAGGTAGCCATATGTGAACAAGTTGAAGATGCCAAGCTCGCCAAAGGCTTGGTGAAGCGCAAGGTCGTCGAGGTTATCACACCTGGAACGGTCACTTCATCACTCCTACTTGAGGACAAGGAAAATAATTTCATCGCAGCAATAGGAGGTTCTAAGGAAAGATGGGCAATAGCAAGAGCTGATCTTTCAACTGGTGACTTCACTGTCGCCGAGGGGACGCTCCGTGAGATCCTTGAGGAGATCGCCAAGACAACGCCAAGCGAAGTGCTCATTCCGAAAGGTGAAATCGATGAGGCTATCATCACACGCTTTAGGCAACTGAGCCCTAAGGCATTCATCACAGAGCTTGATGAGTGGCTTTTCCTTCCCGAGAGTGCTGAAGCCATTCTGAAGGATCATTTCGGTGTTTCATCGCTCGAGGGCTTCGGATGCTCGGGGCTCCCGCTTGCGATCGGAGCTGCTGGTGCTTTGATTACCTATCTTAGACAGACACAGAAACGCGTGCTGCCGCATCTTGCATCACTCAAGGTGCATCAGAAGTCTCAGTTTATGGAAATTGACGAGGATTCTTTCCTCAACCTTGAAATCCTGAAACCCCTCCATGCTGAAGACGAAGGAGCCTGTCTTACCAATGTTATCGACAGGACACTAACAGCAATGGGAGGAAGGAAGCTCAGAGCGTGGATAAAGAATCCCTCAATCAACCGTGAGGAAATTATCTTACGTCATGAGGCGGTTGAGGATCTGCTCATAGATGAAATCCGTCGCAAGGATCTCAGGAGCATTCTGAGGAACGCCCGCGATATCGAACGCCTTCAGGCGCGTGTGTGCTGTGAGAAGGCTGGCCCACGCGATCTCATTGCGATAAGAGATACCCTTAGGCTTTTACCCGAGATAAAGAAGATAATTTCGGGAGCAGGTTCACGAATAATAGCCAGCATAGAAAGAGACCTACCGGATCTCAGTGATATCGAGGACCTCATATCCCATGCAATCGCTGATGATGCACCGGCTATCTTCAAACCCGGTGTTGTCATAAAGCCGGGCTACGATCCCAGACTCGATGAATTGAGGAAGACATCGGGAAGTGCTAAGCAGTGGATTCTTGAGCTTCAAGCACACGAGCGCGAGAAGACTGGCATAAGCAACCTGAAGATTGGCTACAACAAGGTCTTCGGTTACTACATCGAGGTAAGTAGGTCAAATCTCAAGAGTGTCCCGCCACATTACATTCGCAAACAGACTCTTGTAGGTGCGGAAAGATTCATAACAGAGGAATTGAAGCAAAAGGAGATTGAGATCCTCAAGGCTGAAGAAGTTGCCGCTGAGATGGAGGAAAGAATCTTCAAGGAAGTGCGTTCACGGATTGCTCTGGAAGTTAAGCGCATCCAGAAGGTCGCTGACATGCTTGCTCACCTCGATGTACTTGCGGCATTTGCTGAAGTCGCAAGTGATAATGACTATGTCCGACCGGAGATCGTTGAATCTCCTGGCATCGAAATTCGTGATGGAAGACATCCTGTTGTTGAGCAATTCCTCAGCGATGAGCAATTCGTGCCTAACGACGTTGAGCTCAATCCTGAAAATCAAATTCTTATCATTACCGGCCCTAACATGGCAGGGAAGTCAACCTTTCTTCGCCAGGTTGCACTGATTGTGATAATGGCTCAGGTGGGAAGCTTCGTACCTGCAGCAAGTGCAAGGATTGGCATTGTTGACAAGATATTTACTCGCATAGGTGCAGCTGACAGAGTTGCAAGAGGTCAAAGCACATTCTTGGTTGAAATGATAGAGACTGCGAAAATACTCAACAATGCAACAAGGCAAAGTTTGGTTCTGCTTGATGAGGTGGGACGCGGAACAAGCACCTTTGATGGGCTAAGCATCGCATGGGCTGTCGTTGAATACCTGCACGATCATGAGGAGAGGCGCCCAATGACACTTTTCGCAACCCACTATCATGAGCTTACCGATCTGGCAGGTGTCTTGCCGAGGGTTAAGAATTTCAATGTGCTTGTGAAGGAATATGGCGATCACGTTGTGTTCCTAAGAAAAATCGTAGAGGGCGGTTGTGACAGAAGCTATGGAATACATGTGGCAAAGCTCGCGGGTTTACCTGAGAGTGTAATTGAGCGAGCGAAGGAGATTCTCAAGAATCTTGAGGAGGATGAGTTCAGTGTTGGAGATATTCCAAGGCTTGCACGCGGCAAGCATTCGCCAATTGGGGGTGACATTCAGCTCAATCTCTGGGACAGTGAAAGGGAGCTCACGGAACGCCTCAAGGAAATTGACATTGAGAATCTGACACCTCTGGAGGCTCTCAAGAAGCTTGCTGAGCTAAAGGAGCTCGCAGAGGGAACAAGGAAGGGTGAAGATGGCGAAGATAAAGGTACTCCCTGAGAAGATAATAAATCTGATTGCAGCGGGTGAAGTAGTTGAGCGCCCGTCATCGGTTGTCAAGGAACTCATCGAGAATTCCATAGACGCCGGAGCAGATCAGATTACTGTTGAAATAAAGGGTGATGGAAGGGAGCTGATAAAGGTAACCGACAACGGTACAGGCATGACGCAGGAAGATGCTCTTCTAGCATTCGAGCGACATGCAACCAGCAAGATATCATCAAGTGATGATCTCAATCACATTGCAACCCTGGGCTTTCGCGGTGAGGCACTTCCGAGCATAGCAAGTGTAGCTGAGGTTGAAATGATAACGCAAACTTCTGATGAGGATATGGCAACCCGAATTGTTGTCATAGGAGGTAAGGTGACAAGTGTTGAAAAGACATCAAGACCAGTTGGTACAACAGTAAAGGTCAAGAATCTCTTTTTCAATGCGCCAGCCAGAGCCAGATTCCTCAAGTCGAAGGCGACTGAAATGCGACATGTAACACGTGTTGTTGCTACCCACGCTCTGAGTCACTACTGGATAGGGATGCGCTTGATTAGGGATCGCCGTATCATTCTCAGTTTACCTGCGGTTGAGACCATCGAGGATCGAATAGGTGGAGTTCTTGGAAGGGGATTCACTGAGGGCGCGCTCGTTCTTAATGTAGCTGATGAGAACATACGTGTCTATGGCTTCCTTTCACGGCCCGAAAAGGCAAGGAGTTCGAGCGGCTTCCTCTCCATTTTTGTCAACTCACGTCCCGTAGAAAGTCGTCCTGTACTAAGGGCTATCTGTAAAGCTTACGGAACAATGCTCCCGGCGAATCGCTATCCAACGGGTGTTGTCATGATAGATATCGATCCCCGCGAGATAGATGTTAACGTACATCCTGCAAAACGCCAGATAAGATTCCGAAGGGAAAGGGAGGTTGCGGATTTCCTGAGGCGTGCAGTGGCAAGTGCCCTCACCTCGCGCAAAATGATTCCACCCCTTGTAAGCCCTGACAAGAGGAGTAAGTCCCGAACAAAGCCAAGTGAGCCACCACCTCTGCTTGGCAAGAAACCGATTCTCATCGCTGAAAGTTCAAAGACCTACAAAGCCGAAGCACCGAGGACAAGCTTTGTCCAACCGATTGCCCAGATAAAGGATTCCTACATTCTTGCGCAGTCTGAGGCGGATTTCTATCTCATCGATCAGCATGCTGCCCACGAGCGTGTACTCTATGAAGAAGCCTATGAGAACCTCAAGGGAGCCGAGCCATCGGCTCAGAAACTACTTTTTCCTCACCAGATTGAGGTGACACCTGAGGAGGAAGAGGTTATCGATGAACATCTCAAGCTCATAAGCCGCATGGGATTTGACCTCAGAAAATTCGGAAAGCGTACTTATGTTGTTGAAGCCGTTCCAGCTCATCTAAAGGAGTCCCAGCATAAGACCATCCTGCGGGACATGATTGACGAGGTGATTGAGATAAGATCGCGCACAAGTGATGTAAACCATATGCTTGCTGCTGCCTATGCCTGTAAGGCAGCGGTTAAGGCTGGCGATCACATGAATGATGAAGAGATAAGGGCTCTCCTGGATCGGCTTTTCTCCTCACGCATGCCCTTCTCGTGTCCCCATGGGAGACCGACCATGATAAGGCTTTCCTGGGAGGAGATTGAAAGAAGGTTCATGCGACGGTGAAGAAGAACTTCTTCTTAATAGTCGTTGGTCCCACAGGAGTAGGGAAGACTGCCATAGGGCATGAACTAGCCAAAGCAATCCGAGGTGAGATCGTTTCAGCCGATTCGCGACTCGTCTACCGCATGATGGACATCGGAACAGCAAAACCCACAAAGCAGATGCAGCGAGAAGTCCCCTATCATCTCATAGATATAGCTGACCCTGATGAGATCTATACATGCAAGCGCTTTGAGGCTGAAGCAAGAAGTGCTATCGAGGACATTCTGATAAGGGACAAATTTCCAATAGTTGTGGGTGGATCGGGGCTCTATGTTCGAGCTTTAACCCGCGGGATCTTCGATGGCCCTGAAGCTCAGCCAGCGATAAGAGAGAGGCTATGGAGGGAAGCAAGGAAGAGAGGAGGTAACTGGCTGTGGAGACGCCTCAAAGAAGTCGATCCCATTAAAGCACAGGAGATAGATCCAGGTAACATTGTCAGAGTCATCCGTGCACTTGAGGTACATGAGGTAACCGGCAGACCTATGAGTGAACTTGAGAAGACAAGAAATACCTTCGGCCTAAGGTATCTCAAAGTTGGACTCAATAGAAACAGACGGGAACTCTACAGCCTCATAGATGTAAGGGTCGATGAGATGGTAAGAGAGGGGCTCCTTGCTGAGGTTAAGGCTCTTGTGGAAAAAGGTTACGGTGACTCTCAAGCTCTAAGAAGGAGTCTTGGCTACAGGGAGATGCTTGAGCATCTTGAAGGCAAGATCTCTTTTGAAACAGCGATCCGTCTTATCAAGCGCAATACACGCAGGTTTGCAAAGCGGCAACTCACGTGGTTCCGAAGAGAAGAAGATATTCGCTGGCTCGACATAACAGGAGAAAACCATCCTAAAGCAGTAGCAGATATCATCGCGCGGCTCCTCAAAGGCTGGGAAAGCCGTCAGGCAAGTCCCTGATGAAGGTACTTGGTTCACAAGATCTCGAGCTCCGGCAAATCCGGTGACGACATATTGACATCGCAAAGTTTCTCGGCTAAAATCACTATGACCTTCTAGAAGCAGGAGGCAAAATTGAAGAAGCAAAACAAGACAAGCGACATCCTGATTGGCTTGATTGTGGTAGGCTCAATCTGGGGCATGCTTGAGATATTCCTAGGCGCTGGCATGCACTCAGCCGGTATACCACACAAAGGCGATGTACTTACAGCCCTCGGCATGGGACTCATGGCGTTTGCCTTTGCTATCTATCGCAAGCCGCTTATGCTCATAGCAATTGCAGCACTTGCAGCATCAATGCGCCAGATGGCCATTCCAATTCTTCACCTTTCGACATTTTGCAAAGCAAATTCATCACTTGCAGTCATACTCGGTGGAACAACGCTTGCTGGAGTTACCAGGCTTACAGCGCCTTATCTGAAAAGGGGACATCTTGGGCGGGCAGGTATTGGTTCCGCTTCGGGTTTCCTCACAGCAACATCTTTCTACTTCATAGGGATGCATGTGGCACCATGCCGCTACCTTCTTTCCTTCAATCGTCCTGGGGGCTTCGTTGCTTTTATTGGAGCCGAAGCCATCATCTGGGCAGCCCTTAGCGCTGTAACCTTTCCGGTTGGCTACCGCATTGGTGAGAGGCTTAGTGAGCGTATAGCACAGATTGCCCTGAGGCGACCTTTACGCTTTTATGCTCTATCACTTGCGGCTGCTGCTGGCTGCTGGCTTGCAGGTGCCATTGCGATTGCCAAGGGTTTGTAATCCTTAGAGCCTCCCATCCGACTACCTATAATTTTAGCTTGACTACCGAACAATTGTTTGGTATATTGGTGAGGGTGAGAAAATGAGATCCCTTACCAAGCGTCAACGAGAGATACTCGAGTACATAGTTCATTCGATAACAACGACAGACAGATTCCCTTCCTACAGGGAAATAGGTCGAAGATTCAATCTGAGATCCCCAGCAACTGTAAGCCAGCACCTTGAAGCTCTTGTAAGGAAGGGTTTCCTCAACAGGGTTGGCAAACATCTCATGCTATCGCCTCAAGCCAGAGCAACCCGGGGTATACCTATAGTCGGAAGGGTAGCAGCTGGACTTCCGATTGCTGCAATTGAAAACCACGAGGGCTACATCGATGTTGCCTCACTTGCTGAAGGTGATGCTACCCATTTTGCAGTGAGGGTGAGGGGTGACAGTATGAAGGAAGCAGGTATCCTCGATGGTGACTATGTGATTGTAAGGCAACAGCAAAGCTTCAAGGATGGTGACATAGTTGTAGCTTACATAGGCGATGATCCTGAAGCCACTGTAAAGGTCATTCGCAAACACCACAGCTTTGTAGAGCTCCAGCCAAGGGGTGAGGGCTATGAATCCCTAAGATTGCGTCCTGGAAAGGATCTTTTCCGCATCGGTGGCAAAGTTGTCGGCCTGGTTCGCAAGCTAAGATGAGGAAGCTATGATAGTTGAACGCCTTGACGAGAAGGTGAGAGTAAGAGCTGATTTTGATGGTGGCCTCATCAAACCTCTTATCTTTATAAGACGGGGTCAGATTCATCGGATCATGAGAATCAATTGCCGATGGATTGATCGTGAAGGAAGGGCAAAGATCTACTATTTCTCAGTCACTTCAGATTCAGGTGATGTCTATCAACTCCATCTGAACACCGATGACATGACATGGCACCTTGATCAGGTGATGATGGAGTCATGAGGGAGCCTGCCAGGTATGTAAGAACGATCCTGTATGTTGACATCGATGCCTTCTTCCCATCAGTCGAGCAGGTGAAGTTTCCAACCCTTCGTGGCAAGCCTGTCATTGTGGGCTCTGGTGTCGCTGCAAGTTCTTCCTATGAAGCTCGCAGATATGGTATCCGTGCAGGGACACCCATAACGACAGCAACCCATCTTTGTCCCCAAGGTATCATACTCAAGGGGCACCAGCCCACCTACCGAGCTTTTGCTCAGAAGGTATTCGCCTGCTGTCGCAAGCTTTCTCCTGCAGTGGAAGCCTATCTCGATGAGGCATTCTGTGACCTCACAGGCACTCCAGCTGCCAGGCGTCAGCTCTACGAGGTTGCCCAGGATCTCAAACAGGATATACATGCAGCAACAGGTTTGAGTGTAACCATTGGCATAGGCTCTAATCGCATGATTGCCAAACTTGCTGCGAAAGATGTAAAACCGAGCGGTATCGCCATTGTACCACCTGGGGAAGAAGAAGATTTCATGCACAGCCGTCCTCTTAGTGATATACCTGGCATCGGACGCAGGGCACAGGAGCTCCTTGAAACTATGAACCTAAGATACGTGGCGGATCTCAAGGCTTTCCCTCTCAAGTTCCTCGAGTGTATCTTTGGCACCTCAGCTCACCTCATCCATGAACGCCTCCGCGGACGCGATCTCTGGGCACCCCCCAGCATGCCGCAGTCGATCTCGCGCGAGACAAGCCTGGCTCATGACACAACCGACTACACAGAGGTTGCCAACATCCTCTACTATCTCGCTGAACGTGCCTGCCGCAAGGCTCGTTCGCTGCGCATGCTTGCCGGTAGGGTCGAAGTCAAGCTGCGCTATGGTGATGGCTTGATGCGAAGAGCTTCACAAAAACCTATAGCTCCGACGACAAGTGATCGCGCGATCTTCCAGATAGCTTCGCATCTCCTGACGAGACTCAAGCGCCGATGCCGAATCCATCTCGTCGGCATCTGCCTGAGCGATCTTTTGCCTGGCGATGCCATCCAGACGAGTTTTCTCAGTGAGGCTACGGATCGTGATTCACTCTATGAAGCACTCGATCAGATAAGACTGCGCTTTGGTCACTCAGCAGTAATTGCAGGACGGTCTATAAAACTTCTTAACCAGCTCGAGCGTGATACCTATGGCTTTATACTTCGTACCCCTTCGCTTACGAAGTAACCAGAGTCGCCTGATGGCAACAATTCCACCTAGCAAGTTACCTCGTGAGCTCCGCAAGCTCGGCTTAAGTGCCGCAGCTCTGCTCGATTGCAACAATCTTTACGGAGCAGTGGAATTCTATGAGAGTGCTTTAGCAAATGGAATCAAGCCACTGATAGGTGCTGAAGTAACCTTCGGTAGCGTAAGACTCGGGATCATTGCTCTCTCGGGTAGAGGCTATTCCAACCTGTGTGGGATCATTACCCAACGTCATCTCAACCCCTCAGCCTCACTTCTGGAGACGCTCCAACAGCACTCCCAGGGCATTGCTGTCCTTACATCGGATGCAGATCTTGCAGAGCAGATCTTGGCGATCGTTGGTAGCAAAAGAGTGTGGCTTGAGATAATAGCCAATCGGCTCAAGTCATCTGAGATACGCAGTCTCCTCAGGGCAAGATCAAGACTTGAGATCAAGGCTCTTGCTAGCTGGGATGTGCGTTTCCTTCGCCCCCAGGACGAAATTGTAGCACGCGTTCTCAAGAGCATTCACGATAAGGCACTCGTGGCGAACGTCAGGCTTGAAGTCAAAGATGCCTCACTGAGTGCCTGCTTGCAGCTGGAGAAAATGTTCAGTCAGACACCAGAGCTTCTGCGTGAGACCCTCGAGGTTACATCCATGGTGGACCTCGACCTTGGGATCGGCAAACTCCACTTCCCGCAACTCGAGCGATCCCAGGAGAAGGCATTTGCTAAACTCCGGAGCGCGTGCTACCGTGCCCTGCGTGCCAAGTATCGCTCACGGCGAGCCAAGAGGCGGCTTGATAAGGAACTCTCCATAATCCGAGACCTTGGTTTCACCGACTATTTTCTCATCGTCAAGGATATCGTCGATTTTGCAAAGACGAATGGGATTGGGGTTGCAGGGCGTGGCTCAGGAGCTGGCTCAATCGTAGCCTATCTTCTCGGTATAACCCATGTTGATCCTATCAAAGAGCGTCTGCTCTTTGAACGCTTCCTCAATGAACACCGACCTGATTATCCTGACCTCGACATTGACATTTGCTGGCAGCGCAGAGACGAGGTTATCGCTTATGTCTACAGGCGCTTTGGGAGGGAACGCACAGCCATGGTGGGAACCCACGCTCGTTTCGAGCTGCGGTCGGCGGCACGTGAGGTTGCCAAGGTTTTCGGGCTGAGTCCCTATGAGAGCCAGGCTCTTGCCAGAAGGTTGCCTTCACATGGTGATTCTAAAATCATAGCAGATGCGCTAGGACACATAAGGCCAGAGCTCCCCTCCAGAACAAGGCATGCAATCGCAACTGTTGCTATGCACATTGTCGGCTTTCCCCATCACACAAGCGTCCACTGTGGCGGCATAGTGATTGCCGACCGCCGCCTAACGCATTACACACCTCTTGAAATGGCTCCCAAGGGCATCCAGATAACTCAGTTTGATATGCATGCCATCGAGAAAATGGGGCTCGTAAAAATCGACCTCCTCGGCAATCGTGCTCTTTCCATCATTGATGAAACCGCAGCAAGCATTGGCAAATCCCCGGTAAATCTTACAAACATTAATGATGAGCAAACAGCAAAACTCTTGAGAGAGGGAAGGACACTAAGCTGCTTTCAACTCGAGTCGCCTGCGATGCGAACATTGCTCAAGATGCTCAAAGCCCAAACGCTCGATGATATCACACTCGCCCTTGCTCTTGTGCGCCCAGGCCCGACCGCATGCGGTATGAAGCAGGCTATGGTCAAGGAGCGAGCGACGCAAATCAAACCATCGCGCAAAGGTTTTCAATGCCTCGTCTACGAAGAAGATGTGATGCGAACCATAGCAAACCATGCACGTATCAGTCTTGCCCAAGCCGACATTCTGCGGAGGGAGATAAAGCAAGCTCCCGAGATTGCACGCGAGCACTTCATATCACTTATTGTGAGTGCAGGCTACGCCCATCAAAAAGCTCTCGAGATATGGGAATATCTTAAGCGTTTCGCAACGTATGCTTTTTCGAAGGCTCATGCTGCATCCTATGCACTCCTTGCCCATGCAACGGCATACCTCAAGGCTAATCATCCTGTGGAGTTCTATGCTGCGGTTCTGAGGAATCATGCCGGCATGTATCCAAAATGGGTGCATGTCAATGAAGCCCGAAGGCTGGGAATAGAGATCCTACCACCGGACATCAATTTTTCCGATATGGACTTTGCGGTAGTAAAGGGTGCCATCCGTACGGGGCTGGGGAGTATCAAGCATCTATCATCTTCACTTATCGAGGCTATTTTGTCCGAGCGCGAGCGAAGGCCATTTGAGTCGCTCCTCGATTTTGCAATCCGCATTCGCGCTAGCCGCGATGAGGTGACTGCGCTGGTTGCAAGTGGTGCCTTCGACGAAATCGAACCTTTGCGCTCAGGTGCTTTTGCGACATATCTGGCTGCGAAGGCAAGTCCTGGCAACGTTGACCAGCCCGCCTTTGCTCTCGGTAGGGTCGAAAGCCCAATCACCATAAGGGAGCTCGATCAGATTACTAAGTATCGCATGCAATACGCCACGCTTGGCTTTCTCCCAGACGCCCATCCCCTGGTTCTCTTCGAATCCGACGGAACTCCAGCCAGTCCCAGCCAGCCGGCTGGCGAGCGCTACATTGAGGGATTGCTTGCAGCGGTAAGACCCTACGAGGCTGGCGGTAAGCGGCTCTACTTCCTCACACTCGATAATCCCGACGGTACCCATGAGTGCCTTCTCCCAGCAAGTTGCCATAGATTGGCTCTCGAGATAGGGCAGGCCTATCGCGCTAGAGCAAGGCCATCTCGAAGGCATGGTTGCCTCTCATGGCATATCAATCACATCGAGAAGCTGCCTATGAGACAAGCCATGTCAGATTTAGCTTGACCTGATTCCTGCAGTTTGTTATGGTTTCACAAGTTAGGCGAATTGAAGTGGTGATACCAAAAACGCTTGTCGAGCGGGCATAACTCAGTGGTAGAGTATCAGCTTCCCAAGCTGAGGGTCGCGGGTTCGAATCCCGTTGCCCGCTCCATATAGCTCTGGAGGAAGCTATGTCCCTCCCTCAGAACATTGGAGATGAGGGAGGAAATCCAGCCGGAGCCGTCGTTGCCTTCGTCCTAAAGGACTCGCCAGCCCAAAGAGCTGGAATTCAGCCTGGAGACAGAGTAGTCAGCGTAAGTGGCAAACCCATAAAGGATTTTCTTGACCTCTATCTGAGCTCATTCGGTGATATGCAAGTGCTCACGCTTGAAAGAAATGGGGTCAGTCGCAAAGTGGAAATCAAGCGCGCCAGCGGTGCCGAGACAGGCCTTGTTCTCGAGACAGGCAAACCCAAACAGTGCACCAACAAGTGTATATTCTGTTTCATAGATCAACTTGGCCCCGGTCTTCGTCCTGAGCTCTATGTGAAGGATGAGGACTACCGTCTTTCTTTCCTTCACGGAAACTATATCACACTTGGCAACCTCACGGCTGAGGATGAAAAGCGCATCTTCGAACTGCGCCTTTCACCACTTTATGTCTCAGTTCATGCCACAGATCCCGATGTAAGGGATTCGCTTCTTGGTAGGAAGCAGCGTGAGCCAATTCTCAATGTCCTCGACCGCTTTGGCAAAAGAGGTATAAGATTCCACACCCAGGCTGTTGTTGTCCCTGGCTACAATGATGGCTTGGTTTTAGAGCGTACAATTGCTGACCTAACATCTCGTCATACATATGTCCTTTCGCTGAGTATAGTCCCCGTTGGCCTTACACGCCATCGCCTCGGCCTGCCCAAGCTTAGATCCTTGAGTACGCGTGAGGCCCGCGACATAGTTGAGCTTGTCGCTCGAAACCACGAGGCTATGAGGAGTGAAATCGGGAGGGGAGTGGTCTATGCATCGGATGAGATTTTTGAGCTGGCTTCGGTCCCCATTCCTGAGGCTGACTATTACGATGATTATCCTCAGCTTGAAAATGGTGTGGGTATGTTGCGTGTTTGGCTCGAAAGCCTCAAGCACCTTAAGATCCCTTACGCCCTCTCAGGTAAGCATCTTGTGCTCGTAACGGGCAGGGCTTCACACCGCTATATAGAGGATTTTGCAAAGATTCTTGGGGATGAAGGTATATCATGCGAAGTTCGAGCACTGGACAATACCCTTTTCGGCAGGAGTGTTACGGTTAGTGGGCTCTTGAGCGGCAGGGATATCCTACAGGCCCTTAAGGGCATGAATCGCTACGATGCGGTGGTTTTACCCCCGAATGTTATCAATGATAGCGGTTTGCTAATAGATGACCTCACTTGTGATGAGCTCGAGAGAGCAATCGGAGTCCCAGTTATTCTTGGTGATTATGAAGCGGATAGGACTCTGGAGAAAATCTATGAACGTTTGCATGGACCGAGACCCCGTGATGAGTGAGAAGCCAAAGTCCTTGTATCGTGACCTTCCGGTCGTGGCAATAGTTGGACGTCCAAATGTCGGTAAGTCCACGCTCTTCAATCGTCTCGTCAGAGGAAGAATAGCTATTGTGGATGATGAACCTGGTGTCACACGCGATCGTAATTACAAGGAGACTACCTGGCGCAACAAGCGCTTCTTTGTCGTCGACACAGGAGGGCTCATTGTTGATCCCAAGCACCCCCTTGAGGCACTTGTCAAGCGGCAAGTCGAAACTGCCATCGACGAGGCAACACTGGTTGTCTTCGTAGTTGATCTCAACTCAGGTATTACCGCCCTTGACCATGAGATTGCTGAGGTAATACGCAGGAGGAACAAGCAATACATACTCGTAGCAAATAAGATTGATACCAACCTTGCCAGAGAGAAAGCCCTTGAAGCCTACGAACTTGGCCTCGGGGAATTCGTTCAAATCTCGGCTGAGCATGGAACAAACATTGGTGAACTCCTCGACAACATAGCCAGGAGGCTCCCGGATGTGGAAACACAGGAACTTGAGGTTGCTTCAATATCCATAGTGGGCAGGCCTAACGTTGGGAAGTCATCGCTTGTTAATCGTCTGGCGGGCACTGAGACTGTGATTGTTGATGACCAACCTGGTACAACACGCGACTCGATTGATACCCACATAGATACAGCATTTGGAAATCTGTGCCTCGTTGATACTGCCGGGCTAAGACGCAAATCAAGGGCTAAGACTGACCTCGAGAAGTACGCGAACCTGCGAACCATAAGATCCATTGATCGTTCTGATGTTGTCGTCCTCATGCTTGACTGCGGCGCTGAGATTGCCAAGCAGGATCTTACCATCGCAAGCTATGTTGAGCGTTCAGGCAAGGGTCTTGTCATAGATTGGAACAAGGCCGATCTCGTGGATGAGGCTGAGAGGAAATTCCTGCTTGAGACGACAGCCAGACGCTTGCGTCACATACGCTATGTTCCTGTTGTGTTTACCTCTTGCCGAACTGGCGAAGGGCTTGACGAACTGGTGAGGCTATGTTTTGAAGTTCATAAAGCCCGCGATACCCGCATACCCACGGGTCCCCTCAACCGCGCACTTCTTCCAGCAGTATCAAGAAAACCGCCAAGGGCGAAAGGGGGTAGACGCTTCCCGAAGGTTTACTACGTTGCGCAGACAGGTAGCAAACCTCCTACCTTTACCCTCTTTGTTAATCATCCTGATTTCTTCAGTGATAGCTATTTGCGTTTTATCGAGAGACAGATACGCCAGCTCTATCCATTCCAGGGCTGTCCAATCAGGCTGAGAGTGAGGAAGAGCGAATGACAGTAGAAGCCATAGTGTCCGTCGGGATAGCTTACCTTGTCGGATCGATCCCTTTTGGCTTTATTGTTGCCCGAGCCAGAGGCATTGACTTAAGAAAAGTCGGTAGCGGTAATGTCGGCGCGACCAATGTCTTCAGAGCTTTGGGATTGAGGGTTGCGCTTGGCGTGTTTGCCCTCGACGTCGCCAAAGGGTTTGCTGGCACTCGCCTCGTATCTATGATTGGGACACGAAGCTGGCAGGTTTCCACTTTGACGCTTCTGTGTGGTCTTGCCGTCATCCTCGGTGCGGTCGCAAGCATCTTCCTCAGACTGAGAGGTGGAAAGGGAGTTGCGAGTGGGGTTGGCGTATTCCTTGGACTCAATCCTGCAGCAACAGGTATATGCCTTGCGATATGGGCAATTGTTGTTGCAGTTTCAAGATACGTCTCACTTGGATCAATCTGCGGGGCTGTTGCGCTGCCCATTCTTGTAGGTCTTCTGGGCTCAAAACAGGCAAGTCAAGATCCTGTTTTCTATCTCGCCCTTGCTGTCGCTGCGATAGTCATCATCCGTCATAGGGCAAACATAAGACGGCTTGCAAGGGGTACGGAAAACAAAATAGCACTGGGGGAAAATAGGTAAGTATGGATAAGCCTCGTAACATAGTTGTCTTGGGAGGGGGTAGCTGGGGAACCACACTTGCGGTCTTGCTAAATGCGAAAGGACATAGGGTTACAATCTGGGAAGTTGTTGTCGAAAGGGCAGCTGCTATGAGCAAGGACCGTGAGAACAAAGATATGCTACCTGGTATCCACATTGATGAGAAGATTCTCATCACTCCAGATATTGAGAAAGCCAAGCACGGAAACAATGTTGTGGTTTTTGCAGTCCCATCGCATGGTCTGCGAGGAACAGCCAAATTGCTTAAATCTTTGCTCCGTGGTGATGAGATAGTCGTTATTGCAACCAAAGGTATCGAGGAGGGCACTCTCAAGCGTATGTCAGAAGTGATTGAGGAGGTAACAGGAATTGAAAGGGAGCGGATTGCTGCTCTTGTTGGTCCGAGCCATGCTGAGGAGGTAAGTCGTCAGATCCCAACCACTGTGGTGGCAGCGTCATATAGTGAGTCAACCGCCCGTGAAGTTCAGGACATATTTATGACACCCCGTTTCAGGGTCTATACCAATCCCGATGTGATTGGGGTGGAGGTCGGTGTGGCACTTAAGAATGTAATAGCCATAGCTGCTGGGATGTGTGATGGACTTGGCTATGGTGACAATACTAAAGGTGCCTTGCTTACTCGTGGGCTTGCTGAAATAACACGTCTGGGTGTTAGGATGGGAGCAAGGCAGGAGACCTTCTCAGGGCTTGCAGGAATCGGTGATCTCATTACTACTTGCATCTCTCGCCATAGCAGGAATCGCTATGTGGGGGAAGAGATTGGCAAAGGACGCAATCTTGATGATGTGCTTTCGGAGATGGTGATGGTAGCCGAAGGTGTACGCACTACGAGAAGTGCTGTTGGACTGGCAACCAAGTATGAAGTCGAGATGCCAATAGCAACTGAGGTTTACCAGATTCTCTTTGAAGGTAAGCCGGCACAGAAGGCTATGACTGACCTTATGCTTAGACCACCCAAACCTGAGATCTGGTGGTGAAGGAGGGATGAGATGCGCAAGAAGACACCACCCAAGCTTTACTATTCCATTACAGAGGTTGCTGAACTGACGAATGTCAAGCCTCATGTTCTGCGCTACTGGGAAACGGAATTCAAGGCACTCAGACCCAAGAAAAACAGAGCCGGAAACCGCATCTATCGAGCTAATGACATCAAGCTCATCGAACAGATTAAGGAGCTGCTATACGAGGAGGGCTACACAATTGCCGGAGCGAGGAAGAAGCTGCTTGCCGCAAAGGCAAATCCAGGTAAGGCGAAGAAGAACAAGATAGCAGAGACCATTGCTTCACTTAAGCAGGATCTCCTCGAGATGAAGCGTATCCTTGAATCCGGAAAGTAACAACCTGAGAGCATGGGCTTTGGCTTGAGGGAGCTTTCGTGAAAAGCCAATCTCGTCGCGTGATGCCTGATCGAAGCTCGATTATCTCATCTCATTTTACGCTTGAAACCTTCCCACCGGTGATGTAGCATACCAAATAGAGGTTGGTCGGGGCGTGGCGCAGCCTGGTAGCGCACTGGCATGGGGGGCCAGTGGTCGCTGGTTCAAATCCAGTCGCCCCGACCAGATACAACTTTAGAGCCTGCCTCAGGATTTCCGCCCAATTGCTTGCATCCTGGAACTTGTTTAGACAGTAGAGAAACCTCAATGTGATTGCTCACACCACTTCTCAGGGTTTCAATTCAAGAGGGCAGGAAGTCAATCTTGTTCAGTGCCAGGACCCTGCTGCTATGAAGCCTCCCCAGAAGTATGGGTGATCAGGACGATTGGATTTGCGGAGGTCTGCAATCATCTCAAGCTGAGCATTGCGCAGCCTGTCAACGACGGTTTCATCCCCCCTCAGATACATGTGGCTCATTATCCTTGCCGTGGGTTCATCGGGGACAGCCCAAAGTGCACTCACTATCGTACGTACTCCAGCCTCTTCGAAGGCACGGCGCAAACCATAGATTCCCTCACCTTGGGCGACCGTTCCAAGACCAGTCTCGCAAGCGGAAAGTACTACCAGGTCAACTCCGGAAAGGTCCATTGTGCTAACTTCCAAGGCTGTGAGAACACCATCCTCACCAGCCGAGGAACCCGTGGTGTCCTCTTGAGACTCAGCCAGCAAAAGACCTGAAAGTAGGAGGGGGTTGATATGGGGTAGGGTTCGCTCGCGAAATGTCATGAGGCCCTGAGAGCTTCGGCGTGAGGACTCTTCAAGGAAGAAGCCATGAGTAGCAAGATGGATGATCCTTGATCGAGGAGCTTCTACCCTAAAGCGTTGCTCGGTGGCTTGCTCTCCCAAGTAGGCTCTCACAGGCTCATCACTTACCGTGCGCCATTGAGATACAATAAGCTCGGTTTCCTTCCTTGCCCAAGGAAGCGGCTCAAACTGGATTCCCTTGAGGTATTCCTCCGGCAGCAAGGGTCCCCTCAACGTGAGGCTAGCGACTAGTGGAACCTCAACCTCCCGGCCACCTTCTTCCTCAGCAATTCCCTGCGAAGGCTTCCATGCTGGATCAGCCATCACAAGCAAACCGTGGTTTCGTCCATCTTCCCTCCTGAGCCTTGCAACATCACGACCCGTTGTCAGGTAATGGATGCGCCTGCTTTCTATGAGGTACTTACCATCAGGCCGTTTCAGCGTTACGAAGGAGACGAGGTTGAGAGCTCCATCGGGCACAATAAAAGTCAGATCTCCCTCAGGAATGAGATTTTCAATAGGAAGCCAGATCAGGTTATATAGCCTTGAGGCAATTTCTTCGTATTCAATCTCATCACCAATCCCGACACCCCTTCCCGACTTAGCTATTCGCTCCATGTGAGCTTGATAGGTTGCCACAACATCATCAATTGGTTTAGCATCACCAAGCGCAACGAACTCTGGAGATGCATCCTTCCGCAAGACCATTGCCAGATATCTCGGAGTTAACCTTTCTGTTTGCGGATCAATGTAATTCCACCTTTCGTATTCGACAAGAGCCGCATCTCGAGGAAGGTTGGCAACGACATCACGCGCCATATCCTCCCACGTCTTCTGCCTCTCACTTTGCCTCTGCCTGAAGGATGCACTATGCCTCGCAAGCATGGATTCGAGATTCTCTGCAAGGTGCTCGAGGGAGTCCACACCTACTTGATACTTTGAGACGTCATGACCAGGCCCCATCATTCGGAGCTCTGAAAGTTGAAAGCGCACATCCCGTAATGTGGCAGCTATGCTCTTGGTGGTTGAGTCAGCATTCTCGAAGACCATCCGCTGGCGTTCAAAGAGCTCGCCAAGAATAGTACCCTTAGAGGACAAAATGATACCCCCAAGCTCCCAATCACCATCCTCAAGCAATGATGCATCAGCAAGACACGAAAGGTAGCTATCGAGCGAGTGAGCTAGCATGCCAAAATAGCTCAGTGCATCCATTTCAGAAAGCACCTCAGCATTGGTTATGAAGTTGGCATATTGGATTGCCAAGGCTCGCTTTGCAAGGCCTGCAGCTTCACCATAGCGGCGCTCAAGTCCTAGAAGTCTTGACATGGATTCAAGCACCATAGCCAGATCAGGATGATCTTCCCCAAGCGTCCGCTCAGCAACATCCCTAGCACAGGCATAGGTCGATTCAGCAAGCCCGTAGCGCCCACTCTTTTCATAATTATACGCGAGATCATGAAGTGTGAAGACACTGCGAGGATGTTCACCACCGTATGCTTTGCGCCATATCTCTATCGCCTTCCTGTAAAGGGGTTCAGCTTCGGAGTATCTACCTTCCTCAGTGTAGATGGCTGCAAGTGAGCTATAGCTAGAGGCGATTCCTGGATGCGCTCCGCCTGGGGTAACTGGAGCAAGGGTCTTTAGACGCGTATCGAGAACTGCCTTGAAAAGTGATTCTGCCTTGGCGTAATTACCCTGTGCCTCATAAACCCAGGCAAGATTAATCTGACTCGAAGCAACATCAGGATGACAGTCGCCAAGGCCCTTCCTCCTGAGTTCGATTGCCTGCCTAAAGCAAGAGGCTGCCTTGTCATATCTACCGAGGGCATTATAGATGCGCCCGAAATAGCTTATGGATGCACCCAAGTCCTGAGGTGGTACCAACTCCTTGGCGCGTTTTCTTATCTCAAGTGCTTCATGGTAGTAGCCTTCAGCCTCACCGTATCTTCCCAAATCAAAGGAATTATGTCCAAGATTGTCATACACCATGGCAAGTATATAGGCTGCCGAAGCGGATTCAGTGATATGTCTTCGATAGAATTTCTCGGAAAGAGCAGCTGCGGTAAGGAGAACTTCTTGAGATTCGCTATAGCGCCCAAGATGGTGCAAACAACCTGCGAGTCTGCGAACAAAGGCAATGCGAGCTGAATCCAATGGAGCTTTTTCGCTTAAGGCAACCGCACGTTTGTAGAATTCCACACTTTCGCGGTGTCTCAATTGTAAGTCGTAGAGTCTCCCAAGGACTTCCCAGTGGATAGCAAGTTGAGGACTATCACTACCCAGCAGGGCCGATCTTATACGAACAGTATAGACGAACAAGGATTCAGCTCGTCCATAATCGCTGGGATCGATGAACTGAAGCGGCCACCGATACAGAAGAGGCAATGAAAGCGAAGACTCGGGAGCACCGAAATCTCTAAAAGCCAGAATCCACGCTGAATCCAGAAGGACACGAGCAAAGGTCGTGTCACCTGCCTTAGCCTCTCTTTCCGACTGCTTAAGGAGAACAAACCAATCACCCAGATGGTGCACCTTGTATTCGGCTGTAGCAGTTTTGCCATGTGGGGCAACCGTGACCGGGTGAGGAAGCCCTCGCGTCTTCATGCCTTCGTGGCCAGAAAGCAGGAAAAGAAGCAAGAGGGCGAGAGCAGCAAGACCAGCTGTTACCACTGGGATAGGCCCACGCCCGAGAATCTTCTCAACAGCATTATGGAATTTCTCAAACCAGGTGGAGGGGGTTTCACCCGGGCAAATAAGCCCTAGCTCATGCCCTGCCTTCTGAGCCAGTCTGTACTCATCCCTGCACCTCGTACAAGTGGCTATGTGCTCAAGAGCTTGACTTCTCTTAGCAGGCGGGACGGAGGCAGGTTCAAGAGCTATATCAACAATCAGATCACTCGCAATGTGTTGTGCCTCATCTTTTCTGTCCAGTTCGTGAATGGCCGAAGCAAGTCCTCGCAACAAGAAGACACGCCTGGAGCAGGCCTCGCAATGCTTGAGATGTGTTTGCACAATTTCACATTGATCTTGGGCGAGATCTTCGACGACAAAAGCATCAAGCAAATGCCTGACCTTTTCGCACTCATGCCGTGAAGTCACACGGTCACCCCCTATCCCGGCGTCCCCTTATTAGTGTCGCTAGAACAAGGAGATCGTTCCCTCATTTTCCATTTCTCAAGCAACTCCTGAGCTTCATCAATTGCTCTTGAGAGTCGGGATTTAACAGTCCCCTCAGGAACACCAAATATATGGGCAATTGTAGTGTATTTAAGGCCTCTCAGCCGCAAAAGAATAACCTGACGGCTTCGGTCCGAAAGATTCTTAAGAATCCACGCGTAGGCTTCTGCTTTTTCATTCGAAACTACGTCATCAAGCGGATCACTGCCAGATGCTTGAAGTTGCGGAGGGTCATCAAGATTACCGAGGGCAATAACTGGACGTGTTTTTCTTAGGATGTCGCAGCAGACCTTCATAGTCATGCGCTGAACATACCACTTGAGGCTCGATCGACCCTCAAACCGCTTGGACTTGAGATTGTGGAATAACCTAAAGTGCACTTCCTGCACTATATCACTTGCCTCATGCGAGAGATTGTAGAATTTGAGATTTACAACCCTGTGCATCCAGCTTCCAATCAATCTGATGGCTTCTTGGTTCCCTGAGAGGTAAAGCTCTGCCAGGCTTGCGTCAGACGGCGTCTTTGTGTCCCGAGGATTTCGCAGTGCTAACGCTCCTTGTCGTCTACAAACCCGCCTTCGTAGTTTATCACATTTGTCGCCTTTCGATCAAGCCGGTCTTAAGCGATCGGGGGTGCTTTCCCCTGAGGCTCATCGAGGAGATTTCCAAACTCGCGGGGATGCGGGGAATGATCTAAAGTGGACTTTAGCTGGTGAGGAGCTAGCTGTATTTGAATCCTGAACCTGAAAGCACTGAGCTTGATACCATCTCACTTTTCACCCACTGCCCCAGACTCGTTGCCGTGCCCATGGATCCTGGCTTGATCTTTTGACTCATACCTGATTTAATAGCAAGCCTGAGGAAGGAGCCACAATTGGATGCTAACACCCTTGTGCTGGCAGGAGCAACGGGCTTTGTGGTAGCCATCTTCTCCGTAACTCTTGGTGGAACTGCTCTCATAATGGTTCCTCTGCTCATAGGCTTAGGCGTGGAAACCAAAGTTGCCATTGCGTCTAACAAGTTTGCCACGCTTCTTCTAAGCATTGTCGGAGGCATAATCCTGCTGAGAGGCACCACCTTACCTCACAAGAAGTGGATCTATGCACATAGCATCCCCGTGGTTATAGGATCCGTGATAGGTGCCATTCTTGTCGTGAGAACCCCTGCTCAGGGGCTCAAAATACTCATAGCAATTGCAACCGTTGTCATTGCACTTCTGCTCCTCACCAAACCTTCGATGGGGTTGGTAATGAGACAAGGCAACCTCAGTCGTGCACGTCTTGCGTCCTCTCTTATCGTTTTTCTTCCCCTTTCAATATATGGCGGTGTTTTTACTGGTGGCTATGCTACGCTCCTGACATACAGTTTCGTGCTCTTCCTGGGATTTCCATTCCTCGAAGGCGCAGCTGCCACTCGCCTCATGAGCATGTTCTCGACGGCAGCAACATCGGTGCTCCTTGGAAGCTATGGCTTGATAGATTATCGCCTGGCGCTTGTGCTTGCAGCAACGTATTCAACTGGGGCATTTATCGGTGCCAAGCTTGCATTGCGACATGGTAGCCCATGGCTGAGAAGGCTCTTTATCGTCGCAGCTATTCTTCTTGCAACAAGGATTCTTGTCGTCGAAACCTACGAGATATGGTTAAAGTAGGGGTTGAATCCTTCTCGCAGAACCTTCATTATTGAATCAGATCGACTGGACTCCAAAACCTAAATTTTGAGGAGGAAAACCATGCAGAGGAAGGCTCTTATCTTGATAGCTCTAGCGATCTTCACAGTCTGCTCGAGAACTTCTCAAAAGGTTACTTTCATGATTGGAGGTGCCCCAGCTGAACTTGACTACTGGGAAGCGCTTGCTTCGAAGTTCAGTGACTCAACAGGCATTGACATAGCGATATTGCGCCAACCTACTGATACCGACCAGCGACGTCAGGGACTGGTTGTACCACTGCGAGCGGGGGAGAAGGATCCTGATGCCTTCCTTATGGATATCGTATGGATTGGACAGTTTGCTGCTTCAGGTTGGCTAGAGCCACTGGATTCCTATGTAGACAATGAAGGGTTCGATCTATCACCTTTCTTTGAACGCGTCATTGATCTTGCAGATCGCTACGATGGCCATCTCATTGCCCTGCCGGTATATGTCGACGCAGGGCTTCTCTACTATCGCTCCGACCTTCTGGCAGAATATGGCTACAATGAAGCTCCTGTAACTTGGAATGAACTTGCGAAAATAGCCATGGAGGTTCAGGCGAAGCAGCGCAAGATCAACCCTCAGTTTTGGGGATTCGTTTGGCAGGGTGCCCAATATGAAGGCTTAATTTGCAACTTTCTTGAATATGCCGTGTCAAACGGCGGTGGCATAGTTGCAAGAGGTGAGAGCCTCATAATCAATAGCCCGGCAAACATAGAAGCTCTTACCTTCATGAGAGACCTTCTTGCCAAATATCGAATTTCACCGCCCAATACCTATACCGAAATGAAGGAAGAACAGGTGCGGTCCTTCTTCGAAAGCGGGAACGCTCTCTTCGAAAGAAACTGGCCTTATGCTTGGGGCTTGCACCAGAGTCCAGATTCTAAGGTGAGAGGGAAGGTAGGGATATCACTCCTTCCGAAGTTTGAGGGGGGACACCACGCAGCGACACTTGGTGGCTGGCATATCGCTATCTCAAGAAACAGCGATGCAAAGAGGCAGGCTTGGGAATTCCTCAAGTATGTTGTCTCAAGAAGGGTTCAGACTGATTTTGCAGTAGATCTTGGCTGGAATCCAGCACGGCGTGATGTCTATGATTCACCAAAGGTGAGGGAACGAGCACCGCATCTAGTCAAACTTCGCGAGGTGTTTGAGTCAGCAACTGCACGTCCCACCTTACCTTACTACAGTTTGCTTTCAAAGATGTTGCAACAGAAGGTCAATGCTGCTCTCTCAGGAATGATGGAACCTGAGAAGGCACTTGATGAAGCCCAGGCAGAAGCTCGGGAGATTGCCGCTAGGTACAAGAGGTAAGAGTCAGCAATTATGCCTGCAAGGGGGTACAACGGCAGGACAGCCTATATTTTCATAGCCCCTATGTTGATAGTAGTTTGTGCCTTTGTCCTGCTACCAGTTGGTGGTACTGTCTGGCTCAGCTTCTTGAGGGAGGTCACCTATCTACCCGCTAAATTCGTTGGCCTTGGGAATTTCTCCAGACTCATAAGGGACGAGAATTTCTGGCAGTCCCTGAAGTTCACTGCTGCCTTTACAGGCGTATGTGTCCCTCTCGAGGTTGTCCTCGGACTTTGCTTTGCTCTGATTCTCAACGAGCGGATTCCAATGAGAAATCTCATACGTGCAACCATCCTCGTGCCATGGGCTGTTCCGACAATAGTCTCAGCACGCACCTGGGAGCTCATCTACAATTACTCCTATGGGCTTGCAAATTATGTCACCCAAGCTGTTGGCCTTTCCGATCAGCCTATTAACTGGCTTGGCAGCCCTGCAAGTGCCTTTGTGGCTCTTGTTGTGGCGGATGTCTGGAAGACAACTCCTTTCGTGGCAATCATACTGCTTGCTGGCCTCCAGACCATACCAGAGGGGATCTACGAACATGCCAAGGTGGATGGAGCTGGACTCACGCAACGCTTTCTTAAGATAACTTTGCCTCTTCTCAAGCCTGCACTTGCTGTCGTACTGATTTTTCGAAGCATTGATACAGTGCGAATTCTAGATCTCATCTATGTGCTCACAAACGGCGGACCTGGAGGTTCTACCACCTCACTTTCACTTCTGGGTTACAAGTATTTCAATGAAGGGGATTTCGGCTATGGCTCTGCAATAGCAGTTGTTGTGTTTTTGCTTGCTTTCGTGCTTTCGATTTCCTATCTCCGGGCAACCGGTTTTGGCAAGGTGTTTAAATGAGCGAAGCCAGGGTAAGGAAGATATTGCTCGCTGTCGGTACTGCCTTTATGATTGTCTTCTGTCTCACACCCTTCATGTGGATGATAGCTGTATCCGTCAGCAAGTATCCTGACTTCCTCGGTAGCCAAAGCTTTGTTGTCACATTCCGAAATTATCTCGACATCATCACTATAGGCTCACTTCACTTCCTCGACCATCTACGAAACAGTCTCATCGTAAGCGCAACAGTTGCCCTTGCCTGCGCCCTGATCGCTGCAAGTGCTGCTTACGCTGTCTCGAGGCTGCGTTTTCGTGGTCGCATGCCTATCTCACTCGGTGTTCTCGCACTTTCCACCTTCCCCCAGATAAGCCTCGTAGGCTACCTCTACAAGCTCATGAGGTCCCTAGGACTCATAAACACCTATCCTGCACTCATCCTGCCCTACATCGCCTGGACGGTTCCACTTGGATTCTGGATCCTCCTGAGTTATATCTCACGCATACCCCATGATCTTGACGACGCAGCGATTGCTGATGGAGCAAGCCGTGGACTGGTTTTCAGGAAAATTGTGCTACCCATCGCAGCTCCCGGGCTCTTCTCAGCTATTCTTCTCATATTCATAGCGGCTTTCAACGAATTCCTCTTTGCCCTCATGTTAACCACCGATCACAGTGCCCGTACTATACCGGTGGGCATAGCCCTTTTTCAGGGGCTTCACGGCGAGATTCCCTGGGGCTACATTATGGCTGCCTCAACTCTCGCCAGTCTTCCACTCGTTACCCTGGCAATGGTATTCCAGCGTTATGTTATCCAGGACATAACACGAGGAGCTCTCAAAGGATGATCAGGTCGCGTGTGTATTGGTGGAGGGAGTAAGACAGTTGCTATTTCTCGGTTACCTCATTGCAAAGGCCTTGGTTAGTATTTTGCCGCTCAGGGTATCCTATTGGCTTGCGCGTAGAATAGCCGATATATGGTACGTCTTTGCACCTCACAGGCGTCAAGCATTGATCCACAATCTCAATCTCTTACCAACCGGGGTCTGCGATCGAGATAGAACAAGACGACTTGCTAGAAGGATAATGCACAACTTTGCTGAGGTTGTGACCGAATTTCTCTATCTGCCGAGGATGGATCTTAGAAGAATCGCTCAATTGGTTGATCTTGAGAGCTTTAAGATCCTTAAGACCCGACTTGCTGGCCGAAGAGCTCTCCTCATCACCGCACATTTAGGCAACTGGGAGCTTGGTGCTGCAACATTTGCAATGATGGGTCTTGATCTTCACGTGGTTGCATATGACCATCCTGATAGGCGAATTGCCTTGCTATTTCGGCAACATCGCGAAGAAAAGGGACTTAAGGTTCTCACAGTTAAGGAATCCGCCAAAAGAATAAGGAATCTTCCGCGCGCCTCATGCATAGGCATAGTTGCCGACAGAGATTTCACAGGCAGGGGAACGGTGGTGAAGCTTTTGGGGATACCGACCAGGGTGCCTTCAGGTTACGCGGGTCTTGCAATCTCAGAGGGTATTCCTGTGATACCTGGATTCTGCATAAAGGATAACGAAGGTAGATATCACCTTGAAATAGATGATCCGATCTATATGCCTAGCGAACAACGACTCTCCCCAGAAAAAATCGTCGAACGCTTCGTGAAAATCCTTGAGAAACGGATAGCAGAGCATCCCGAGCAATGGTACTTCTTCGAAAGGATAGGCTTTGGTGAACCATCTGTCCTCTGAATTACCCAAGACACTAAAGGAGGCTTACAGCTTCATAAAGGTGATCATCCCTGCTTACAATGCACAGGATACGCTTGGCGAGATTGTCCAACGCGTAAGATCGCTGAGCTCTCAACTTGAGGTCGTCGTAGTGGATGATGGCTCAAAGGACGCAACGGCGGAAGTTGCCAGAAGCTCCGGTGCAAAGGTAATTGTGCATGGACAGAACAAGGGCAAGGGGGAAGCCCTGAGGACGGGTTTCGAATATGCTCTAAGATCTGGTGCCGCTGGTGTCGTGACGCTTGATGCCGATGGTCAGCACCTTCCTGAGGAGATTCCAAACCTTCTTAGGCGCTGGCTTGCAACAGGTGCCTCCATCGTTGTAGGAAGTCGTAAGCGAGAACCCGGGAAGATGCCCTTACTCAGAATCATCACAAACACCTTGAGTTCGTGGCTAGTCTCACTTGCTGCAGGAACTCATATCCCCGATTCTCAATCTGGCTATCGCTTTCTCTCAACTCAAGTCCTGAGAAGTCTCCAAACCACCTCGAAGGGCTATGCTGCAGAGAGTGAGATTCTCATAAAGGCTGCAATGAGGGGTTTCCGTATCGAATCAGCTCCAATCTCGACAATCTATAGCAGTGAGAAAAGCTATATACATCCCGTCAAGCAACCATTATTATTCTTAGGATTGATGTTTTGTAGCATCTTCTGGAGGATACGCTATCTTGTCACAAGATTCAAAGCCAACTCTAATTCTTTTGACAAATGACGATGGCATAAATGCCGAGGGACTAAGATCTCTAAGGGAAGCTGTTTCGCGGATTGGTGAGGTCACAGTGGTTGCCCCAGAACGCCAGCAAAGTGGGTCAAGCCATGCCCTTACGCTTTCGGATCCTCTGAGGATAAGCCGAATAGATGAGCACACAATATCGGTTGACGGTACTCCAACTGATTGCGTACTTCTAGCCATGCGAGGACTGTTTGAGCGAAAGCCCGATCTTCTCATCTCAGGGATCAATCACGGTCCCAATCTGGGCGATGACATTACCTATTCAGGTACTGTTGCAGCCGCCTTTGAGGGCACCCTACTTGGGCTTCCGTCAATTGCCATATCGGTATCGTCGTGGAAGGAGTGTCGATTTGAGGCTGCTGCTGAGTTTGCTGTTGTAATTGCAAGAGAGGTTCTCAGGCATGGCCTTCCTCAAGGGACATTGCTAAATGTAAATGTTCCATCATTGCCACCCGACCGTATAAAGGGTGTCAAAGTTACCAAGCTGGGCAAACGTGTTTACCGCGATGTCATTGTACGCAAGACCGATCCGCGCGGTAGGGATTACTACTGGATTGGCGGTGAACCCCCTATCTGGTGTAGCGGGGAAGATACCGATTTCGAAGCTGTCGAAAATGGATTGATATCGGTCACGCCACTCCATCTGGATCTGACCGACTATAAGTCGATTGAAAAGATAAGAGCATGGAATCTCAAACCGAGATTGAACGATGCATGAGATATCATGGATAAGTAGTCTGCCTAAGGAGGCTATCGTATTCCTTATGGCTATGCTTCCAATCCTCGAGCTCAGAGGGGCTATCCCTTGGGCAATCAAGTTCGCTCCAAACATTCCCCTTGCTAAAATGTATCTGCTGGCAGTTGGAGGCAATTTTGTGCCCGTAATCCCTATCTTACTACTTCTCGATCCCGTATCACGCTTCTTGCGGAGGGTTCCCGTTTTTGACAGATTTCTTGAGTGGCTATTTGCGAGAACACGGAAACGTGGTAAACTAGTAGAGAAGTACGAGGCAATCGGTTTGACACTCTTCGTAGCGATACCCTTGCCCGTAACAGGTGCATGGACAGGAGCTCTTGCAGCTTTCGTATTCGGAATAAAACTTAAGTGGGCAGCCATCTGTATCGGTCTTGGAGTGCTTATTGCGGGTTTGGTAGTTACTTTTGCAGCAAAGGGCGCCATAAGCTTTTTCGATTGGGCACTAGGATCTGGCGGGGCGTAGCGCAGCCCGGTAAGCGCGCCTGGTTCGGGACCAGGAGGTCGGAGGTTCAAATCCTCTCGCCCCGACTCTTAATGCCGGGGTCGGAGCCAAGAATTGTGTGCTCCGACCCCTTCTTGGTAGCCCTTGAGAAGCCCGCAACACTAGATTAGAATCCTTGTTGTAAGAATTGCCTCTTTTGAGGTTTTGAAACAATGCGAAAGATTCTCAGGAACCTTGACAGATCACTCGGAAGAGGTCTCACAGCTAGTCTTGCTCTTTTCGACAGATTGACAAGCTTAGTGCGGGGGAAGACCGAAACTACATTCCAACCTCGCTGTATACTTGCCATAAAACTTGTGGGAATTGGAGATGCGGTGCTCATGCTAACTGCACTCGACAGGCTGCGCACACATTTGCCCCGTTCAAAGATTTGCGTGCTTACCACCCCTCTTTCAAGCGGGATATTGGAGGATCAACCTCAAATTGACGAAATGATTATCTATGACATCTTTGGTAAGGAGCGTGGGATTCGCGGTTTTTTCAATGTCTTGCGACGTCTGAGAAATCTCAATCCGGATTGCACAATCGACTTCGAGCAGCACTTCCAGTCGACTGCTATTCTTAGCTATCTCATAGGAACCCCCAGGCGAATAGGCCTCTACTATCATGGCAATCCACGCAAGCACCTCTTTACACATCCGGTTTTCCTCGATCCCCAATCTCATATGGTGACATCCTATCTTCGCTTGTTAGAGCCACTCGGAGTTGACAGTGCCGATCTTGAGGAGCTCGTCTCCATAAGATTGGCTGAAGAAGACCGCAACAAAGTGGACGACTGGCTCGTCCGCCTCGACCTTAAGGGATCTAATCTTGCAGGAATTCATGCTGGTTCAGGAATAAGGGCTCCATTCAAGCGTTGGTCAAGCACAAGATTTGCAGATCTCATCAAAAGACTCAGTGCTGAAGGATTTACCATTTTCCTTACAGGCAATCAAGACGAGGCAGAATACTGTAGCCAAATCATTGAAAAGAGTGGAGCGAGGAATGTGTACAATGTCGCTGGTCTGTTCTCAATCAAGCAAACAGCTTATCTGATCTCAAAATGTGGCATCTTCATCAGCAATGATACAGGTCCGATGCATATTGCTGCAGCCATGGGAACACCCACAATAGGTATTTTCGGCCCTGAGTCACCGAAGAGATATGCACCATTCGGTCGGCTCAATACGAGCGTATATCAGGGTGCCAATTGCAGCCCTTGCGTCGAAATCTATAGAGGCCATGCCCCTGAGTGCACAAATCCTGTATGCATGGAGAATATCAGTGTTGATGATGTCTGGAGAGCTGTAAGAGATCACCATCTGGGTAGTGCAAAATGAGATGCATCCTATCAATTGACGTTGAAGACTGGTTTCACATTCTTGACGTTCCGGGAGCACCCAAACCTAGCGATTGGGAACATTTGCCATCAAGGATTGAAATTGGCATGATGAAGCTCTTTGAAATACTTGCCCAATGCAATACCAAGGCAACCTTCTTCTTCTTAGGATGGATAGCTGAGAGATTTCCCCATCTTGTAATTGAGGCTGACACCTATGGTCATGAGATCGCATCGCATGGCTACCTCCATGAGCTTGCATATAGGATGACCCCATCGGAGTTCCTCGATGATATCACGAGAAGCAAGAAGATACTTGAGGACACAATTGGTAAGCCTGTGAGGGGATTCCGTGGTGCTGGTTTCTCCTTGACTGAAGCAACACCCTGGTTCTTTGAGAAGCTCATTGAAGCCGGTTTTCTCTATGATTCCTCGCTCTTCCCAGCATCAAGACAGCATGGTGGGATGAATGTTGAAAAGAGAGCTCCTTACAAGGTTGTCGAGATGCCAAGGGTTTTCTATGAAATCCCTATCTCGGTTGTTGATATTCTTGGCAAACCATTGTGCCTTTTCGGCGGTGGCTACCTGCGACTTTTCCCCTATGGGTTGATAAGAAAGATGGCACACAAGGTCTTGAGTGAAAAACGTCCTGTTGTTTTCTACGTTCACCCGAGGGAAGTCGACCCTGATCATCCAAGAATGCAGATGTCCCTTGCAAGGCGCTTCAAATCCTATGTCAATCTCAGAACCACAGAGCCTAAATTGCAAAAGATCCTGCACGACTTTGAAGTCACAACCTTCATTGATTTTATCAAAGTGGAATTGTGTGAGGAGAATGTTGCATGAAGGCAAGAACCCGTACATCTACCTTCTTTGACACCTATGCTCACGACTTCAGCGCCATTTACGGCACGAGCAATAGCCTCTGGAACAGGATGATAAACAGGCTCTTTAGACAAAGCATGATGATAAGATATCGCAAGACGCTTGAGGGATGCCACCCTGTCGAAGGCAGAAAGATCCTCGACATCGGCTGTGGCCCTGGGCACTATGCAACTGCCTTAGCTATAAAAGGGGCTGGACGCATTTTAGGTATTGATTTTGCACCTGCAATGATTGAACTCGCTCGAAAGCGAGCAGCCCAGGCTGGTGTGGCTGAAGTATGCGAGTTCGTTTGTGCTGACTTCATGACTTTTGAATTTAAGGAAATCTTTGACTACTCAATAGCGATGGGATTTATGGACTATGTAGCCGAACCTGGTGCAGTAGTGGCAAGGATCAAGGATCTTACAACACATAAAGCTTTCCTGAGCTTTCCGGCTTCAGGTGGATTGCTAGCATGGCAACGTAAGATAAGATACCGCCGAAGGTGCGATCTTTATCTTTACACACGTGACCAGATAAAGGAACTTCTTGAAAAATGTCACATTGAGACCTTCACCATCGAACGCATAGCGCGTGATTTCTTTGTCACTCTGACTTTAGATACGAGCGACACTCAGAGAGCACCTCTGCCTCAAACTTGATTTTGAAAAGCAAGCCCGATAGAATTTCCGAGGGAAAGGAAATGGTTTTTCCCTATGAGACCCAACTTTTCGCTGGTGAAATTAACATGACCAGGTTTATTGGTGTCATCGGTGGATCTGAGGCATCACAGGATGTGCTCGAGCTGGCTGAGAAGGTTGGAAGCCTGATTGCATCAAAGGGTTGTGTGCTTGTATGCGGTGGATTGGGAGGGGTCATGGAAGCAGCAGCAAAGGGAGCCAAGGCGAGTGGAGGTTTGACCGTTGGTGTCCTTCCTGGAAGCTCGCGTTCAGATGCCAATCCTTACATCGATATTGCAATTGCAACCAATATGGGACATGCGCGCAATGCCGTTATTGCTCATACATGTGACGCTCTTATAGCTGTTGGAGGGCGTTACGGAACACTTTCTGAAATAAGTTTTGGGCTTGCCCTGGGGAAGCGTGTCGTGAGTCTGCGATCCTGGGATGTTGATCCGGGCATAGTGACTGCAAACGATGCTGAAGAAGCCGTCAATAAGGCACTTGCTTCGTGAGGAAAATGGGTGAAAGGGCAAGAGCAAGGATAAGAGTTTGGGGAGTTGTCCAGGGTGTGGGTTATCGCTACTTTGTGCGTAATGTAGCCACATCCCTGGGGCTTGGGGGCTATGTTCGTAACATACCTGATGGAAGTGTTGAGGTTGTCGCTGAAGGAGATAGGTCACTCATTGGGGCTTTGATCGAGGAACTCAAGATAGGTCCTCGCTATGCCCATGTTGAGCGCGTTGATGTGAAATGGGAAGAACCCAAAAACGAGTTCAGGAGCTTCGACTATGCCTTCTGAAGGAGAGCAGAAAGGAGGAAAGCGAGTGCAAGAACTTGCTAATCTTGTTCGCAGCATCCCAGATTTTCCCAAAAAGGGCATACTGTTTCGCGATATTACCACGCTGCTTAAGGATGGCGATGGCTTCAGAAAAGCCATAGAAGTCATTGCCTCACGTTATGAAAATGCCGATATTGATAAGGTGGTGTGTATTGAAGCACGAGGATTCCTGCTCGGTGGGGCTATAGCATATAGGCTTGGCTGTGGCCTTGTGCCCGTGAGGAAACCTGGCAAGCTGCCAGCTCCCACTGAGAAGCAGACCTATGAGCTTGAATACGGAACCGATACTGTCGAGGTCCATAGAGATGGAATTCAGCCTGGTGAGAAGGTACTCGTTGTTGATGATCTGCTTGCCACAGGTGGTACAGCAAGAGCGGCTGTTGACCTTGTTGAAAAATTGGGAGGTGAAGTTATAAGCTGTGCCTTCCTCATCGAGCTTAGAGGCCTCAACGGCAGAAATCTTCTTGACAAATATGATGTCTTTTCTGTCATAAATTATGAATAGGTGCCCCCGTAGCTCAGTTAGGATAGAGCAACGGTTTCCTAAACCGTGTGCCGCAAGTTCGAGTCTTGCCGGGGGCACCATGGAGGGTTACTTGAAATCAAGGTGCATCGCTGATACAATCCGTGGGGCTATCCTGCTTGCAGTTGCAGCCCTCATGATCGTTTTGATGTTCAAGTTCAATTCCGTAATGACCAAGATGGGTATTCCCATTCGGAGAGTTTACTATTTCCCGCTAGCAATCGTACTGGCAACGTCTTGGCTTACCTACAGAGGTATCAAGACGATTCTCGCTGCTCTGAGAGATAGTGGATAAAGGCGTCATCTATGGCAAAATCCACACAAATTGAAAAATCCCTGTCGGAGATTCTCGATCTTGTCTTTTCCACATTTATAGAGGTTACAGGCTTGATTACGACAGGAGCTTCCATGACGCGAATTGTCTCACCCCTTCTCATGTGCTCCCGCGAGGTCCTCTCAGGCGAGGCGGCTTTTATCGTCATGGAGAAGGCAGGTGTCAAGGCTCTCATATGCTATGGACAGCCGAGTCGGGGTGGGAGGCAGGTAGTCAAGGCAGTTGAAGTAGATGCAAGTGCAGTTAAGACCGGATCTGGAAGTCGCAGGACATCTCTCACAACGCTCGGAAAGGTGGTGAACCTCAGAAAGCTTACCTGGCTGAGGACATACCCTTCATCACAACCTGTTGCAGCAGCCAAGCTGAGGACCGACCATACAAGCCTGGGCATGATCTGTGTCATCCTTTCAGGAGAAACCATACCTAGGGAACGTCTGAGGCTTTTCAAAGTATTGGCGAGGGAAACGGGGGTTGCGCTCAAGACTGCAAGAGAATATGAAAGGACGCAGACACTCTCGATAACCGACGGTCTAACCGGTGCCTACAATTATCGCTTTCTCATAGATGCCATCCGAAAAGAGATCGGAAGATCTGAGAGGTTCAACGACAACTTCTCACTCATAATGATTGATGTCGATGGGCTTAAAGAATACAACGACGTCCATGGCCATCTCAAAGGCAGCGGGGTGATCAAGCAGCTCGCAAAGGTGGTAAGTCAATGCCTGCGAAAGATTGACATGCTGTGCAAATACGGAGGTGACGAATTCGTAGCTATCCTACCGAGAACAACCAAAATGGGCGCTGCTTTAGCAGCTGAGCGCATAAGGCAAGCGATTGAAAGACACAGGTTCCCCGGAGAAAGTCTCACAGGTAAGATAACAGCAAGCATGGGGATAGCAACCTATCCTGAGGATGGCAAAGCTGTTCAGAAGCTGATAAACAGTGCCGATAAGGCACTTTACAGGGCGAAAAGGCATGGAAGGAATCAGGTATGGCTAAGCGGCGAAAGAAAACCGTATTCGAAGAATTGAAGGGGAAGATCAGAAAGCGCCAGGCAAAGCTTGGTGTGATTGGTCTTGGCTACGTTGGCTTGCCACTTGCGGTTGAGATGGCAAAGGCCGGTCTCAAGGTATATGGCATCGACGTTGATCCCAGGAAGGTAAGATCCATAAACAGGGGGATCTCCTATGTCCAGGACGTTCCCTCAGATCTTCTGAGAGACCTCGTCAAGGAAGGCAGGATTTCAGCGACAACGGATTATGGGATTCTTAAGGAATGTGATGTGATAGATATCTGTGTACCGACACCTTTGAGGAAGACCAAGGACCCTGATATCTCCTTTATCATCGACGCCGTCGAACATATAAAGACCCATCTTAGAAGGGGACATCTTGTTATCCTCGAAAGCACAACCTATCCTGGGACAACCGAAGAGGTCATATTGCCACGCCTTAAGCAAGGAGGGCTCCAGGTAGGAAAGGATTTCTTCCTGGCATTCTCACCTGAAAGGGTGGACCCTGGCAACAGGCGTTACACAACTGCGACAATTCCTAAGGTTGTGGGGGGTGTAACCAAGCAATGTACCAGAATTGCATGCGAGCTTTATAAGACATGCATAGCCAGCGTTGTTCCTGTATCATCGAGCACAGTCGCTGAGATGGTAAAGCTTCTCGAAAATACATTTCGGAGTGTTAACATCGGCCTTGTCAACGAGATGTGCTTGATGTGTGACAAAATGAACATTGATGTCTGGGAAGTGATTGAGGCGGCTGCAACAAAACCCTTTGGTTTCCTAAAACACTATCCTGGTCCTGGACTAGGAGGGCACTGCATACCAATCGATCCTTTCTATCTGTCTTGGAAAGCCAAGATGGCTGGTTTCGAGCCGCGCTTCATCGAACTCGCTGGTCAGATCAACTCGAGCATGCCCGACTATGTTGTTTCCAAGATAAACGATAGTCTCAACGATGACCGTAAGAGCATGAAGGCATCGAAAGTGCTAATACTGGGCGCTGCATACAAGCGCGATGTGAGTGATACACGCGAATCTCCAGCCATAGACATAATGCGCATTCTGCTTAAGAAAGGTGCAAAGGTAAGCTACGCCGACCCACATGTTCCCAACATAGAAGTAGATGGTGAAAGGATGAGGCGCGTTCGCCTCAATCCGCGTGTCATAAGGAGCTTTGATTGTGTTGTGATCGTCACCGATCATAGCACCTTCGACTATGACATGATCGTTAAACATGCCAAACGTATTGTCGACACGCGAAATGCTCTAAGAGGCTATTGCCTAACAAAGATAAGGAGAATATAAGAGAACATGGCGAAATTTCTCATCACGGGCGGTGCAGGTTTCATAGGCTCAAATCTTGCAAGAAAACTTGTCTCGATGGGTGAGGAGGTTGTAATTCTCGATGATTTTTCCACAGGCAAACGGGAGAATTTGGAAGACTTGCAATCGAGGGTGAAAATCATAGAAGGTGACATATGCAGCATGCAGACGGTTAGAGACGCAACCAAGGGATGTCACTACGTCTTGCATCACGCAGCGGTTGTCTCAGTTGTAAGGTCAGTTGAGGATCCCATAAGGTCAAATGCGGTCAATGTCGATGGTACGCTGAATTGCCTTGTAGCTGCCCGTGATGCTGGTGTCAAACGCTTCGTCTATGCCGCCTCATCTTCAGCATATGGCAACAGCCCGACTCTGCCCAAAAGGGAGGACATGAAACCTGACCCTATGTCACCCTATGGTGTCTCAAAGCTTGTTGGTGAGATGTACTGCAAGGTTTTCAACGATGTCTTCGGGCTCGAAACCGTTAGCCTGAGATACTTCAACATTTTCGGCCCTTATCAGGATCCTCACTCTCAATATGCGGCTGTTATTCCAATTTTCATTACGCGCCTTCTTAGGGGGGAGAAACCAATTGTCTATGGTGATGGCAATCAATCGAGAGATTTCACATATATTGACAATGCGATAGAAGCCAATCTTGCAGCCATCACATCACCTCTTGCTCCAGGCAAAGTCATAAATGTTGCCTGCGGGACAAGATACACCCTCAATGATCTCATTCGGAAGCTCTGGGATCTCACGGAGACAAGACTTGAACCCATTTACACGGATCCAAGGCCGGGTGATGTTCTCCACTCTCAAGGCGACATAACATATGCTGCCGAGATCCTGGGTTACAATCCCAGGGTGAGCTTCGAGGATGGCCTCCAGAAGACGGTTGCGTGGTTCCGCGATCGTCTCGCGTCCTCCAAAAGATAGCCCTCTAAAGCCCTAAGCCTCAAAAGCCGAAAAATAGAAGAAGGAAATCCTCGATGAGGTATATATGCTCACGTTGCCGGGAATAAGACTGGGTAAAGCCCGAGAAAGGCACATATTCTCTGAGAATTCCTTAAAGCTTGACGCCATCTTCAAGCACCCCCATCGAGACATAAACTCATTTCTCAAGCATCTGTCCCAATCGCTTGATATTGAGGTTCTCACTCTCATAGATAGGTCCGTGGATGTCATCTATGCAAATCTCGCTTGTGCGTCAAGCGATCATGTCTGCAATTTCACCTTACCTTCACCCGAAAGCCCTGGTCCTCTTGTTGAGCTCATCGAGAAGGGGAGTATCGCAAGGGGAAGAGGAAACATATTCACGACGGGAGAGATATTTCCTGTTGAGGCAGACTGGTGTGACTTTGTTCCCATGGACGTCAATGTCAATTTCAGTTTCTTACCTTTGGCTAAGCTCGCAGGGACCGCGGTGCCAGAGATTGAGCTCGAGTTGAGCAAATACTTTCTCCTCGCAACTTCAAACCAACTTGAACCGAGCAACCTTGAGGCAAGAGCTGTCCTCTGTGGGTGCCTGGTCGCCCTGAAGATTGTCGAAGGCGCAATGGGGGAGCATTCAGAGATAGAAGCCTATCTCCTTGAGGAACTGGCTAGATGCGGAAGGGCAACATGCATAGCATCGCCCGATGGCCTCTTTTCTTCCAAAACGGGATGGCTGAGGGAGGAAACACCACCACATCTATTGTCAGGACTCCATCAAGCCATTCTATCAAAGCCTCCACAGGAGAAGGCTTCTGAAATCAGGTGTGAGCAGGCACCTAACGTGGTTGCCAGGGCTTATCCCTTGACTGAGCGAGACGAGTACATGCTTGTTCTCGAAAAAACCGTCGAGAGTTGCTCACACGGGGCATCTTCATCGTCAGCACTGATGAGATTCATGTCTAGCATCGCCCATGAAATCAAAAACCCGCTTACTGGAATTGCAGCTGGCGTTCAATACCTTGCACGCAAGCTCGGACCAGGAATGCCAGAAGGCGATACTGTCGAATTCATATTGGCTGAGATAAATCGACTCAATCGCATAGTGGATGACCTCTATCGCATAGCCCGCCCACCCGAGCTCAACCTCACAATGGTCAAAGTTGATGAGATCGTCACGCGAAGTCTCCTTAGCCTTGGCGAGCCCATCCTGCGTAAGCATCTAAGCATAGTCCAGGATTTCAAGGAGGTACCCGAGATAAGAGCCGATGCTGACAGGCTCCAGCAGGTCATAATAAATCTCTTGAAAAATGCCATAGAGGTTTCACCTGAAAAAGCTCAAATCAAGGTGACTCTTGAGCAAAGCCCAAAATGGATTGAGATTAGGATCAGAGACCACGGGCCTGGAGTCGCCAGAGAGGATGAGGTAAAGATTTTTGAACCTTTCTACAGTACCAAGCCTGGTGGTACAGGACTTGGACTATGCATAAGCAAGCGCATCATCGAACAACACGGTGGAGATATTGTAATAGAGCATCCGGACGATGGCGGCGCATGTTTTCTCATAAGGCTTCCCATAGGAGAAGACTAGAATGGCAAGGCTTCTCATAGTTGATGATCAGGATTCCATCAGGCATTTCCTTGCCAGGGCACTTGAGGACGAGGGACACGAGGTCAGCGTGGCAGCTTCAGGTGAAGAGGCTGTGGAGCTATTCGAAAGGCAACCAATTGATCTGGTCATTCTCGATCTCAAGCTGCCCGGAATAAGTGGCATGGACGTGCTTGATAACATCCGTGCTAAGAGCAAGGACACCATTGTAATAATGATAACAGCCTACGGCGAGATATCCTCTGCGGTCAAGGCTATGAAGAAGGGAGCCTTCGACTATCTAACGAAGCCCATCGACATCGAACATCTCATCCTCAGCGTCAATCGTGGACTGGAAAGTAAGAAGCTGTGGCTTGAGATAGCTCACTGGAGACGCAAGGAGCTTCTGCGCTTCGATTTTGATTTTGTTGTCGGTGTGAGCAAATCGATGCAGGATCTCATGAAGATCGTTGAGAATCTTGCAAGAAGTAATACAACCACTGTGCTCATCGAAGGTGAAAGCGGAACAGGCAAGGAACTGATTGCCAACATGATCCATCGGCTGAGCTCACGAAGGAACGAGCCTTTCATGGAGATAAACTGCGCATCCCTTCCTGAACACCTTCTCGAAAGCGAACTTTTCGGCCACGAGAGGGGAGCATTCACCGACGCTAAAACTCAGAAGCGAGGTCTTTTTGAACTGGCGGATGGTGGCACCATCTTTCTTGATGAAGTGGGTGAGATGAGCCTCACCATTCAAGTAAAACTCCTGCGAGTCATAGAAAGGAGAACTTTCAAGCGTGTGGGAGGGACCCATGACATCAAGGTTGATCTGCGCGTAATCTCAGCTACCAATCGCGACCTTCCTGAAGCGGTAAGGGCTGGGAGATTCAGAGAAGACCTCTACTACAGATTGAAGGTTGTACCTCTCCGGGTGCCACCACTGCGTGAGCGCACTGAGGATATAGAGCTCCTCGCCAAACACTTCCTCAACCAATTCAATTCTGCCTTCTCAAAGAACTTTAGGGAAATATCACCCGAAGCCCTCAAGGCAATGCAGGAGTATAGATGGCCTGGCAATGTGAGGGAACTCAAGAACGTCATGGAAAGGGCTGTCTTGCTTTTTGATGACAGCGTGATAAGGCGTGAGCACCTTGCTCTAGGGGAGCTTGGATCCGGACGCCTTAGCCAATCATTGAGGTCGATTGATGACATAATCGCCATTGGCCTACCAGAAAATGGTATTGATTTCGATAGCACCATATGTGATATTGAAAAAGAGCTCATACTGGCAGCTCTCGCCAGGGCCAATTACAATCAGAGCCAAGCAGCAAGACTGCTGCGAATATCGCGGGATAAGCTGCGCTATAAGATAAAAGGATTGGGATTGGAAATTGGTTCAAGGGAAAGCACTTAGGGCAGTCCTCTCTCTTTGCTTGCTTTCCCTGACCTGCGGCTACTCGGCTGGAAAACTTCTCCCTGGGCACATCAGAAAAATCTATGTACCACCCTTCGAGAACCATACCACGAAGTACGGTATAGAACAGGATCTTACGACGGCTGTGATAGAGGCTTTCACAGACGACAATAGATTGCTGGTTGTATCTCAGGCTGAAGCTGATGCTATGCTACGTGGAGTGATTACTCACTATGAGAAAGGACCCTTGACATTTGATCGAGCGCAAAGTGTGAATGAATTCAAAATCGAAATAGCTATAGCCGTAGAGTTTGAGGATCTGCGAAAGGGTAAGATTCTTTGGAGGGATGACAATCTCAGAGCCTGGGAATCCTACAGTGAGACGGACCCCTTAGAGGGCGAGGAAGAAGCTCTTAAGGCAGCAATAGCGACACTTGCCAGGGACATAGTATCACGCACAATAGAGGGATGGTAAAAATGCAACTAAAAGAAGTCGTCATTGTCGGTGCTGGTCCAGCTGGACTGACAGCTGGAATTTATGCAGCCAGAAGTGGCCTCGAGACTTTAGTATTTGAAAAAGCCCTTGCCGGGGGCTTGGTAAATATCACCGATAGGATCGATAATTTCCCCGGCTTCCCTCAAGGCATATCGGGAATGGAACTTGGCGATAGGATGCGCCAGCAAGCTGAGAGATTTGGTGCCACCATTCTCACTGAAGATGTCAAGAAGATAGCAAAGAATGGGAGACAGATCCTTATCGAGACAGATCGTGGCAAGCACCTTGCGCTTGCTGCAATAGTTGCAACAGGGTCAACGCCCAAGAAGATAGGCGTACCCGGTGAGGAGGAATATATCGGTAAGGGTGTTTCTTACTGTGCCACCTGCGATGGTCCTCTTTACAAGGACAAGGTGACCACGGTGATAGGGGGAGGGGATTCTGCCTTGCAGGAGGCAATCTATCTTGCAGGTCTTGCCTCGACTGTTCACATTATTCACAGAAGAGATCAGCTGAGGGGTGCTAAGGTGCTTCAGGATGAGATACGGAGAAATCCCAAGATCATCCTGCACCTTAACAAGCGTATCCTCTCAATCGAGGGCGAAGATAAGGTTACCGGTGTTAGGGTGGAGGATAAGGCAACAGGTGTAGTTGAGACAATTTCTGCCGATGGTGTCTTCATCTATGTGGGCTATTCACCGAGCGTTGCGTGTCTTGGTGATGAATTCGAGAAGACACCGGAAGGATTCGTAGTGACAAAATCAAATCTTGAAACTTCGGTGGAAGGTGTTTTTGCTGCTGGTGATGTGCGTGCTAAAGAGCTAAGGCAGGTCGTTACCGCTGCTGGTGATGGTGCATTGGCTGCGATGGCGGTCTATACCTACCTGCAAAGCCTCCAACAGTCACCTTGACAGTCAGTGAATGAGCTTGTAGATTGATTCCAATTCAGCAATGAAATCTGCGGGGAGAGTGGCTTGAGATGAGAGAATATGATTTCAAGAACATCGAAGGCAAGTGGCGGAAGTACTGGGATGCGTATGAGATTTTCGAGCCCACTAGGCGAACTGAGCGTCCCAAGTACTATTGCCTCGTCATGTTCCCTTACCCTTCAGGAGATCTCCACATTGGACATGGCCGCAACTACATCCTCGGGGATTGCCTTATGCGCTGGAAGACCAAGGAAGGTTACAGAGTGCTTTTCCCGATTGGATGGGATGCCTTCGGACTCCCAGCTGAGAATGCAGCAATAGAACGCAACATAAATCCCCGTCAATGGACAGAAGCCAACATCGATCGCATGCGCCAGCAGCTAAAGGCATGGGGAATTGGCTTCGATTGGAAACGCGAAATAAAGACATGCGATCCAGATTATTACCAGTGGACGCAGATGCTTTTTGTCTGGATGTATGAGCGCGGGCTTGCCTACAGGAAAATGGCTACGGTCAACTGGTGTCCGAAGTGCGCAACTGTCCTGGCAAACGAGCAGGTTGTAGGTGGCTGTTGCGAGCGATGCGATACACCTGTTACCACAAAAAGACTCGAGCAGTGGTTCTTTAAAATAACCGCCTATGCAGAGGAGCTTCTCAATGACATTGACAGGCTTGAGGACTGGCCTGAAAGGGTCAAGACAATGCAGCGCAACTGGATAGGTAGGAGCGAAGGGGTGGACATCTTCTTCAAGCTTGACGATGGCAGAACTCTGCCATGCTTCACAACCCGTGTTGATACCCTTTTTGGTGCAACCTATGCGGTCATATCCGCTGATCACCCGGAACTCGAAGACATACTCAAAGGTAGCCCCCTCAAAGCCCAGGCCTTAGAGTTTGCAAATAAGATAAGCGCAAGAACCATCCAACGAAAACCCGATGAGACTGAGAAAGAGGGAATCTTCACAGGTAAATATCTCATCAATCCTATAAACGATGAAAAGATTCCACTCTGGATTGCTGACTATGTCGTCGGTGAATATGGAACAGGTGCCATCATGGCTGTTCCCGCCCATGACCAGCGTGACTTTGAGTTTGCCAAGAAATATGGGCTCCCAATAAGGATAGTCATTTCTCCTGATGGCAAGCTCCGTGAAGGCTCCCACCTTGAGCGTGCTTATGAAGGAGATGGCTTCCAGGTAAATTCTGGCGATTTTGATGGTCTGCCCAACAGAGAAGCCATGGAACGCATCGCCGACTATCTCGAAGCCAAGGGTCTGGGCAAAAGGACTATACGCTATCGCCTGAGAGATTGGCTCATATCACGTCAGCGCTATTGGGGAACCCCCATCCCTATAGTCTACTGCGAAAAATGCGGAGCACTTGCAGTTGAGAAGGATAGCCTTCCTGTTATTCTGCCTGATGTAGAGAAATTCAAGCCGACGGGTGAATCACCCTTAGTCTACATGAAGGAATTTGTGGAGACAACCTGTCCCAGGTGCCGAGGATCTGCTCGAAGGGAAACAGATACAATGGACACTTTTGTGGATTCCACCTGGTACTACCTTCGCTACCTCAATCCTCATGACAGTGAGAAGCCATTCGGAAGGGAGGAGGTTAGAGAGTGGTTACCTGTTGATATGTACATCGGCGGTATCGAGCATGCAATTGCTCACCTGCTCTATGCGAGATTTGTTGGGAAAGTCCTGGCTGACATGGATCTCATACCCTACCGTGAACCTCTACCCGTGCTTTTCACCCAGGGAATGATTTGCAAGGATGGAGCAAAGATGTCAAAGAGCAAGGGCAATGTTGTCTCTGCTGATGACCTCATAGCCAACTTCGGAACCGATACTGTTCGAATATCCACACTTTTTATGGGTCCGCCTGAGAAGGACGTCGAATGGGTCAACAGAGGAATCGAGGGAGCATACCGTTTCCTAAATCGAATCTGGCGTATGGTTGAAAGAATTGCTTCAGTAAAGTCAACCTCACATATCGTTCCCGAGGATCTCAATGATGATGAGATGGCACTGCTTCGTAAGACCCACTGGATGATTAAGAAGGTCAAGGAAGATGTTGCAAAGAGGTTCCACTTCAACACTGCTATAAGTGCCATAATGGAGCTGGTTAATGAGATGTATAGGGTTTGGCCTGAGGTGACAAATCCTCCACGTCCTCAAACACTCGGTGTCTTAAGGGATGCAGCTGAGAAGGCAATCCATATGCTTGCACCAATGGCTCCCCACATTTGCGAGGAGATGTGGCAGGCCCTCGGACACAAAGAGAGCGTATTCCTGAGCAGCTTTCCGGACTGGGACGAAGACATGCTTCAGGCAGCCACACTCAATATCGTTGTCCAGATAAACGGTAAAGTGCGTGCTACGATAGTTGTGCCAGCAGACTCAGATCAAGAAGAGATCGCACATCTTGCCAAACAGGACCCAGCCGTTAAGAAATGGCTCGAGGGCAAAGCTATAAAGAAATCCTTCTATGTAAAGGATAAACTCATAAGCTTCGTTGTCTCCTGAGCTGATATCATGACACACTTGAAAAGGATCGATGTGCTTCATGTAATTGGCTTATTGTCACCTGGTGGAGCTGAGCGCAATCTTTACTATCTCACCCGCTACATGGCTAAGAGCAGGTTCGCTTATGGAATAGCCTGTCTTTTCAGAAGGGGGGAGCTGGCTGATGAGATCGAAAGCCATGGCATACCTATCTTCGAACTTGGTTACAGACAAAGGAAATTGATTCCGACCGTGCTGCGTCTTGCCTGGCTCCTGCGTAAGAGAAAAGTGCGCGTAATTCACACCCATCTTTTTGAGTCAGGTTTTGTTGGAAGACTGGCTGCATGGCTTGCAAGAACCCCTGTTGTTATAACCCATGAACATGGTAAAACCCTCTGGAAAAAGTGGTACCATAGAGCCTTCGAAAGGCTAGCAATCCACGGAACCGATCTCAGAATCGCCGTCTCTAGCGACATCGTCAACCTCCGCATGAAACTCGAAGGTACACCGCCATCGAAGCTCAGGCTCGTTTATAATGCAGTTGACCCCGAAATCTTTAGAAGGAGCGAAGCTTCACGCACAAGCAAACGCAACGAACTCGGCCTCGAAGATTTCCTCATTGTAGGAAGCGTTGGCAGGCTGGTGGAAGCCAAAGGCTTTGACCTCTTGCTTGAAGTAGCACGCCAGGTAAGCCACAAACGTCATGACATCCATTTCCTCATAGTTGGGGATGGACCTCTGCGAGCCGAACTCGAGAATCTAGCCTTTGCGCTTGGCCTCGAGGGCATAGTAACCTTCCTCGGAAGCCGCCATGATGTGCCTGAGCTTATGGCTGCCATGGACATCTATCTCATAACCTCCCGGCGCGAGGGACTTCCCCTTAGTCTCATCGAAGCCATGATGGCTGCAAAACCTATTGTGGCAACGGCAGTTGGAGGCATTCCCGATACACTCAGGCCCGACCAGGATGGCATCCTTGTCCCCCCACATGATGTGGCATCGCTTGCAGACGCCGTAATCAGGCTCTCGGATGATCCCCCTTTAAGACAAAAACTGGGAGCCTCGGCGAGAGCCAAAGCTGTAGAGCGCTACTCACCGCCAAGCATACTAAAGGAGCTTGAAACCATTTATGAGGAGCTTCTGGGGTCAAAGTGAGGAGGATCGACAATCTGCTCCCCTCACGTGCTTAGCTTAGCCAAGTTTACATAATGTTTATTATGCGACATTGCTCCACAAAATCGCTAACACGCTACCAGCCGCCGTAGGAAAAGACATTCGAGAAGGCCACTAATTGATATTGTTCCAATGGGTTACGCAGACAACCTCGAGTTATACTTTCTTAGAGCGTGCTCCAGGTTTCAGCCTCTTGCTCTGGGCCAGGAATCGAGAACGTAATGAGATCATCGATTGGACGACGCTCGATCACCTTGCCCTGCTTCTCAACGGATATGCGCAAGGCTACGAGGGTGTCTGGACCCGCCTTGAGATCTACCAGAGGAATTCTCATCTCGATGACCTCGAGAGCTACCGCCTCTGCCTCAGTTGGCTCCTTTGAGGTAACCTCGAGCTTAGGATCAGCTGGCGTGCAAGGCTTTTGTGCTCGAAGCTTTATCACCTTATGGATAGGCTCCTCAAATTCTATGTTAAGGGCGAGGTGCGTGAATTCCCTTGAACATGGGGAGACTGTTGTGTCAATGCGCAGATAGACATTGGCCCGGTCGTTGCCAAAGTAGATGGCATCGATGGTGCTTGTTGATGCAAGCCCTTTCGTCCCATCGCGGTAGCTTTCGTAGAGACCAGCCAGCTTCCACTCGTAGAAAGTGGTTACGCGACCATCGAGCTCGGGCTCAAGGGCAGCAGCTGGTTCAAGAGTTATTGCGATACTGCGTCTGGCTGTCATTATCGGCTGGAGCACCTTGTGAGGTACATGTGAACCTATAGATTCGAAGACATACCGAATGTGAGATCGAAAAAGAGCATCAAACTCTGGATCCTCCCTGCTTATATGGCTTTCCCCGTACCACCAGAACCAATCACTACCCTCAGCGGCATGGATACTTCGCCAGGCTGAAGTGGCAGCATCGGCACTAAGTTTCTCCGATGCATCTTTGAGTGCACTTCTGGCATCATAGAGCATATCCCAGGCAAGATTATGCGTGCGCTGTCCTATCCACGTCCTCAGATTTGTCGATATCCATGATGCTGGATAAATGTGCCTGAGTTTTGGCCTTGGTGGAGTATCAACGAGAAAGTCTGATATTCTTACAGTCTCAATCGTTTGTGACTTACTAAGGGCAGTGTAAAGTTCCTCGAGGAACAGATCGCCGCCCTTATCATAGAATTCCCAGCAGTTTTCACCATCGAGCGCTATGAGAACAAGTGACTTAGCTGCCTCATTACCGAGGTCTTTACGGATTTTCTCAAGACGAGCCATGAAGTCATCGACCGCATCACGGCTTGGCCAGCCAGGATATTCAAAACTTATGAGATCTGAGAGAAACCGATCTCTGAAAAGCACAGCCACCTCCCTCCCACCGCTCTCATAACTATGAGGTTGATAAAGCAGATCGGGGCGTACTACATTCCCATCCTCATCGCGAACCTGCTCACCGAGGGTAGCAGCCAGAATGGCTTCATCCGTCGCAAGCCACTTGCATCCGCATTCGCTAGCCAATTGCATAACATCATTGCTTACCGCTGCCTCAGGGGGCCAAAGGCCAGCCGGAACGGACCCAAAAACCTGGGTATGGAACTCCTTGGCTTTGGTTATCTGAGCAATTGCATCATCTCTGAATCTGATGGCATGGGTTGGTAAGCTTATGTCTGGACAAGCGACCTTTGCCACATCCGAATCACAAAGCAGCGGAAGAATAGGATGGAAATATGGTGACGTTGAAATCTCTATCCTCCCCGTATCGCTCAGCTTCTTGTATGTGGGGATGATTGAGGCAACTATAGCAAGTTGTCTGTCAAGAAGTTCTGCTTTCATCTCTTCCGTGAAATTTCTTTGGCGGGCATGAAGTTCGGCGATCATGGGATCTCTTGAGACGATCGGACCCATCCAGGTTAGATTGCTCCAGACCTGAAGATCAATGAAATCCTGATCCTTAAATCTCCTCAAAGTTGTTTCAATCTTGTAGTCTGCCTCAAGATCGGAGCACTTCTCAAACAATGACTGAAACCTTGGATAGGGCTCGATCATTGTTGCCCAGTTGCCCAGAAAGAAGTGCTGTATTAGCCACATCTTATCATCCTGGGTAAGCTCGGAAACGCTCTTTCGCGAGAGCTCGAGATGTTTATCAATTGCCTTACCTTGAGCATAATCACGAATCTGCTCAACAAGACATGGAACAAGGTTGAAATTGACCTTTACTCTGGGAAAGAAATCCAACCTCGCTGCCATATCATAGTAATCCTTAGATCCATGCAACCTCACCCAGGGAAGTCTGTAGATGCCGGTACGGGGATTCCGATAGTCGGGCTGATGCATGTGCCAAAGGAATGCAATTCGAAGTGGGGGGATCGCCATCAGGAATTCTCGAGTCTAGCCTGCAGCTCAAGCAATGGCATCTTTACCGCAGTAGCCTCATTGGAATCTGGATAAAGATCAAGTAATTCCTTATAAACCTTCTCTGCCTGCTTGAAGTCACCAGCAAGTTCATAGCACCGCCCGGCGCCCATAAGGGCATCAGGAGCAAGCTCGCTGTCAGGGTGCTCTCTTTGAACCTTAAGGTAGGCGTCAGCAGCTTCTTTGTACCTACCAATCTCCTCAAGGCATTGAGCAATACCCTCTTCAGCCGATATTGTGAACTCCTCTCGGCGCTTCTTTATATTGAGATATCTTTGGAAGAAAACAAGAGCGCTGTCATAGTTACCGGATAGAAAGTGAGCATTGGCTGCAAAGAAAATTGCATCCGAGTGACCCTGAGTTCCTCTGAACTTGTCAATCACATTGCCATACATGTCAAGGGCTGCCCTAAAATTACCCTGAGCAAGCTGAGCATTACCCTGAGCAAGCAGAACCTGAGCATTCTCCTGTGCTGCACGCCTTTCACGAATTGCAAAACTCACGATGATAGCAGCAATTAGAGCAAAGGCAACAATGCCGGCAACCTGTCTTGAGTGCTCATGCACATATTTCCATGCGTCTACAAAGAACTCACCTAGCTCGTCCTCTTTGATATCGCGCCGGGTCAGCCGTTTCTTGCCTCTCGCCAAGTTCTCACCTCCATTGGGTGTAAACCTATCAGAACGGAGTCCCTTATGCAAGTAGATTTTGAGCCAAAAAAGCTTGACACTCCTTGCAGGCATCATAGACTTTTGTTCAAAGTCCGTTTGCCCTGCCCAGGGGTAACCACAGCGGAGGCTCGCCCATGCAGGACAGACCTTGTGGCGGGCAGGGCTGGAGCGCCTACCCTGAGACGTCTTATCGTCGCCATTCTCTCATCAGAGCGCTCGCTGTTGCAGTAACAGCCGCAGCTATCGTGTTTGCCTTTGTGGTTGCAATGAATATTGTGGAGCAACCATACAGCGGTGCGATACTTAAGGGCAACAAAATCGTAAGAGTTGCCAGCTTGAGCCCCGTATCCAAAGCTGGACTACGAAAAGGAGATACTATTGTAAGCATAAATGGGGTGAGCTGTGCCAATGTTGCATCGATTTCGGATTGCCTTGCAAGGCTCCGTCCTGGAGAAATGACGACATTCGGGGTCTTGCGTGATGGCAAGCCTCTTCTCTTTGATGTCAGGCTTGAGCGCTTACCGCAGGCTGAACTCATTCGCAAGATTTCGATGGTCATAGTCGGACTATCGTTTGTAGCCATTGGATTGGTGGTTTACTTCAGACGCTCTGATAAGCTCGCACTTGTTTTCTATCTCCTTTGTCTGTCGTTTGGACTCGTGCTTACAAATGCTGCAAGTTTCCAGCTTACTCCTGCTCACTCCCTCCTGCGTTCGATTCTAAGTGATCTCTTACAACTCATGCTTCCTGCTCTTTTTCTTCATTTCTTTCTCCTATTTCCTTTGAGAAGCAGGATGCTCGAGAGGTTTCCCCCCCTTGAGCCTCTTATCTATGCTCCATCTGCAATTCTCTTCGGTGCATCAACCTTACTCACAATCGGAATGTATAGAGGCATAAGAATAGCTCCTCAGAGTCTCTCAGGAATTCAAGTGACAACTGCCACCTACTTTGCGCTTGCATTGGGTGCAGGGCTTGTGGCTTTTGTGCGAGGCTACCGCCGTGTTGAGAATCACAAGTTCAAGCAGAAGCTTAAGGGAGTGTTCTGGGGTACACTTGCAGGTGTAACCCCCCTTCTGGTAACTCAGATCATATTGAACATTAGACCGAGCCTGGAGATACCAGGTGAGAAGTTCATCTTCCTCCCCCTCATTCTCGTTCCCCTTGCTTTCGGCCACGCCATTGTGCGCTATGGTCTGCTAGATCTGGAAGTTGTCTTCAGGCGTAGCATTATCTATACCCTGCTGGTTGCTGTCCTCGCCTCAATATACTTCATCGTCGTCTATGGCATAGGACGCCTTGCATCAAGCTTCATTGGAAGCGCTGATCTTCTCTTCTCAGTCATCTCTATCTTTGTGATAACTTTGCTGATCTCACCCCTGAGATCACGAATAAGACTCGCCGTGGACAAGACATTCTTCAGAGATGAGTACAATTACCGCAAACTTGTCAAACAAATCAGCCACTCACTCGTTGGGATGGTGAACCTTGAAGGCCTCGTAAGTTATATCTGCATAAGGGTAGCCGAGGCAATAGATGCCACCTCGGTTGCAATGTATCTTCACGATGAACGGCTTGGTGTCTATGCCGCAACATATGCCGTGAGGATGAAGCATGAGATGCTTAAATCCTTCGCGGATGACTCCCCGCTGGTTAGGTATCTCAAGAGTACCAAGGGAATCTTCAACATTGAGAGGCACATTGCTTCCAGGCGCCCCCTGCCCGTCCCCACCACTCAACTTGCATGCTTGATGGAAAGCAACACGGCTCTGATCGTTCCCTTCATCTTTAAGTCAAGATTACTTGGCTTCATGACAGTCGGAGGCAAGGCTGACGAAGAATTCTATGGAGGAACGGAGATTGAGCTCCTCGAAACTTTGAGTGATCAGGTATCGGTGGCAATAGAAAACACACGTCTTTATGTGGAGGCAATAGAGAAACAAAAGATCGACAACGAGCTCATGGTTGCAAAGGAAATCCAGAGACGTTTCATGCCAAGGGCATTTCCCAAGGTACATGGCATTGAGACAGCAGCCATGAATTTCCCGAGCAAGCACATAGGCGGGGATTATTATGATATAATCGTTCTTAGCCCGACGAGGATATGCGCTGTCATTGCTGATGTCTCAGGCAAGGGTGTTCCTGCGGCATTGCTCATGGCCTCCCTTCAATCAGCCCTCAGAGCCGAAGCAGATGCAATGCGTAGCCCTTGTGATGTTGTCTCACACCTCAACAGGACGATTTTCGAGCATACCGATGGAGCAACCTTTGTTACACTCTTCTACGGACTCATCGATCTCGAAAGAGCAAAACTCACGTATTGCAATGCTGGCCACGTTCCACCCCTCATTCTTAGCAAGGACAAGGCGGTTAAGGTGCTTGATGAGACAGATATCGTCCTTGGTGTCGATGGCGAGGCAACCTATCGTGACACAGATGTTGAACTTCGAGAAGGAGATCTTCTCTTCCTCTACACCGACGGCATAACTGAAGAACTCAACACCTATGATCAGCCGTTCGGTGAAGGAAGATTGATTCAGGAGCTCAAGCAAGCCTATGAACTCAAACCCGAAACCATTCTTGCCAATATTCATGCAGCAGTAATGCGTCATACGATGGGCAAGCCTCAGGATGATCTCACAGCTTTGGTAATCCGTCTTGAAGCCCTCGTTCCTAGCCATCTCGGACATAATCCGAGAAAATCCTAAACCTCACCCAGCCTCGGGTCGATCACCCTAGTAGGAAGCCTGGCAACGGGTTGGGCTCGCTACGAAAGGGGGCGAAGCCGATGATCCTCGTCAGTGAACTTCTCCTCGTTGGTGTGATCTGTGAGATAATCGACCTGTTCTGGTGGCTAAGGTAGTCTCAACGACTTTAGGTAGAGAAGCGAGACGGCTGAAGTTTCTTGCGCAGGACTCCTGTCTTTCCCTCGACCGCTGAGATGGATATTCCGAAGAGATAGCCCCCCTATCCCCAACAAGGACAGAGGGGCCTCTTAACAGACTATCTTTGTGCTGGCTGATCGACAGCCTCTGAGCGACCAGTGTTAAAGTAAACACCAATCACCTGGGAGAAGGCACTTTCATTGCCACTCTCATCCACGGCAGTAACCCTATAGTAGGTTGTAGCCATAGGAGTTGGGGTGTCATAGCACCAAGGGCAGAGCAACACGCTAGGCGAGATTAGCCAGAAGGGCCCTTCCTCATTCGAGGACCTGTAGACCTTGTAGCCAGCAAGGTCTGGCTCAGCATTCTCACTCCACGATATGCGCACTCCACCACTACCGTCTTCCACCTGCAGTCCTACTGGAGGATTCGGTGGTACTGTATCCACCTCAGGCAAGGCAGGGCTGCTATCGTTTCCGCAGGCACCTTGCATGAGGATGAATGATACAGCAAGCATGAAAATAAGGTTGCGTGCTCGCATGTGACTCACTCACCTCCCCGGAAAAGATGTCTCTCGACAAAACATAGTTCTCATTTGCTATCCTGTGAGTTGTGCAAGAAGCATACCATCCGAGGAAAAGACAAGGGTTCTCTAATCTTTTGGGATTCAATGAGATAACATTGAAAATTCTCCGCTCACTACCTATAGAGGATAGTCAGAGGATAGCGCATATGCAGGGTGCAACAATTCAATGCAGGATGCAATCCAGCGTTCTTCAGAGGCCTGTCTTTATTAGTTTGATTACTCTTGTAGTATTCTTTCCTGCCCAGATCACAAGGTATACGCCGGGTGCAGCCTTCTCGCCAGACTGGCTTCTACCATCCCAGATGACCTGGCTGCCTTGGGCGCCGCTGCTCATGGATCGCACGAGCTTGCCTTCCACATTGTAGATCTCAAGATGAGCCTCGCCCACAAGCTCCTCAAGGCTCAAAACGACAAGCGAGGTAAAAGGATTGGGATAGGCAATAATCGCTGCTTTCCTTGACAATGCGAGGCTCAGCATAAACTCCCTCAAACCAGGAACCTCCATCGGTGAAGCAAGATCATGGTTTTCTACTTCACCCCCATTGCGTGCAAGAGGGCTCCCGAAGAGCACTCTAAAATCCTCAGCAAAGATCTCATGGATGCGCTCGTGATGAATTGTTGCATCGAAACTGGTCGAGCTAAGCCCCCTTATCTCGGCGTATCTTTGCCAGAGATCAACCCTCGAGTCGGGCATAAAGGCCTTGTGGATAATATGTCCAAACTCGTGACAGACGGTATAGTGCACGTGTTCAGGTGGCACAGGAATGCGCCCCGGTGAAAGAAAAATCACACGCCCCTCAGCAGAGGAAGTTGCCACAAGTTTCCTCGCAAATGGGAGAATAACAACATCCACTGGAATGCCATCGATGGGAAATTCCATCTGCTCTATTGCTCTCACAACCTCATCCGCCGGCATTGCTGAGAGGGAATCAGTCGTGTCAAGCACCCACGGTCGAGCACCTGGAAACTCGAGTATGAGATGCTCTCCCTCCATGCGACAGTACTTCAAGACCTCCTCGGGAGGATAGATCTTAACGAGTGTGCCAGGCACACTGAGCGGCTGTGCGGAGACGGAGGCTATGCCCAAAACAAGAATTATGACTGCTCCAAACCTCACTGAACGCATCGCCTTTTTCGCCATAAATCAAAAAGGGCTGCCGATTGTCATGAGCGACCTTCGGCAGCCCGGTTATCAACTCCAATACCTGGGCTTTGCAGGGAGATCCCACCTTTATCGGTGTCGCCCTACGGCGCCCCCTTCTACCCCGTCACAAGTTAATTGTATCACGTTTTAGCCTCCGACGTCAACATCTACGCGTCGCTGGGTAGGGAATGGGTGGGGTTGGAAAGCGAAACACTAGAGGAGCCTCAAAAAGCATGGGCTGGAGAGATCTTAATGCGCGATGCGGTGCTATGAAGGATTGATCCTGGCGCACCCTAAGGGTAAGTGATCGCAAGACTTGCAAGGAGTGCATCGGCAAGACTGACGACGAAATCGAAGTTCTCAGAGACGATGCCCTCCTCCCTCAGGAGCCTGGCTATGAGGCGCAGGCGCCTGAGGCGAGTTGCTGAAGCTATAACCTCCCGGCTGTCAACTCGTGACATCTGCCTCATCCCTCTCGAGATCTATCATCTTGATGCCGTCAACATATTCGGCTGTCGATACTGATCGCAAATTCTTAAGCCTGCGCATTACGGCTTCGATCTCACTGCATTCTTCATCGATCTTTGTAGCTGCCTCGAGGCACTCCTCGTTGAGATGAGCATTGTTGCGGATGAAGCGCGCAGCTGCCTTGATACCTGAGATGCTGTTGTTGATGCTGTGGTTAAGGCTAACAACTACCTCACCGATTGCACTCTGGCGCTCTGCCCTGACAAGATTCTCCTGAGTTCTTTTGAGCAGCTCATTGAGATGGTTTAGCTCATTTATCTTGCTTTCAAGTTCCTTATTGGCTGTTGTGAGCTCATAGATGAGGCGCTGATTCTCAAGGTTGAGCAGACGGTTCTCTAGTGCTTTCTCAACATGTGCCAGAACCTGTGAGGAAGTTAAAGGCTTTGTGAGATAGCTAACCGCACCTCTGTGCATTGCCTCAGCAGCAGACCTTACAGATGCATAGCCAGTTATCATGATAAATTGAGTTAGCGGAAAAACCTCTTTTACACGTGTGAGGAGCTCTATACCTGTTACCTCAGGCATCTCAAGATCCGTGATGATAACGTCGTACTCCATTGACGTTGAAGCCAGCAGGGCATCCCTGGCATCGGTAAACAGATCGGGAGCATAGTCTGCTGCCTGAAGAACCTCCCCAAGAAGACCAACAATATCTTCGTTGTCGTCGACTATAGCTATACGAACGAGCTCCTTATCATTTCTCACAGTGCTCCTTTCATTTTCCTGGTTCCCCATATTGCACCCCACTTCGCTTTGGCAACCAAATTCGAAACCTTGTTCCTATCCCAGGGCGACTGGATACATCAATCTTTCCACCATGGGCTTCGATTATTGCCTTGGCAACCGGCAAACCCAATCCTGCGCCTGAGAATTGCCGGGTGTGCGTCATATCTGCCTGCATGAAGCAATCGAAAACCGAACTCAACTTATCAGGTGGTATGCCAATACCTGTATCCTCTATCTCGATAACGACTCCCCTGTGATCATCCTCATTGGAGATTGAAACCTCCACCCTGCCATCGTCGAGGTTAAACTTAACAGCGTTTTCGAGAAGATTGACGAGAGCCACAAGGAGCTTCTCTGAATCTCCAACAAGGTGCTCCCCTTTATCATGCTTGAAATCGATTCTTACATTTTTCACGCGTGTTACAGGTTCAACCCGTGAGATTGCCTCGGAGACAAGCCCTCCGAGCTCAACATCCTCATCACTCAGACATACGCCACCCGAGTTTGTCTCTGTCATAAAGAGAAGATTCAGGATCAGGGTTTCGAGCCGATTGAGATTCTCACGCATTGCTCTAAGCCATGTTGCTTCAGGATGCTTGCTTGGAGAAGCCTTGCTTAGATGCTCAGCGAACATTGTGAGATAGCCCTTGAGAGAAGTCAGGGGAGTTCGAAATTCATGCGAGACAGCACTTATTATGTTCGACTTTATCTGATCGAGCTCTATGAGCTTCCTCATGAGATGGGAAAGCTCGACATTTTGCTTGGCAAGCTTGCGACGCTCGAGGCCAAGTCTAACTGTCTTCTCAAGTTCGAACATGGAGAAGGGTTTTACGATATAGTCGTAGGCACCTTTCTTAAGAGCACTAACTGCAGACTGCACACTTGCATAGCCTGTCATCATAATGAAGACAGTGTCGGGATCAGCTTCGAGGACATGATCGAGGAGCTCAACACCGCTCAGGTCAGGCAGACGCAGGTCACTAATCACCACACTGAAATTGCTATCATGAATCAGCCCAAGTGCCTGGCGGCTGTTGAGAGCAACTTCAACCTCGAAACCGCGTGTGCCGAGAAATTCAGCAACAGCTTCAGCAACATCCTTCTCATCATCAATGACGAGAATTGGTTCTGAGTCAACAGCTACTGGCTCGGCAAAGGGTAACTCTTGAGGCAGGACTGCAGTTCTTCCATCGTCATCGTGATTCTTGGTTTCCACTCCTTGTCCTCCAGGTTGGTCAGTGCGCTGTTACAAGCTCACGAGTTATTGAATCATCTGAAACACTGGCTGGCGTCTCCAGGCTTGAGCCGGCAGGTTCATTTATCGCCGATAGCAAAGCATCGCGCACCGCCCTTAGGCGTCCCCGCAGCCTGAGCATAGCCTTGGTGTGTACCTGACTTACTCTCGACTCAGAAACACCAAGAGTTCTTCCGATTTCCTTAAGTGTCATATCCTCGTAATAGTAAAGAGCAACCACTGTGCGTTCCTTCTCAGGAAGGTTCATGATGGCTTCGGCTAATATCTGCCTCATCTCCTCCTGTTCAATAGGAGTAGATGGGCTGTCAGTATCCTTGGAGCAGACAAGATCGATTATCCTGGTTGTGCGCTCACCATCGGGATTTCCAACGAAATCATCAAGTGAGAGTAAGCCGGCTGAGACGATCTCCTCGACGGTTGCCCTGAATTCATCGACAGACATATTAAGACGATGCGAAATCTCCTCATCGGTAGCTGCTCTGCCAAGCTCAGTTTCCAGTTGCCCATAGGCATCTTCTATCATCCTTGCCTTGCGCCTAACCGATCTTGGCACCCAATCGAGGGAGCGCAGATCATCAACTATTGCCCCTCTTATTCGCGAGACAGCATAGGTCTCAAACTTTGTATCTCTTCCTGGATCATACTTCCCGATAGCGTCGATGAGACCAACAACACCTGCACTCACGAGATCATCGATCTCGACAGATGGTGGCACTGACATAGCCATCTTGCCGGCCACATATCGCACAAGGTAGAGATAGTTCTCTATGAGGCGGTCACGCAACTGAGGTGATCTCGTGCGACAATACTCAGACCAAATCTGCTCAAGTGTATCAGGATCTGTCCTGGTTTTGCTCATAGCTTCACCATCCTTGTTAGTTGCCTAAGCCAAAGTTGCCGAAACCGATCCCTGATACATTGCAACCCTTGTGCCCACCGAGGCTTGATACTCTAATTGCTGTAATTGCAAGGAGTTACATGTTCGATGCAAAAAAGGAGAGACTGAGCTTTGGTAAGTTTTTTGCCAGGTGGATTTCAATTTGCGAAGACTTCAGTGCTCGAGAGTACTCTCGCGGGGCTTATATTGATGCTGAAGTACGCAAAACTACTGGACTCGTGCGATTGAAGCCAATCATCCTTGGGGAGGTGGATAAGATCTGACCATGTGGCTAATTTTTAGCCAGGCCAAGAGCCTTAATCTTCTGCCTCAGCGTCTGCCTCGATATTCCCAGGAGACGAGCTGCTTTACTCTTATTGCCTCCGGACCAAGCCAGGGCAGCTACGATTGCCCTGCGCTCAGCCTCCTTAAGGCTTATCGGCACTGAAGGTGATATGCTTGAGCTTAAAGACCGCGATGGTGAATGCGATGCCTCGAGCATCTCATGCGGCAGATGCTCTGGCAGGATGAGATCTGTGCTCTCAAGAAGAATGGCTCTCTCTATTGTATTACGTAACTCTCTAACGTTACCAGGCCAGTGGTAGTTTAGCATTACCTCCTGCGCTTCACGCGAAAGACCTCGCACCGATTTGTTGAGCTCAGCGTTGAAATAGTCAATGAAGTAACTTGCCAGTATGGGAATATCGTCCTTGCGCTCACGCAGAGCAGGTACGTATATGGGAATGACCATCAACCTGAAATAAAGGTCTTCACGGAACTTGCCGTGATCCATTGCAGCCTTAAGATCTCTGTTTGTTGCCGCAATTATCCTCGTACTCACCTCTATGTCCTTAACCCCTCCAATCCTTCTAAAGCGCTTCATCTCTATCAGGCGTAAGAGTTTTGCTTGAAGATTGAGGGGAAGTTCGCCTATCTCATCGAGGAAAAGGGTACCACCCTCGGCAAGCTCAACAAGCCCAGCTTTGCTCGATTTGGCATCTGTAAAAGCGCCTTTCTCATAGCCAAATAGCTCACTCTCGAGCAAGTTCTCTGGAAGTGAGGAACATGTTATCTCCATGAAGGGCGCCTCAGGAGCACCTCGAAAATGGATTGCTTTGGCAATCAATTCCTTACCTGTTCCACTCTCACCCTGTATAAGCACAGTGGAAGCCCTGCTGCGGGCAACCTTTTCGATAACCTCAGCAATCTTCTGCATCACCTCGCTCTTGCCCACGATAAAGCGATCCGAGCGACGGTATCCCACAACCATTTGCCTCACAGTGCTCGCCTCCCGCTTAAGCCGGGCACCGTCAAGTGCATGATCAATGACATCCACCATGCGATCGGGTTCAATCGGCTTTGACAGGCACTGATATGCTCCCAGCCTCGCCGCTTCAAAAGCGACTTCGGCATCAAATGCACTACCGAGTAGAATAACTGCAGTATCCGGTTTTGTGCGTTTGCATGACTTGAGAAAGTCAAGACAATCGAGCTCAATAGCGTCAATGTCGGCAACAAGCACATCTATTCCAGGATCACTTAGAAGATTGATCCCCGCTTCTGCAGTCTGTGTTGGAGTCACCTCTGAGCCAAGATTGGAGAGCTTGAAAGCGACCTCCTCAGAGATCTCGGATCTCGCCATCACCAGCCCGATCTTGAATGCCCAGTCACTACGCTTAGACACGGTTTCAACCCTCTGCGGGAGACATGCTTTACTTGGGCTCATAGTATGAGGAAAGCAGACCGAAGTCAACTACCAATAATCGTTCTTGATAGGGGCAATGGTTGTAATAAGGGCATTGGATATGGCACGGATCACAAGATCTGAGTCATAGTACCCACTGCACATTCGCATCCTTGCAGCTATTATCTTATCCTCCCGCAAATCGTCGCGCTGGGATTTTATGTCCTGGGCAATCCGCCTGCACTCAGATCTTATTTCACTTGGCAGGTCACTGAGGATATGCTCTTTATCAACGCTAGTCACTATTGTGCTCACTCCCCGAATTGCCACTATCTTGACCTGGTTTCATTCTCTCATGACGGGGTCGCTTCGGGAGTACACGCCCGTTTTCCCTGACAATTGCCTCATAAACTTCCCGCCTGTGGACAGGAACATCCTTTGGGGCATTTATACCAATCTGAACTTGCTCTCCTCTGATGTCGACGATGACGATTTCGATCTCGTCACCAATCATTATTCGCTCGTTACGCTTTCTTGTTAGGATGAGCAAAGTGACTTCCTCCAGATCATACGACAGTCTCACAGGTTTGAGCTATGCCAATCTCGCTGAGCGCCTCATCGCTATTCGAGCGAATCTCGAAATACTTCGAAAGCCCTGTTATCTCGAGCATCCTCCTTATGCGATCGTTAGGAGCAACAAGCCATATCTTTCCATCAAGGGCACCTATGGACTTTGAATTCCCAACAAGCGTGCCGATACCGGAGCTATCGACAGCGGGAACCTCTTCAAGGTCAACAACAACCTGACGGAAGCCTTCAGCAATCAGGGATTGAATAGCTTCACCCAAGGCGCTCACTGAATAGACGTCAACAGCACCCTCTATCTTCACGACAGCTGCGTTTTCCATATGCCGCTTTCTAATCTTCAGGAATCCTCACCCCTTCCTTTCAAGAACGCCTATTCTTATATCGACATCCGCCACGGGCGACTGAACCAACTTTTACTAGCTCTTGATCTTCTCAACCATGAAGATGTCATCTTCAAGCACAGTCCTTGTCACACGCATAACCTCTTCAAGTGAGGTTATTCCAGCCTCAACCTTATCGAGACCATCCTCAAACATTGTCCGATATCCAATCCTGCGAGCTTCAGCCACAAGTTCCTGATAGCTTCCGCCTTTTACAATGAGACGCCTCATCTCGTCATTGAGGACAACAAGCTCAAAGAGCCCTATCCTTCCACGATAGCCAGTATTGCTGCATTTGTCACATCCTACAGGTTTGAGCACATGCTCAAGCCTCCTCGCCTCACCCGTCTCCGGAACGTAGACCTCTGTCGGGTCAGCCTTGTGTGCACACTTGGGACAGAGCTTGCGAACAAGGCGCTGCGCAACAATGGCTGAGACGGAGGAAGCAACAAGAAAGGGTTCTATCCCCATGTCGATCAAGCGTACGACGCTTGAGAGGGCATCATTGGTATGGAGCGTTGTGAAGACGAGGTGACCCGTAAGAGCAGCCTGAATTGCTATTTCCGCCGTTTCAACATCTCGGGTCTCACCCACCATGATGATATCAGGATCCTGCCTCAGAATTGCTCTTAAGCCACTTGCAAAAGTGAATCCCGCAACAGGATTTGTATGGCCCTGATTTATGCCTGGTATCTGGCTCTCAACAGGATCTTCAAGAGTGACGATATTCTTCTCTGCATCATTTATGCGATTGAGTGCTGCGTAAAGGGTTGTGGTTTTGCCACTCCCGGTAGGGCCTGTAACCAGAATGATGCCATGAGACAAGCCCAGTACCTGACTGAACTTGTGGAGGATCTCAGGATTCATGCCGAGCTCTTCGAGGGCAATCGTTGTACCCGAGCGCTCGAGTATCCTCATCACAACCTTCTCACCGTGAACTGTAGGAAATGTTGAAACACGCAGATCTATTTTCTTGCCGTTTCGTTTCACTGTGAATCGTCCATCCTGAGGGATGCGCCGCTCAGCGATATTTATCTTTGCCAGTATCTTGAGACGGGATACCACTGCTGCCTTGAGCATACGTGGAATGACTATCTCTTCCCTAAGCACTCCATCTATCCTGTAGCGGATGCTGAGAGAACTCTCGCGGGGCTCAACATGTATATCGCTCGCCTTCTTTGCAATCGCTCTTTCGATTATAAGATTGACAAGCTTGACAACGGGAGCTTCCTGGCTGAGCTTTTGTGACTCAATGATCTCCTGCTCTTCCGCCTCATCAACTGCATCCAGACCATTTGTTGTAAGACCCTCAATTGCATCTATGAGCTTATTTTGAGTGCCATAGTAGTTTGCAATCGCCTGGACTATCTCCTCTGCCCTCGCAACAACAGGTTCAACCTGACAGCCTGTGACAAATCTTATCTCCTTGAGAGCCTCCGAATCTGTGGGATCAGCCATCGCAACCGTTATGCTCTTTTCAACTTTGACAATAGGTATGGCTTTGAGATTCTTTGCCATCGTCTCGGGTATGAGCTTCACAACCTCAGGATCGATGACTATGTTTTCCAGGCTTATGAATGGTATTTTGAGCTGCTTCGCAAGGGCTTTGACGATTTCGTCTTCGCTAGCGAGTCCCTCCTCAATAGCTATCTCCCCAAGCCTTCGCCTGGTCTCGCGCTGCTTCTTGAGGAGATAATCTAGCTGCTCGGGTGTGATGATACCCTCTTCAACAAGTATGGTGCCTAGCTTGTTCTTTACGAGGCTTGATTTACTCATTTCGTGACTTCGCAGGTTGTTTCGCCAACGCTTCTAAGAATCTCTTCAAATGCTGGACAGGTGTGACACTCCCCTTTGGCGTGGCCTGCACCATCCTCACCAAGTGAACAACGAGTATGCTCGAGCAGGAAGCATCGTGGCTCAGAAGCCCTGTATGCCTTGCATTTTTGCCTGCATTCTGGGGAGCAATCTGTAACCTCCCAACAACGTCTTAAGCCTTCGGGCTTAAAATCAAGTTGCCTGCATGCTTTCATCGCAAAGTTGGCAAGATTGGTTATTCTTTCAAGTACATCCAGGGAAATTTCCTTGAGGATGTTAGTTCCAACAGATTGGTCTCGTGAAGTTTCAACGTGTGATAAGATTGCAGAGGCAATACTCTCTGAGTTCTCCGAACGCTGAATAGTACCGAGATCGTGACTGTTCACATTGGCGCTGTGAGAAGCTCTCCCAGACCTTCTAGCAACCATGGCAACTGCCGTGGCGACGGCAGCCGACTCCTCCGTCCTTGACCATTTTGAGAATTTCTCTGATTCAAGCTGCTTCGCAATCTCTGATACTCTCTGAATGGATCTAACGACATGACTGCTTTCCATCTTGTGCTCGAGTGTCGTTACAGCAATCTCTTTTGCGAGGTTGCGTGAGGATTCGAAGGATTCGAAGACCTTCTCAAGAACAGAGCCAGCATTACGCGTGAGTATCTCTCCCCTTTCAACCCGCTGCAGGCTCTTCTTCATACTCCGAGTAACATCAGAAACATTCTTCTGAAGTGTTTTGACGAGATCGCTTATTTCCTGTGTGGAAGAGCTTGTTCGCTCGGCAAGTCCTCTTATTTCCTCCGCAACCACCCCGAATGCCTTACCATGCTCACCAGCTTGAGCAGCGATTATTGCAGCATTGAGTGAGAGGAGATTGGTCTCATCTGCAATGTCTCTTATTACTTCAAGAATCTTACCAACTTCTCTTGACCATCGACCGAGGCCCTCAACAGAATTTGCTGCTTCTTTGACAGCTGCTATGATTGCCTCATTTTCCCTCGCCATCTCTTCAACCACCTTTGCACCTTCAAGAGCAACACGGTTGGCTGCATCGGTCGATGCCTCAAGCTCTCTCCCTCTGTCAGCCATATCCTGGAGAAACCTATCAAGGCGCGAGATCGAATAAGCTGTCTCCTCAGCCGAGGTTGCTAGCTCCTTTGTCTCGGCATCAGCCTTGATCAATGCATCGGTTATAGAGCGTAGCGTCTGGCTTATCTCAACCATGGCTTTTCGTAAGGATGTTTCACTTTCTCGGTTCAGACCGAGTTTGGTTTGGAAACCATCCGAAGTGTGTCCTCGGTCCTCGGCAATCTCAAGGTGGGTCAAGACTCTCCTCCGCACCTCACGTGCCCTAAGCTCTAGACTTTTTAGCCTGGCGACTATTTCATAAAGAATGCGAATTCGATTGGCATTGCTTCGAGATTCGGTGCAAAGGCGCCTTTCCAGGAGAAAAAATCTCAAGGCGCTTAGGCCTGCGGTTGCCAGAATGAGAATCCCAAGCGGAGATCTTGCAGGTGTATACCAGGGCATCACAAAAAGCACAATGAAGGCAATCCCTGCCAATCCGATAGTCGCCCATGTGAAGAGTCGCATCCATGTATGATTCATAAAGTCACTCCACGATATCAGCCAAGCTACTTATCGGCACCTCGGCCACTATTCCTTAGTTCTTATCAGCACTGCCCATCTCGGTATCTCACCGATTATGCGTGGCTGCGGGCTGTAGCTGGCTCATGGGGTAAAGAAGTAAGATCTCTCCCCTTTTCGAGGTGAATGTGGCGAAGTGGGCAACGATCCTGCCTCTGTGAGTGGTGCCTTTGACGCTTATTTTCTCGGTCGAGATCTCCATTACGCTCTCAATCTCGTCGGCGGCTATCACAGTCCTCTGGGGTTGATGGAGCACAATAAGCCTTGAGGGATCAAGCGACGCGGCACCATCGCCGCTTAAGCATACTACACCGTGACATGTGCCGCGCACAAAACATATGCCATCCCAGAGGGGATGAAGAAGGGGTAGATGGGTTATGGGTTTGGCTTGCGTCACTTCCTTTACGAAGGAGGTTGGAAGCCCAAGGAGGGTGTTAGCGGCACTAAAGACCATTACCTCGATGGTCTTGGCTTTCACAAGATCATCCCAAGAAACCTCCGACGCATCTTGGATCTTACCCGCATTGCCTCCAACACCCACTGGCGCATGGTTTATCTGCTCAGGGTGTATGATCAGAGCAGCACGACCATCGACGAGCTCTGTTGCTCCTGATACAAATTGTGGGAGGCTGAGCGTGTGGGGTAAGGATCGGCTGACTATATCAACTTCCCCGCCAATGTCAGAGATCGCAAGTGCCCAGGAAACCTTCTCAGTTTGCGTCAAGACAGCATATTTCTCCTGAGAGTCTGCTATGCCAAAGAGCCTTGAAAGATTGAAAACCTCGACCTCCATTCCCCTGTGTTTTAGAAAGATCTTCTCACCTGAGCTGATCTTCTTGGCAGGTGACATTCGCATGACCTCGCCAATCTCACTTAAGGGCAAGACGCATGGAATCGTCTTCTGCCCCACAAGCACACCTCTTGAGAGAGTCAGCGTCAAAGGCACGAGAATTGATACACTTGTTCCCCGCCTCGGTATGCTAGAAAGGGAGACTGAACCACGCAATTTCTCAATTTCACACTTGACTGCATCGAGACCAACGCCTCTTCCAGAGACATCATCAACATCGCTTTTCGTGCTGAAACCCGGTAGGAAAAGTAGATCAAGGGGATTTGCGTCACGAGTATCTATACCCTTCGCCCGGGCAATCTCAAGGATGCGATCTGTATCGATGCCACGGCCATCATCAACGATCTCAATTTGGAGCTGATTGGCAACTTGAGAGGCCCTTATCAGAATCTTTCCCTCCTGAGGCTTTCCGCACGAGAGGCGCTCCTCGGGATTCTCTATCCCATGGCTTACTGCATTTCTTATGATGTGAAGGATAGGATCGTAGATACGCTCCAGCAAAGCCTTATCAACAAGCGTGGCCTCACCCTCAACAACGAGTTCTACTCGCTTGGATAGCTTCCTGCTTAGCCTCCTTATCTCGCGGCGAAACCGCTCGAGGATTGTTGAGACCGGAACAAGTCTTATGTTTGCGAGCGTTGTCTCAAGCGAAGTTATTCTTTTGCTGACCTCGATGCTAAGCTTGAGGAGATCATCTCGCAACCTCCGCGTTTGATTGTTTGCTGGAATTCGGTTTACCATACCCATCATGCTGAGCTGAACCGAACGCAATTCAGATATGGAATTCATCATCCTGTCGAGAGTGCTAATATTGACCTTCACCCGAAGCTCAGGAACCTCAACTTGCTGAGAAGGCCCAGCACCTGTGCTATCTCTACAGCTGCTGCACGAAGGTTTTCCAACAATATCAGATGTAACTCTGCGAAGATCTCCCCCGCTCTGCTTTACAACCCTTTCAAGGGCGTCATAGTGAGTGTGAGATGCCATTACTATAGTCATCGAAGCAGGCTGGCTATCACCGTACCTTATGGCTATGATCTCACCAGCCTCGTGCAGCTGCCTGAGAAGGACATCCTGAGAGAGGTCATCTTCGAGAGAACTAAAGCTTGCGACGATAATCTCTTTTCCCTGCCTTACCTGTGAACGAAGAGATTCGAGTTCGTCTCGATTAAGATCCATACCCAAAAGAGACTTTGGAGTTGTTCCCTCTGAAGGTGTCAGTCCATGCTGGCTGACGAAATTTTCCAGCTTTTCAAGAACCTCATGTGCTCTTGTGGTTATATGCTTACCCGCTGCCTTTGCGAACAAAGTCAGTATCTCATCAAAAGCCTCAACAAGCATGTCAACGACATCAGCATCAACCGCAATCGAGCCTGAGCGAACGTGTCCGAGTAGATTCTCAATGGCGCCACTTAATGTAGAGACATCTCCGAGCTCGAACATACCTGCTGTTCCCTTGAGTGAGTGAGCTGTGCGGAAGAGTGAATCCACGTCGAGCGATGAGTAACCATCAAGAGGATTGAGGCCATAGAGGCTCTCAGCCATTTTTTCAATCCTCTCTGTCGCATCCGCTATGAAGTCGAGCTTCATGCGTTCAAGAGCCTGATCCTTCATAAAGAGCTCCTAAGGACAAGCCAAAGTCTAGACACCTGGATACACTCCTTCTAAGGGGTCAATCGGCAAAGCAGGTGAGAAGCTTGAAGTGGAGATTTACCTAAACGCTTTTTCCGCCAAGTATTGTTCAATGATGAGGCGGTCGAAGTCGTCGATATCAGTAAAGAAGCAACCTATCTCATATGCATCTATACCAGGCTCTGGTTTCTCTGGAACAGTTCTCACTACCATTCCCTCACAGGTTATGCGATGCTGCTCTCGCTCATCTTCAGAAACTGGGATGCTCATAGAAATCTTGAGTTTGGTATAGACCGGGATATAGAAAGGAACCTTGCAATAGAAACCACCTGCACTTAAGTTCACGGTCTTGGCAGTAAATCCCTTTGTCTTCTTATCGCTATCGGTAACATCAAGCGGTAGCTCTAAGGAAGCCCTACGATGCTTGCGTCTTTCCTTCACGGTCAAACCTCCTTCAGCGTCGAGCCCATCATAGCAAGGGCACCAATAGGCTACAAGTGTTTTTCCTCTTTACATTTGACTTCGGCAAAAATCACGGTATGATTTAACCGAAACTCGGAGGTTGAAGGGTGACGAGATGGCTGGCTCTGGGCATTTTGTGCACGATTCTCGTCGTTGGGTGTCACTCACAACGAGGTGAGCCTCAAGAGGAGCATCCGCGCATTTCTTGGCTATCCTCGATAGCGCAAGCCGAAAGCCTTGCTCAGGCCAATGGCAGCGACATATTGCTGAGTTTTGAAGCGTCATGGTGTCCGTGGTCGAGGCTTGCACGTGAGAGTCTTTACCTCGATGAGATGGTCATCGATTCGCTTGCTAGCTTCGTCTGCACAAGGATCGATGTTGACAAGCAATCAGACATTGCCGGTGAGTTCGGTATCATGGTCTATCCAACGATCGTTGTAACCGATGCAACAGGTAGGGAGATCGGACGTATCACTGGCTATGAGAGGCCACAGGACTTTGTCAAACGCCTGAGTGATATAAAGCATCATCGTGATGTTCTCGCTGAGATGTTCAAGGAGGAAGAAAGGCGTGGAGATGACCCCACCTTCCTTCTATCCTTTGGCAGGTTTCTCGCCGAGGTCGGAATGTACGAAGGTGCTCTCATAAGATTCGATCGTGCAGCTGGGATGGACAAAGATGGAAAGCTTGGGGTACTTGAGGAAGCTCTTTATTCGCTTGCCGAGACCTATATGCTATCTGGAGAGTATAAGGAAGCGGGACGTCGGTTCAGGCTTTTTGCTACAGAATATCCTCAAGATGCAAGATCTGAAATGGCTCTCTTGCTTGCAGGCTTGTGTTATGAGAAAGCAGGCTATAAGAAGCTTGCGAAGAAGATATATCGCAACTATCTCGACATGTATCCACATGGCAGGTATGGTCGATTTGTTGAGGCAAATCTGGAAAGCCTGACATCGGAGAAAGGCAATGCAGGTTGACCTTATAAGCATAACACCAGATGCCGAGAGGCTGATTGAAGAAGCAGGAAGGACATGCTATCAATCGCACAAGCGTGCCAGTGAAGCTAGCTCAGCCGGATTTGTGAGAATGCTCGTGTCCCGAGGGCACACCTCTGTCCTTGAACATGCCAAAGCTACTTTCAGGATAAGGGGCATATCGAGGATTGCAAGTCATCAACTTGTCAGGCATCGTCTTTGCTCCTTCTCGCAAATGTCGCAGCGTTACGTTCTGCAGGAAGATGTCGATGCCGTTGTTCCACCCCGAATATCAGCTAGCGAGCAGGCAAGAAAGATCTTTGACGATATTCTCAAGGCTTCAAGGCAGGCCTATACGGAACTTGTCAAGCTGGGAATAGCCAAGGAAGATGCACGCTTTGTCCTGCCAGGAGCTCTTGAGACAGAGATTGTCCTTACGGCCAACTTCCGTGAACTAAGACACATAATTGAGATAAGGGGAAGTCGCGACGCTCAGTGGGAAGTCAGAAAGCTTGCAACCGAGCTTCTAAGAATAATGAAGCTACATGCCCCTAATGTTTTTGCCGATCTCACCATCAATGAAGAAGGTGTTGTTGTCCGCACCGATCAAGACAGGCAAGAAACAAAGACGGAGGTCCGCTCATGAAAACAGTCCTATTGGCTTCACTCGCAATAGCCATAGCCATCTCGGATTGCTACGGGATAGAGAAGCGTCCCTATATGATCAAGGAGGACTTCGGAACAGCGCTGCTTGACGAATGCAGCCTTCAGTACTATTACTATGTTCCCTGCCCAACTTATTCTTGGTTCTGGGGCTTCTCGGGATGGAGCCCGGGTGAAGTAATTGGAACCTTCTTCACTGTCGGAGATGTCTCAACTGGTGGATTCGATGTTTGTGACTCAAGCAATTGTTATCAGATAGTTGGCTTGCGCTTTCTGGATTTTGCCGGCTATGGTACAACCTATCCCGGACTCTTCACAGTGCAATTCGACATCTATTGTGCTGATGAGAACGGTTGCCCCGTAGGTCCTTCACTCTGGGATAGTGGTCCAATCGAGACGGCCAGGGATTGGAACGTCCTTCCTATTGATCCTCCTGTTGATGTTTCGAGTTGTTTCATTGATGCAGGACCGCCGGGCTCACATGCAAGATTTCTTGTAACAGCAACTCATATTGGAACAGACTGTACATTTCCTGAGTGGGGATTGGACAACATTAGCAATCTCCTTGATGAAGGCTGTGAGCTCCATATTGTTGGATGCCTGCCCGCTCTATACCCGAGACCTCACAATAGTCACTATCCCGTCATGCATTCAGGCTTTTACGGTGTTGACTTTGCCTACTGTCCGCCCCAGCTATTTGAGGACGGGGGTGACACCACCTGGGACGGGAGCGTCTATGGTTTTGTCGAGCTAGCCTGGCGCATCGAACTTGCATGTCAGCCCGATGCTGTAGAAGCCACAACCTGGGGAAACCTGAAGGCTCTCTATAGATAGGACTTTGAAACAAGGCTCCTGAGACCTGAAGAGAAGAGCGTGACCTGGCAAGAGAGCGTTCAATTTCAAAATCCATAGGAAAAGTAAGTCTTTCTATGCGATACGGTATAATAGTCAATCCAGCAGCGGGAAGAACCTCTAAGGAGAAGAAGCGATCTGTCATCGAAAGATGTGCAAGGATTCTTGGAGAGGATACCCTCATTGATGGCTTCCATACGCGCTCCCCAGCCGAGCTTGCCACATGTGCCCGTGAGATGGCAGCCAAGGTAGATGTGCTAGTTGTTGCTGGAGGGGATGGCACATTTTGCGATGTCATAAATGCTGTTGATGATTCAAGAGTCTTCGGCTACCTCCCGCTCGGCTCTGGCAATGCTTGGCGCAACACACTTGGGCTTCCAAGATCGCCTGAGAAGGCAGCCGTATGTGTAAGAGAAGGAACTGAGCATCTTGTTGACCTTGTTCTTTGCGAGAACAAACGCAAAGGGATTCTTGCCAGCGTCGGGATTGAGGGTTATGCGCTGAGTGAAAGGGAGAAATATCTCCAACGAGGTGTTACCGGCTTTGATGCCTACTTCAGAGCAACGACAAAGTCACTTCTTAAAGGTTACAATATTGGCAGAGCCGAGGTGACAATTGATGGGAAGACCTTTGAGGTGGAGAACACACTTTCACTCGTTGTCACAAAGACGCCTTTCTATGGCTACGGCTTTCGGGTCGTCCCAGGGGCGAAGCTTAGTGATGGACTCCTGCATGTTCTGCTTGTATCTGGAGAGACGCCAACGGCAATATCAGCTGTTGTCACCTCCCTCCTCGGGGGCAATCGCATCGGCCAGTACTTCACTTGTAAAGAGGTTGTGATCAGAACTGAAAAGCCTGTTTATCTTCAGATAGATGGGAACCTCCAGTGGCGAGCGAAAAACTTCACCTTCTGTATCCTCCCCCACTCCCTCACCATCCGCTACTAACCAGGGTCCGGAACCCGAATCGCGAATTCCCCTAAGGAGCCTTCTTAGTTTGCGGCAAATCAAACAACTCAAGAGCACCTGACTCAGTCAAGAACTCCTCTATCCTTCTTCTGGCAAGCTTCACATACTGAGCATTTACGTCATATCCAACATAATGCCTACCTGCAGCTATTGCAGCTATTGCAGTCTGTCCACTACCCATGAATGGGTCCAACACCACCTCTCCCTCAAACGTATAAAGCTTTATCAGCCGAAGTGGTAGCTCAACCGGAAATGGTGCAGGATGACCCACCCTCTGCGCAGACTCTGCAGCAAATGTCCACACACTCTTCGTATACTCCAAGAACTCCTCCCTCGTTATCGTGCTCTTCCTCCTCCTCGGATTCTTACGCGTGAAACTCCCCTTAGAAAAAACAAGGATATACTCATGCACATCACGCAAAGTCGGATTCGCCGCCGAAAGCCAACTACCCCAAGCAGTCGATGAACCCGCACTCGAGCCCTTGTTCCAAATAATCTCACCCCGCATCAAGAAACCAAGTTCAATCATGTCCCTTACTATATATGCATGTAGTGGTATGTATGGCTTCCTACCAAGATTTGCTACATTGACACAAGCCCGCCCACCTGGAACTAAGACACGGTAGACCTCACTCCACACCCGCTTCAGGAACGAAAGGTATTCATCAAGCGTCAAGTCCCTATCGTAATCCTTCCCAACATTGTACGGCGGAGAAGTCACCATTAGGTGCACACTGTTGTCAGGCAGCTCCTCCATCTTCTCAGACGACTTGCAAATAATCGAATCAAGAGTCCCCTCATCTATTGCGTTCTCCACGTACTTGAGCTTCTGCTCCTTCGGCAGACCATGATATAATCGGCTCGAATAGTAAGACGTAGAGTCATGACTTACCCGCCCAGGCGAGCCAAACGAACTCGTTTGAGTACCCTTCCTCCTACTCATCCCACTCCTCCCTCCAGTAGTCTACCCACCTCTTGTACGGATCATACGCTACCTTCTCCCGCTTCCACTCAATCTGTAGCCTCATCACACCCCCTTCAGATACCAATGTCTCCAATGCTAGCCGGCTTATCTCCACCCCCCTCGGATTTGTCCCGGGCTTCGGAAGCTTGATATATGCCTCTCGTCCAAGCCTTTCGAAAACACGCTCCTGGACCTCCAGCGGAATGTACCAAAAACTCCCGGTCCCTCCCCAGACAATCTGTACGAGCAGCATCTCCGACCCTGGATAGTACCTGTTCCGAAACTCAGATGCTTTTGCAGAGTCAACAGTCCAGGCAAGCTTTACCCCACTCAATCCCCTGCCTGTAATTGTCTTAATCGATACAGGAACACCAAAGACCATGACATCGATCTCAGGCTTCGTGATTGGCACCTCCGTGTCAACATCAGCCTTACCAAACTTATACATCAATAGCGCAACGACAATCCGCTCCCTTAGTGACCCTACCTCCATGCCCACCCTACCAGCCCTTGAACTCTCAACCTCTGCAAGCTGAAAGAGGCGAGGCAAGCGCCTTCCTATCCTCTCAGCCAGCAAAGGATCTGTAAAGAGCTCTACAAGTCTGCTTGGCACCTTATTCCCCGTTGTAGCCGTCACTCCACACGAGCCAGTATAAGTTGAACGTCCGCCCTGTGTCAATCTCTACTGGGGTCGGATCTTGAGTTTTGAATCCCTCTTAGCGAGCCTTATTGATCTCTGGCAAACTAAATATCTCAAGAACACCCTCGCACCCGGAACAATTCCACCATTAGCCCGACTAAATCCACTGGAGGCTCGATTAACTCAACTGGATGTGCCATAATAGCACCTGGAAGGAGGTAGAGCAATGAGACTCATTGTCGCTGCAATGGTTGTTGTATGTCTAGCCTCAATTGCCGGGGCTGCCACCATCTCTGGAAGGATTGTTGATCATAAGGGTAATCCTATTGTTGGGATTCCAGTGAGTTTTCAAGGTGTGGAAGACCTTACTACTGAGGATGGTACTTTTTTTATTAATGGTGTTACTTCAACAAAGCCTAGTACTTGGGGTGGTATCAAGGCAATGTATAAGGATGAAAACTTGGAAGAGAAGATGGATAATTCTGGTGGGTTAGATAGGTCATTAACTCAAACTTGTGTTGATACTTTAAAGATTAATTGTGGTTCTTGTAGGAATCCAGATTATTGGAGTGCTAAGTGTGTTAGGGAGGTTAGTGGTGATTTTGTGTTTAATGGTGCTTTGCCTTCTTATATTATAACTATTCCTAATGGTCCTGATTTGAGTGGTCCAGTGGATGTTTATGTTAGTCCTGATGATTTCAAAGATGCTTGGGATATTTATCCTAATGGCATAGGTTATCCTCAGTTTTATTCTTGGCATCCTAATGATTTGCCAATAATAACATTTTGTGATTATGAAAGTGCTGAAGATCCATATGCTTTTAGGGATGTTTGGAATGCTTGTGTTGAGACAATGAACAAGTGGGAGCAAATGACTGGAATTAACTTCTACAACCCCCAAGTTTATGGTTACATACCAGAAGGGTATCCTGATAATGGAATGTGGATAGCAGTAAGAGAGGGATTACCAAGTACTAACACATATAGAGAAGGTGAATGGCTTCAACAAGCTTTTGTTGACATAAATACAACAGATCATGATATTATTAATCATGAATTAGGATATAGAGCATTAACTGACAATGGAGGATGTCATGTCACTACTTGGGACCCTTCAAATTTTAGACTTGACCCTGATTATATTCAACCAAAAGATATTGATGTAGTAGTGGTTAGTTATGATTTAAAAAACAGGTACATACAAGGAGAGAATGATATTAAGGATGTAGAATACACCAACTGACATCCACCGGGGTCGGAGCTAAAAAGCTGCCACCCACGACATCATGCCTGGACCACATTACCGACCCGAAGCAAGTTGGAATCCAGCTAACTCGTCGCAGGTCCTTAGGTTCCACTAAGGGAAGAATGGTAGCGCCACGGGGATTCGAACCCCGGTCTGATGACTGAGAATCACCTATCCTAACCCCTAGACGATGGCGCCACCATTACGATCTTGGGGATAGTTGTCAGTTAATCATAATTGCCAGGGTTACCAATTGTCAATATCGAAGTGCTCCCGAAGCAGCAACTTCCCTCCTACTCGATCCTCAAGGTTAGAACGGATCTGGCACCTCTATGTTTTCGACCACAACGATATGAACCTTGACACACGCTTGCCAGGTGAAGACAAGCCTGTCCGAGCCCGAAGGATCTGGGTCGACATTGCCGTTTACAACCTCAAACGAGATGACAGGTGAGCCACCATTCACATAGTCCTCAAGTGTGTCATTGAGGAGCTCAACTCCATCGCTGTTGAGACTCGCGGCAATCGCTGTACCAAGAGCATCCTCAACCGATTGGTCAGTGTAGTTGATGAGCACAAACGGTCCAGCAGGTACATCGGTCCGCGCAACTTCAATCTGTCCCGAGATGTGCCAGTCGTGGTCGTGGGAAAAACTAGTCACCTCATAGGAAGCCTCGACCACATAAGCCTCTTTGATACGAGATCGGTCAAGCCCATGTTCTTCAAGGATCCCATCGATCTCATCGGCGTAGTCAACGACAGTCACAGTTGAGAAATCCTCAGAATCCTCGTTCTCGGCGAACTCAACACAGGTCTCACCTGAAACCACAATCTCAATCACCTTCTCATCCATAATGCATCCTGTGCTAAAGACGAGCAGAAGTGCAAGAATCACAAGCAGCCTTTTCATAACCATGCCTCCCGGCTACATTCCCAATCCAAGTCCGATTGCAATCGTATTCTGTTTGGCTATGCTATAGTCAATATGACCTCGGAGAGGACCCAATCTTCCGGTAAGCCCAAGCGTCACCTTAGCCGTAGTGGTCGTCCCGAAATCAAGACTTATGTTTAGATCTTCCTCCCCGACATAGGATGCTTCCATCGAGAAGCGGTCGATTGAGAGTCCACCGTAGGGTTCAACATAGACAAGCCAGGAGCCAAACCGCCGGCTTGCCTGAATGCCGACTGTAAAGGTCGATCCTGAAATCAGGTCATCCCCGGATGTGCTCTGGCCAAGCCGAAAGCTTTGCCAGAAGAAACCTCCTGCCACATCCACAGGCAGCTCCAGATATTGGGAGATGCTGTGGCGCAGCCCAAAACCGAAGAGGCGAAAGTCACCAAGCTCGTTGTCACCGACGTCAACCGCAAAGTATCTTACAAGGGCTTCAGTGCCGAGGACGGAGCCAAACCGAACCTGGGGGACGGCAAGCGCAAAGGAGTTGAGATTGAAACCACCCGGGAAGACGTAGGCTGTCCCGCCATCGCCCTCAACAACCACTGCTGTTCCGGGTCCAACGACTGTCGGTGCATCGACAGTCTGCTGAGGTGTGAAACCGCCCTCGGTCGTCGCCTTGAAAGTCCGATCATCTGAACCAAACGTCACACCAATGACCTCGACCTCAAGTGAGGCATAGAAGCTAACCATAGGTATCCTGGCTGAACTGTAGAGCCCGCCGTTGAGATCAGCACCAATAGCTTGAATGAGTGGGTTCAGGTAACCGATCGCGTTAGCACTGCCATAAGGCGATACCTGATCCTCAATGTCACCTGCTGAAGCAACCGATGCAAATGCAAGGATCAAGAAGCCTGCTACTCTGAGCATTGCTTTCACTGCCTACCTCCTTCCTTTCAAGAATGTTGTGTCAGGCATATTAGAGCACAGTCGCCGGGAGTGTAAAGCCTATTCTCAAGATAGCCATCTACCTGGTGTCTTCGAGTGAGCAGCCTGTTCCACCCCGCCTCTCATAATAGTGCTGATGGTAGTCCTCTGCTCGATAGAAGGTAGTCGCAGGCAGGATGCGTGTTGCGATTCTTGATTTGAACTTCCCCGATTTCGCAATTCGTTCGAGCGAAGCTCTGGCGAGTGACTCCTGCTCGGCATCATGAAAGAACGATGACCGAGCGATATTGCCAACCAACATCCGGCCCCTGCCGATCGATCTGGGTTGGATCGTGAATTGACCAGAAGACATCAAGCAGGTCTTCATAGGAGACAACCTGGGAATCGTAAGTCACCTCAAGCGCCTCGACGTGCCCGGTCTTTCCTGTACACACATCGCTGTAACTCGGATTCTCGAGACTGCCACCGGTATAGCCAACCTGAGTATCAAGCACCCCTTTGACCTGCCGGAAAGCAGCTTCGACACCCCAAAAGCACCCAGCAGCAAAAGTCGCTTTCTTCATACCTTGCCTCTCTGCCGTATCCCTGAAGACGGACTGATTCCCCGTGTCCATGCCTATCCATCCCAGTAGCACAAGTGGCACTGTTACCAGTGCCAGTATCCTAGTTCTCAGCTCGCTCCCTCCTGTTATGTTGTCACTTCAATATAACGAATTGAGCCTGCGAGGACAATTTATGTGCAGCTTCCTGCAAGGCTCCCCGGCACACCCCGCCTTGACTCTGGCGCCTGGAAGCCATAGGTTCTTAGTGTTTTGGATGTGAAAAGCAAGCCAAGGCTGTCCGGATGAGCCAATCGCGGCGCGTCTGGAGCAAGAGCGAGCTCATAAGCAAGGAAAATGGAGGTAAGTAAGATGACCTCGAAATCGATCATCTGGCTAATGGTGGCTTTCTGCATAGCAATTGGCTCGGGATGCTCGAAGAACGAGTCATCAACCGCACCTGAAGAGACCCAGCCGCCCGAACCTTCACTCACATTAATAACAGTTCCCGAAAGTCTGGCTGAGTCAGAAGATCCCATGGCGCGCCTGGTTGTGACTTACATCAACATGGTCAATGCTCTTACAGGCTATTCCTCATACTTTTCCCCACCGCCCAACAGCCAGCAGCTCGAGAGCCCGCTTCTCGGCAGTTCCCCAACCTGGACATATACATGGACTACGGACAGCCTCACTATAACCCTCACGGTCGTTGAGGGTGACGAAGCCTATACGTGGGATGTTGTGCTCACTGACACCGATGGCATCCATTCCTACGACGACTGGCTCTTCATTCATGCCGAACAAGCCAAGGATGGAACCAATGGCGTTATCGTCATGTACAAGCCGATTACCACAGATGTGGCAATGCGCTGGGAGTGGACCATCGATGAGGACGGCACCTACAACTTCGTCTTCACCTTCTACGGTGATGAAACCCAGGGCAGGATTGAAGTCGTAGCTCATCCCGACGGCTCAGGTGAGCTGAGCTTCTACGCCTACGCCGAGGGCACGTATGAGCTGACCTTCCATGCTGAATGGACAAGTGAGGGCTCCGGTGAGTGGTGGACCTACGAGCACGGTGAGGAAACAGGACACGGCACATGGACATAAGGTGAGACTGACTCCCAAGGAATTTTCACACTCCAGAGTTTCCGCGTAGGAGAGCCACGGTACGACGTTTGCGCTTTTGTTCGCACTTGTAAACATTCACATATTTTGGCTTGACTTCTAGCAGGCTCAAGGGGTAAACTATAAGAACGAGGGCTGCAGATGCTGTCCTTCGTAGCCACGGAGGGCGCACGTTTCCACGGACGGGGGGCATTGCATGTTTGTCATGGATTCCTACATGGCAAAGGAAGGTAGGTGTTTTGTATGAAGTATGCTACTGTGTTTAACGCCACGGCGTGTGCAATCCTGGCGATTACTCTTTTCGGTATGGTGATGCCTAATGATGCTTCAGCTGCAACCTATAGGCGATCTCTGGGAGACGAACAGGCGGGAAAGCTCCAGCTTAAAATAACATGCCCACCGGATATAACTATTGACTGCTCCCAGACTCCAGATCCAACATTAACAGGTTTTCCAACAATTGAGGGTGGCATGCCTCCCTATGACACTCTCTATGTTGACGAGAGATGCCCGGGATCTGGACAAGTAATTTGTGTCATAGCTCGCACCTGGATGGTAACCGATGTGCAGGGATCCGTCGCAATGTGCTCTCAGGCGATCTCGGTTGTGGATACTACTCCACCTGTTATAACTTGCCCACCCGATCTTGAATTCTCATGTGACAACGTAGGCGACTTTGGTGAACCTCAAGTCGAGGACAATTGCGATCGTCGCCCAGATGTAACATATGAGGATAGTACAATCTATTTCCATGACCCAGAGATCTGCCCCTATGAATATGTGCTCCTCAGGAAGTGGACGGCAACTGACGATGCTGGCAATTCTTCATCTTGTATCCAGCGTATAGTTATAGAGGACAGCGAAGCTCCCCGCATCACGTTCTGTCCACCCAATCAAACAGTTGCATGTATTGATGAAGTTGCCTCCTTACCGAACGCAACCGCTGTCGATAACTGCAATCCTGAGCTTGACCAGATACCATTCGAATACTCATATGAGGTGATTCGTAAGCCGGGTGGTACGCCGTGCGAGTATAAGATCGTAAGGCTCTGGCAGTTCCATGATGGGTGCTGCAACATAAGCTCATGCCAGCAGGTTGTAACTGTTAAGGATACGATTCCGCCAGTTTTGAGATGTGCACCTGATGATACCATCGAATGTCAGGCTCAACCCGTATTTACAGATCCTAGCATCTCGGATAACTGTACGGATGCGCCTGAGCTGAGTGTGGTTCTCAACGATACCCTAATGGATCCAACAGGTGGTGGCCAGATATTCAGAAGGTGCTGGATAGGTACTGACAACTGCGGCAATGAATCGGATACGGGCTGCCAGCATATCTACCGGCCTTTCTGCGGCGGCTTCTGCTCCTTCACAATTGGAGGCTGGGGCTCGCGATGCCCTGCTCCGCAGGTTGAAGATCCATATTCTACGCAACCTGGTTGCATAAGAGATCACTACTTTGATGAGGTCTTCCCTCAGGGTGTGACCATTGGCGTGGTGGGCGACCCTGATGCTCATTTTGCAAAATGGACATCCGCTGAGGCTGTTGAGGATTTCCTGCCTGATGGCGGAAAGCCGGGCGAGCTTGGCTCTGATCTCATCAATCCCACAACAACCCCAGCTGGAGTATTGGCAAGTCAGGTGCTTGGCCTGAGGCTCAATCGTGAGTTCTCATGCAGTGGTGTATTCCAAACTATTGGCATGTCGCCAACCACAAGCTGCTACGGTGAATTCGTCATCCCGGACGACTGCGGTAAGTTCGCCGGTCTTACAGTCGATGAATTCCTTGCGATAGCTGACTTTGCGGTTGGGGGTAAGCTTGAAGTACTTGAGCCGTATGGTGCAAGCCTCAGTGATGTAAATGAGACTGCAACGTGCCTTAATGAGCTTTACCATGAATGCCATCTCAACGACGTCTCTCATGATGACAATGGCTCTGAGCCTTCGCTTCCTGAGAACGACGTGCTAGCAAATACCTCTTCGGACGAGCTCAGTCTCGATGCAAATCCTAACCCTGTTGCGGGCAAGACGGTCATCACTTTCAATTTGCCAACCTCAGGCAGAGCTCTTGTCGAGATCTATGACATACAGGGAAGGAAGATCAGGACATTGAGCAGCGCCAGACTCGAGTCAGGTATTCATTCCGTCATCTGGTACGGCAATGACGATACCGGCAAGAAAGTTTCACCTGGGGTTTACTTCTGCAGACTCCACTTCGAAACAGGTCATGGGACTCTTGAGAAGCTGATCAAGCTGTAGAGGGATCTAAGAAAGGTGTCTAAAGGGGCGATCACTTCTCGGTCGCCCCTCCAATTTTTTTCTTTATCTTTGCCCATGTGTCCCTGAGGGTAACAGTCCTGTTGAAGACGAGCCTTCCTGGCTTTGAATCGACACTGTCAACACAGAAGTAGCCAAGCCTCTCGAATTGATAGTGCTCCCCGCCCTTAGCATTAGCCAGGCTCGGCTCCACCATGCAATCCGTAAGGATCTCGCGTGAATTAGGATTTATGTAATCCTTAAATGTCTTGCCTTCCTCAACATCGAGGGGATTGGGCTTTGTAAAGAGATGGTCATAAAGGCGCACCTCCGCGGGAAGCGCATGAGATGCTGAGACCCAGTGGAGTGTTGCTTTCACTTTGCGACCATAGGGCGCATCACCTCCACGGGTTTCGGGATCATACGTGCAGTGCACCTCCACGATCTTGCCATTTTCATCCTTCACAACGTCCGTGCATCTTACAAAGTAACCATAGCGAAGTCTTACCTCACGCCCAGGTGCTAACCTGTAAAACTTCTTCGGCGGATTTTCCATGAAATCATCCTGCTCGATGTAGAGCACTTTTGAGAAGGGCACTTTGCGCTTACCCATGCTCGGATCTTCAGGGTTATTTATGGCATCGAGCATTTCAACCTTATCATCAGGATAATTGTCTATGACAAGCTTAAGGGGTCTCAGAACTGCCATCACGCGTGGAGCGACTTTATTAAGGTGCTCTCGGACACAGTGCTCAAGCAGGGCATAGTCCACAACACTTTCAGCCTTGGCAACCCCTATTCTCGCCATGAAATTCCGGATGGCCTGAGGTGTAAATCCCCGCCTTCGCATACCGCGGAGAGTTGGCATACGCGGGTCATCCCAGCCGTCAACATAACGCTCTTCTACAAGTTGAATAAGAAGTCGCTTGCTGAGCACAGTATAGGTCATGTTGAGGCGCGCAAATTCGATCTGTCGGGGGTGGTGCACTCCAAGTTGATCAAGAAACCAATCATAGAGTGGACGATGATCTTCAAACTCGATGCTACAAAGCGAATGGGTTATGCCCTCGATCGAATCCGAAAGGCAATGCGTGAAGTCATACATGGGATAGATGCACCACTTATCACCCGTACGATGATGCCTTACATGGAGAATGCGATAGATAACCGGATCACGCATGTTGATATTGGGAGAAGCCATATCTATCTTCGCTCTAAGTGTGCGCGAGCCATCAGGGAATTCACCCGCCCTCATCCTTCTGAAAAGATCAACGTTTTCCTCAACCGATCTGTTGCGGTATGGGCTTTCCTTACCTGGCTCGGTGAGTGTCCCTCTATATTCTCTCATCTGCTCAGGGCTTAGATCACATACGTAGGCTTTGCCCATCTTTATGAGCTCAACGGCATATTCGTAGAGCTTCTCAAAATAGTCCGATGCGTAAAACTCTCTCCCATCCCAATCATATCCAAGCCAGCGCACATCCTCCTTTATTGCCTCAACATATTCAGGTCCTTCCTTGCACGGATTGGTATCATCGAAACGCAGGTTGCAGAGTCCGCCATATTCCTCCGCTATCCCGAAGTCGATGCAAATAGCCTTAGCATGTCCAATGTGAAGGTAGCCATTGGGCTCAGGGGGAAACCTCGTATGAACTCGACCGCCGTATCTGTTGATCCTTATGTCCTCATCAATGATTTCTCTGATGAAATCTTTTGATCCTGCCTCTGGCTTTTCACTCATCCTCAGTCATCGCCTCCATGAACGGATTGTATCTTGCTCTCAACCTTATCGTAACAAATAGATTCTTGCCATCTCAGAGTCAACCGTTAGATTATTTCGACTCATCCCTCAAGATCTGTAAGCTTTTCTATGAGTTGCCTCCTTTCAGGGTAGATGCTCACAAGCCAAGCCCTTGAGCCCTGCTCATAGTCATCCCAGTCAAATCCTGGAGCCATGGTTGTGCCGAGAAGTGCCCACCTTCCTCCCCCGACAAGGTAGGCACCCTGCCATGTTCCAGCGGGAACGATAAACTGTAATTGATGTCCTTCCAAGATGTTACTTCCCATTCTTACTATTCTACTTGAAGTATCTGGAAAGAGCATGAGAAGTTCGATAGGGTCACCAAGGTAGAAATGATAGATTTCATCCGAGTTAAGGCGATGGAGGTTAGAGCACACCTCAGGAGTTAAGAGATAGAAAATCGCAGTGGCGAGCGATCGCTTACCAAGTTTGACACTTGAACGATAGGTTTCTCTATAATAGCCTCCCTCGCGCTTAAGAGGCTTTAGACCGAGAAGCTTTATCACATCATGCGCACCTATCAAAGTAATCCTTCTTTGAGAATAAGTCCGGGACAGGCTGATACAAGAGCACCGTTGGAGAGCGCACACCATATGCTATGGAGAGGTCTACTGATAGTCACCTCGGCGAGCATTTGGCTGGGGTGGGAGGATTCGAACCCCCACACGCAGATCCAGAGTCTGCTGTCCTGCCATTAGACGACACCCCAAACATTACCAAGCATTTCAAATATAGCGCCAGAAGTGAGAGACTGTCAAGCGCTAAGGCCTTGCTACAGGGCAGTATGCGAGACAGCCCAAGCCGCCGCTATTGCATCTCCAGGGCCTTCTTGCGGGCAAGCTTTAACCTCGCTATCACACGCTCTTTTCCCAAAACCTCCATTATCCTCAGGAGATCTGGGCTGTGCTTCTTACCTGTTAGAGCTATTCTGACCGGTTGGAAGAGCTGTCCCGTCTTGAGACCCATCTCTGAGACAAGGCCACGCATGACTTTCTCAATCGATGCCGCAGCGAAACCATCCAGCTTCTCAAGTCGATCTTCGAGCAATTTCAACACAGCCGGCACATGATGCTGCTTAAGGATCCCAGCAACATCCTCATCATAGGAGATTTCATCCTTGAAGAAGAAATCGGCAAGCTCAACAATTTGATTTCCGACCTTGAGCCTCTCACCAACAACATCGACAACGCGCCCAATGTAGGCCTTTAACTCGGCACTCAGAGGTTCGTGTACAAGTCCTGCTCTTATGAGATGAGGTACCACAAGATGCGCTCTGTCAGAGATAGGCCTGCGCTTCATGTATTCCCCATTAAGCCACTGGAGCTTAGCATAGTCAAAGACAGCTGGAGTTGAACTCACCTTCTCAAGTGAGAATTTCGCAATGAGATCTTCGCGCGCAAAAAGCGTCGTTGCGTCATCGTATGACCATCCAAGAAGAGCAAGGTAGTTGACCATGGCTTCAGGCAGATAGCCATCCTCCCTGAATTGGCCAACTGATGTAGCCCCATGCCGTTTGCTTAGGCGTGTTCTATCAGGACCCATAATCATGGGAACATGAGCAAACCTCGGTGGTGTTGCACCAAAGGCTCTGTAGATAAGGATTTGCTTGGGAGTGTTAGAGAGATGGTCATCCCCTCTTATGACATGGGAAATCTTCATCAACATATCATCGATGACACATGCAAAATTATACGTTGGATAGCCGTCTGACTTGAGGAGGATGAAATCATCAAGGGTGGAATTCTCGAAGGTAATATTGCCCTTTACAATATCCTCAACAATTGTTTGACCTGAAAGCGGAGCCTTGAACCTCACGACAAATGGCTTGCCAGCATCAAGTCTTTGGCTTACCTCATCAGATGAGAGATCACGACATCTTCTGTCATACTTTATGTCCTTACCCAGCCTACGTAACTCCTCACGCATCCTTTTCAAGTCATCCTGCGAGCAGAAGCAACGGTAAGCCTTACCCTCATTGAGAAGACGCTGACACCACTCTGAATAGATGGGCCTGCGCTCTGACTGGAAGTAGGGTCCATAGTCACCGCCAACCTTAGGACCTTCATCCCAGTCCAATCCAAGCCAGCGCATGTCCTCCACAATCGCACGATACGATTCCTCACTTGAGCGTTCCATGTCAGTATCCTCTATCCTGAGGACAAATTGACCACCCTTGTTGCGTGCGAACAGCCAGTTGAAAAGTGCTGTCCTTGCTCCACCAACATGGAGATAGCCTGTTGGGCTGGGCGCAAAACGCACTCTCACCTGTGAGCTCAAATCCAATCACCGCCTTTTCGATTTGCCTCGCCTTGGCTTGGACTTTGCCTTGAGCCTGTGGGGTACATGTGAAGTTTTCACCCTCTCCGATACTACTCCAGAAGATCTCGAACGTGCAACTCTCCTTTCGACTCTTCTATCGCTTTCAGTGGCAATCACACTAAAATCAACTTCACGGTCGGCTCGACTCACCTTATCGACTCTCACAAGCACCCTGTCGCCGATCCTGTAACAACGGCCACTTCGTGAACCCACAAGCATCGTCCCTGTCGCATCGAGTGAATAATAGTCATCATCCAGGGTTGCAACATGAACAAGCCCTTCCACAAGAGTATCCTCAAGCATAACGAAGAATCCAAAGTCCTGCACACCTGAGATCACACCCCAGTATTCCTCACCGACATGCCTCGACATGTACTCCGCAACCCTTGCCTTTATTGATGCACGCTCAGCCTCATCTCCCTCAACCTCCTTAGTTGACGCTATCTCAGCAACCTGCCTGAGGAACCTCGTAAGCCTTTTTGGATCGCGAGGCGAAGCTTTTGTCAAGCCATAGATCTTCAATAACCTATGAACAATGAGATCAGGATAGCGCCTTATGGGAGATGTGAAATGGGTATAGCATTTGCTTGCAAGGCCAAAGTGTCCAACATTGCGTTCCGAATAACGAGCCTTCTTGAGGCTTCTGAGCAAGAACATCGAAACGATGTATTGCTCGGCCTTGCCCTTAACCTTTTCTATTAGAGCCTGAAGGGCTCGAGGCGATGTCCCTCTTGACCACCGGAAGCGATAACCCATTGCGCTAGCGAATTGCGAAAGCTCACGCATGTCCTTCTCCGCTGGCACCTCATGCACCCTATATATGAAGGATCTCCCAAGGTATGCCATATGATTGGCAACCGTCTCGTTAGCAAGGACCATCAGCTCTTCGATGAGATCATGCGAGGCAAGTCTTGCAGCAGGTTTAAGATCAACGACCTTTCCCGAATCATCTATGACGATATCAAGCTCGGGCGTTTCAAGCTCGATGGCTCCGCGCTCGATCCTTTTCTCTTTTAGGCGATGGGCAAGCTCATCAGCCAGTTTGAGAGCATTTGCAATTTTCTTGGTGAGCCTTGGTGCTCTCCACCCGGCTCCTCTTTCAATAAGGCTTTGCGCCTCCTCATAGTTAAGCCTTGCCTTACTCTGGATTATGCTTTCGAAAATCTCATAATCCTTTACATCACCGTCCCGGTTCAGACGCATAACAACGCTGAGAGCAAGACGCGGCTTATTGGGCTGAAGCGCTGCTACCTCGCTCGAAAGCTTGTGTGGTAGCATGGGAATTACCCGATCAACAAGATAGACACTCCTGCCCCTTGCCATCGCATCACGATCCAACCATGAGTCCTGCCTCACATAATGACTCACATCAGCAATGTGAACTCCGATTTCAGTTGTACCGTTGTCTATAGATTCAACCGATATAGCATCGTCAAAATCCTTGGCATCAGCCGGATCAATTGTAAAAGTGAGAAGGTCGGTGAGATCTCTTCGACGTACTTTTTCTTCCTCTGGGATTTCATCACGTATGGCTTCTACTTCATTTTCCACTTCCTGCGGAAATCCAACAGGCAAATTGAATTCCCTGACAATACTTGCAAAGTCCTCACCAGGGCTAAAGTGACCGCCAAGTACCTCTATAATCCTTCCAGAAGTGCGCTCATAGGGCTCACCCCCTTGACCAACGCGCACAACAACATAGTCACCTGCTTTGGCACCTGTTGGGTCACTTATAGCAACACTTCTGTAGCGTCTGTTGCGGCTCACATATGCAACCTTTTTCCTGCGATCGCCAGCCATCTGTCCAATTAGACTTGTTGAACCTCTTTCAACAATTCGCAGGATGCGTGCCTCTTTCTCACCTGATCTACCCTTTGCAACCCTTGCGACTACGAGATCGCCGCTGCTAACACTTTCGAGGGATTCCCCGGAGACTCGCAAAACCTCGCTACCATCAAGTGACACGAGAAGCCCCACGCTTCTACCATAGCCTATAAAACGGCCTGTTAGGTAGCCTGCGTACTCAGGAAGCAGATATCTCCTTCGCCTTCCACGCACGATAGCGCCCGTCTGCTCAAGTTCATCAAGGAGGGATTTGAGTGCTCTGTATTGGCGTGATTTTACACCAAGATACTTGGCAATATCTTTGCTTTTAAGACCTCTGGATCCTGCTTCCTTGAGAGCGGACAGAACCGATCTTTTATCGATAGTCACCTAGTTAACTTATCTCTTCTTTTTCTTGTGCCTGTCTCTTCTCAACCGCTTCTTACGCTTATGCGTCTTTATCTTGTGCTTTTTACGCTTTCTTCCACAAGGCACCTCATTCACCCCCGGTAAGCGTTAGGCCTGGACAGAATCTACGAGTTTTACTAAATCTCTTGAGGCTTTGAAGTAGGGAACAATCTTCTCGGGAACATCAACCCGCTCTCCAGTCCTCGGATTACGAGCGACACGAGCTCGCCTCGTCTTGACCTTGAAGCTACCAAAACCTCTGATCTCAATATGCTCACGCTCAGCAAGTGCTTTGGATATGGTCTCCAACAAAAGGTCGACAACCACCGCAACATCACGCTTAGTAAGTCCTGTTGCATTAGCGATTTGTTCGACTATGTCAGCTTTTGTCATGGTTGCCCCCTTTCACTATCCGCATGTTGCACAATTGCGCGATGAACATGTGGCACAGGACGAGGATGCACGGGAAGAGCCAACCTTAGATGACCCTCCAATCCCAAAGCTTGAGAAAAGCTTTGTAACCCTTTTTGACTTGCAAAATGGGCACTTAGTCTGAGGGATTTGCGACCTTGAGACGAGAACCTCAAAGCTACGTTTGCAATTAGAGCATTCATATTCGAAGATGGGCAAAGCAATCCCTCCTCTGGCTTAGCCTGCAATAAGTTAGCAACCTATCGGGGTATTGTCAAACTAATTTTATCTGAGGCAGTATTCCAGCCTGACCCCGCTGGGAAGAGCGGAGGAGGTCTTGCTAAGGAGATCCTCAATCACACTCCAAAGCGCGATAGGTCTCCTTCTTGGTTTGACGATTGTAGGCTCACCCTCTATACCTGCTAGCCTGCCAGCCAGGGCCACGGCATCACGCAAGTCCCCAAGTCTATCAACGAGGCCTAACTCATAAGCCTGGCGTCCCGTGAGCAGGCGTCCATCAGCAAACTTGCGCACATCGGCTGCATCTATGCCCCGCTCATTTGAGATGACCTCGACAAATTGGTCATAAACATCTTCAAGGAGCTCACCGACCAGCTTACGCTCTGATGGCGTCAGCGGACGCGTCATCGAACCAAGATCCTTGTACTCCCCTGTCTTCACAACCTCGAAACCCACACCTATTTTACGCATGAGCTCCTGAGTATTTGCGAAACTCATGATCACTCCAATGCTGCCCGTGAGTGTTCCTGGATTGGCAACGATGGAATCGGCTCCACAGGCAACATAATAGCCTCCACTTGCTGCCACCCCACCCATAGAGGCAACTACAGGTTTGCCACTTTCACTCACCTTTCTCAGTTCGGAGTAAATCTCCTGAGCGGCAGCGACAATACCACCAGGACTCTCAATGCGTACGACAATTGCACCCACGCCACTGTTCTTGGAAAGCTCGTCGATTTGCTCAACGACAGGATCAGGGTTTATAAGGGTCCCCTTCACCTCAACAAGTCCAACACCCTTGCCAAAACCTAGATTAGGTCCACCTCCAATCAATCCACCTATCACAAGATAGAGCATGAATGCGATGCCGACTGCTACACATATTGCTATGACGAAGAGCATAATCCAGGATCTTCCAAGCAATTCAATCCCTCCTTCTCTTAATACCCAGTACTGCTTTCATATCATAGATGCCCGGTGGAGCTTCAGAAACAAAAAATGCAGCTCTAACTGCCCCGGCTGCAAAACATGATCTCGAAAGCGCAGTATGTTTGATTTCAAGAACTTCACCTTCAAGAGCAAAATAAACAGAATGGATACCGGGCACTGCTCCCATTCTTAGCGAATGTATTCTTATCCCATCGCTACGACTTAGCCTGTGTGGCTCCATACTCACATCGCGCCCCATGATGTCTGAAAGTATGTTGGCTATCCTGAGTGCTGTGCCACTTGGGGCATCACGTTTGGTACGGTGATGCGCCTCAACAATTTCGATGTCACAGGCGGCAGGAAGTGACCTACCGATCATCTCGGTGATGGCAAAAAGCAGGTTAACACCAAGTGCCATATTGGGCGCATCAACAACTGCCACCTTACTGGCCAGAGCTTCCAGCTTCTGCGCCTTTGCCTCGATACCCGTTGTACCTGTCACCAAGGGTTTCTCAAGGTTAGCTGCAACTTCGACAATCTGATCGAAGATCTCAGAAGTCGAGAAATCGACGATTACATCGGCAAGGCTTGCAGCATCCACACCTTGGGCAGTAACGACCACCTCATTCTTGGAATAGCCAGTTTCAAGTTTATAATTAGGTTTCTCAGCAGCGATCTCAGGATGCTCCCAGACTGAGCTAATCATGGCATCCTCAGTCTGCTGGACAGCACCTGCAATGGTCTTTCCCATTCGGCCGAGTCCACCAACAAGACAGAGCTTGAGCATAATTACCTCTCAGATAAGCGCCAGATCTCTCAGGACCTTCTCTATTTGCGCCTTGCTCGATTCCGAAACTTCTACAAGCGGAAGTCTGAGCTCACCCGTGCCATGTCCCATCATCCTTAAAGCAGCTTTGACAGGACCCGGATTGGTTTCGATGAAAAGCACATGCATGAGATCAAGAAGCCTCAGATGAATCTCTCTTGCATCTTCTATTCTGCCATCAAGGAATGAAGAAACCATCCTCGCTATCTGCTCAGGAACAACGTTCGCAGCAACAGAGACAACACCTTTTGCCCCAACAGCAAGCATGGGTACTGTCAAGGCGTCATCTCCTGAAAGGATAGTGATATCACACATGCTTGCTATGCGTGCAACCTGGTCTACTGATCCACTTGCCTCCTTTATGGCAACAATGTTATCCACCTGAGAAAGCTTCGCAACAGTCTCAGGAAGCATATTCACACCCGTTCGACCAGGCACATTGTAAAGAACCAGAGGCAATCTGACTTTTGATGCAACAGCTTCATAATGTTTTATCAGCCCTGCCTGGGTTGGCTTATTATAGTAAGGAGTGATAAGCATCGCCGCATCGACACCCAGGTCCTGAGCCATCTTCGTCAATTCAATCGTCTGAGACGTTGAATTGGATCCCGTTCCTGGCACTATCTTAACATCTGATCCACCGCGTACCTTAATCATAGTCTCTATCAACTTACGCCGCTCTTCAGAACTGAGGGTAGCTGCTTCACCGGTGCAGCCCGCTGGCACGATGCCATCAACGCCAGCCTGGATAAGGCGTGCGGCGAGCGAAGCTGCTGCACTATAATCAACATTCCCATTCTTGAAATCAGTGATCATCGCTACATAGGTTCCTTCAAACATTTTGCAACTCCTTAGCGTCTATTCTGCCTTCATAGACAATCCGGGCTGGTCCCCCGAGGAAAACCTCCCTCCTCGCCTCATCTATTTCAACTGTAAGGGTATCCCCGGAAGCAACATGCAATCTACTGCTTGCCTGCATCATGCCGAGCTCCCACAGAAGATAGCCAACCGCAACACATCCGCTGCCACAGGCAAGTGTCTCATCTTCGACACCCCTCTCATAGGTGCGCACCTTAGCCTGCCTATTGTCTATGATCTCAACGAAATCGACATTGGCACCCTGCTTTCCAAACTTGTCGTGAGATCTTATCTTTCTGCCCAGAGTAACGACATCGATTTCAGCAACTCTCGCAACACTGACAACGGCGTGCGGCACTCCTGCTTCAACAAGGGTCGTTTTGAAGGTATTTCCATCTATTGAAAGTGTAACCTCACGCAAGATTCTTGGCAACGGAACGCTGACAGATGGGATCGAACCCATAAGCTTTCCAAGATGAGCTCCGGCATCAGATTGAAACTCGAAAGGGTTGTCAGCGATCCCATTGGTAATGCAATAGACGACAAAGCATCTTGCACCATTACCGCAGAAGGAGGCTCGTGAACCATCGCTGTTATAGTAATGCATTCTAAGGCGACTGCCTTTCTCAACAAAGATAAGACCGTCGGCTCCAATGCTTCGTTTTCGCTCGCACAGCCTCCTTGCAACTAGGCTGCCAGCATCAAGAAGATCCATGTAGCGAGGTCCGAGAAAAATGAAATCGTTGCCGGCGCCTGACATCTTCGTGAACTCTATTTCCATGGCTTCACCTCACCCAGGGAAGTGCGTTTGCATGCTTCAATTCTTAGAGTGTCAGGAAGTGAGGCAACGATGCTGTCGGCTGCATCGAACTTGTAATTGGAATTGGAATCGACGAAAATCTCACCAATGTAAGTGCCTGGTTTGATACAAGTTATCTCGAAATGACCTTGCTCGTCACCAAGACTAAAGTAAAGAATCGATGAATCCCCAGTTGCTCTTGCTGTAATTCCATAAGTACTATCGATCTTACCTGACAGCACTCCGCTTAATCCCTCAGGGCAAAGGACTATATCTATGCTTTCAAGGTTGACCTTATCCTTCGATTCCAGAACATCAGGATAGCACCCAATCTTTTCTGGCTCATCATAGGCAAGATTGCCATCCTCATCTACAAAAGCAACAGCCTTATAGGCGCCCAAAGTATCGAGGAAAGCAAACTCATAATGACCACTTGAACTCGTAAAGCCAACGTAGAGAGGTTCAACGTCTGGATAGTTTTCAAAGTCCGTCTCAGCCATGTAAAGCTCAACTACAGCAGCCCCGACTTTGATGTTGCGCCAGCGAACCTCGCCCTCTATCTTGCCTCTTCCGAGGCTTGGGCCCGTTGAGAATCCACCAACAAAGGCATCGCCCATGGCTACCCCATGAGCATCTTTTGCCTTTCCCCATACGCTGACGAGGTAAGTTGTATTGGGTGATAGACTATCCATTGGAACCATAACATAGCTTTTGCCGCGCCAGTAGCGTCTTTTCCACTCGAGATAGGGGCTCACGACAATCCCAGTTTCAACAGTCCGCTTCTTCATACGCTCACTGAATTCAACCGCGATTTCGCTATCGAGAGGAACATTAACCTCACCACTTGCTGGTGAGATGCTTACAACAAATGGAGGCGTTTTGTCCTCAGGTCCTCCAGGTGGGAAAGCCCGCTTGGCACAAGCCAGGAGCGCGACCAAGCAAAGCGCAAAAGCTAAGAAGCCGCCTCTTCTCATTTCCCCAGCAATTCGAGTATGATTGCTCTTTGTATGTGCATACGATTCTCTGCCTCATCATAGACAACCGAATGCTCACCATCAATTACATCGTCTGTTATTTCTTCACCCCTGTGCGCTGGCAGGCAATGCATAACTATAACATCAGACCTGGCTACCTTAAGGATCTCGCTATTAACTTGAAGATTCTTCATCACCTCCTTGCGCCTCTCAACATCGCTCCTGACTCCCATGCTGACCCAGACATCGGTGTAGATGACATCAGCGTCTCGGGCGGCCTCAAAACCATCATAGACTATCTTGATTCTACCGCCCTCAGACCTCGCACGGGAGACAATCTCATCAGGTGGTTCAAATCCCTTGGCCATACCGAGAACAAGCTCAAAGTCAAGCTTCGAAGCTGCATTTATCCAAGAATTTGCCACGTTATTACCATCTCCGAGAAAAGCGACTTTAAGCCCGTCTATTTTGCCCTTCTTCTCAACAATTGTCATCAAATCACCAAGCACCTGACAGGGATGATAAAGATCGGTGAGAGCATTGATTACAGGAACTGATGCGAACTTCGCCAGCTCCTCGACCTCCTCCTGAGCATAGGTACGAATCATTATGACGTCAACATAACGCGAAACAACCCTTGCAATATCACACGTTGCCTCACGCTGACCAATCTTGATCTCTTCATCGCTAACATAGAAGGCATACCCTCCCAGGCCAATCATCCCCATCTCAAAGCTCATCCTTGTTCTCAGACTTGGCTTCCTGAAAATCATTGCCATGGCTTTGCCTTGAAGCAAAGGCTCAAGCCTTCCATCATGATGCTTGCGCTTGAGATCAAGACCTCTCTTGATGAGACGTTCAACATCACTCCTGTCGAGATCAGCGAGTGTTAGAAAATCCTCACGATTCCACATAGAAGCTCCTTTGCTCAAAGTATGTACCTTGTGAGATCAACATCTTCAACTATGTCCTTAAGTTTCGATCTAACAACCTGAGGTGTTATGCGGACTCTCTTTCGCTTCCTATCGGGAACTTCAAAAAGCACATCTTCAAGCAAGCGGGTCATGACCGTATGAAGACGTCTTGCTCCTATATTCTCAGTAGTGTCATTTACCCTAGCAGCAATCGATGCTATTTCTCTTATTGCTTCGCGTGTAAATGAGACATCTACTCCCTCAGTCTGAAGAAGTGCCTTGTACTGCTTTATAAGTGCATTCTCGGGTTCGGTCAGGATCCTGACGAAATCCTCTTCAGTCAGACTTGCGAGCTCCACCCTTATCGGGAAGCGGCCCTGAAGCTCGGGAATCAGATCCGAGGGTTTGCATGAATGGAAAGCCCCCGCTGCGATGAAGAGTATGTGATCAGTTCTGACCATACCATACTTGGTTGGGACACTCGAACCTTCAACAATTGGCAGCAGATCACGTTGTACACCTTCCCTCGAGACGTCAGGACCATGTGGAGAGCGCTCGCCAGCTATCTTGTCTATCTCATCTATGAATATTATACCGGAGTTCTCGACACGCTGGATGGCTTCGCTCACCACCTTGTCCATGTCAACAAGCTTCTGGGCTTCCTCCTCTTTGAGAATCTCACGGGCTTCACCGACGCTAACCTTGCGGCGCTTTCTCCGGGGCGGAAGTAAGCCACCGAACATCTCCTGTATATTTATATCCATCTCCTCAATCCCGGCGGGAGTGAAAATCTCTATCATGGGTAATGCCCGCGAAGCCACCTCAAGCTCAACCGTCCGGTTCTCGAGACTTCCCTTGCGGAGTCTATCCCTGAGCTTCTCCCGAGTGGCATTTCGCCTTTCCTCCTCTGAAGCCCTTTCCTCAGGCGAAACAGCGCTGCGCCCCTTGAGTGGCGGTAAAAGAAGGTCGAGCAGCCTCTCCTCGGCACTATGGGCAGCCTTGTCAGCAATCTCCTCAAGCTTCTCAGCCCTTACCATATTAACTGCAAGCTCAGTGAGCTCCCTTATCATGGATTCCACATCTCTACCAACATATCCAACCTCAGTAAACTTAGAAGCCTCAACCTTCATGAAGGGAGCACGAGCAAGCTTTGCAAGCCTTCTGGCTATTTCCGTCTTTCCCACGCCGGTCGGTCCGATCATGATTATGTTGTTTGGCATGATCTCCTCACGGAGGCTCCCCTTAACCTGCTGCCTGCGCCAGCGATTACGAAGTGCAATTGCAACACATTTCTTGGCTTCCTGTTGGCCAATCACATACTTGTCAAGCTCCTTGACTATTTGCTTTGGCGTAAGCTCGTATCTTTCCATCTACTCAAGCACCTCAACTGAAATCTGATCATTGGTATAAATACATATTTGCGATGCTATTCTCAAGGATTCCTCTGCGATAGCTCTGGCATCAAGATCTGAGTACTTCACAAGTGCACGGGCAGCAGCCAGAGCAAATCCGCCACCGGAGCCTATAGCCACTATTCCATCATCAGGTTCGATTATCTCTCCTGTTCCAGATACAACGAAAGAATGATCCTTATCCATCACAACAAGCAAAGCCTCAAGCCTGCGCAGAATCTTATCAGTTCGCCACTCTTTAGCAAGCTCGACCACTGCCCTTGTCAGATTTCCCTTATACTGCTCGCACTTAGATTCGAATTTCTCAAAAAGCGTGAGGGCATCTGCAGAAGCCCCGGCAAAACCTGTCACAATCCTGTCGCCATAGATCTTCCTTATCTTCTTTGCCCGCTGTTTCATAACTGTCTCACCAAGGCTTACCTGCCCGTCACCCGCCATAGCAACCTTACCATCCTTGCGAACTCCGATTATGGTTGTCCCGGAAAATTTGGATCTGTTCGTCATCTTCACCACCTCATGCACGGGGATGTGCCTGATCATAGACCTGCCTTAATCTCTCGCTTGTTACATGGGTATAGATTTGAGTGCTGCTAAGACTGGCATGCCCAAGCAATTCTTGCACAGCCCGTAAATCAGCTCCTTTCTCAAGCAGATGTGTAGCAAATGTATGCCGTAAAACGTGCGGACTCATCTGCTTGAGCTTGCAAACGCGTTCAAGACTACGCTGAATTACCCTCTGAATACCTCGCCTCGAAAGCCGTCTGCCAAAACGGTTAACGAGAAAGGCTCTCTCCTCAGGTCTACCTTTTCGAGCCACAAACCCAGCTCGCCTCTCAAGATATTCCCTTACTGCCACAAGTGCCATCCTTCCGAGGGGAAGAAGTCTTTCCTTTCGCCCTTTTCCCTTGACCCTTGTTGTCTCACTGAATAGATCAATGTCATCAACATCAAGCGCATGCAGCTCGCTCAATCTCATGCCAGTTCCATAGAGAATCTCAAGTATGGCCAGATCCCTTAGCCCTGTGAAACCGTCCTTCTGGGCGCTGTCCATAAGCTTCCTGGCATCCTGCTCCTCGAGAAAGCAAGGCAGACGCCTCTCTGCAGCTGGCATCTTTATCGAAGCTGCAGGATTGCTCTTGAGGTTTTCACGACTACACATGTACTTCATGAAGGACTTGATGGTGGCAAGCTTGCGCCTAACTGTACTGACCTTGGCACCCTCATCCCTAAGAACGCTCAGGAAATGCCTTATCGCAAGCCGCGTAACATCTCCTATGCGTGGCTGCTTACGTCCGAGCTGAAACTTCAGAAACTCAATAAATTGGTTTAAGTCACGCTCGTAATTCTTTATAGTGTTCGGAGATAGATTCCTTTCGAGCTCAATATGGAGAATGAACTTTCTCACGCAATCTTTCATGTGATCACCTTCCAGATGGTGAAGCTTCAAGCTCGAAACTTCTAATCCATGATCTCATAGCGCCAAGTGCCCGTTGAGCAAGCATGAGATTTCTCCGCAAGCGATTGCGGATATGCACCGGCAATGGCGGAACAAGTCCGAAATTAGGATTCATTGGACTGAAACCAGCCGGTGAACCCGTTGCTATGTATCTGGTAAGCCCGCCTAGAATCGTCTCGGATGGGGGTACAACTGCCTCAAGCCCAAAGGCCTTGCGAGCTGCGTTTATGCCTGCCAGCAAGCCTGTAGCAATTGCTGCTACGTAGCCTTCGGCACCTGTTATCTGACCCGCAAAGAGGATGTTCTTCAGCTCCTTATGCTCAAGTGTTGGCAGCAAAGCAGCCGGAGAGTTGAGATAAGTGTTACGATGGATACTCCCCAGTCTGGCAAAAGTTGCATTCTCAAGTCCTGGTAGCATTCGAAAGATACGCTTCTGCTCGCTGTGCCTGAGTCTTGTTTGGAATCCTACCATACCATAGAGTGTGCCCTCAAGGTTTTCCGGACGAAGCTGAACAACCGCATAGGGAAGCTTACCAGTCCGTGGGTCGGGCAGACCGACAGGTTTCATACATCCGTGAGCAAGGGTATCGTCACCCATCTTAGCAAGCTCTTCGATAGGCATGCAGGCTGAGAAGAAACGATCATCCTCAAATGGATGCTTGGGAGCAACCTCGGCGTCCCGGAGAGCCTCTACGAACCTCATGTATCGCTCGCGGTCAAGGGGTATATTGAGATAGGTTGAATCTCCCTTTGAATAGCGTGAAGACCTAAACACAGCACTCATGTCAATTGACTCAGCTTCAATTATGGGTGATATGGCATCGTAGAAGTAAAGATTGCGTGCGCCAACAATTCTTTCCAGGCTTTCGGTAAGTCCTCTGGAAGCGAGGGGACCTGCAGCAACAATGTTCACCATGTCAGATCTTATCTGACTAATTTCCTCTCTTCTCACCCTTATCAAAGGATTCCCTTCAACAGCCTCTGTCACCTTCTCAGCAAAGATTTTTCTATCGACACAGAGAGCTCCACCTGCTGGAACTCTTGCCTCCCTGGCAATCTTCAAGAGAAGTGAGCCCAGCATCCTCAATTCGACTTTGAGCAATCCTGTAGCATTGGTTATACTCTCAGACTTGAATGAATTCGAACATACAAGCTCAGCAAGCAGGCCCGTTGTGTGGGCTTCTGTCATAACGTGGGGACGCATCTCGTAGAGATCAACTTCAAGCCCAAATCGTGCTGCCTGCCAGGCTGCCTCACACCCGGCCAGACCACCCCCTATGATGACAACCCTCTCTTGAGAATTTTTCATGACTTTGCTTCGCTGCCACAGGAAGGGCATTTTAGATAGCTGCCCTTATCCCTCGACGTTTTCACTACCATGATAGGATAGGAGCACTCAGGGCACGGTTCCGCGACAGGTCTATCCCATGTAGCGAAATCGCATTTTGGATAATTCTGACATCCATAGAAGACTCGCCCCTTCTTTGTTCTGCGTTCAGTTATCTCACCGTTACAGCCTTCACGTGGGCACTTTATGCCTAAAGTGTACGGACGCGTCCCTTTGCACTCAGGATAGCGTCGGCAGGCAAGGAACTTTCCAAACTTACCAGTCCTTACGATCATCTCGCCGCCGCATTCAGGGCACTTCGCATCTACAGGACTTTCCTCCTCAAGGGGTTTGGTATTTTTGCATGTCGGAAATGCTGAACATGCAAGGAATTGGCCGTGCCTGCCCCATTTTTTGACCATTGGGCTACCGCAGACTTCACACTTGATGTCCGTGGGCTCTTCAACGCTGCGACGCAATTCAGCCTTCATGGCTTGGGCCTTCTCGAGGCTTTCACGAAACGGTTCATAGAATTCCCTGACGACGCTCACCCAGTCGTCTTCACCCGATTCCACTCTGTCAAGCTCTTCTTCCATTCTCGCCGTAAAGCCGACATCGAAGATATCAGGAAAAGCCGTTAGAAGAATTCTCAGCACTGTTCTTCCCAGTTCTGTTGGGACCAGTGAGCCTCGCACCCTATCCACATACTTGCGCTCCAAGACTGTTGAAACGATAGTGGCATAAGTACTCGGACGCCCTATGCCTTTGTCTTCAAGCACCTTGATGAGACTGGCCTCCGTATAGCGAGGTGGAGGCTGGGTCTCATGCCTTTTGGATTGTGCATCGAGGAGATCAACCGGCTGCTTTGCCTCAACCGCTGGCAGGGTAACCTCCTTCTCCTCCTTGTCGGGATAGATGCGTTGGTAGCCATCGAAAACCCTTACGGAACCCGTTGTCTTGAAAAGATACGGACCGCCCTCGATCTCAATAGTCGTAACATCGAATTGAGCAGGCGCCATCTGACTCGCTACGAATCTCTCCCAGATAAGACGATAAAGTTTCGCCTGATCAGGTGTCAAATAGTGCTCAACATCCTGTGGCTTGCGAGCCACATCTGTAGGGCGAATAGCTTCATGAGCATCCTGAGACGCTTTCGATCTGGCATAGCGGCGCGGCTTTGGTGGAGTATATTGATCTCCAAAATTCTCTTTTATGAAAGAGGCAGCAGCCTGAAGCGCGGTATCAGCAATTCTGACGGAATCGGTTCTCATATAAGTTATCAGCCCAACCCGCTCTTTCTCGCCAAGATCAACACCTTCATAGAGCTCCTGAGCGATCAGCATTGTCTTCCTTGCGCTGAAGCCAAGTCGTCTTGCTGCATCTTGCTGGAGTGTGCTGGTTATGTAGGGGGGCTTGGGATTTCTTTTCTTGCGTTTCTTCTCAACGCGAGAAATGATGTAGCACTGGCGCCTCACCTCTTCGAGCACTTTCCGGGCAGTCTCAGCATCATCGATCTCAATCTTCTTGCCATTATGCTTTTCGAGGGTGGCTCCGAACTCTTTCCCGTCAGCTGCCCTGAAAAGACCATCTATTGTCCAGTATTCCTTGGGGACGAAACTGGCTATCTCATCCTCGCGCTCACATATCAGCCGCAGAGCAACCGATTGAACCCTTCCTGCACTGGTTCTCCTGTAGACAACTCGCCAGAGTAAGGGGCTGACAAGATAACCAACGAGGCGGTCAAGGATGCGTCTTGCCTGCTGCGCATCAACCTTACGCATATCGATCTGAGTGGGATGGGCAAAGGCTTCCTTGATGGCTTCTTCAGTTATTTCATTGAAAATCACTCGCCTTATCTTCTTTCCACCCCTGTCGATCAGATTTGCGAGATGCCATGCAATGGCTTCACCTTCGCGATCCATATCGGGCGCAAGGTAGATTGCATCAGCTTTGGAAGCAGCCTCTTTAAGGGCCTTTACAGTTTTCCTCTTGCCTTTGATAATCACATAGTTTGGCTTGAAATTCTTCTCGATGTCTACACCGAGCTTGGTCTCCGGTAGATCTCTGACATGTCCCATAGAGGCTTTAACAACATAGCCGGAGCCGAGGAAACGGTTTATCGTCTTAGCCTTTGCCGGTGACTCCACAATTACGAGTGATTTCGGACGTGATACCATTTGCTTCTCCTCAGCTACCTCTTGAGAATAAGTCGAGCGTGTTTCAAATGCAAGTGGCGTTAGTGAGCAAGGGACCCGTCCTGGCCACCAGGCTGCCAGGAGATAAGCCCAGATCTTGACCCAGGTGTGCTTTCGAGGATGATTGAGGGTACCATCCTCTTGAGATCGTTGACCTCCACTGGATCCACAGAAGTGTAGATGGCTCTTTCAATAAGCTCTTCGATTTGCAAATCATCAAGCAATCCGAGCTGGCTCAACTCCAGGATGTATCCATAGGCTTGAGGTGTAATCATCGACTTCTCGAAATCATTAAGCATCCTCAGGCTAGCTTTGGCACGCTTGTCGAAGACAATCCTGCCTTCCTCAAAGAACTTCTCATCAACTGAGTGACAAAGCCAAGCCAAGGCATTGTTGATCTCGCCAAGGCTGTAGCCTTCCGCCATGAGGTCGTCGGTGAGGTTCTCAACCGTTCGGGCTTGCTCAGGAAGATTGAGCAGTCTATCGACAATTGACACCAGTATCTCTACGAGCCGATCATTCACTGTGAAAACTGCCCCCCACTCCGATGGCACCATTTAGCATAGCACAAAGTGAGACAAAAGGCAAGCTTTAGCTTCGGCCGCAGCACTTCTTGTATTTCTTGCCGCTTCCGCATGGACATGGGTCATTTCTGCCAATCTTTGGACCGGCAACTATGGGCTGACGCTTTGATCGCCTGTGCCCGCGCGGTGGGGCTTTTGCACGCGACGGAGCTATTTCAATCGGTCTTGAATCTTCGTCTCTCCGAGCTCCTGAAGATGAAGAAGTTATCTCAGGCTTTATTGCTGCAACTGGGAGTGGCTCCTCCTCCCTTCGCACAAAGCGACCATGAAAGATGAGAGAAACAACCTCTTCATCAATTGCATCAAGCATCTTGACGAAGAGATCGAATGCTTCTGCCTTATACTCTATGAGTGGATCCTTCTGACCATAAGCCCGAAGCCCCATTCCAGCCTTGATCCCGTCCAGATCATAGAGATGATCTCGCCAGTGCTTGTCTATCACGTAGAGTAAGATACTGCGTTCGATCTCAGATAGAGTCTCATGACCTATCAGGCTGCTCCTTGCATCATAGGCTTCCATGGCGATGTTCTTTACTGTCTCAAGAAGGCCTTCATGGTCAAACATCTCTTCGGGTTTAAGATCGAACCTCCAGATGAAGAGACTCTCAAGTTCGCGTTTCAAACCCTCGATATCCCAGTCATCTGGATGCGTATCCTTCGGAGCGAATGTCTCAACCTTCCTTTCGACAACCGCCTCTATCGTGGATCTTATCTCATCGCTTATGTTCTCACTCTCGAGAGCAAGCAAGCGCTTAGCATATATCACCTCACGCTGCTTGTTCATGACGTCATCGTATTCGAGGAGATGCTTTCTTATAGCGAAGTTGTTTGCCTCCACGCGCTTCTGGGCTCTTTCGATCTGTCTCGTTATGAGCCTGTGCTGAATTGCTTCACCTTCCTTTATACCGAGCCTCGAGATCACACCCGAAAGCCTATCACTGCCAAAGAGTCTCATGAGATCGTCTTCAAGAGAAAGATAGAATCTGGATGAACCCGGATCGCCTTGGCGCCCACTTCGACCACGAAGCTGACGATCGATTCTGCGGCTTTCGTGCCTCTCAGTTCCTATGATGTGAAGACCGCAGGGCATATCTTTGACGCACTCGTCAGCAATGTTGCTTTCCTTGGCACACGCCTCACAGTCCCCATATTCGCATTTGTAGCAACACATCTCACATGCAACCACGCCTTCGCCGAGCTTTATGTCTGTTCCGCGACCAGCCATATTGGTTGCAATTGTAACTGCACCCCTCTCACCAGCTTTAGCAACAATGCGAGCTTCCTGCTCATGGTATTTTGCATTGAGGACTGCATGCTCAATCTTGCGGCGCTTGAGCAGCCGACTCAAAATCTCAGAAACCTCGACACTGACAGTACCAACCAGAACCGGGCGACCCTTCTCATGCATTCTCACAATCTCATCAATGATTGCGTTATACTTCTCCCGCTTGGTCAGAAAGATAACGTCCTCATAGTCCACACGTCTTACAGGTTCATTGGTGGGTATAACAACAACATCGAGTTTGTATATTTCCCAGAACTCACCTGCTTCAGTCTCAGCTGTACCCGTCATTCCAGCAAGCTTCTCATAAAGCCGAAAGTAGTTCTGAATGGTTATGGTAGCAAAGGTCTGAGTCTCACTCTCCACCTTTACGCCTTCCTTGGCTTCGAGAGCCTGATGCAAGCCATCACTGAAGCGCCTCCCAGGCATCAATCTTCCTGTAAACTCGTCAACTATGATCACCTTCCCATCCTTGACCACATAATCCACATCACGTTCGAAGAGTGAATAAGCTTTGAGAAGTTGGGCTATGTTGTGGAGGCGCTCACTGCGCTCTCCGAAGTCACTTTCAAAGATGTTCCTGAGACGAGTCTGAATCGCACCCACCAAGTCAGGGTTGGCCTCAAGCCACGATTCGATGAATGTCTCAACCTCATCAGGATCAAGATCGCCTGCCTCGCTCTTAGCCTCCCGCATGATCACCTTCTTGAGCATCTCATCACACTCTGAATCTATTCTCTGAAAGGCTGTGGCTGAGTCAGGGAGCAGGAACAGAGAATCCTTCCCGCTATCGGTTGCAATAACCTGCGGATAGGCTTCATTTGCAAGATAGTCGAGTGTGGAATCATCAAGCAGGATCTTCTTGGTTTTGATTGAGAAGTCTATTTTGGCATCGGATCTTATCAATCTTATCTCGGGACGGAGACCACCTTTCGCCGACGATTTTCTCGAAAGGGTTGAAGGCGCATGCTTCTCAAGAAAAGATCTTCCCATCTCCGAAAGATCAACCACATTGGTTTTCTCATCAATCGTGTAGTAGAGTTTCTCATCGATCTCGTGCATGCGCTTAGCCATCATGTAATCCTTCTCGACACGCTCGACCAGGCGTCTGAGCGATCCATCCTGCATGAGCTTGAAAAGCTTCTTATTTTTTGGAGCTCCGCGCCTAACCGCAAGCATAAGGACACCAGCCTCATAATCATCACCAGCCTCGAGCTTTCGCTCTGCCTCAGCGAGCATGCCGTTGACGAGGCGAATCTGTTCACGGGCTAGCTTCTCCACGACTGGTTTGAAGCTTTCGAACTTATGCCTCGAAACCGAAACGGGACCTGAGATTATGAGGGGCGTTCTTGCCTCATCAATGAGAATGCTGTCAACCTCGTCAACAATTGCATAGTGGTGGCCGCGCTGAACACGGTCTTCGAGCCGAGTTGCCATGTTGTCCCTGAGGTAGTCAAAACCGAATTCATTGTTGGTACCATAGGTTACGTCACATCTGTAAGCTTCTTTCCTGGCTGGTGGATCCATGTCATGCTGGATACATCCAACTGTAAGGCCCAGCATCTCATAGAGCCTACCCATCCACTGCGCATCTCTCTTGGCAAGATAATCATTTACAGTGACCAGATGTGCGCCCTTGCCAGTAAGACCATTGAGGTAGAGTGGCATCGTTGCCACGAGGGTCTTGCCTTCGCCTGTAGCCATCTCGGCAATCTTGCCCTCATGAAGGACAATCCCGCCCATGAGCTGCACATCGAATGGCACCATGTTCCAGGTGGTTTCGATTTCACATACTTCCCACCTCACACCCAGCAGGCGCCTTGATGTCTCTTTGAGTGCCGCAAAGGCTTCAGGTAGGAGATCATCGAGCTGCTCACCCGAGGCAAGACGCTGTCTGAGGTCCTCTGTTTTGTATCGCAGCTCAGAGTCAGACAACTTATGGAACTCCAGGTAGAAGCTGTTTATTGCTTCTATTGAAGGCCTGATTCGCTTCAGGTCACGTTCAGACTTTGTTCCAAATATCTTGGCGAGAATTCTGGTTAGCATCTAGAGTCGCCTCACAAGCAAATGTAGCAAAAGGCCGATGCGGTGGCAACATTTTGTGTCAAAATAAGATTTCCCGGCTGGCTCGAAGCCAACCGGGAAATCTCGCTGCCTAAGAAATCGTTTATGTAAAAACGACTCTTACAACTTGACTACTTTCACTGCCTGTGGTCCCTTGTCCCCCTGCTTTATCTCGAACTCGACTTCCTGTCCCTCAGAGAGACTCCTGAAGCCCTGCTCTTCAATAGCAGTGTAGTGGACGAACACATCAGGCCCGTCTTCCTGCTCAATGAAGCCGTAGCCCTTAGCTTCATTGAACCACTTTACTTTGCCGCGTGGCATTGGCATACAACCCTCCTTCTTGCTTAAAGCAAATACGGGCCACAAACTACTCTCTCACTCTAATTGAAGTGGGTATGAATGTCAAGCAAAATGTGGTTGGCTGTCGGAAATCTTTGGGAGCTTGTGGCTTGTAAGAGCTCAAAATGCCTCTAAGTTGAGTCCGGGCCGTGTGAGATATATCTCAAGAAAAAGCTTGACAACATTATGGGAGAAATGATAAACAATAACCGCTTGAGCGAAGTGAATAGGCGTGAGCGGAGATTGAGTTCCCTGCCAGGGTCGTGACTTCGCACGGGTTTGGACCGATCCTCGTAGGATAGACGCCATAAGCGCCCCTGGGTTCAAAAGTGAACGAAGCACGTTCCTGATCGCGGGGAACTCATTGGTCAAACCTGGGGCAACCAGGCGGGGAGGTTGCCCCGATTGTTTTATTCCCACTCTATCGTTCCAGGTGGCTTTGAAGTTATATCATAGACCACACGATTGACCTGCCCCACCGTATTGACGATTCTTGTTGCGATGCGTTCAAGCACATTATGAGGTATTCTTGCCCAGTCGGCAGTCATCCCATCCCGACTCGTCACAGCCCTGATAGCAATCACTGATTCATAGGTACGTCGATCACCCATGACTCCCACGCTTCGCACAGGAAGCAGTACCGCAAATGCTTGCCAGATCTCTTCATAGAGCCCAGCTCGGGTTAGCTCGTCGATCACAATCCAATCCACCTCGCGCAAGGTTGCAAGTCTCGACCTTGTTACCTCACCAATGATGCGAATAGCAAGACCTGGACCGGGGAAGGGATGTCTGCCAAGTATCGCCTTCGGGATTCCAAGTAACCTCCCAACCTCTCTAACCTCGTCCTTGAAAAGCTCGCGAAGAGGTTCAATAAGACGTAGTTTCATCCTACGCGGCAGGCCCCCGACATTATGATGGCTCTTGATAGTGGCTGATGGACCTCTAAGGGAAACACTCTCAATGACGTCTGGATAAAGTGTCCCCTGAGCCAGAAATTTCGGTCTACTCTTACGCGGCATGCTTTCTTCAAAAACTCGGATGAATTCTCTCCCAATTATCTGGCGCTTCACTTCAGGATTGGTAATTCCCCTGAGTTTGGATAGAAATCTACCTGCTGCTCGGATGTAGCGAACCTTCAAGCGAGCCTTCTTTGCCAGGAATCTAACAGCTTCATCCTCATTCTTTCGTAAAAGCCCGTTATCTACGAAAACACACGTAAGTTTTTTGCCAACAGCACGAGAAACTAGTACAGCTGTTACTGAAGAATCAACCCCACCGCTTAGTGCACAGATGACGTTTTCCTCCCCTACCTTCTCGCGTATCCAACGAATGGTTTCGGATACAAATGACTCCATACTCCAGGTGGTAGGTGCTCGACATATGCCGACCGTGAAATTCCTCAAAACCTTTGTTCCACTGTGGGTATGAGAGACTTCAGGATGAAACTGGACACCAAAGATCCTACCTGTTGCATCGTGGGCAGCAGCAAAAGGACAGGTCTCAGTCCTTGCGATCACCGTCCACCCCTTTGGAAGTCTGGCCACATAGTCACTGTGGCTCATCCAAACTCTTGCCCTGCGGCGTAAACCTCTGAAAAGAGGATTTCTCCTTTTGACCTCCAGGGTGCTCGGACCAAATTCCTTTTGGCTTGCCCTGGCGACCGTTCCACCCATAACTTGGACAAGGGCTTGCATGCCATAGCAAATGCCGAGAATGGGTATGTTGCTCTCCAAAAGTTTGGGATCAGGAAGGGGGGCTCCGGGCTCATAAACACTTCGGGGTCCACCTGAAAGAATTATCCCCCTGGGCTTGCGTCTCGTGATCTCATCGATCGATTTCCAGTAAGGTAGAATTTCGCAATACACTCCCATTTCCCTGATTCTTCTTGCAATCAACTGGGTGTATTGAGAGCCAAAATCCAGAACGACTATGTGATCGTGGTGGATCATCGCATGTTGCCTCGGCCCTAATGTCTGAAGTGCCGCATATGGGTAAAAGCCATTGAGATACCCAGTGATCTGGCTGCCTCAACAACCTCACTGTCCCTTATGCTGCCTCCTGGTTGAATCACTGCGCAAGCGCCTGCTTGATGGGCAAGCTCGATGCAGTCAGGAAAAGGGAAGAAACCATCGCTTGCCATCACACTACCCCTTAAATCATGTCCTGCCTCGCTTGCTTTACGGATGGCTATCTTGGTTGCATCCACTCGGCTGGGCTGACCGCCTCCAATGCCAAGTGTGCGCATGCCGGAGGCGAAGACTATGGCATTTGACTTGACAAACTTTGCAACCTTCCAGGCAAAGACGAGATCATCAAGAATCCTCTGAGAAGGCTTTTCACCACATACAAAGTCGAGGTCACCTGAAGTAAGGGAGTCATCGATTCCTTGAACCAGTAAGCCACCAACTGCAGAACGCATCAATCTGGGCTCACTGCAACTATCACGGTAGGTGAGGATTCTTGTGCGCTTCTTCTTCTTGAGCAGCAAGAGTGCCGCTTCTTCGTAATCAGGTGCAACAATGCATTCGACAAATTTCTTGGAAAGGAATTTTGCGCAGATCTCATCGAACTTGAAGTTGACGCCAATGACACCTCCGAATGCGGAAAGTGGATCACAGGCATATGCGGCCTCTAAAGCCTGGTCTGGAGATGCTGCCTGAGCGACTCCACATGGGCTGACATGTTTTACAACAACTGCCGCTGGTTGCTCAAACTCTGAGAGTTGACCAAGGCAGCAGTCAACATCGAGGATATTGTTATAGGAAAGATCCCCCTTTAGGACAGCAATCCCAAGTCCACCGTCACGACTGTAAAAAGCCGCCTGCTGATGAGGATTCTCACCGTACTTAAGATCACAGGCTTTCTTCATGGATATCAAGAGATTTGGGGTGAACTCAGTGATCGTATGGGTAGCACTCACGATTTGACTATCATAGTTAGCGGTTAATTCCAGGGTCTCCCTTGCAAGCTGCCATCGCATCTCATATCCCACATCACCATCCTTCTCAAGCCTTCGAGCAACTTCTTCATACCAATCGGGATGCGAAACCGGGATGCACGACTTAAAATTCTTTGCTGCTGCTCTTGCCATTGCGGGTCCGCCGATATCAATAAAGGAGAGATCTTCTTGTGACTTCATCACGGGATAGAAGTTGACGATCACCATGTCAATCTTTCTCCATCCGGCCTCTTGAAGCTCTTTCATGTGAGCTGGATTCTCTCTGTCAGCAAGTATGCCAGCATGTACGGCAGGATGAAGGGTTTTAACGAGTCCGCCCAGATATCCACTCTTTCCAGTGATCTCAGCTACATCAACCGCGCTAACTCCACTTTTGAGAAGAAAATCTGCTGTGCCCGATGTGGCGAGAATACTTATGCCAATCTTCTTGAGACGCTGAGTGAACTCAACAAGACCTTTGCGATCAGCAACACTGACCAGAGCGGTCTCTATTCGAGCCATTGAGGTGAGCTCCCCGTTAGAATCTCCAAAAGGAGTAAGTAACGCCTTCTACACTCAAGCACTACGTCATGTGGGATGACTGGAGGATCGGAATTCTTGTCCCATCCCGTAGATTCAAGATAATCTCGAATGAACTGCTTATCGAGGTTCAATACCTTCGCCTCATCCTTGGATTGATATACAAAACGAGAAGAATCAGGTGTAAGAACCTCGTCAATAAGGATTATCTCTCCATTGCAATATCCAAACTCAAACTTAGTATCCATAAGCCTTATGCCCTTCATCTCAGCGTATCTTGATGCTTCCTCAAAGAGGCTGAGACTCTTAGCGATTATATACTCACCTGGTCCTGCTCCAACCATGTCGCACATCTTGCGGATCGTTATCGCCTCATCATGACCGCTTGCCGTCTTTGTGGTTGGGGTGAAAATGGGCCGGGTAAGCTTCGAATTCTTATCAAGTCCAGGCTGCAATCGGTATTCGCCAACCGTACCGGTCTCCTGGTACTCTCTCCACGCTGAACCTGAAAGATAGCCCCTGACAATGCATTCTATATCTATCCTTTTTGCTTTCTTGACAAGCATTGATCTGTCCCTGATGATGTCAGTGTATTTCTGAACCTCCCGAGGAAACTCACCTGCATCATCGGTCACCAGATGATGCTTGCTGATGTGCTCGAGTTTACGGAACCAGAATGATGAAAGTGCGGTGAGTACCTTTCCCTTATCAGGGATTCCAACCGGAAGCACTCTATCAAAGGCTGATATGCGATCAGTGGAGACTAAGAGAAGGTGTTCTCCGAGATCATATACCTCTCTTACCTTCCCCGAGACGAAGGTCTTAAGCTCACTCAGTCTGATCTGGGTTATAGCCTGCATTCATACACCTTAAGGGCAATACGTGGACAATGCGTCCCTCAACTCTTAGTCGTTGCTGAGCAAAGAGATTTATAGCCTCGGTATATATGCGATGCTCCTCTTTGAGAATTCGCTCTGAAAGACTGGCTTCTGTATCGCCTTCCAGCACAGGTACAGCTGCTTGTATGATGATTGGACCTGTATCGACACCCTCATCGACAAAGTGCACTGTGCAGCCAGATATCTTCACACCATATTCGAGAGCCTGTTTTTGAGCCCTGAGACCGGGGAAGGATGGGAGCAATGATGGATGGATGTTCATAATCCTCAGCTTGTAGTGACGCACAAAATCTGGACTTAGAATCCTCATGAATCCTGCCAGGGCAACAAGATCGACCCTAGCTTCATCGAGAACCTCAATATAGCGCGCCTCACTCTCTGAAGCCAAACGCGCTCCCTTTCGCCCAGGCTCAATATAGCATGCTTGGATCCCAGCCTTACGTGCTCGCTCAAGAGCCATTGCGGAAGCAACGTCGCTCAAGACAATTACGACTTCTCCAAGGAGCCTTCCCTCGCGGGATGCATCGATAAGAGCCTGAAGGTTAGTTCCCCGCCCAGATGCAAGAACCCCGATTCTCAATCTTCGCAAGGGTTATCCATTCCTTCCGTGCCAGGAAATAGGGATCACAGGCCAAGGTTACCAATCTCGTCGGTCCCGAGTCAAGACTATTTGAGATGATCTAATCTAGAAGAGCAAAGCCAATCTTGCGCTTGCTTGCAAAGCAGCTAACCCCAACCTCCCTCCCATCAACCTTTACACTCACTGCACCATCTTCATAGGTTTTTAGAACCTCAGGAATAGCTAATTCCACCCCAGCGATAGCCTTTGCATGGTAGTTTCCTGGCTCAGATGCTGAGACAATCCCAAGGATTGGATGAGACATCTCAAGAAAGGATTCCACGAGGCAGTTACTTCTCCCATGATGAGGAATCTTGATCACAATTGCCTCCAAATGCGCTTCTTCCTCGGCTAGCTTCTGCTGGATGGAGCAAGGGACATCACCTGTAAATAAAGCTTTGAATTCCCCACACACGATTCGGACTACAAGAGAGCTTGAATTCACGTCCTTACTTCCCCTTAGCCATGAAGGAGCTGGACTCAAAACCTCTATTATGGTCCTACCAAACTTAAGCGAATCCCCTTGCTCAACTTTGCGAATGATTATTCCAGATACCCTTGCAGCCTCAAGAACTTGCCTATAAGCTTCGTCTCCTTCATAGGTGCTCACGATCAACTTTCCAATCTTCACCCTTCCGATTAGGCTACGGAGCCCACCGTAGTGGTCACAATGGGGATGGGAAATCATTACCGCATCAAGTCGCCTTATGCCTTTGAGGTGGAGAAACGGAATGATATGATACGAACCAGCATCCCAATCCTCGTAGCTTCCTCCTGCATCTACGAGGAGCGTCTGACCGCCCGATTCAAGGACACAGGCATCCCCATGTCCAACATAGAGAAAGGTCATTTCAAGATCGCAAGTATGGCCCAGAGGATTGGGCAGAATGAAAATTAGCCAAACCAGGACAATTAGGGAAAGCTTCACCCGCCTACGCATTGAACCACCTTTTGCCACGACCAAAACCAAAAGCAAGAAACACAGTGCCATGCGAAGCTTGTCCGGCCTTCCCGTTACAAGGGTCAGGTCAAGTGCTTTCAAACTATGTGTAGCTGCTGAGATGAGAGAGCCTGAGATGAGACTTGACCCTTTTATGAAGATCCTTGCAAGAGAGTGAGAAAATAGCGAAGCAACAAAACCCTCGAGGCCTCCTGCCACGACGAGCGTAACAAGAGGCAGAGCAATTGGGTTTAGAAAAAGGCCCATAGGTGAGACTCTTCCAAAGTGATAGGCGAGAATCGGCAGAGTAAATGTCTGAGCAGATACCGAAGCCATGAAGCAAAGGCCAACATAGCGTATAAGTCTCCTCACCAATCCACCCGATCCAAGTGCTAGATCGAAGCCAGGAAGTATAATACTTATTCCCATTGCAGCAGCAACGGACAATTGGAAGCCTATGTCCCATGCCAGCCATGGCTGAGCGAGGAGAAGCAAGACAACTGCTGCACCTATGCAATTGGAAATGTCGATCCTTACCTGAAGCAATCTTGAGAGACCGAGTAAGGCAAAGAAGGTGAAAGCTCTCTGAGCTGAGGGTCTACTGCCCGTAAGAACAACATAAAAGAAAGCCAGAGCGACTTCTGCAAGGATTCTCATTGATCTGGGCAAGCCCAAGAGTCTTACGAAAATCGTGATCAGGAGAACTGCAACACCTACATGCAGGCCCGAGATGGCAAGTACGTGATAGATACCAGCTCTTTTCATTGTCTCTGCGATATCCGGATTGAGCTTTGTTCTGCTCCCTAAAAGAAGCGCACGCAGTATTCCCGACATAGCGGGATCAGTCTCATCAATTATGCCTGCGAACTTGCTACGAATTTTGCCGAGCCATGAGGGTTGCAAGGAACTTTCAAGAGCTTGTGAATTCTCAGCTTTGATGCCGCAGGCATAGCCACGTCTTCTGTAGTAACTCCTCGCATCGAAGCCACCTGGATTGAGTGCGGGAAGAGGAGAATAGAGTCTGCCGATAACGTCGACGGTCACACGGGCTAGCCTTGCATCAATGGATAGCCCCTCAAGGGCTACTCTTTTATCAAGAAGATCGATGGGCCCAACTTTGACGTCTTCAACAATTGCTGGAGCTCTTTGCTCATGGCATCCAAACCCAGGCTTGATTGTAGCCCGCACCACAGCTGGCTCATTAGATGGATTCAGAGGCAAAGAAGGTATGCGGTTCGAGCCTGTTGGACTTCTCAGTATCCCGATTGCGAAGAAGCCAACAATCAAGGCAAGCCTAGAGGCAAAAGGCAGAGAAATGACAAGAGCTATACCTATTGCCGCACACAACAAACCTAGGGCGACATACGCAAGCTCTTCGCAGGAGGGTGACAGTGCGATGCCAAGCCATGTTGCTGCCCCTATTATGATTGCAGGCTTCCCTGTGAATACTCTCACATCCGAGTGCAGCAATGCAAGAAGGGTGCCTTATCTGCTGCGGGAAAATGCCTTCAAATCTGGGACTTTGACACCATTAGAATGCGCTTTGTGACAACATAGGTTGACGAGCTGTCACCTTCCGTTGACATTCCGCCTGAACATTCCGTACTTCTTTCCTTCTTGCTGGCGGATCAGAGACACATAGTGAGGGCAACGCTCAGGATGTTTACTAAGACAGTAGCGGGTTTCCTCAGTTATGGAGGGAATTACGAAATCGGGTCGAGCAAGACACCTAAAAGTCCAGACACCTGCAAGATAGGGGCAACCTACCATTGATAACCTCCATTCGGTTTGACGTCTCCCATTTGCAGATATCGGCAGAAATTTGCATCTTCTTAGCTCAAATCTGAGGACTCAGGATGGATGCCAAAGTTTTCTCGATTTTGGCGAGGGTGCAGGGCTTGGATATATATCCCGAGGCGCCCTCCCTCATAACACGTTTCTCGGTATGGAAGGTACCATAGCCTGTTATTATCACCACTGGAAGCTCAGGGTACCTCTTCTTGATCTCCTTAAGAAGTGCTGTACCATCCATACCAGGCATATTGAGATCACTGAGAACGAGATCAAAACTATCAGAGGAAAGCAATTGGAGTGCCTGTTGTCCGCCCCCAGCAAGTGCAACGCCGTAGCCAATTGCCTCGAGGAGGTCCTGAAGCAGAATCCTCATGCTTTCCTGATCATCAACAACGAGTACCTTCCGCCTCTTGTCCACGCTTCCTCCTTGAGCGAGACCTATGGATAGAATCGCCTGTTAAGTGCTTTCCTTTGGAGTTTTCGGCAGGTTTGGGGTCAGGCTTTAAATAGATTTTGGCAGGAATTGCCTAAAGTACTTCCCAATCAAACTCATCCTTCTCGCGATCGTAGAAAACCCTTATTGTGTCGCCTTCCTCGACCTCTATATCTTCTTCGATGTCAACATTCTCGAAGTCGGTGATTATCAAGGTCAGCCTCATTGCCAAAACCCAAGCCTCCTTTCCAGATCAGATGCCAACAGCAAAGAAGTCAGGCACATTGTAGAGCAAGATACCGTGGATAACCAATAGCAAACCACCAATAGCAAGCAGCCCATAACCTAAGGAAGCAAAGCCCGAGGACTTGCCGAGACTCGACATGCCGGTGTAGATGAGAACAAACCCAAGTATCAACTCCAGAATGTGTAGCATCGATCCTACCTCAGAAGACGTATTGTGTAAACATATACCACAATCCACTCAGGAAAAAAGCAATAAGCACAAAAAGCACAAGGTAGCTAAGCAGATCTTCCGTTCTTCATCCCCCCTCTCTTGAGAATTAAGTAGCATGGACCCGCCAACTTGTCAATAGGTAAGGCTTGATACGGGAATTAGTGGGAGAGGAGGACGATCTTTTGAGTGATCTTTTTCTCCCCAAGCGTGATGGTCAGATAGTAAATGCCTGGTGCAAGTGAGGCACCCCCTCTCAGATCTGCACCCAGGTTATATGCGTGTCCATCTTCGAACTCAAGATTATCGATAGATAGAATCCTTCTGCCTCTGACATCGTAGATCTCAACCCTGCCTCGCTCGGATTTGAGATCGTCGAGGTTCACCTCCATCCTGATGTCACCGAGAGACGAGACACTTGGCTGGGGATAGATCGTAAGAACTTCCCCCTCTCCACTATCGTCATTGATATGCATTCTCTTCTCAAAGTCCACTATCCGCCGCAAATATAGAGTGTCATGACAAACAGGAACAAGGTGGCTTCTTCCTAAAAAGACCTCAAGACAGTAGAGACCAGGACTCGGAGGCTCAAGAAATCTCAAAAATACGTCTGTCTTGAGAGTATCTTTCGCACCAATCAGAAAATTCCTACAGGCTCCATATGCTACCGTGTCGCCATGCTGAGTTAGGCGAGACCAGAGACTAAAATAGGTTGAGTGCTCCGTATCATTCTTGATCTCAACAGAATACCTGATCCCCCGATCCTTCTGGGTGAAGGTTCTTCCCTCACTTGACATGCTCGCATCTAGCAAAAGAAAACTTGGCTCACTGTGCTGAACTATGCGACCATCTTGAGGACCGAGCCACGTCCCATCCTCAAATGGAATCCACTGGTTCACTGGATTACAATAGATGGTAGCATTTTCAAACTCTCTAACCCAAACAGGATAGTACTTCCGATAGACGTCACTCCAGATCGAGTCGAGGCATGCATCCCCCAGTGGATTGCCCAGGTCAAGATCATAGTAATCTTCCCACCAAAGTGCATCACCCTGGCGACCTTCCATGAAATAATAGCCATCACCCAGAAGAGCGCTTGTAAGGGTAAAGCGCAGGAACCTCTCGTAGCTCATTGTCCTGTTCGGCTCATAAAGGGTATTTTGAGGGTCATCATAGTAACACAGGATGAGGGGGCAGTTCATTGGATTATGAGACCAGTTGCGGCACATCGTCACATATCCAAAGTCAGAAAACATGTTGGCATTCCAATCGCCATGCATATGGGGAAAATCTTCACGTATTCCGCCATTGAGGAATTGGGACTGATAGTTCTTACCATTTGCTATGACTATGTAAGAATAGCCTACACGAGCCCTTATCGTCGAAAGTAGCATCCTAACGCCGTCTCTCCACCAGACATAAAGGCTTTCAGGCTGATCAGCCACCCCGTCACCATTTGCATCGATCGCAGCCGAAGGATTCGTGAAAAACTGGTCATTGTTATTGATCCAAGTGGCATTTTCGAAAAGTCCGTCAATGAGTATGCCATCCCAGAGGCCGGTGGAGAGTATCTGATTGACGATGTAGTCAGCCAGCCAAGAGGCAAAGATCCTACCGGAGTAGTCACTCCTCGAGACAGTTGCAAGATTGGTAAACCAAAGATAGCCGTCCTTGCCAACACGGTTTCCATAGTTGTCCCTAAGCCACCAGTTGGTTTGCTGAACTTTCAATCCATAGTTGTATGCTGTCTGCCCAAGGTCGTGCCAGTTGTCCCAGACGAATCCAGCCGGAAAGTAGGCAATAATCACGATATCTGGATTGCGTGAGCGAAGGTCTGCAATTACCTCGGGGCAGTTGTCCTGGATATCAGTGCCAAGGCAGACCAGATCCCACTTGCTGAGGACAGCAATCTCATCAGGCGTAGGTTTGGACGTAAAGATGTTTGCGACTTTGGGGTAGGCATGGTTCACTGCATGAGCCATCCCAAAGAGAGCCGAAACAAAGAGCAAAACCAGACTAACCCTGACGACGTAGCGCATTTAGATCACCCAAACCTGGTCTTTGCATAGCGTATGCCAGGTAGAGGCGAATCTCACGAAAGGGCGTAACCACGCGGAATCTCAAGAAGCAAGAGGTAGGCAGGGTGGGTAAGATTTGCCTATCTCATATTGCTTAATGCCATTCCGAGCTGCAATAGGCGTCGAACTGGGTTTGCCTATTTGTATGAACCGTAGGTCCTAACAAGCTCAAGAACATGCAAATAAGTGCTAAAACTGACCTTTGGAGGCACAGAATGATCAGAATGATAGATATAGTGACCGCCCATCTTCCCCTTTCCGACCTTAAGCTCAATCTCTCTTTGAACTTCATCTTCACCCTTTGATATGCGCTCGAAATCAACATTTCCCATCAGGACCAGCCTTTTCCCATATTGCCCCTTGAGCTCGAAAAGATCCATGTTTGCCTTCGCCTCGAGCGGCTGAAGACACCTTATACCTGCCTCGAGAAGCAGAGGTATAAAGTTTCTTAAATCCCCGTCGCTATGGTAGATTACAGGCAGTCCCCTTTCCCTGAAAAAACCTATGAGTCGCTTATGATAGGGATAGAGAACGCTCCTGTAAACCTCGGGTGAGAAAAAAGTTCCTTTTGAGTAGGCAATATCTCCCCATATCCATGCACCATCGATTTCATAACCAGCCCCGAGAAGATCCTCACAAACCGCGATGTTCAGATCTGTGATAGTCTGGAAGACATCACGCACAAGGTCAGGTTGTGATTTCATGCTCATGAGAAGATTCAATGGTCCGAGCTTCGACCATGAGCCCTCATAGGGATCATGAACGGCTACAACAACAAAGCGCTTATCTCGAATGAAGCTGGCATAAAGTTTCTCAAGATCCTGAGGAAGGCGCCCCTCAGGCGAAGATAGGCGCGGCTTGAGCCTCTCCCAATCATCTCTTGAATTGACGGCAAAACCGAGAAGCCCAGGGGTTGACGTCACACCCTTGATGATTCTTTCGATCATACCGTTCTTTGTCTGCCTAACTACATAACGAGCGTCTTCGTAGATGACCTTCTCTTCCAATTGAAAGGAGCAATCAACAGATATCACTCTTATGTCGGTGTCGAAATAATCCCAGACAGATTCTCTGCTGATGCAAGCCTCGGCTGGCATGCCCTCCCTTTGCCACCTGGCTAGGGTCTCATCCCAGTAGCCGTCATGGATGGGCACCCGGTCAGGTATCCCACCTTCAAGAACAATTCTAACTCGCTCTTGTGATGTCATCGGTAGGAGCATCCTCAGATGTGGCAATTTCGTTTCTTACTACGAGCTTGTGAAGTCGCCACAAGGAGAGTGCAAAGATCACCACTGACAATACGACAATCACCAGTGGGGGTGGTCCACTTTCATTGTATAAGGCAATAGCATCTTGTGCACCTGAACGCCCGGCAATCCACACGCTAACAACAGTGTAGGTGTTGACAGTAAGGTGAGCGAGCATCGATGGAAGGAGCGATCTCGTCTTAAGATAGAGCCATCCTAAAAAAAGACTCAGTACAAATACAGGTGCCATGCGCCAAGGAGTATGAAGCAGGCTGAAAACCAAGGAGGTCGCAACTATGGCTGACCAACCTTTCATCCATCCCAGAAGCGATTGCTGGAGAATACCTCTGAAAACAATTTCCTCACCGATGGCGACAGTGAGAGCTGCAATAACCCAGACATGGACAAGCTCTCTCACACTCTCAGCATGCAGAAGCTCAAGAAGTGCTCGCAGCATCTCAGCTGGGATCCCAAATCGCCAATCAACCATTGCCTGGATAGCTAGTGATATGGGAACCAGCGCAATACTAGCAACGATTGTGAGGACTGCAAGCCCTCCCCCAATCCTCCAGTTACCCAGAACCGCAAGGGGATTACCGCATAGAGCTGCAAGAAGCCCAAGCGCGAGCCCCGCAAGCACGAGTGTCGAAACCAATGCACTCGTCTTTATTGAAAGGTAATTTGATATGAGCAGGGTCACGCCCATTGAAACTATGATCGAGGTAACAAAAATTATGACCCCGTCGACAGGTCTAAATCTCGTCTGGCCTTGAGGCATAAACCTTCCTGAGGGCACATCTCACAGACGGCATGAACCTCTCTATTCCCATTTGAGGGTTTTTCGCTCAGCCTCTGAAAGTTCCCCTTCGGGACTACTAGCACTATCGCCCCTTGTCTTCATAACCTCTTTGTAACTTGCCTCAACCCTCTCAACTGCTCTCTCGAGGGTCGCTTCGTCCTCCACTCTCAGAGTTGACCACTTTCCAGGACCTGACTCAACCCAAATGGTCTTTCCGCGCTTCCTGATATTGGCGACCGGTACCCAATCGAGTGACTCACTTACGTAACCAAATGAAGCTGAAACTGAAAGATCAGAAGCCAGCGTAACAACCCGATCAATGGTCTTCGTAAGAAGATCGACCTTTCCAACCTCAATGCCCACAGGCGCAACTGAAGGTACTGCTAGCGATTCAGCAAAAAGGCCCTTTTCTGAACCCATTCCGAGACACTTAATTGAGAAGCACTTCTTTGGATTTGCCCCCAGCATTGCAATGAGATACAAGGCATGTGGGCTGAAATGATCAGCCATGAGAATTATCCCGGGGTCATGTTCCCAGTCGAAGTTGCTGTGTTCTTTCGAAAGGGTGTCTCTTACATTGCGGAACCAGGCGAGATGTCTGCCGTAGCTCAATACGAGGCTATCACCATCGTGTTCCCTAGCACCAACAATCATCAACCTTCCAGACTTGTCCCCGATGAGCATTCCTATCTCTATTTCATCTCCTTGAGGTTCGACCTCGCTCAGAACCTTCATACCCTCGATTTCGTCCTCGAGTACTTCACGAACAAGACTGCTCAGCTCCTCAGCACTTTCGATAGCTTTCTTTTCTATACGCACGACTTTTGTTTCACCTCCTTTCTTCTCCTGCGAACTGCTCTATCATCTATCAAATAGATTCTTACAATCGACTCAAAGCATCGAGCAATCAGAGGATTGCTCCAAACATAGCTGGGCTGCTTGCCCCCTGCCAGAACTCTCACAACCTCATCGCTTAAAGCAACATATCCATAATTGCGAACATTGACCTTTAGGAATTCCCTACAGGCGCGTGAAATTTTCCTGAAGCACCTCTCTGCTTCATCGTAATCTCTTGCAAGATTCACAACAAGGCCAATTCTGCATCCTGCCCTCGATGTTGCCAAACGCTTTATCATAGCATAGGCTGCTTGCATCTGGCGGGTACCCGGTTCAGCAATTACGATGATGAGGCGCGCGAGTTTCCAGATTAAAGTTTCACTTGATATCTGAGGCGTAACTTCAACAACCACAACGTCGTATCCGTCGGCAGCACGCTCGAGCTGGTTCACGTCAACTCCATCTTCAAGCACTGTGAGTAGCGGGCTAAGCTCGAAGATGCTCAGTGAATGAGGTCCCTTGCCTTTGGGCTCGCCCCCGGCAGGCGGACTTAGCTTGGCATCGGAGAGCAGCGCTTCGTCATCGGTAAATAATGCAACTCGCCTACCTTTCTCGGCAAGCCCATGGGCAAGCCCAAAGGCAACGAGGGTCTTGCCCCTTACTCCTTTGCCAGATGTGATTGCTATAAGCCTTCTTTCAGGTAGCCAAAAATCAGAAGGCTCAGCTGCGTCAGCACGCTCGTCTGATGTACCTGAGAGAAAGACATGGGAAACATCCGCAAGTCCCCTACCCAATCGCTTGACTCTCTCAGTCTTGGCACCGTCATGCTTCATAATTACTCCACGATCACGACAGAATTCCTTCCACCATGAGCATCATCTGTGTCCAAAGGATTGCTGGGATCGGGTTGCCACCTACCGTCGACTATGAACTTGTACTGATACGTCCCAGGATCCAGACGCTTAATTGTTATCCATATGCCATCCTCATCATCATCATTGAGATCTATGGGTTCCTGCCAGGAGGTGAAATCTCCAACAAGTTGTACTCTCCTTGCCTCGGGTGCATGCACCTTGAAAAGAATACCACCTGGAACCCTCACCGGACCATAATCTTCCTTGTGAGACTCACCTGATGATCTCTCCACAGTTTCCTCAATTTCCACCTCGTCTTCATCACCAACAACCTCACGAGCAAGCTCAAGATACTCCCTGAACCCTCGCGACCTTCGATCATACTCCGTGATTGGTAAGCCGTAGCTAGATGCTTCCCTGAGTTTCACATTCATGTGGATCACTGTCGAAAACGTGCGATGTCTGAAATGTCTGCGCACATCTTCCACTATCTCACTCGAAAATCTTGACCTACCATCAAACATTGTGCAAAGAACCTTGAGTCTGACCTCGTGCCCAAGCTCTTCACGCACGAGCTCCACCATATCTAGCAAACGCCCAACCCCCCAGAGCGAAAAGAAACCACTTTCAATAGGGATGATTGCCTCATTGCACGCACAAAGCGCATTGAAGGTTAGGAGACCAATGCTTGGTGGGCAATCGACAATCACATAATCATAATCACCCTCAAGACGATGAAGGGCTTCCGTTAGCTTCTTTTCCCTCCCATCCTGTCCAGCAAGTTTCTGCTCAAGAGCGCTCACAAGAATGGTTGATGGGGCTATATCAAAGCCAGGCTCAATTCTCTGAACTATTTTCTCCAGAGGGTAAGCATCAAGCAATACGTCGTAGATGCTGTGCTCAATTCGATTCACATCTATACCTACTCCTGCAGTTGCATGAGCCTGAGGATCAAGATCTATGAGAAGCACCTTTCGTTTCCTAAGAGTCAGACAGGCTGAAAGATTTATTGCTGTCGTTGTCTTACCACAACCGCCCTTTTGATTGGCGATCGCAATTGTTCGCATGCCCTGTTGCCTCCATCACGAGCATATGCGAAAGGATTGGAAAGATTGATAAGAAGACCTCATCTTCACGATGATACCTTCACTCTCATCTCCTAGTAATATCTTCCAACTGTCTCGCCAAGCTTGTAGTAAACGCCCCTGTGAAGGATTAAGGGTTTCTTATCAGGATCCTTCTCAAGAGCAACAACCCTACCAACAAAGATGGTATGGTCACCCATGGATATCGCCTTCTCAAGCTTACATTCCATAGTGGCTGCGCAGCCTTCAAGTACCGGCGCCTCTATTACTTTTGATTGTTTGGACTTGAGAATCCCCGAAGCAAACTTATCAAGCTTGCGCCCGCTCAGTGTACCTGCATGCTGTGAGAGATCCACCTGATCATCAGCCAGGATGCTCAGCCCAAATTCCTTACTCTCGACAATCATATCGTGAGTGAAACGCTGCGGAGCTATATGAACAACCACGAGAGCTGGCCTATGAGAGACTGGCACCGTCCAGGCTGCTGTCATTGCGTTGACCTTGTCTCCGCGTTTAGCTGTAACTATGGCAACGGATTCAGCAAATTCACTTGTTGCTTTACTAACATCTTCCATAGGGCCCTCCTTAACTATCTCTCCCGCCTATTTTAGCCCTTAGTCTCACTGAGTCAAGCGATAATAGAGGTGCAACAACGGGGTATGTTCACAGGGAGATGCTACATGAGCTCTCTTAGTCGACTGGCAGCATGCTCAGGTGAGATGGGATTGAGATGAAATCCACCGCTCGCACTCAACCCATTTATGGGATCTACCATGGGTCTTATCTCAAAGTGCCAGTGATAGTCAAGCTCAAGGGTCTTCCAGGCATCACTTTCACGGGCATAGGGAGCAGTGTGGAGACCTATGATATAGCCATATGTGCCGTTGATATATCGAAGTGCGTTGAGAAGGGATCTTAAGGATTTGCCAACGCCAAGAATCTCATCATCCTCCGCAAGACGGAAATCAGCGCAATGACTCCTGGGCAAGAGCCAGACCTCGTAAGGGAAACGCGAAGCGTAGGGCGCAAGTGCAACTACGGAGGCTTCATTGATGACTATTCTTTCACCCTCGGAGATCTCTTCTTTGATGTAGTCACAGAGTAGACACCTTTCCTTGTATCCGTAGTAGTAGCGGGATCGCTTAAGTTCCTGTTTGATAGGGGCAGGGATGAAGGGTGTACCAACAATCTGCCAGCACGAATGACTTGCATGGGGCTTGGACTTGTGCACCTTGAAGACGAATGTATATTTCAGGCGCTGATCTTCGCTAAGATCGGTAAGGCGACCTTGAAGAATCTTGAGGATCTTAAGCGCTTGAATCTCGGAAAGATCCTCAAAAGCTATCTCATGACTGGGACTGTCAATAAGGACTTCGTGAACTCCAGCAGGCTTCATGGCGTCGCAAATCCCAGCCGGCATCTTCTCAAGCTCATAGTGCTTATTGAAAAGGGGCGGCGAGGCGGGGACTATTCTTAAAGCACCCTTCCCAAGAGCACCTTCGCCAAAACCATCTTCGGATTCGCTGGAAGAACAATATCCACAGCCATCGCTCGCCCCATCGCTTAGTGCGATTTGCTTCTCAGGACAGATGATAACCCACTCCCCAATAAAGGGGTGTCTCCTCAACTCGGTCAATTCCAAACTCCTCCCCGCACTCTGCGACTTGCAAGTCGTATGCCACGCACGGGCACCGAATAATGCATGATAGTCTTGCATTTTAGGCCAAAATCAGGCTTCAGGTTTTACCCCGGGATTGCATTTGGAAAACAATTCGTGCAATCTGCAATTGCGCCGCCGTAGCAAATCTCTTGATTCCTAATCCGGTTTTCTGGGAGTGCACCTATCTTGGAAAACCAGTCTCAACCTCGATTGTAGATGAGCCGAAGAACCTATATGGATAAAAGGTTGTTAAGCTTGACAGCGATTGACAAAATTCGATAAAAATGGATTGTGGCTTAATTCAAAGGAGGTCTGAGCATGGAGAGGAAACTGTTGATTGCCATTGCATTCGTTTGCCTTTCGGTAACAGTCTCTCTGGCTGGTCTTACCCCGGAGCCTGATCTCGAAATACACCATCTTGATGTTGGCCAGGGTGATTGCACATTACTTATCTCCCCCACAGGTCAGACTCTTCTCTTTGATGGAGGAGACAACGGAAAAGGACCCTACATAGTCGACTATCTCGCTTCAGTAGGCGTATCATCCCTGACTTATATGGTTGCCTCCCACTACCATGCTGACCACATTGGGGGCCTCGATGAGGTAATAAATGGTGGCGTTCCTGTTGAAGTGGCCGCCTACGACAGAGGTGAATCCTATTCAAGCCAGACATATCAAGACTACGTTGCAGCAGTTGGATCAAAGCGCACAACCATATACGACGGCCAGGTGATCGACCTCGGCGGAGGCGTCAAGGTCAAATGCGTAGCCGTCAATGGTAATGGCGTTGCCGGAGCTTCGGACGAGAATGACTTGTGCGTAGCTCTTAAAGTCACATATGGTAGTTTTGACTACTTCGTTGCCGGTGACCTGTCGGGTTCAAACGATGGTGGATACGCTGACATAGAGACATCGGTTGCCCCAGAGGTTGGTGATGTGGAGGTCTATCGTGTTGACCATCACGGAAGTATCTATAGCAGCAATCAGTACTTCGTTGACACCCTTGATCCTGAGGTTTCAATCATATCAGTAGGAAAGAACTCCTACGGTCATCCTTCAAAGACTGTCGTGAGAAGGCTCAAGGCAACCAGCACAGTCTATCAAACTGAAGACAGCCGTGGCAGGATCGTTGACGGTGAGATTGTTGTTCTTACCGATGGCTCAACCTACTTCACGGTTAACAACGATTATTATCCAATGGGCGGCGGTGGAAACCTTCACATTGCAAGTATAGACATGTCACTGAGTACTAAGGGCAAGCGCACCTGGGCTATAGCTGATGTAAAGGTTGTTGACGCTAATGATTTGCCGATCGCTGATGCAACAGTGACAGGTCACTGGAGCGGTCTTACAAGTGATGACGATGCAGTTGTGACCGCTGGCGATGGTATAGCCAGCATCTCATCGGATAAGGTCAATAACCCAAATGGCTGGTTTGTATTCCATGTCGATAACATTGCCAAGTCGGGCTGGACATACGACCCTGAAGCAAACGCGGAAACAAGCGATTCCATTTTTGCTGGTGGCGCTCTGGTAGCGAACCTCACTCAGAGGCCTCTCCTTTACCAGAACAACCCCAATCCCTTTGGTTCGAGTACGGCAATTCCCTATTGGCTTCCAGCTGACTGCCATATCAGACTTGCGATTTATGACGTGACAGGTAGGCTCGTCAACATTCTGGTTGAAAATCCTGTGAGCCAGGGACGTCACTCGGTTGTCTGGAACGGTCGCGACTTAACGGGTAATCCCGTCCCAAGCGGCATCTACTTCTATACGCTTGATGCTCTCAACTCATCCCAGACCCGAAAGATGTTCCTGTTCAGATAGGAAAAACCGAGACTCAGGCACTAGATTCCAACACTAAGGGTTTGCTTCGCCTTTGCCCGGCTGGCATACTGGCTCGCCTGATGCATGAAAGCCTCAAGACGTGTCAGGGTGTTGGATTGCTCCAGGCCATCATAAGCCATGGTGAGGAAGGGAATGTTGTCAAAGTCTAGGCGTACACGCTTCATCACTCCGGTTACAACAGTTCCAGGCATACAGGTGAAGGGCATAACGTTTATGATCCCACTTGCACCGTGCCGAATGAAATCAATCGCCTTACCTATGCTCAACACAGCCTCACCCTCAAAGCTATCGTGGATATAGGGACGAGCCAGTTCAAGAACTTGCTCTGTAGTAGGTTCGTCGAGTTTCTTGATGGCTCCGCGGAAAATCTCTTTCATCTTATGCTCATCTCGCTTTTGGATTTTATCCTTGAGGAATGTAATGAAGTAGGATTTAAAATCGCGTGACCTGAGATTTCCTCGCTTCCGAGTAAAATTGGTATATAGAATCCATTCAGTAAATGGAGGTAGCCATGCCTCCCCACCCAGGCGCTCGACCTCAGCAACGATATTGTCATTACTGAAGCGGTTACAGCGCACGAAAACCTCACCGACTATGCCTATCAGAGGTTTGGTGTCATCCTCTTCAATCTCAACCGCAAGCATCTTCTGCTTCCATTGCTCAAGCACCTCAAAAATATCTCGGTCATTGAGAATGGCTTCACAGATCGCGTTCACACCTTCCCAGAAGAGTTTCTCACACTCACCCTTGACCTTCTCATAAGGTCTTCTTTCACGGGTCATCCTTTCTAGGAAGTCAACAGCCAGGAGTCCTCGCCATGCGACACGATCAAAGCCAGGCGCAACCTTGCCAATCTCATCGTAGAATTGACGCCCTTGGTTAGGCGATATCACTGGTACATTCTCAAATCCGAGCTCCTTGAGCACAAGACGCTGAAGCCTGTTGTACTGACCGAAGCGGCAAGGTCCAGTACCCGAAGGCATGAAGAAAGCCGATCGCTGAGGATCAAAGTCAGGGGCAAGACACTTCTTGACCATGTCTCCTGTGGTAACAATACAGGGATAGCACTCCTTACCCGAGGTAAACCTCCTTCCATATTCAAGGGTGAGGCTGTCCGATTCAGGCAGAACCTCAGCCGGGATCCCGAATCTTGTGAATGCTGCAGCAAATGGATAGGCATGAGGTGACATACTGGGGATGTAAAGCTTTCGTGTCACACCACCTGAAGTAGCCTGGAGTCTATCCGAATCGTCAACTACGACCACCTCTTCCTTAACCTCTTTTACCCTAGCGTGTTCAATGCTGTCGAGAAAAGCCTCACACCTTGTTATGGCACCAACGTCAGCACTGTGCTCATCAATCTCTATCTGAAGATACGGTTTGCCTCTCATAGCCTCTCTGAAGAAATGTGAAATAAAGCTGTCCGGTCCACAGCCAAAGTTAGTTATATATATTGCAAAGAGACGTTTATCCTTGCGAATGATCTCAGCAGCTGACATTATCTTCTGACCGTAGCGCCAGTACATATTTTCCCATTCGCGGGAAAGATTGACTTCATCGAGTGGCAGAAAATCCATTGGCATTGCCAGTGCACCAAGATCCCTTAGCTTCTTCGGTAGTCCGAGGTTGACCCCATTGTCGCATCCGTTATATGGACGGCTCACAATGACAAAGACACGGTCACCCTCGCCAAGATTCTCAAGTATCTCCTTCCCTCGGCGCTGACAGGCAGCATAGAACATATCCTGGGCCTTGAGTCCGGCCTCAACTGCCCTTGCGACATCCTTAGGAGATCTTCCGAGACTTTTACCAACTTCACGTAAGCCTCTGATTATCTCCTTCCTGCCTCTGGCAAGATAGACATATGGTTTAAGAACTTTCACTCCCCGAGCCTCGAAGTCGAAACTCGATCTCGAGACGTAGGGAATTGTCTGAGCATACGGGCACGCAAAGCTCTGTTCGATGAAGGGATTTCGTTGCTTGAGGTTGATTATGCTCGGCAGGAAGATGTAATCGATATCCTTCTCGAGAAGGTTGGCGATGTGACCATGGGCAACCTTCACGGGGAAACAGGTTTCCGCAGGAACATATTCAATACCGGCGTGAATGATACGCTTGTTGGTTCTATCTGAGAGCACGATTTCGACCCCAAGATGTTTGAAGAAGGCATGCCAGAGTGGGTAGAGCTCATGGAAAAGAAGCATCCTTGGGATACCGACCTTTACTGAGTCGAACTTCACATTCTCGCCTGGCTCAACATAGAGTCTGGTGAGCAACTTCTCCCTTTCTGCAAAGAGATCAGGAAGGTGCTCACCCTTGGACCGATGTCTGCGGCGTTCATACTTTTCGCACCTTGACCCGTAGTAAAGTGGCTCCTCTCCCTCGACAACAACTTTCCTTATCTCACACATGTTCGGACAATCTGTGCATTCAAAACTTGTTATCTCATACTTCTTCTTGCTCAGGTCAAATCCCTTGAAATTTGTTTTCCCGTCACTGCTCTCGAGGGCAATTATCGCAGCACCTATGGCGCCCGTGACATCATGATGCTCAGGGACTGTCACCTTTTTCCCGAGCACCTTCTCAAATGCAGCGACTACACCATCGTTTGCTGCTGGTCCTCCCTGGAAAAAGATATTCTTACCAATGCGTTTTCCCTGCACCACCCTGTTCAGGTAGTTATAGACAATCGAGTAGCTTAACCCCGCTACCAGGTCGTCTCTCTCAGCACCCTTTTGCTGATGGTGAACTAAATCAGATTCCATAAAGACTGTGCAGCGTTCGCCCAATCGAACAGGATTGGAGGCTTTCAAGGCTATCTCGCCAAACTCCTCCTTTATGTTTATACCTAGCTTCTCTGCCTGCTCCTCAAGGAAGGAACCAGTGCCAGCAGCACAAACCTTATTCATCTCGAAATCGACAACCGCCCCATTCTCGAGGCTGATATACTTCGAATCTTGGCCACCAATCTCGAATATGGTATCAACGGTGGGATCAAAGGCGACAGCTCCCCTGGCCTGACAGGTTATTTCATTGCGAACAACATCGGCTCCCACAAAATCCCCTGTGAGATATCTCCCTGAACCTGTTGTACAAACTCCTTTGATTTCAACAAGATCACCAATCTCGTCTCCAATTTCCTCAAGTCCCTGCCTGACCGCCTCGATAGGGCGCCCAGCTGTCATGAGATACCTTCTGGCAAGCACTCGCTTGTTCTCGTCAATCACAACAACATTGGTGCTCAGTGAACCCACATCTATTCCCAAGTATGCAGGTATCTTCCCGGAGGTAACTTCAGGTCTATATACTCTCTTCTTCTTGCGATACTTGTAGCGCCGAGTCTCCTCGAGCTCGAGTTTCTCAAGCCCTTCCTCAAGAGCCTCGTGTCTAGCTATATGGGCTCTTAGCTTCTCAAGTGAGATGGGGTGCTCAAGTGATGCTTCCTTGGCCAAAGCAGTAAGAGCAGCACCAATCGCACCCATAGATGCAAAATACTTGGGTACGATGAGCTCTCCAGATCTAAGTTCGAGTACTTCTTCAAAAGCTCTGACCATTCCCTTATTTGCAGCGACCCCTCCCTGGAAGGATATAGGCTTGGTAAACTCCTTGCCTTTGGCAATGTTGCTCTTGAAGTTTCTAGCCATAGCAAAGCACAACCCTGCAACGATGTCATAGTCTGGTGTTGCTTGCTGCTGGAGGTGAATCATGTCAGTCTTTGCAAAGACACTGCAGCGACCGGCAATCCTCGGTGGATTCTTGCTCCTGAGAGCCATCTCACCAAATTCTTCTATAGTCACCTTGAGCCTGCTCGCCTGCTGATCAAGAAATGAACCTGTACCAGCTGCGCAGATGGTGTTCATGGCAAAATCCCTGATGATGGTCGCCCCAAGCTCCTCATCAAATTCCAGGAGAATTAGCTTCGAATCCTCTCCACCAATCTCAATGACGCTTTTGACATCGGGATGAAGCCTCTCCATTGCCTTGGCCTGGGAGATTATCTCATTGACAAAGTAGCCATCGAGGAGTGAAGCCAGAATCTTGCCACCCGATCCTGTAACACCTATGACCTTAAATGAGTCAGGTGAATAGCGACCAAAGAGATCCTCGAGCACGCTGAGGGTAGTCTCCATCGGAAGCCCTTTGGTTCGGGTATAAGATTCTTCGACTACCTCACCATCTAAAGAAAGGACAACTGTATTGAGACTTACAGATCCAAGGTCAAGCCCGAGAGCATACTTTTTGTCCCCGTGGCCCGAGGCTTCGGTAGCAGCTTTTAGCTGCTCAGTTGCCTTCGCCATCAGATTCAACCTCCTTACTTCTTTGAAACTGGCAGACCGCCACTTGAGCCAGCTAGCGCGTTATCGCTTTCAGCATAGACAGCATAGTTTAGCTCGGGAAAAATATTATCCTTACTTTCTAACCTGCTGAGCCATTCTATGTCAATAGAATCATGCACTATATCTTCGTATAGCCTTATGAAGTTTGCAATATGCTCACGCGTTCTTCTTACAGCATATGCAACTGCGGTCGCTGTTTTCATAATAAAAGCCCAGTCACTCGCCTGCGCAAGTAGAAGTTCGCGAGCTGCCTGCCTGAGAGCTCTACCCTTCACAGCATTACCCCAATCCCCCATTCTGGCTATCTCAACCATTTTATCAGCTGACCAATGTAAGTGCTTGTAAAGCCAGTCATTAGAGCCGTCTAACCAAACCTCATTGTAGCCCTTCCAGCCCCAGCTTGAAAGCGAAGGTGTTGCTACCTGACACCTTGGATGGAGCTTCAGGTACTCAGAAGGTGTTGCAAGCGAATAGACCTTTTGATCATAAGCTGACTTGCGCATGACAAGCTCGAGCCACTGGGGCCCTTCAAACCACCAGTGCCCGAAGAGCTCAGCATCATAGGGAGCAACTACAATGGGCTTCCTTCCAAGAAAATCGTTCAGAAACTCTATCTGTTTCTCACGATTGAACATGAAATTCCCTGCATGAACTTCAGCTCGAAGCAGAGCAGCATGAGGATCATAGGGCTGCTTTTCACCTGGACCTGTGATTCTATAATACTTTATACCCGTGAAGACACGCGAAACGCCGCCGTGAAGGTATGGTCTGACATAGTCATAGTCGAGATCGAAGCCTATGTCGCGATAAAAGTCGCGATAGTACCAGTCACCAGGATAGCCCTCATGGGCACTCCACACCTGCCGGGATGACTCCATATCTCTCCCAAAAGCAGCCACACCTGTTGGGCAGTAAATCGGCGCGAATACTCCATAGCGCGGTCTTGGTGTTGCATTAAGGAGGCCATGGGTGTCAACGAAGAAGTACCTGAGACCGCAAGCCTTAAGAATGGCATCAAGGCCAGGCTCATAGGCGCATTCAGGAAGCCAGATGCCTTGAGGTCTTTTCCCAAAGTTGCGTTCGTGATATTCACAAGCAATTTCAATTTGAGCACGAACCGCATTTGGGTTTATCGACATTAACGGAAGGTAGCCGTGTGTAGCAGCACACGTTATGAGCTCAACATTGCCCCCTTCTGCGAGTTTGCGGAAAGCTGAAACGAGGTCACGCTTGTAAGTATCGGTATAAAGCCTTTTGGTCGTGTTGAAAATCCAGTGATACATGAGGGCTAATCTATTGAAACGCTCATCCCACCTTGTGCGTTCGACCTCCTTTGCAGCAAGTTCGCTCAGCTTCTCGAGCCGTTTTACATAGCGCTCCTGAAGTAGCCAATCATTGAGCATGGCAACAAGTGTTGGGCTTAAGGAAATAGTGATCCGATAAGGGACACCATCATTCTCAAGCCTCTCCAGCATTGTAAGCAGGGGAATGTAGGTTTCCGTTATGGCCTGGAAGAGCCAGTCCTCCTCAAGAGATTCTTCGTATTCGGGATGTCGCACAAATGGCAGGTGAGAATGGAGTATTATTGCAAGATAACCCTTGGTCGTTTGCTTCAAGTGTCCACCTAGTCTGTACTAACCCTTGCGCCGTGTCTTCTTTGTCACAGTCGGCGTGATCTCAATTCTCTCAGAACCATCTGCAGATTCAGCAATTGCAGGGATAACCTGCTTACCATCAGGGAGTTCGAATCTCGCCGTAAATGTCCCATCCTGTCTCAGATGCACAGGCCTACCTTGCAAGGTAACCTTCGCATCGGGTTGCGTCGCACCATATACAATGAGTTCCGTTCCGAGTCTGAACCAGAATCCACGCCCTCGGCGTTCACCGACGATACTTGATACCCCAAAGCTTGCCGGTGCTCCTGAGCTGACCTCTCCCCCGAGCGCCTTCTGCACCAGCTGAACGAGCTCAGCTGAACCCATTCCGTATTGCAAGCCTCCTGAGAGAGCATATATACGTTCGAATTCCCAATCGGGTACCATCCACTCCACATCAGTTACCTCTGATGGTGCGTCCCGAGGTGTGGTCGCCCTGTTTGACCTCGCAAGGGGTAGGAATCTGCCAGTGGGTGTTTTTAGACCTATGTCCACACAATAGGTTCTGTTGGGCACTCCAGTGTTTATGTACCAATTTGTTGCACCACCTGAGATCTCAATGTCAAAGTAAGAGTTTGCATTGGTACCGTCGAAATCTACATCTGTAACATCATAAACCCTTAGAACAGATTTCGCCTTCGGCCACTCCTCCCTGAGGCTTTGCTTGGCTTTCAGCAGATCGTCGCGTGAAACCTCCCAGTAGACATGAACCCAGTAAGGGTCGCGGACGAGTAGCACGATTCTCGTTTCGCCATATGCGCTCGGAAGCTCAAGAGCCTCGGCAGCCTTTCTTACCTCATGCGGTAGTTTGCCAACCTTTACCTCATACTTGGCATGCTGCACAACGGCCTGTTGTTCCCGCCAGCTGCGCCTGACCAGAGTAGTCTGCCTCACAGGTACACGAGCCTTACGTTGCTTGCCAGGCGTTTTGCTAGTCACCATCTTCTTGCCAGCCTTCTTTGGCTTCCGCATCGCCTTTGCGATCGCAGCTGCCAGGTCTGCCTTTTTCATCTTAGAACGACCTGTGACACCAAGCTTCCTTGCAAGGTCAAGGAGGTCTCTTCTTGTCTTCTTAAGCAGATCCTTTTTCATGACAGCCCTCCAGGCAAACACATTGGCGCTGTTCAAAGACGTCTGCATAGACTATAATACTTGGCTGACTTGCTTTCAACTTAGATTTGGTTGGAGCGAAATCTCGATGCAAGTATTCATATGCGGCATAATCCAGGGCTCGCTTAAAGGGAAGGATATCCACGAGCAGATGTATCGCAAGAGAATAAGAGATATCATCCAAAAATACCTTCCCGCGGCTAATGTTTACTGCCCTGTCTCACTCCATCCAAAGTCCCCCTTTTACGTGGATGAAAGAGCCTTTAAGGTGCTCAATGAGTCCATCGAAGCAGCAAGGGTGAGTGACTTGCTCATAGCCTATCTACCTGAAGCCAGTATGGGAAGTGCTATAGAGATGTGGGAGGCGAAGCAAGCCGGTGTAAAGATCATAGCAATCACATCCATGACCTCTAATTGGGTTGTGCGCTATGTCTCCGATGTGATTCTTAAAGATATAGATGAATTCGAAGATTTTGCCAGAAAGGCCTCGCTTGCAAAGCTGGTTCAGAAGACATGAGCATCAATGCCCAGCCTACGCACCTTCTCGGCTATAGCTCTTAAAACCTGAGGTGAGACCTCACAAAGTCCTGTCATTGCAGGAGGATTCTCAAGACTATAGACTTGCAAGCTTATGGGTTTTACGAGAGCAACCTTCTCAAGCCAGCTCTCAACATCAGGCGGGTCGGCATTGGTTACAGCACCTGCTACGAAGACAGACTGCAGGGTTATGCCATCCAGAAGGCTCAAGTTCTCAACTATGTGATTGAAGTCGATCTGGCGAGCCGGACGATTGATGCGCCTGAATGTCTCAGCATTGCCAGCATCGAGCTTCATTATCCTAACATCGAGTCTTGCAAGAGCCTTCCTTACCTCCTCGCTGTCAAGGCCTGTTGAGTTGGAGAGTATTGCCAGCTTTGCCTCGATACCCATCTCTTTCCTGACAGCAGCAACACGGTCAACTATCTCAGGAAAATCGGGATGAAGGCTGGGTTCGCCATTGCCCGAGAAGGTTATGTAATCGGGAGGAGGATCGAGGTTTTCCAAGACATTCCTGAGCTCTCGTTCGACTGCGGAAGGTATCGGAAGATCTTCCCTGCGGCCTTCCAGGTTAGTTTCAAGCTCCCTCGTCCACCCATAATGACAGTAGATGCAATTGAAAGAACAGACCTTGCGATCAGTTGGGGAGAGATTTATACCAAGAGACCGTCCAAGTCTTCGTGAATTTACAGGCCCATAGATTATTCCCTTCTGCAGTTCGAGATTCCTCATGCTATCGCTCCAATCGACTATTACCATCTACTGACATAATAACTCGAAACACTTAAGAATGCCACTTAGCTTTGATGATGTGAAGGCTGGTGCCGGCACCGGCTCCAAGCAGATCGGCAGCCCTCCCCAGGTTGGTTGAAATCTCAAGATTACCTGTACTTCCCAGGATGCCAATCAACTCACCCTCTTTTCCAGCCTCATAGAAATCAACTATGCGAAGTGGCAACCTTGATTCGCTGATGAAGAGTTTTCTCCCAAGAGTCTCAACCACCTTCCCAAGCAATCTTTCACAACAGTTGGTAACGAGATTGCCGAAATGATCTACCCACATCACATCTACCCTGAGCACTTCTCCATCAAAGTGAGCTTCACGAAGAGACATCCTTTGGTAGTCATCGATAGGTTTGCCAAGGCGACTCATTTCGATACCCAGGGAAAGATGTGCTGCAACGGGCGCAAAGATGTCACGTCCATGGAAGGTTGTGCTCACAGGTTTAAGGAAATATTCCTCATTTGTCACTTCAACAACTTGCTCGGGTGGTTCTCTTTCGAACAGAGGCCCAAGCATTCCATTGTCAGGAGCAATAAAATACCTGTTCCCGGCACGGGCACAGATTACTGCCCTTTTACTGCCCACACCCGGATCAACAACACCTACAATTATTGATTCCAGTGGCAGGAATCTATAAGATGCAATGATCGCAAAAGAACCGCATGCTATATCATGAGAAGGAACTTCGTCGGTTAAATCAACAATGACTGCCGAGGGATTGATGGATAATATCACTCCCTTCATCACTCCAACAAACCAATCCCTCAAACCAAAATCTGTAATGAGCCCTATCACTCTGGAAGGCATAATTCTCTCAAGAGAATTGCTAGTTCACCTCAAGCACATCCCTTCACAGACCAAAAGAATGGATTGCCTCAGCTGGAGATAATCGGCCGCAACCACGTGTTGACGAGAAATGAGAACCTACCCATAAGCAGCGAGATACGAGCCATGATGGTATAGCCAAAACTTGCACCAAAGGAAATCATCAAGAAATAGATTCCAAGTTTAGAAACCTTACCAAGAGCCCCTTTATGCTCAGCAGAAAAATAGAAGTAGATTAGAACTGAAAAAACCCCAACCATTACGATGATATTCCAGAGGGTATCAACTCCTCCAGCTCTTAAAGAAACAATTGTATCACGCGACTGGAAGAGAATGTCACCGTGGAGCTTCTGCATGAGATAAACACCGACATAGTAGCCGATGTAGACAGCAAGAGCTATTCTCGCAAGCCAGGCAACACTGGGTATATAGCGAAAATAGAGCATGATGCCAAGGGCCATGGGAATCAGCAGCAAAACATTTCCCCAGAAGTTCTGTGCCAGGGGTCTAAACAGATTGGGTCTCAAAGTGTTCTCTGTAACAATACCAATATAGTAGCCAAGTGACATACCGGCGAAAAGACTTTCAGCAAACCTGAAAAACGGATTGTCTTTATAAAGGAAACTCAGAATACAAAGCGTTAGAAAAGCATTTATCCAAACACCAATTGGTACGCCAAACGGATGCATTATCTACCTCCTCTGACTTCTTCTGAGAGCAAAGTACATGGTGTTACCGAATATGATAAATGCAATGATTATCACATGGACAATTGATTGAACATCCATCCCTGTTATTGCAGACTTCTTGGCCTCCTCTGGTTTCCCATACAGCTCGCGTGCTTCCGGATATCTGTCAATCAGGAGTTTCTCATACTCTGAAGCACCCTTAAGCCCACCCAGCAGCCCAATCATTTGGCCTGACCGAAGGTAAGCGTAGTACTTGGGGGCCGAAACTGCTGTGCACCCAACCGCAACGTCAACACCAAATTGCGCATTTATGAGATTTGCCCACCATTCTCCTATCACTCCGGTTGCAAGGCTTATTACAACGTCTATGTCATCATAGTTTACAACTTGCTGGATAAGTGACATCTCATCGGTTGGTCTACCATCGACATCAGCCGGGAAAACATCATGAATACTGACACCCATGGCTTTCATAGGTGCCTGGCCACCGTCCTTGTAACCAAGGTTTACATAGTCAACACCATATTGAAGATCAAACTCCTGCGAGACACGTTCAAGTTGCTGTATCGCCATGGAAACCCCACCGAGGGGGAATATTGCTACGACAAGTACTCGAACCTTGCGGATAAAAAGGTGCCTGAGGATTGCAGCCGCCATGGGATTGAGTTCAGGCTCAGAAGATGGTCCATAATCGAAAGAGATCATCACTGCATCGTCAGGGCCAAGTGTGTCTATCTTGTTGAAAAGGCCCTTAACAGGTGCTGTTGGAACCACAGGCAAGCCTATCGGTCTGATTATTGGAATAAGAGCTCCGATCGCTACCAAAAGATAGATTATCCTGCGATCTATATACAGCAGTTTTTGGATATCCATACTCACCTCCTACTCCTGCCCCTTGCCGAGATAGGTTCTTTCAATACCGAGGATAACCCTTATCTGCATTGAAGCCGCTCCCAAGGCTGCTCCAATGATGATGCCTCGCTGAGCTGCTGCATTGGGCTTCGTCATGATCCACTCGCTCAAAGGAGTCATCCTGCCACCTGTGAGCATATCGCCGAAAGGTATTCTCCCGAGCATTACAATTATGGCAGCTGCGAGAAGCACTGTCGCCTCAATGTTGCGGGCACGGAATGCTCGATAAGCAGCTGAGGCTACATAGAAAGCAAGAAGTGAGAACATGGTAGCCTGAAGTGGTGAGACCATATTCACAAACATGTATTGAAATTTAGGGTGGAACCCCTGCTCACCACCCATTATTCCATAGAAAGCCATAACTGAAAGCCCTGCTAAGAGCACTATGGAATAGGGCCAGCCCTTTTGCTTGCGCTTTATCTTGGTTATGTTCGACCCTACGAGATTGACGACACCGAGCGGCAAGGCAAAGGCAGCGACGATGACAAGCCACGTATCAAGTTGCTGATTGAGATCGGATACAGCTCTGTGGGGAACGAAAAAGGCAAATATCGGAAACATCCCCACAACGAACGTAAGAAAGAGTGGTAGCGTTCTTCTCATTCCTACCTCCTACCGAGTGAGCAAGAGATTCTTGATGAACTCTGATCCAAGAGCATAAGTAACAATTCCAATACCCACGACAACCATAATTATTGCCTTCATCACGTCCTGGGCTTTTATACTACCAAGTAACACAGGCTCATGGGAAAGATAGGCACTCGCTGCAAAGAGCTCTTCACCAAGGAGCGTATAATCACAGGCTGTCACAAAGAAAGGAAGCTGAGGAATATCAGCAGTACCAGCTATCTGTATAGCTCCAACTGCCTGACCCGTCTCTGCAAGGATAAGGGATTCAGCAAAAAATGATCCTATCAGGAAGTTGGTTGCCGGCTTCTCCCGAACCATCTTCGCAGTAACAGACGCCGCATAGGCGAACTGATCATAGGTCAGGTATGTGACCATTTCCTCCCTGTATTGATCAGGCTTACCTGCTTCAAGATAGGCTTCCCTGACCGTCTCACGTGCAGCCGAGAAGACTAGAGGATCCTTATTGGGAACCTCAATGTCCGTGCCATATATCGCTGTAAGCTTCGCTATATGTTTGAGAATCGAAAGACTCGCAATCGTCTGTATCTCGCTCAGGCTCAGGATGCCAGGGATATAAAGGATCTTCTTGCCCATTTCAGTTGCTCGTCCAACCGCTTCATCAATCGAGCTCAAGCCCGCGATTCGACGGATATAAAGAGGATGCCCCTTCTTTGCTCGATTCACAAATGTTATGACAAGGAAAAACATGAGGGCAGTTGTTACAAGTGCATTGCTGCGATATTTCCTGAACCAGTTACTCTTAGCAACAGCTGGACCAACGGTGTGTGTCTGGAGCGTATCCCCACCACTCATCCAACCCAACCTGTAGTAGTAATTAACACCTTCCTCAACTCCAAAGTCTGTGTAAGCACCATCTGAAGCAAGTGCTTCGCCAACAACGGAAAAAGCGCTATCCCTAGCTGTAGATCTCAGAATGAAAACCTTTCCTCTTCCTGTAGCCACCCATCTCAAATCAATGCTTTGACCACCATCGCTTGGGGTATCCTGCGCAGCGAAATCTTCTATCTCGACCGCCAGGGCATCGGAGCCAAACCACACATTGAAGCAAACCACAATCATAATAAAGGCGTACCACAGTCTCATTTGTCTCCCTTCCTTTGACAAACTCGTCTCACTTTATCAGTGATTTGCCCTCTTGTCAACACTCTGAGGTGATGCTCGTGCTCGCAGTGACACCTTGACTAAAACCTGGACACTTGTTATGCTAACCGCTGACCTCACAAGTTGGTAACCCGAAAGAAAGGAGTTAGCAGAATGGCTTTGAAGACTCCCAAGGAGTATGTTGAGAGTATCAAGCGTAGGAGGCCCATGGAAATATGGTATAGAGGAGAGAAGATAACCGATCCCCTCAACCACCCCGCCTTGAAACCCTCCCTTGCAACCATAATGCGCATATACGAGTTAAGCCACAGTGAGAAATTCCGCGACCTACTGACAATCAAGTCCCATCTTACAGGTGAGATCTGCAATTTCTATACCGTCCCTCTGACGAAGCGGGAGGATGCAATTCAAAAGACGAGACTGGCGAGGTCGTTGGCTGAGATTCTCGGCTGCTGCACCTTCCGCTGTACAGGCTCTGAGGCCATCTCGGGTCTTTATCCGACAACCTATGAAATGGATCAAGCACTTGGAACAGATTATCATGAGCGTTTCAAGAAATGGCTTTTGCATGTACAAAAAGAGGATCTGACAGTAACAGCTGCCCTTACAGATCCTAAAGGCGACCGTAAGCTTAAGCCTCACGAGCAAAGTGATCCCGATCGTTATCTACGGATCATAGAAAAGCGCAATGATGGGATCGTCATAAGAGGGGCAAAGGTCAATCAGACAGGCATACTCCTTGCACATGAGGTTGTCATTCTCCCTACAGTGACACTGCCTGAAGAGGGCAAAGCCTACGCTGTTGCGTGTGCGCTGCCGGTTGACACCCCTGGCCTCAAATATGTGCTTGGACGCTGGCCGGTTGACCTGAGAGTCGGCCATGACGAGACCGAAATGATTGATGTTGGCAAGAAATATGCGGACCACCAGGCAATGCTAATTGTCGATGACGTTTTTGTTCCCAACGAGCGCATATTTATGTGCGAGGAATGGCAATTCACGCCAAAGCTCATGGAGTACTTCACAGCTGTCCACCGCCTCACGGCCGGGGCATGTAAATCAGGTGGTTTGAGCCTCCTTCTTGGCGCAACCAAACTTGCCACAGATTCAATCAACGTAAGTAAGATGAGTCATGTCAGGAGCAAGATGGCGGAGATGGGCATGTCCGCTGAGACGCTCTATTCGCTTTCGCTTTCGGCTGGCTTTGAGGGTTTCCAGCATGAATCAGGAGCCTGGATTCCCAACTCCCTTCTCGCACACACTTCGAAATTCCTTGCAACCATCTTACCCTTCAATGCGATCCGGTATGCAAGGGAGCTTATGTCTGGAATTGGAGAAACAGCTCCATCCGCGAAAGATCTCAAGAATTCTGAGATAGGCGCACTGATTGACAAGTATCTTGCCCCTGCCAAGGAAGGCATGACAACGGAGGATCGCTTGAGAGCACTTCGCCTCATTGAAAACCTCACACGGGGTACGAACTGGACTGCAATGGCCCTGCACGGAGGCGGGAATACAGAGGCAGCAAGATTGATGGCCTTCAGGCACATGAATCTTGGCAAGCTTGCGAAGCTGGCAGAGATCGCTTGTGGTATCGAAGAGGATGAGAGCAAGGCGGAGGAGCTCATCTCTGAGCGAATGGGTAAGATTGACTATGGTCCATCGATTTTCAAGAAATAGCTAAGAGTATAGCTTGCGTACTGCAGCCTGCCGTAATACTTTTAGTTGAATATTTTATTTGGCCAAAAGCAAGGGAGGTTGAGACTATGAGTGATGAGCTTGCTAAGAAGAAAGCTGACCTGGCAGGTCCGGGTATCGGGAGTTATGAGGAGCTGGAGAAGATCCTTCCCAATGATTATGAACCCATACTCGACCGCAGAGAAACAATGAAGGCTCTTTATGCTGTCAAAGACTTCATTGAAAAGAACCTTTGCAAAGAGCTCAACCTGATGATGGTTCAGGTTCCGCTCATTGTTGATGTGGAAAGCGGTGTCAATGACATGCTTGACCGTGATGGATCGAGGACGCCGATTCAATTCCACATCTCCAATGACAACGATAAGCATCCCATCGATGCTCAGATCGTCCAGGCAGCAACCAAGTGGAAGCGGGTTGCCCTCAAAGAGTATGACATGAAGCCAGGTGAGGGGATTCTGACTGATATGCGAGCGGTCCGGAAGGACTACTTCCTCGACCACGACCACAGTGCCTATGTTGACCAGTGGGATTGGGAACAGGTGATCACCGAGAAGGAACGCAATCTTGACTATCTCAAGCAGGTCGTGAATAAGATATGGAAGGTTCTCAAGGGAGCCGAGACCTTCGTTCAAGAAATGTATCCTCAGCTCAAGACTAATAAGTATCCCAGTCTTCCCGACCAGCTTGAGTTCATTCACGCCGAGGACATGCTTGACATGTATCCCGATCTTCCGCGCAAGCAGCGCGAAACAAGATTTGTATCTGAACACTATCCTGCTGTCTTCATCATAGGTGTGGGCTACCCACTCAAGGATGGTCTCCCTCATGAGATGCGTGCGGCTGACTACGATGACTGGATAACTGAAACAGTCTCTGAAGATGGCAGACCCATGCATGGGCTCAATGGTGATATCCTTGTCTGGAATCCTGTGACAAGAAGACGCCACGAGCTTACCTCAATGGGGATAAGGGTAAATGCTGAAACCCTGAGGAAACAACTCGAGATGAGCAACCAGCTTCATCTCCTTGATAGCCCTTACCATCAGGGCATAATCAACGGAACTCTTCCTCTCTCGATTGGTGGAGGGATTGGTCAATCACGAACATACATGCTCCTTCTGAGGAAAGCCCATCTTGGGGAAGTTAGTGTTACAGTCTGGCCCAAGATTCTCAAGGAGATGTGCGCAAAGCGTAATATCCACGTACTTGAATAGCTCTCTTGTGAAGCGAGAGCCTGAATCTAAGATGAAGAGTGCAGCCTTCGGGCTGCACCCTTTCAAGTATCATAGAGGGACTTTATAGCCAATCTTTCTCAGAAAATCCTTTCTCACCTTCTTGTTTTCAGCGTTCTCTACCCCCTTGGGTATCATACCATCCATGACCCCAACAACCCCCCTCTGCTCACCACTTTCAGCAATTATGAATTGCACAGGATTGGCAGTGGCACAAAAGATACTACAAACTTCCGGACACACCTTGATCGCACCAAGCACATTTATGGGAAAGGCATTTCTGATGAAAATAACAAAGAAATGTCCTGCACCCACCGCTCTTGCTGCTTCTATGGCAGCCGTTGTAAGCTCCTCGTCGTTGCCATCCCACCTTACCAGCCGCTCCTGAGAGGCCTCACAGAAGGCTATCCCAAACTTGATGTTCGGGACAGAACCTGAAAGTATCTCATAGAGATCCTCAACGGTTTTTATGAAGTGGGTCTGGCCTGCAATGATGTTTGAATCCCTCGGTAGCTCAACCGGAATAGTCTTGAGTTCCATATTGCGAGCACCTCCTCCGGTGATAGCTCAATTTGATCACAAAGCCCTGGCCAAAGGCCAAGCAATATTTAACGGCTATCCAGAAGGCATGTCAATAGACCTCGAGCGATTGACAGCGTGACGCTTGACATAATAGAATGCATGGGTATCAACAACGGAGGTGCAAAGGTGAGACCCCAATTCTCAAAGCACGTTGACGTTCTGCGTGAGCTTATCTTCTTACCTGGTATCTCAGGTTGGGAAGATGCTGTTCGCGACTGGCTTATAGAGAAAGTGAAAGCGTATGGAGAACCAAGAGTTGATGCTCTCGGGAATCTTTCGTTAACAATTGGTAGCGGAGAGAAGCATGCTCTTTTCGTTGCCCACATGGACGAAATTGGGCTTGTTGTAAGCCACATTGAGGACAATGGATATATCAGAGTTCGCAAAGTTGGTGGCATTGACGATCGCATTCTTATCGGACGTACAGTCGATATCTATCCGGATGGGAAACTTCGCCCTGTTCCCGGGGTCATAGGCGTGAAGCCTCCCCATCTCATGAAAGATCGTGCAAAGGAGATGAGTGAGGTTGTGAAAACTGAAGACATCCTCATAGACATTGGTACGAGATCGCGTGAGGAAACCGAAGCCCTGGGCATCACAAAGCTCTCACCTGTGCTACTGAGGAAACATTTCTCAGTAATGGCTAATGACCTCATCGCCTCTCGTGGTTTTGACGACCGTATGGGGTGTGCAAGTCTCCTCGAGACCCTCGAAGCTGTTGCCAATGAGAAGCTCAATGCGAAACTCACCTTTGCGTGGTCGGTTCAGGAAGAACTTGGGCTGAGGGGTGCATATGCCCTCGGCAATCAGATACGCCCGGACTTTGCAATTGCAATCGATTCCTGCACAACAGGCGACTCGCCTCAGGTTGACTTCCACCTCTCAGCGGTTAAGCTCCAGGAAGGACCCGTCCTGAGAATGTTTGATCGTATGGCTTTTGCCTCACGCGCTTTGATGAAGCATATAACCGAGATTGCAAGATCATCTGGCATCCCTTTGCAGGTTGCCATCACTGGCGGCACAACCGATGGAGCAGCTCTTCAAACATTTGGAGTTGCCATGATTCCACTTGCGGTGCCAATCCGATATGTTCACTCACCAACGGAGGTGATGAGCCTCCTTGACTACGACAACCTAGTGAAACTGCTTATCTTGATTGCTAAGAACATTGGTTCCTGGGGTTAGCCCAATTGGTTTAGGAAATCCATCCCCGACCTCTAGAAATGCAAGGCTTTGGAGCTCTTAAGTACAGAAATTACCGACTCTTCCTGGTGGGTCAGCTCACTTCCCTTTCAGGTACCTGGATGCAGCGAGTCGCACAGGGATGGCTCGTTTACCAACTCACTGACTCCGCGTTTGCACTTGGCCTGGTTGGATTCGCAACTCGCGTACCAGTGCTCTTTCTTTCTCTGTTTGCCGGTGTATTGGCCGATCGTGTTGACAAACGAAGAATTCTGGTTGCGTCGCAGACGGTTGCTATGTTTCAGGCTTTCGTACTTGCTGCACTAACCCTTTCGGGGAAAGTTCAATATTGGCATATCGTTTTGCTTGGGACCCTGCTAGGAGCGACTCAATCCTTTGATGCTCCAACCCGCCACAGCTTCTTCAAGGACATGGTCGGCGGAGAAGATCTGATGAGTGCAATTGCCCTCAACTCCTCAGCATTCAATTCAGCACGCCTTATAGGTCCCGCTCTTGCCGGCATCCTCATCTATGCAGTGGGTATAGGAGGTTGCTTCCTCATCAACGCGATCTCCTTTATGGCTGTGATTCTCGCTTATCTATCAATGCGCTTGCCAAACAGGCGCACAGATTCTAAGCGAAGTCCGTGGGAAGATCTCATCGAAGGACTTGCCTATGTAAGGAGACATCCGATAGTTCAGACAGCCCTAAGCCTAATAGCTCTTGCCAGTCTTTTCACATTTTCCTACGCAACGCTTCTCCCAGTTTTCGCTGATAGAATACTGGGAGGACAAGCCGGAGTCTATGCTGGCATGATGACGGCAATCGGAGCGGGGGCTTTGATTTCAGCCCTCATTTTAGCCTTCTTCGGCAATATAAGTCGCAAGGGACTGCTTACAACATTCGGAGTATTTGCTTTTCCTCTAAGCCTTCTCGCTCTCTCATTCTCAAGAACTCCGACAATAGCCTATATTATCTGCTTCCTCACTGGTCTGGCAATGATTACTCTCACGGCAACGATGAACACTCTTGTTCAAAGTGCAATTGAAGATAGATATAGAGGAAGGGTTATGAGCATATATGTTCTCGTATTTCTCGGTCCCCTACCTTTTGGGAATCTCATCGCTGGAAAGTTAGCTGAGATTTTCGGTGTGATTGCAATGCTTAGACTTGGAACAATTGTCTCGCTTATCATCTCGAGCCTTATCGTCGTGGCACGTCCTACCTTCGTTCGCTTCAGGACATGACGCTGGCCCTTCAGTTGGGCAGTGAGCTTTTCCGAAATCGCTTGGCTTGACCATAAGAGAAGTGAGTGATATAATCCCGCAGAGGTTTTGGATTCATGCGTTAGGCAGTTTGAAAGGAGGTAGAATATGGCTCGCAAGCGAATCGGGCTAATAGGTGGCGGACAGATAGGTGGTATTCTTGCTCTCCTTGCTGCACAGCGGGAGCTGGGCGATATCATAATCGTTGACATACCGGAGAAGGAAAGTTTCGTAAAGGGTAAGGCTCTGGACATCACCGAATCCACACCAATTCTTGGCTGCGATGCTAAGCTTTCAGGCACAAGTAATTGGGAGGACATCAAAGATACTGATGTGAACATTGTCACAGCTGGCCTACCGAGGAAACCAGGTATGAGCAGAGAAGACCTGCTTGATACCAATATCAAGATCATTAGCAATGTGGCTCAGCAAATAAAGAAATACTCAGCCAACTCCTTTAACATAATCCTTACCAATCCCCTCGACGCTATGGTTTATGCCTTTTACAAAATAACCGGCTTCTCCAAACACATGGTTGTAGGGATGGCTGGTGTTCTCGATACATCGCGCTTCCGTTCTTTCGTGGCAATGGAGCTCGGGGTTTCAGTTGAGGATGTTACTGCAACAGTGCTAGGTGGCCATGGTCCGACAATGGTTCCCCTACCCAGGCTGGCAACAGTCGGAGGAATACCTCTGACCGAGCTTCTTCCAAAGGAAAGGATAGATGCAATAGTCGAGCGCACCCAAAAGGCAGGTACGGAGATAGTCAAGCTCCTGGCGAATGGGAGTGCTTATTTCAGCCCCGCAGCAAGTGCAATAGCGATGGCCGAAGCCTATCTCAAGGACAAGAAGCGTGTCTTCCCATGTGCAGCTCTGTGTGAAGGCGAATATGGCATAGAGGGCTATTTCATTGGGGTACCCGTCATTATCGGGGCTGGTGGTGTCGAGAAGGTGCTCGAGGTCAAGCTGACAGACGAAGAGAAGGCTATGCTAAACAACTCCCTTGAAGCCGTCAAGAAAGCTGTCGCTGAGACAAAACTATGATTTGTTGGGGCGGGGGCAGGTGATCTGCCCCCGCTTTTTCAGGATAGGCTCAAGGAAATTTCTCAAAACTGTCTCCCACATCAAACTTGACCAAGACGCTTAATAGCTCGCTCATCCTTCCGCCAGTTGCGGCGCACCTCAACAACAAGCTCAAGATAGACACCTTTTCCGAGGAAGGTCTCTATCTCTTCCCTCGCTGATCTACCAAGCCGCTTCATGGCCTCACCTTTGCTCCCAATAAGGATGGCCTTCTGGCTATCACGCTCACAGACGATGGTTGCTTTGATGTAATCCTTCCCCTCCTTGCGCTCGATGAACTCATCTATGACGACCGCCACGGAATAAGGTATCTCTTCTCCAAAGTGTTCATAAACTTTTTGCCTTATTATCTCACTCACAAAAAAGCGTTGAGGGCGATCTGTGAGCTCCTCAGGCGGATAGAAGGGTGGCTGTTTAGGAAGCTTGGCAATTAAAACCTGCTTGAGTCTGTCAAGTCCGTCGGCTTTGAGAGCAGAAATCGGCACTATATCTTCAAGTCCGTAGCACTTGCTATATTGGTCCATCAACGGCAGAAGTTGGGGCTTGGGGACAAGATCGATTTTGTTGATCGCCAGTACAGTTGTTTTGTTGAGGGCTTTAAGGCGATCAACCATATCACCTATCTCCTCAACCGCCTGAGGCCACGGTTCAACCATGAGTAGAACAATATCTGCCTCCTCGACAGCAGACCAAGCACTTTTCACCATGAGCTCCTGAAGGGCATACTTAGGATGCATTATGCCTGGACTGTCCAGAAAGATTATCTGATAGTTATCCTCACTCAGTATGCCGAGGATCTTATGCCTGGTTGTCTGAGGCTTAGGTGTAATTATGGATAAGGGGAAGTTAAGGAATCTGTTTACGAGTGTCGATTTTCCTACATTAGGCTTGCCCGCAACTGCAACATAGCCGCAAACGAAATTTCCGATATTGGATCTCTCCTCATCTACCACTTAGGTTTCACCTCTTCAGATTCCATTTCGGCACTTTGGCACAAGCCACCAAAATCATCTGAATCTATATCTAAGCCCTATACCTGCATTGAATCTCAAGACACTTGCCGGTGCAAGGTCCACGATGGGCGCAATTTCCATGAAGACAACAATTCGCTCATTCTCCGCCTTTATCCCAAAGGGCAAACGCAGGCCAATCCGGGGCTTCTCGTCAACCGCTTTAAAACGCCCTCCAACGCCACCATAGGTCTTGAAATGCGATCGAGAATCCTTGAGCAATCCAAGGTTCCAGATCGCGTCAACATGAAGATGGACTGCGGTTGGATTTTCAAAGGACCAAGCGGCAGCACAAGCCATCGTTTGTCCGCCCAAGCTAATTGCGGCACTCAATCCCGTTGGCTCGCCAGCAATCATACCCAATTCGAAAGCATATGAACTGACACACCCAATCATAATAAAGCCAATCACCAATAGAACCTTTTTCATCGACTAGCCTCCTCATAGGTTCTTTCGCTAGATAGCAGCCTCATCTATGATATTGTCAACCCTCCAAAGTGTCAAACAACTTGCCCAAAGCGATAGAATTGGATAGACTATCGAGACGGATTTACCCAGGCCTGAAAGGAGAAAGCGATGCGAAAGATTCTGGGTTATACTCTAGCAGTTGTCATCCTTTCACTCACACCATGTCTGCTTCATAGCTCTGACTTTGAACCGATTCCAGCAAATGAGAAAGATCTTTACAGATTTGACCTCAAGAAGAACTTCTACGCGAATGACGAAGCCTTTGATGCTGATCTTCAGACTCTGGTTGACGACATTGGTAAGCTCGAAGCCCTCAAGGGCAGGGTTAGCTCTTCAGCAGAGAATCTTTATCAAGCATACTATCTCAATGATGCTCTTATCCCCAGATGGTGGAAGCTTTGGGTTTACGCCTATCTCAGATATGCTATCAACACTGATGATTTTGCTTTTCTGGAAAAATTCGAGAAGACATCCGGTGGCCTCGAGAGCAGAATTCAGTTCCTAAAGACGGAAACTCAGGCTCTTGACGATAGAACGCTTGCACGCTACTTTGACGAGAAGCCTGAATTGCGCCTCTATGCTTTTGCAATCGAGGAAGCTCGGCGCTACAAGCCGCATACGCTTGATCTGCCTCGTGAAGAATTACTTGCAACGCTCTCACCTTATCTTGGGGCATGGACGGAGAAGCTCTATCAGAAACTCCTAGACAGAACGGATTTTCCTGACATCGTTCTCAACGGAGACACGCTGGATGTCAATCTTAACTACAGCATTCTCATCAATAGCAACGATCGCAAGGTGAGGAAGGATGCGTGGCTCGGCTATTTCCGTAGCATGGCTGAACAACGCGATCTCTATGCCTTCACGCTCATAAAGGCGATTGAAACGCGCGACAGGATAGCTCAGATAAGAGGATTTCGCAATTACCCTGACTCAAGGTTTTTTGATCTCTACCTGAGCTACGATGATGTGGCAAACTACTTTGAGAAGATTGCTGAGCACGCCTATCTGAGAAAACAATACGAGAAAGTCCGGCAGGCAAGGATAAAGGCTGTAACTGGCTACGATACAGTTTATATCTGGGATCGCCAGGTCCAGGCCCCCAACTTTGAGAAACCGAGATTCACAATTGATGAAGCCCGAAAGATAATCCTCGAAGCGATGAAGCCGATGGGTGAAGAATACATGATTCGCCTTAGAAGACTACTTAATCCGCAAAATGGACTTCTCGACATTGTGACAGGTGAAAAGAGGGTGCCGGGGATGTTCTCAACCGGCTATCCAGGTGGAACATATCAGTTCTTTGCACAGACCTACAACGGTTACCTATCCGAAGTTCGTGGATTGGCTCATGAAAGTGGTCATGCTGTCCACCATATGCTGGAATCTGATGCAGGCGTAAGACCCACCTACTTCAGTGGGCCATCATATCTTACCGAGTCGGCTGCAATAACCAGTGAGCTTATGATTGGCTATTATCTTTATAGTCAGGCTGAGGATAAGGATCTTAAAGCCTATTATCTTGAGCAATTTCTTGAAGATGCCTTAGGTCTCCTGCTCAATAACATGTTTGCCAATCTGGAGCTCAAAATCTATGAGGGTGTTGAGAATGGCTCTATAAAAGATGCTGACGATCTTGACAGCCTTGCTTATGAGACGACAACACCATACAGCATCTACTATGCTATGCATCCTGAATACAAAGGGATGTGGTCGCTAATCCACCACTATTACGATGTTCCCATGTACAATGTTAACTATGTTTTTGCTCAGGCGCTTGCAATTGTCTTCGTCGAGAAAATCCTTAATGAACCTGGCTTTGTCGATAAGTACATTTCAATGCTCGAAGCAGGATTTGACCGCCCAGCTCCTGAGGTCATCCTAGAGAATACTGGCATGGATATGCTAGATCCACAGGTCCTCACCTCGGGTTTCAACTTCATTGAGGGGAAAATAAAAGAGCTTGAATCGCTCTATCGGTGATGGTGCCGGGAGGGGGACTTGAACCCCCACGGGCGAACCCATACGCCCCTCAAGCGCACGTGTCTACCAGTTCCACCATCCCGGCATAAGTTGCGCTAGGGCGCTTACTAAGCTACACACAGCCCGGTCTATCGTCAACCCCAAACGCTATTCCCCAGATTGGCTTTCCCCAGGAGCCTGGCTGGGTTCGCCAGGGCTCGGCTGAGCATCCCTTGGCTGAGGCTGCTGCTCAGGTGCCTCAGCAGCTGGCGCGCCTGACTGCTCTTCGAGAAGAATACTCCCCTCGCCTCCCCCCCTGGGAACAACAGTGAGCGCAATGGAGGTCAGCATGAAGGCAACCGCCAAAAAGGCTGTTGCCTTAGCAAGAATGCCTCCAAAGCCTTTACCGCCAACTATTGCTCCACCACCACCCCCACCAAATACACTCGCCAGTCCCGTTCCTCTCCCACTCTGGAGCAAGACGACAATAATCAAGCTGACACAAACTATCACATGAAGGACTGTAAGAATACCCAGCATCTACTTACCCTTCGCCTCATAGGATACTATTTCGGCAAACTGAATTGCCTCTAGACTAGCACCGCCAACAAGTGCACCGTCTATATCAACCTCAGACATCAATGCAGCAATGTTAGCAGGCTTAACACTACCACCATACTGAATTCTCACCTTTAATGCAACCTCCAATCCATAGAGATCGATGAGAAGATTGCGAACGAAGGCGTGAACCTCCTGTGCTTGCTCAGGTGTAGCCGTCTTGCCTGTGCCTATAGCCCAAACAGGCTCATAGGCCACCACTGCTCTGAGGATTTCCTCTGCCTCTATTCCACGCAGAGATCCGATGACTTGACCCCGAATGATATCCTTGGTCATACCTTTCTCACGGTGTTCCAGATGCTCTCCAACACAAACTATGGGAGAGAGGCCATGGGCAAGAGCAGCCTTGGCTTTCATGGAGACAATTTCATCAGTCTCGCCGAAGTACTGACGCCTCTCCGAATGCCCGACAATAACATACTCGCATCCTACATCCTTGAGCATAATCGGTGATATCTCTCCAGTGAATGCCCCGCTATCCTTCCAATGGCAATTCTGAGCACCCAGCTTCACATGGCTACCCTTTATGATACTCGCGACCTCAGTAAGAGCAGTAAAAGGAGGGCAGATAACAACTTCAACCTCTGGAGCCCTAGCAAGCGTATTGTTCTTAACCTCGATTGCCAGCTTTTTAGCTTCCTCGAGGGTCTTGTTCATCTTCCAATTGCCAGCTATGATGGGTTTTCGTCCCTTGCTGTTCATCCGCTCCCCCGTTTTGTAAGGACAGCTATTCCGGGAAGCACCTTACCACCCACAAACTCGAGTGAAGCTCCCCCTCCCGTTGACACATGAGTCACCCCATCCTTTATTCCTGCCCTGGCAATAGCACTCGCCGTATCGCCACCACCCACAACTGAGATAGCACCTGACCGTGTAGCCTCACTTACAGCACGAGCAGTCTCCAAGGTTCCGCGGGAGAAATCTTCTATTTCAAACACCCCGACAGGACCATTCCAGAAGATTGTCCTGGCCATTGCAATCTCATGCTTGAATCCGTTAATGGTTGCCGCGCCGATGTCAACAATGAACTTATCAGATGGCACAGTCTGTGATTTTGAGATCTCCATCTTTGCCGCACCCGCTTCAACAGCATCAGCAACGATGAAATCTTCAGGAATCACGAGCTTGACCTTGTTCGCTTTAGCAACCTCATGGATTTCACGAGCAACCTCGAGAGCTTCTTCCTCGACCAAAGACTTACCAGTATCATATCCCTCAGCCTTAAGAAAAGTATTGGCGATACCACCGCCGATAAGCATCGCATCTACCCTTGAAGCCAGATTCTTGAGTACCTCAATCTTGCCAGATATCTTAGCACCCCCGAGTATCGCTACAAAAGGTCTTTCAGGGTCACCCAGAAGCTTCCCGAGGAATCTTATCTCTTTCTCAAGTAAGAAACCTGCAACCGCTGGCTTAAGATAATGGGCAACACCCTCTGTTGAGGCATGTGCTCGATGACATGTACCAAAAGCATCATTCACAAACACTTGACCCAAGGATGCTAACTTCTTGGCAAAGTCGGGATCGTTTGACGTCTCCTCAGAATGGTATCTTGTATTTTCAAGAAGGAGTATCTCACCCTGCGGAAGAGAGTTAGCCATGCGCTCAACCTCTTCACCAACACAATCAGGAGCAAGAGTAACCTTCTTTTGCATGAGATCTCCAAGCGCCCTGGCAACAGGCTTTAAGGAAAGTGATTCAACCCGCTTGCCGTTAGGTCTGCCAAGATGGGACATAACCACAGGCCTACCGCCATGCTCAAGCACATATTCGATGGTTGGCAAAGCTGACCTTATTCTGAAATCGTCTGAGATACTCCCATCCTTATTGAGAGGCACGTTGAAATCCACTCTCATCAGGACACGCCTATCGGACAAATCAACATCACGGACAGTCATGATGTTTTCAAAGTACATTCCTTCCCCCACAGGCTTTAACCCTTGACTATCTTCCTCATCACATCAACCATACGATTTGCATAACCGTATTCGTTATCATACCATCCACAGACCTTTACAAGGTTACCGCCAACAACTTCAGTAAGCTCAGAATCAAAGATACAAGAATGAGGGTTACCAATGATATCTGAAGATACAATCTCATCCTCAGAATACTCGAGGTATCCCTTGAGGGGCGGAGTTTCACTTGCCTTCTCAAAAGCTGCATTCACCTCTTCACGTGTGACATTTCTCGAAACCTCTACACCGAGATCGACTATGGAACCATCAGCTACTGGCACCCTTATTGACATGGCAGTAAGCTTGCCTTCAAGTTCAGGTAAGACAAGCCCTATCGCCTTCGCTGCTCCAGTTGAAGTAGGTATTATGGAAAGAAAGGCCGAGCGTGCCCTTCTCAGATCCTTATGAGGAAGATCAAGAATTCTTTGATCATTGGTGAAGGCATGAACGGTTGTCATCACACCTTTGACAATTCCGAAATTGTCATTGAGCACCTTTACCATCGGAGCTAGGCAATTTGTTGTGCAGGAAGCAACCGAAACCATTTTGTGCTTATCAGGATCGTAGATATCGTCATTAACACCCATGACAATTGTAAGATTTTCCTCCTTGGCACCCCTCCAGGGTGCTGAAAGCAGAACTCGCTTGGCACCAGCCTTAAGATGAAGTTCAGCATCTTCGGGCTTCCTAAATTTCCCCGTTGATTCGATCACAACATCAATATTGAGATCTGTCCACGGTAACTCACTGGGATCCTTCTTGCTGTATACTTTTACTTCCTTGCCATCGATCTTAATAGATGTGTCGCTGGCCTCTATCATTTTATTCCAGGTCCTGTGTACACTGTCAAATTTGAGAAGATGGGCAAGGGTCGGTGCATCAGTTATGTCGTTTACAGCAACAAATTCAAACTCAGGATTGTCAAAGGCAGCCCTGAACACCAATCTCCCTATGCGACCAAATCCATTTATAGCGCAATGTATAGCCATAGCAACCTCCTCGCTTACCCGGCTTTGCCCTCACTACCAAAGAGTTGTATCTTCCTCCTGACAACATCCTTTATAGCCTCTCGTGCCTCACCGATTATCTTTCTTGGATCGAAGACCTCAGGTTTCTCGCTCAGGAACTGGCGCACAGCGCCCGTAAAAGCAAGCCTGAGGTCAGTATCTATATTTATCTTTGAAATACCCCTGCTTACTGCCTCACTGATGGCTTCTTCAGGCACTCCCTTGGCACCAGGCAATTTAGCTCCAAACTTCGAGGCCCTTGCAAGCACATCCTCGGGTACCGATGAAGCTCCGTGAAGCACAAGCGGAATGGAGACCTTCTCAGTAATAGCACTCAGACGTTCATGGTCAATCCTGGGATCACCCTTGAACTTATATGCTCCATGAGAAGTTCCTATAGCTACCGCAAGGAAATCGCAATGCGTCCGTTGGACAAACTCGGCTGCCTGATCTGGATCTGTAAGATATGCCTCAGCATCAGCAACCTTCACCGCATCTTCAATACCGGAAAGACGCCCCAATTCAGCCTCAACTGGAACCCCTGCCATATGAGCTATTTTTACAACTTCAGAAGTTATGGCAATGTTCTCCTCAAAGGGTTCCTTGGAAGCATCAATCATCACGGATGTCCATCCATTCCTCAGGCACTTAACAACCACTTCAAGATCCTTACCGTGATCGAGGTGGAGTGCTGCAGTAACATCATAGTAATCCGCGAGGTGTTTTATCATGTTGAAAAGGTTTACATAACCCGCATACTTGATGGCGGATTCAGAGGTCGCAACGATCACAGGTGCTCGCAGTTCTGAGGCAGCCTCGAAGATCGCCTGTGAGATTTCAAGATTGCTTGTATTGAAAGCTCCAACAGCATAGCCACCATCTCTCGCTGGCTTAAGAATCCGATCCGAGGTTACAAGCGCCATCTTTGACCTCCGTGTTTATCCAAAGAAGAGGGAAGCGATATCATAGAGTTCCGCATCCACCTTCTTCATCTCAAGTGCATCTTTCATCGGCACTGCAATGATCTTGTTCCCCCTGAGGGCAACCATCTTACCGAATTCACCCCTATCAATCAGCTCACACGCCTTGACCCCATAGCGCGTAGCGAGAACTCGATCGAAGGCTGTTGGTGTACCTCCACGCTGCACATAGCCGAGTGCTGTAACCCTTGTCTCAAAACCTGTCCTGCGCTCAATCTCTCTGCCAAGTACGCTTCCAATCCCACCGAGTCTTACATGCCCAAACTCATCCACCTCAACATCTTGAGTAATCAGGCTACCATCTACGTCAACCTCTGTTTTGAATTTCGCACCTTCTGCAACTACAACTATACTGAAGCTCTTGCCACGCTCATGCCTACGCTTGATCAGCTCACATACCTCAGTCACATCAAAAGGCCTCTCAGGGACAAGAATGACATCAGCTCCACCAGCAATGCCCGCATAAACTGCAATCCACCCCGTATGCCTCCCCATTACTTCGACGACAATCACCCGGTGGTGGGATTCCGCTGTGGTATGCAGGCGGTCAATAGCTTCAGTGGCTATATTTATGGCTGTGTCAAAACCAAATGTGAAGTCCGTGCCACCAAGATCGTTGTCTATCGTCTTAGGCACACCAACGGTAGGCATTCCAAGTTCATGAAGCCTATATGCCACCCCAATCGTATCCTCCCCACCTATTGCAACAGTTGCCTCGATTCCCATATCCTTAGCATTCTCGACTATTTGCTGAGGAACACCCTCCTTCTTGAAAGGATTCGTACGGCTGGTACCAAGAATGGTTCCCCCCTTCGGAAGAATGCCGGATACCTTCCAGAGATCAAGCTGCTCGGCATCCTTGCTGATGTAGCCTGCCCAACCATTCTTGATTCCAAAAACTTCCCAGCCATAGTGCATAATTGCCTTTCTAACCACTGCTCTAATCACGGCATTTAGCCCCGGGCAATCTCCTCCGCCAGTGAGTACACCAATCCTCATCAATCCAAACCTCCCTTAATTTCCCAAGGACATTTAAGCAGGATCCCAATCAATCTAATTGAGCAACTTCCTAGCTGTCAAGGGATTTCAATGATGCCTCATCAGCATCATCAGCAAGATTGAGCAGCGCCTGACTGGCTGCAACCTGCTCCGCCTCCTTACGACTTCTTCCCGATCCGAAACCGTAGGTCTCACCCTTGATACGCACTTCCACGTGGAATATCTTCCGGTGCTCAGGCCCAACCTTCTTAACTATCCTATAGTCGGGATGTACCTTGAAGCGAGCCTGGCAGAGTTCCTGAAGCCTGCTCTTGTAATCAATAGTGGTATCGCTATACCTTCCGTTACTAAGCGGCTCAAGAATCCTTTCAACAACGAATGCATAAGCCCGCTTCAATCCTTGATCCAAGAAGATGGCCCCGATCACAGCTTCAAGGGTATCAGCACTGAGAGTCGCAAAAGCTCTTTCATCGTCCCTTATCTCATCTCTGGCATAAAGTAAAAGCTCAAGCAGGCCTATGTTTCTACCTATCTTTCCGAGGACATTCTTGTTGACAAGCCTTGATCTCGCCTTTGTGAGCTCTCCCTCACTAGCGTCAGGCATGGCTCGATAAAGATAGTCCGTAGCCACCAGATTGAGAACGGAATCACCCAGAAACTCAAGGCGTTCATTAGAAGTTTCGCTCTGGGCGTCATAGGAGCGGTGCGTAAGAGCCGTCATCAATAGCTTTGGATTTCTGAACTTGATAGCAAAACGCTTGCGAAACTCCGCATGTATCCGTTTCAGGGGTTGATCCTTCTCGGCAGCACAATCATGATCGAAAAAACGCCTCAACCAATCAAAATCCAATTTACAGCGATCTCACCCCTCAAAAGCCCTTACTATCAAGCTAGCGTTATGGCCACCAAAGCCAAAAGAATTGCTCAGAACTGTTCGAACATCAAGCGATCGAGACCCTTCAGAAACATAGTCCAGATCACACTCGGGATCGGGATTCTCAAGGTTTATGGTGGGATGTACCTTACCATCTCTTATCGAAAGCAAGCAAGTCACAAGTTCTACTGCGCCTGCTGCACCTAGCAGATGACCGATCATAGATTTGGTTGAAACTACTGGCATACGATAAGCATGCTCACCGAAGACACTCTTTATCGCTATGGTTTCAAGGCGATCGTTGTGCTGAGTCGAGGTGCCATGCGCATTTATATATGTAATGTCAGTGGGTTCGAGGCCGGCATCCTCGAGGGCTAATCTCATTGATCTGGCCGCACCCTCTCCATCGGGGGCAGGTGCAGTCACATGATAGGCATCCGCAGTGGCACCATAGCCAGCAAATTCTGCATAGATTCTTGCCCCCCTCTTCAAGGCATGATCAAGAGATTCAAGAACGAGCATTCCCGAACCTTCCCCGAGCACGAAACCATCGCGATCCTTATCAAACGGCCTACTGGCTTTGCTCGGTTCGTCATTCCTTGTCGAGAGAGCTTTCATTGATGCAAATCCTGCAACTGTCATGGGAGTCACGGCGGCTTCAGCTCCACCAGCAATGACAACATCCGCTTCACCACGCTGGATCAAACGCAAGGCCTCGCCAAGGGCATGAGCTCCCGAAGCACATGCAGAGACAATGCCGAAATTTGGACCTTTAAGGTTGAAACGCATCGAGATAATACCTGGAGCCATGTCAATAATCATCATGGGGACAAAATATGGGCTCACCCTTGTTGGACCGCGATTAAGAAGCCTAGAATGCTGCTCTTCGAAGGTTGCTATCCCGCCTATTCCCGAACCAACGAGACAGGCCATCCTATCAGGATTTTCGGAAGCGAGATCGAGTCCGCTGTCTTCGATCGCCATTTGAGTGGCAGCCACTGCAAACTGAACAAACCTATCCATCTTGCGGGCTTCAACGCGTTCTATGAACTTCTCCGGGTCGAAGTTGGTTATTTCACCAGCAATACGAACAGGAAACTCAGAGGCGTCGAACCCACTAATCGTCTTGATTGCACATTTGCCCTCGAGGCAGTTTTCCCAGAATTCCTCCGCCGTGAGTCCAAGCGAAGTTACCGCCCCTATACCCGTTGCTACAACTCTCCTGCGCACCATATTCACCCACCGCCAATCGCGTGCCTTTCGCTACTGAGCTTTTTCGGCGATCTTGGCTTGAATGTAGTCGATTGCATCCTTCACAGTTTGAATCTTCTCAGCCTCTTCATCCTCTATGTTTATGCCAAATGCTTCTTCGAGCTCCATCATGAGCTCAACCGTACTCAAAGAGTCGGCGCCAAGATCGTTTCTAAACGACGCCTGAGGCGTTATCTTGTCCTCGCTAACGCCCAGCTTGTCCATGATTATTTCCTTCACCTTTGTTTCAACTTCTGACATAGCCAGACCTCCTCTCCTACATTAGCATTCCACCATCAACGTTTATGACTTGGCCCGTGATGTAGCTTGCACTATCCGATACCAGAAATGCAACCAGATTTGCAACATCCTCTGGTAGCCCAGCTCTTTTCACGGGAATTGCCGAAAGAAAGGCTTCGCGAGCCTTCTCGGGCAGCGACCTAGTCATCTCTGTCTCCATAAATCCCGGGGCAATGGCATTTGCTGTCACCCCTCTTGTAGCCAGTTCCTTAGCAAGGGATTTGGTTAGGCCTATGATTCCTGCCTTAGAGGCTGAGTAATTGACCTGACCTGCATTACCCATCAATCCGACAACTGACGAAATGTTCACGATTCGCCCATAGCGTTGTCTCATGAAATGCTTTGCAACAACCCTCGAGCAATTAAAGGCACCCGTCAGATTAACACGGATGACACTTGACCATTCATCGTCAGACATGCGGACTATGAGATTGTCGCGCGTGATACCAGCATTGTTGACGAGGATGTGGAGTCCACCGAGCTCAGCTATCACCTGGTTGAACATCGCCTCAACCTTATCCGTTTGAGATATATCGCAAACTATGCCTATTGCCTTCCCACCTTCCTGCCTTATCTCATTAGCAACATCTGAAGCTTCAGCCTCAAGCACATCTACAATGCCAATATGGGCTCCAAGGTTTGCAAGCTTAAGGCATATTGCCTTTCCTATCCCCCTTCCACCACCAGTCACCACAGCAACCTTATCTCGAAGGTCTATCACGCTGCCACCTCCCGAAGAAAATTCTCAAGAGCTTCGGTTCTTGCACAGCTGAAACAGACACTATCTGAATTTATCCTTCTGAGCAAGCCACATAGCACATTGCCGGGTCCAATTTCGGCAAATCGCCTCACACCCTGATTCAGAATGAATTGCATTGACTGCATCCAGAGAACAGGGCTCATAAGCTGTTTGCTCAGTACCTCACGTATCTCCTCCTTAGTAGTTACCGGTCTAGCAGTAACATTACTTATCACGGGTACCCTAGGATCTGAGAAAGTCGTAATACTTAAAGCCTCATCAAGCTTAGCCTGGGCTTCAGCCATCAAAGGTGAATGAAAAGCACCGCTTACATTGAGCTTCATAGCACGCTTTGCGCCGAAATCTCGTGCGAGCTCAGCTGCCTTCTCCACCGCAGCGATTTCACCACTCAAAACAACTTGCCCAGGGCAATTGTAATTAGCAGCGACAATCGTTCCAGCCTTTTCAGCCTCCTTCAAGAGATGCTCGAGAGAATCATCGGATATTCCAAGTATAGCAGCCATTGTCCCTGGCCTCTTAACACCCGCCTCATACATTGCCTCAGCCCTTATACCTACCAGTCGCAGAGCATCGATAAAGGCAAGCGAGCCACTCGCAACAAGAGCCGAATACTCACCCACACTGTGACCTGCTACGAAATCTGGTTCGGGTGCACGGGTTTCAATCACTCTCCAGGCTGCAACACTGTGAACAAGGATTGCAAGCTGGGTGTAACGCGTTTCCCTTAGCTTATCTTCTGGCCCATCAAAGCAAACCTCGGAAAGCTCGAAACCAACAACATCATCAGCAACTTCAAAGGTTTCTTTTGCAACCCTGTACTTGTCATAGAGATCGCGTCCCATCCCAACATATTGAGAACCCTGTCCAGGGAAAATATATGCCATATCAGCCATTGCCACTCACCATACCATGAGAACGCTTGCCCACGTTAACCCCCCACCAAAAGCAACAAGCTCGACCAGCATACCATCGCGCAGCATGCCTTTCTGCTTCGCCTCAGCCAACGCAATCGGAATAGATGCAGCTGAGGTGTTACCGTACTCGTGGACATTCCTATAGACCTTTTCATCCGATATGTCAATTCGTTTCGCTGTAGCATCGATTATCCTTATGTTTGCCTGATGAGTAACAAGAAGATCGAGGTCTTGACTTCTGTAGCCTGAGTCGTCAAGGACCTTCGTTGCTGCATTCACCATGGCTTTGACAGCAGCTTTGAAGAGCTTATTTCCTTCCATCTTCACATAGTGCAAGCGCTTTCTCACCGTCTCCTCTGTCGCCGGCATTCGCGATCCGCCAGCAGGAAGCTTGAGAAGATCACCCATTGATCCATCACTGCCAAGGAAGGTCGAGATAATTCCATGTCCATCCCCAACCCTGCCAACAACAGCAGCTCCAGCTCCATCGCCAAAGAGGACGCATGTTGTCCGATCGCTCCAATCGAGAATCCTTGTAAGCGTCTCGGCCCCAACGACGAGGATATTCTCATATTTGCCTGCTCTCACAAAATCCTCTGCGATCGATAGTCCATAGAGGAAGCCACTACATGCAGCACTGATGTCAAAAGCAGCTGCTTTGGTGGCACCAATCTCCTTCTGGACAAGACATGCTGTTGAAGGGAAGAACATGTCGGGTGTCGCTGTACCGACGATAATGATGTCAAGATCTGTTGGTTTTATCCCAGCGTCGGCTATCGCCTTCAAAGCAGCTTCCCGAGCAAGGTCGGAAGTTGCTTGCTCAGGATTGGCTTTGTGCCTCTTCTTTATCCCTGTGCGCTCCGTGATCCACTGGTCACTGGTATCAACCATACGCTCGAGATCGGAGTTTGTTAAGAAGGCCTCGGGAACATAGGCACCTATTCCTTTGATTCCAACTCCGCTAGGCTTTTTGCGATGATCTCGCCTCATATTTCGCTAGCCTTTCCCTTATCGCATCCCTGATGTCATGATTTATGTAGTTGTGTGTTGAAAGGATTGCATTCTTTATCGCTCTCCCACTGGAGCTGCCATGAGCTATAGTACAAACCCCGTCTACACCGAGCAGCGGGGCGCTACCATACTCAGCATAATCGAAACGAGATTTCAATTCTCTGAACGCAGGCTTAAGAACAAGCCCGCCAAACCTGCCCCTAAGACTTGACTTCAGGGCATCACGCATTACCGCATAGACCATACTGATAACACTCTCAGCAAATTTTAGCAACACGTTTCCAACGAAACCATCACACACAGCAACATCAACCGATCCGGTAAAGATATCTCTGCCTTCAAGGTTACCGACGAAATTTAGATCACTTGCAGCCATGAGCTTGTAGGCATCCCTGACGGCTTGAGTTCCCTTGCTGCTTTCTTCACCTACGTTGAGTAGCCCAACACGAGGATTGTTCCTACCCAAAACCTCACTTGCATAACACGCTCCCATTATGCCGTACTGAAGTAAATGTTCAGGCCTGCAATCGATGTTCGCCCCGACGTCGAGCAGGATGCACCCTCCAGCCTGAGTGGGAATGTAGGTCGCTATCGCTGGACGCTTCACGCCTGAGATTCTACCAAGGATAAAAAGGGCATTTGCCACTACCGCCCCCGTGTTCCCAGCACTTATGAAACCATCAACTTTGCCATCACGAAGCAGCCTCAGGCCGACGGCGATAGAGGAATCCTTCTTCTTGCGAAGAGCCTGGGAGGGCTGCTCCTCCATCCCGACACTTTCGCTTGCATGGACTATCTCAAGGCGATCCTCGCTTATGCCCCTCGCCTTTATCTCAGCCTGAATTGCCTCAGTGATGCCAACCAGAACAATACCAACTTCTTGGGGAAGCTCCTTTGTTGCAGCAAAGGCACCGTCGACAATGACACCAGGAGCCCTGTCGCCGCCCATGGCATCAAGCGCAATCTTCAAAGCCCTGACCCCTTCCTGCAGCTTAGTCTCTCGGCCTACTCTGTCTCGAGGATCTTCGCTCCCTTGTAGTACCCACAATGGGGACATACGCGGTGTGGCATCATAAGCTCACTGCACTTGGGGCATGCCACCAAACCCGGCGAGGCTATCTTCCAGTGGGTTCTTCGCTTGCGTTTACGTGTCTTCGAAACTTTTCTCTTGGGTAATGCCATTTCGCTATCTCCTTGGGTTTCAAAACATTACGGGATTTATATTAAGCGTTTTAGAGCATCCCATCTGCTATCGTGATCATCTCGTGAGCATGAGCATGAACCTTTGTTCAGATTTGTACCGCATTTGGGACACAGCCCAAGACAATCAGCACGACATAGGGGTTTGAGCGGTATGAGCACAAGCAGAAGATCGCGGATCTCATCGGTCAGGTCAATGTAATCTGCGGCAGCCTCGACTCCTATGAAGCCTTGTATCTCTGCAAGATCAGACGGATTTGAACCGATCACGCAAACTACCTCTATCGGGCTTTCAAGCTCAATCACAAATTCATCCAGGCAGCGAGCACACTCAAGCACAGCCTCGACAGCAACGTGGCCCCTGAGAAGTATCTCGCTGCCTGTGCGTGTCACCTCAAGACTAGCTCTAACAGGTGAAACGAGATACCCCCCCTCGAAACCACTCGTCAGGTCGGCAGCCTCACCTGTAAGATCGATGTGGGAGTCGCCTTCTTCAATTTTATCGAGAAAAATCCTTAGCATACTATCGAATCTAAGACAATCGATCCAGTTACGTCAACCGTATCATTTCTTTCTTAAATACTCATCTATGGCTCTTGCCGCACGTCTACCAGCACCCATCGCAAGAATAACAGTTGCTGCTCCCGTAACAATATCACCCCCGGCAAATACACCTTCAAGACTTGTCGCACCAGTCTGTTCTTCAGCAATAATGTTGCCCCATTTTGTTGTCTTAAGTCCTGGTGTTGTTGAAGGGATAAGGGGATTCGGACCCTGCCCAATGGCAATCACAACGACATCCACACCAAGGCGAAATTCCGATCCCTCAATGGGGACAGGGCGACGGCGCCCGCTCGAATCCGGCTCGCCAAGTTTCATCTTGATGCATTCGATTTCCCTGACCCAGCCATTCTCATCCCCGATTATCCTTACAGGATTCGTCAATTCTTTAAGAATCATACCCTCCTCAAGGGCATTTTCTATCTCTTCCTCACGTGCAGGCATCTCGGCTCTTGATCTCCGATAGACGCAATAGACCTCTTCACCACCAAGACGCATAGCAGTTCTCGCAGAATCCATTGCAACGTTGCCACCCCCAACAACCGCAACCCTCCTCCCGACTTTTATCGGTGTATCGTATTCGGGGAAAAGATAGGCTTTCATGAGATTGGATCTAGTAAGGAATTCATTGGCTGAATAGACTCCATTGAGATTTTCACCCGGGATGTTCATGAAATAGGGGAGACCTGCACCCGCCCCCACGAAGACTGCATCAAAACCATCTCTGAGGAGCTCCTCAATAGTTCGTGTTTTGCCAACAACAAAATTAGTCACCACCTCAACGCCGAGCTTCTTTATATACTCAACCTCCTTTCTCACAATCTCCTTGGGCAAACGGAACTCAGGAATCCCATAGACAAGAACCCCACCAGGCGCGTGAAGCGCTTCGAAAATTACGACGTGGTGTCCCATCTTGGCAAGATCGCCTGCTAGAGTAAGTCCAGCAGGTCCTGAGCCCACAACTGCAACCTTCTTCCCTGTAGGTGTTGGGAGTTTAGGTATATTGATCTCTCCCTTACGCATCTCATAATCCGCCACAAACCGCTCCAGCCTACCAATTGCAAGGGGCTCCCACTTCTTACCCAGAATGCACATCTTCTCGCATTGATCCTCCTGTGGACATACGCGGCCACAGATAGCTGGCAGGCTGTTCTTCTCATGTATCTTGTCAATTGCTTCTTGAAAGCGGCGCTCGGCTATGAACTTTACAAATTCTGGAATCTCAATCTCAACAGGACATCCACTAACACAGGGCTTTTTCTTGCAGGAGAGACAGCGCTGGGCTTCTCGAACAGCTTGTTCCTCAGTATAGCCGAGAGCAACTTCCTCAAAGTTGTGCCTCCTTACGTGAGGATCCTGGCGGGTCATTGGCTCTCGCTTAGGACTTACCTTGGGCTTTGCCCGTTCTTCATTCACGCTCGCACCCTCCACACTTACTTTGTTGATACCTTTCTAGAGACTGCCGCTCTTCTTCACAGTAGATTCTCTGTCTTGCAGTAAGCAGGTCAAAATCTACTTCGCTTGCATCAAATTCCGGACCATCAACACATGCAAATCTTGTTACTCCACTTACACTTACCCGACAAACGCCGCACATTCCTGTCCCATCAACCATTATGGGGTTAAGACTCACCTTGGCAGGTATTGCATACCTGGTGGTAACGAGTGCAAAGGCTTTCATCATTGGTACAGGTCCTATCCCTATTGCGAAGGCAAACCTGTATCCCTCCTTTATGAGTCTCTCAAGCTCCTGTGTGACAAATGCTTTCTTTCCGTAGGAACCATCATCAGTGGTAACATATATCTCATGACTCACCTCCGCCATCTCCTTCTCAAGTATGAGGAGGTCCTTAGATCTTGCACCGATAATTGAGATTACCTCGTTGCCAGCTGCTTTAAGAGCTCTTGCGATTGGATAGACAGGTGCAATACCGATACCCCCACCAACACATGCGACCTTCCCGAAATTTTCAATTTCACTGGGTCTTCCAAGAGGTCCAACAAGATCAAGAATCGCATCGCCCTCATTCAAGGTCCCGAGATGATAAGTGGTTTTACCAACCTCCTGGAAGATGAGGGTCAGGGTTCCCTTTTCACGATCAAAATCGGCAACTGTGAGGGGAATTCGCTCGCCCTTCTCATCAATGCGAAGAACAACAAACTGACCTGGTTCAACCTTTGTAGCAATCAGTGGTGCCTCGACAACGAAGAGCTTCGTCTGTGGTGTCAAGACCTCCTTCCTCAAGATCTTGAACATAAAGCCTACCTCCTCTGGTGCTCGAGTGAAGATACAATCCTCTCAGTATCCAGGGCAATTACCAATTCTTCATTTGTGAATACAGTATAGACCTTGGTTCGAGATTGCGATGATGATATCTCAGAATCGACTCCAATCGCACCCCTATTTCTCTCCACATCGAGATTGATTCCAAGGAACTCAAGCCCATCAAGGCTCTTGGCGCGTACGATAGCCGAATTTGATCCGATGCCACCGGTAAATGTAACAGCATCAACACCGCCCATGGCTGCAGCGTATGCTCCTATGTACTTCTTGACCCTGTAAGTAAATACCTCAAGCGCCAGCTTTGCACGCTCCTCTCCCCTTTCGGCTTGATTCTCAATCTCTCGCATGTCGCTAGATATTCCAGAGATCCCTACAAGCCCGCTGTGCTTGTTTAACATAGCTGTGGCTTCGGCAACTGTCAGGTTCTCCTTGCTCATTACGTAAAGCACCAATGCCGGATCGATATCACCACATCTTGTTCCCATGACAAGTCCCTCAAGAGGCGTAAAACCCATGGAGGTATCAATGGATTTACCCTTCTTGATTGCTGCAACGCTGCAACCATTTCCAAGGTGGCATGTAATGACATTGAGCGAAGCAAGTTCTCTCCGCATGAGCTCTGCGGTGCGTCCAGCCACATAGCGATGGCTTGTTCCGTGAAAGCCATACCTGCGTATTCCATAGCGGCGGTAAAGAATGTACGGGACGGCATAGATGTAAGACGATGCCGGCATGGTATGATGAAAAGCTGTATCGAAGACAGCAACCTGTGGTATATCGGGAAGAAGCTGCTTACAAGCATCTATCCCACGCAAATTGTGAGGATTGTGTAGAGGGGCAAGCTCAATACAGTCATGGATCGCCTTCCTCACCTCATCGGTGATGAGAGCCGACTCAGTCAATCTCTCACCACCATGGGCAACTCGATGACCGACAGCTTCGATCTCCCCCTTTTCTGATATAACCCCATGGTTCTCACTCATCAAAACTGCGATAACTATCTCAATGGCTTTGCCGTGATCGAGGGCCTCAACGCCTGTCCTGATACGATCGCCATCAAAGCGCTTGTGGTGGAGCAGTGATCCAGGAAGTCCAATTCTTTCGACCTGTCCTTCGGCAAGACAGAGCCGCTTGCCGGTATCAAAGAACTTGTATTTGACTGACGAACTACCTGAATTAAGAACCAGTATCCGCATGGTTTCCTGAGCCATTCATGTAGGTAAAGAAGCCCTTCCCAACCTTCTTGCCAACATATCCATCTCTAACCATTCTGCGCAATAAGGGGCAAGGCTTATATTTGAGATCTCCAAGTTCTTTGTATAGGCTTTCCATTAAAATCATGAGATCGTCGAGCCCCAAAGTATCAGCCAGTTCCAGTGGCCCAATGGGGAAACCAAAACCCAGCTTTATCGCCTTATCGATTGCTTCCGCTGTAGCAATTCCTTCCATAAGAGCATGAATAGCCTCATTGATGAAAGGCACCATTACTCGAGTCGTTATATAGCCCGGATACTCATTCACCTCAACGACTTCCCTTCCCATCTGAACAACAAGATCCTTTGCTGCCTCAAATGTCCTATCGGATGTCTTGAGTGCTCTTACTACCTCGACAACAGCAGTTTTGACAATGGGAAATGGAAAATGCATGCCAACAACCCTGTCCTGACGCCTGGTAACTCTACCTATCTCCGTTATGTTCAAAGTAGAGGTTGTTGAGACCAGAATCGTCTGGGCATCAAAATTCCGATCAAACTCTCGGAATACCTGTTTCTTGATATCCAATTGCTCGGGCACAGCTTCAATTGCGAACTCACAATCCTCAGAGTTTTTCAATCCAACAACAGGTTGAATTCTTGAAAGTATCGTTCTCTTTTCGCTTGCAGTAATCGCCCATCTTTCAATCAGACTATTTAGGCTTGCCTCAATTCCATTGATAGCAATGTCAAGATGTCTCTCATCAATATCGGAAAGCACTACCTCTATACCCGCCGATGCCGCAGCTTCGGCGATACCCTGACCAACAGTGCCAGCCCCGGCAACAAAAATCTTTCTGACGGGCATGATATCTACTCTACCTCGGGAAAGAAAAATTTCACTTCACGTTTTGCAGACTCAGATGAGTCCGAAGCATGGACAGAATTCATAGTTATGTTTATGCCAAACTCTGAGCGTATTGTTCCAGGAGCAGCTAAGGTCGGATCAGTGGCCCCACATATCGATCTGAGAAGCTTAACAGCATCATTCCCTTCAAGAACACAAACAACGCATGGTGCCGAGCTCATGTAGTCAACAAGCTTTTCGTAGAACTCTTTTCCTCTATGCATTGCATAAAATTCACACGCTTGCTCTCGTGAAAGATGCATGAGGCTTAGCCGAATGATCTTGAGACCAGCTTCCTCAACCATCGATAAGATTCTACCTATTCTATTCCTCTTGACTGCGTCAGGCTTGATAATGAATAACGTCTTTTCCAATTCGCTATCCTCACCCAAAAAAAGGGTCCCAATCAGGAACCCTGCATGAACTGCAAACCAGCTGCTTACCGATTACCTATAACACAAGGTCGCCTATCCTGCAACCTTATTCTAGCAGAGAAAAACGCGGCAGACTCGAAACCACAACTTTGCCTGAGTCTGCCGCTCGAGAGCTATTTCCTGCGTGTGGTCTTTCTCTTGGTTGTCTTTTTCTTGGTCGTCTTCTTCTTGGTTGTCTTCTTCTTTGTTGTCTTCTTCTTGGTCGTCTTCTTCTTGGTTGTTCTCTTCTTGGTGGTCTTCTTCTTTGCTGTCTTCTTGGTTGCCTTCTTCTTTGTTGTCTTCTTCTTGGTCACCTTCTTCTTGGTTGCCTTTCTCCTGACTGTACGTGCCATTCTGACAGCCCCCTTTCTCTCGATTTTTCCTCCTCACCTCGGTCCGACCACACGTCAGTTGAACTTGACCGAGTGCACCGGAGGAAGACCGACAACCGATCACACTCAAATGAAATTGCACAACTCCTGAACATTTTTGTCAAGCTTTTAGTTGATGTATAAGTAACTTTCTGGAATGTTTCCATCATTTGAGTTTATCCGCAATCAGTTCACTTATTTGAGCTGGAGTTTCTGCAACAGGTACACCGACAGCTTCAAATGCTGCAATTTTTTCCTCAGCTGTCCCTGTACCCCCTGAGATTATTGCACCGGCATGACCCATGCGCTTCCCAGGTGGAGCCGTCCTTCCGGCAATAAAAGCTACAACTGGTTTTGTTACTGACGCCTTTATAAATTTCGCAGCTTCCTCCTCATCAGTTCCACCTATCTCACCGATGAGTACAATTGCCTCCGTTTGGTCATCACTCTCAAAAAGTTTTAGGGCATCAATGAAGTTTGTGCCAATTATGGGATCGCCCCCAATACCCATACATGTTGATTGACCAAGATCCTTGTTTGAGAGGTGATACACAACTTCATACGTAAGCGTTCCACTTCGGGATACAACACCAACATGTCCAGGCTTGTGGATCCTTCCTGGCATGATACCTACCTTGCTTTCACCTGGTGTAATAATCCCAGGACAATTTGGACCTATCAGTCGGCTCTTCTTGGTCTTGAGATAGTTAACAACTTTGACCATATCGAGAGTTGGTATACCCTCCGTTATGCAAACGATTACCTCGATGCCCGCATCACAAGCCTCATAGATAGCGTCAGGCGCCGCGAAGTACGGAACATAGATAACCGAAGCGTTAGCACCTGTTGCTGAAACAGCCTCCTCGACAGAATTGAATACGGGTATGCCATCTACACTACTTCCACCCTTGCCAGGGGTAACACCGCCAACAACCTTAGTACCATACTCCTTCATTTGAAGAGCATGAAATCTTCCATCACGGCCCGTTATTCCCTGAACTATGACCTTGGTATCTTTATTTACGAGAACACCCATTTATTCTCCCCCTTTGCTCAATCTGATGACTTCACGAACTCCCTCATCCATCGACTTGACTGGTACAATGTCAATCTTGCGAAGGATTTCAGCTGCCTTATCCTCATTTGTACCAGTTAGCCTCACGACAACAGGTACGTTGACTTTCATCCTGCTAAGAGCTTCAACAATTCCGTTAGCAACGTCGTCGCACCGAGTAATACCTCCGAATATGTTGAAAAGAATCGCTTTGACGTTCTTGTCTGACAAGATTATTTCCATCGCCGTTGTCACTTTCTCAGGGTTTGAACTGCCACCGATGTCGAGGAAATTCGCAGGTTCAGCACCGTACCTCTTAACCATGTCCATAGTAGCCATAGCAAGACCAGCCCCATTTACGATGCAGCCAATTGTCCCATCGAGCTTAACATAGCTCAATCCTTTCTCCCTTGCTTTGACTTCATAAGGATTTTCACTTTCGGGATCGCGCAGTTTAGCAATTTCAGGGCGACGGGGCAGGGCATTATCATCAATATTTATTTTCGCATCGAGTGCTATCATCTCATCTTGAGGGGTTCTCACAAATGGATTTATCTCGGCAAGCGAAGCATCCACACCCTCAAAAACGTCGTAAAGCTTCTTCAGCACCCCGGCTGTCTTAAGTGCAAGCTTCGGTTCGGTCACTATCTTAAAGGCAAGGTTACGAGCCTCGTAGGGAAGAAATCCTTTGAGAGGATCGACAACATATTTATGTATCTTCTCAGGTGTCTCACGCGCAACCTCTTCGATATCCACTCCACCAGCAGAGCTGACCATAACAACAGGCCGCTGGGTCTTGCGATCTACGATAACACCGAGATAATACTCCTCGACCACATCTAAACATTCTCCGACGAGAACCTTCCTCACTGGAAGCCCCTTTATCTCCATCGAAAGGATCTGGGAGGCAACCTCCGCAGCCTCATCCGGGCTATCGGCAAACTTGATCCCACCAGCCTTGCCCCTTCCTCCGACATGGACCTGTGCCTTTATCACAACCTTCTTCCCGATCTCCGAAGCAATTGCTTTCACCTCTTCCGGAGTGTTGGCAACCTTACCCTGGGGAACAGGTATGCCATAGCTTGCAAAAATCTCTTTGGCTTGATACTCGTGGAGCTTCAACTGTCTACCTCCTCTTACTCAGTACTTTACTGATTACGCTTTCAAGCGAAGGTTCACCAATCTCTCTTAGCTCATAGGTCACCCTGACCAAAGGCATCTTTACGTCGAGCAGGGAGCCAACGTCCGCTGGTGTAGCACTTATGACAAGTTCGGCGTCGCTCGCATTTATCGTTGCTTCAAGATCCCTCATCTGGCCATTACCATAGCCCATCGCTGGTATCACCTTACCAATATGGGGGTATTTCTCGAAGGTCTCCTTGATCTCGCCTACTGCAAAAGGTCGTGGATCTATGCACTCCTTTGCCCCGTACTGCTCTGCTGCCACTATGCCGGCCCCGAAACTCATATTCCCATGTGTGAGCGTTGGACCATCTTCGATCACCAAAGCTCTTTTGCCCTTAATGAGATCGGGGTTATCCACAGAGATAGGTGATTCGGCATGAATCACAACTGCCCTTGGATTGACTTCAGCGATCATCTTCTCAATGCTCTTGACATTCTCAGGTGGCGCTGTGTCCATCTTGTTTATCACGACGACATCAGCCATTCTGAGGTTTGCCTCACCAGGGTAGCTAGTGAGCTGATACTCGGGTCGATGTGGATCAACAACTACTACATGGAGGTCAGGACGATAGAAGGGTAGATCATTATTACCCCCATCCCAAATGATTATCTCAGCCTCACCCTCCGCCTGTTTGAGAATCCTCCCGTAGTCAACTCCAGCATAGACAATACGACCTCTTCTGATATGAGGTTCATATTCCTCCCTCTCCTCAATTGTGCATTCATGCACATCGAGATCCTCAAGCGTTGCAAACCTCTGGACAGCCTGCTTCTCAAGATCCCCATAGGGCATAGGGTGTCTGATCACAGCAATCTTCTTGCCGGCTTGTTCAAGGATCTCGCACACCTTGCGTGTAGTCTGACTCTTGCCTGAGCCCGTCCGTGTTGCACAAACAGAGATCACGGGACACTTTGACTCGAGCCAGGTTGAGTGCGCACCAAGCAACATAAAATCGCTACCCGCTGCAATAGCTCGAGATGCCTTGTGCATCACTTCTACGTGAGGTATATCACTATAGGCGAAGACAACAACATCAATGTCGTGCTCTCTTATTATTCGCTCAAGATCACTTTCATCAAGTATAGGTATGCCTTCTGGATAGAGTCGGCCAGCCAAGGAAGCTGGATATACTCGATCAGCTATGTGAGGGATTTGAGTAGCCGTAAAGGCAATCACTCGATATGAGTCATTGTCACGGAAAAAAACGTTGAAATTGTGAAAATCTCTTCCAGCTGCCCCCATGATGACGACTTTCCTTGCTTTCACTATCCACCTCCTTCTTGGACCCATATCCATTGATAAGGTTCTTAAGAGATTAGCACTGAAGAATGCTTTAAACAAGCCCAAGTCATGGTCTATCTTCGAGCCACCCTCGCAAATGACTTGAGAAGCCAACAGGGCATCGGAAGGCCCGATGACATCTTAAGGTAAAAGACACGGCCAGGGTTGACAATCCCTAACCTATCGGTTTCAGTCTTAACGATCTTAAGCTGACTGTATTCACCCCCGAGTATTTCTCTGGCAAACGGGGTGTTCCATAAACCGATGCCGTATGGCCTGCCCCCAAGCTTGAGGCTTAGGTAACCCAACAAGAGAGTTGACCAGACGTCGCGCTCAACAGCCTGCACCCTGGCCCCTCGCTTCCTGTAAGCCAGTCTCATCAGAACCCTTTCATCTGACACAACATCACATTGATAAACAGGTTCACCCAGATGCTTGAGTTTCCATAGGGCTTGCCTCAAGAGCACTCCCACCCCACTGGGTTCAATCATGACCTCTCCAGCCAACACCCCACCTCTTGCTCTGAGATCCTCAATCAGGACGAAGTGATGAATGTCTGCCTCCCGAAGGTAGATCCACTCAGAGTTAACCTCGAGTTTCTTGAGTATATGCCTTAAGTCATCTTTGACACGGGTCACATCCTTCTGGTTGCCCTCAAAATGAGCTACAACAATATGTCTTGATGAATCGCCGATCCCAGGAGCGAATCGACCTCCTAGATTTCCACTCATTAGCATTATATGGAACGGCTTTATCTTCAAAGCAGTCAGCTCTTGCAGAATTTCGGTGGCCTCGTCGAGCTTCGATGTGGTCAGAACATATGTTGCCTTCTGCTCAGGCAGAGATCTCACATCAAAAGTCAGCCTTGTTATCACTCCCATCTGACCTTCGGTTCTGGCAAAACTCCGCATCGAATATCTCAGGCCATCATGCCCTGCGCTAACCAGCAAACCTGAAGGAAGTGCTACCTCCATGGATGAGACCATTTCGTGAAAGCATCCATGCTGAAGCGTTCCAATGCCGTAGCCTCCGGTGCTCATCCAACCTCCCACCGTGCTTTCGATGCCACTTGAGGGAAAAGCCAGGGGTGCCAGGCCTTCAGACCTAAGAGCACTACTTACGACCTTCCATGTGCAACCCGCCTGGACCGTGGATTGCTTTTTCTTGGCATCGATTTCCACAATCAAATTCAATGTGGTAACGTCAATCACAATTGTCTTACCGACGGATGCAACACCACCCAAACCAGCAGTTGCCCCGCCTCTTACCACCGCAGGGGTTTTTCCCTCGATACAGACATCTAGAGCCTCCGCGACACATCGAGGGGAGTCAGGGAAAACCACAGCTACAGGTTTGCTAAGAAAGAGCTTCCCAAGCAGGCTCTGCAGAGGCTGGGCATCGCACTGGCGTCGACTGAGATCGTGCTCATCGGTGGAGACAACCTCATCACCAATCCTTAAACGAAGGGATTCAACAATCTCAGACCTTTCATGAGAAGGCATGGGAGCTCCCTTGCCAAGGAAGCCAATTTTGCGAGCTTTACGCTGTATTCTTATTCGCTTTCGACTCCTCATCACCAAACTGAAACCTTTTGAGCCCGGAGAACCAATCGAACGACTATTCGGCGCGGTAGCGCTCAGCAATCTCTCTAAGGAGCCTCTCGGTCGAGTAGCCCTCTAGCAGTGGTACTCTTACGACCCTACCGCCAGCTGACTCAACTTGCTCCCTTCCCACTATTTCATGCATACTGTAATCGGCACCTTTGACAAGCACATCGGGGATAAGATCGGAGATTACTTTTTCAGGGGTATCCTCATCGAAGATCATAACATAGTCGACAAAGATGATCGCAGCAAGGACGGCAGATCGATCCTCCTGCCCAATGATTGGTCGCTTAGGTCCCTTGAGTCTTCTCACTGAGGCATCACTGTTTATTGCAACCGTGAGTATATCGCCAAAGCTCCGTGCTGATCTCAGGAGCTCAATATGTCCCCGGTGGATAAGATCGAAACACCCATTGGTGAAAACAAATGTGAGGCCTTCCCTACGAGCACGCTCGCGTTCCCTCTTGAGTTCCTCAATATCAACAATTCTTCCCATTTTCAGATCTGATCTAAGCGGGATTGAAATGAACTCATAAGTTCTTCGGGAGTAACAGATGCGGTACCAACATTGGCGATCACAACACCGGCAGCATGGTTGGCAATTTGAGCTGCCTCATCCATTGTTGCACCAGCACAAAGTGCAAGTGTAAAGGAGCAGATAACTGTATCACCAGCTCCTGTCACATCATATACATGACGAGCTACTGTTGGAAAGTGACGATATGTGCGATCGCTTCTAAAAAGCGACATGCCCTGCTCACCTCTTGTTATAAGCAGGGAATCGACCTCGAGAAGATCTATGATCTCCCAGCCAACCTCATGAAGGCTCACCTCATCATGGATACGCCTTCCCATTGCAGCTCCTGCCTCAAATTGATTTGGTGTGATCAAGGAGACACGTTTGTAATTCCTGAAATGATTCTCCTTTGGATCAACCGATATTATCTTACCAATTCTTCTTACTTTGGGGATGAGTTCGGACAGGAGTCTTTTGGTGATCACACCCTTCCCATAATCAGATATTATGATTGCGTCACAGGTCTCGGCAGACTGTAGAGCGACATCAATTATGCTTTCCTCAATTGCTCCGCAGACCTCAGTGCGCACCTCTTTGTCGGTTCGTACAACTTGCTGATTGTGGGCAATCACCCGCGTTTTCACAGTCGTTGGCCGCCCTTCATCATATATGACGCCACTGGTATCTATGCCCCTGGATCTCATGAGACTTGCGAGTTCTTCCCCCACATTATCATTTCCAACAACACATGTGATGCCACAGGCGGCTCCAAGAGTTATGACATTGTTAGCGACGTTCGCAGCACCACCCAAGCGATTGCTTTCATCCGTTATTTCGACTACAGGAACTGGGGCTTCGGGTGAAATTCTCGAAACAACACCCCAGACATAGCGATCGAGCATGGCATCACCCACCACCATTATCTTGCATTTCTTCATCCTCTGGAGTATTTCGGTAATTCTTTCTATGGAGATGCTATTCAAACAAAACTCCTTGCAAGAGGTGTTGTTCAAAATCCATCGCAAACTATACCAATATCGATACTATAGTCAAGCGCTTTGCCGATCCATTGACAGGCAAGGCTTCGCCCATTAGAGTTAGATTGTCATGAGAAAAATGGAGCTGGTTATCCCGCTAATCGCTCTCGTGCTATCAACTGGCAACAGTCTAGCTATAGCACCACCACCAACTCAAAAAGGTGCCAAGCTTGGCTTGCCCATCTCCTATTTCAGAACAAGGCCAAGCATCGTGGATGAAATACCCGGGCGTTATGTTCGGCCAGTGGGCGAATGTCGTTGCCTTGTTCTCCTCGTTGATTTCACCGATAAGCCTGCGCAGGTTGAACCTGAGTTCATCCGCGAGAAGCTCTTCAGCAGGAGCGGTCCCTCAATGCACACCTACTTTGAGGAGAATTCCTACGGGAAGTTTGGAGTGAGTGGTGAAGTCTTCGGCTGGCTGAGGAGTCCCTGTGATCATAGTCTCATAGTCAATCGAGACGGCTCACCAGGTACCGCCGACGACTACGGACTTGACACTACCTCTTCCGCCATCGACACGACTCTTTGTTCTTTCCCGCTTAACATATGGGGATTGGTTGCTCAAACAGTAAGGGAAGCTCGTGATCTCGCTGATCTAAGTCTCTATGACAACGATGGACCTGACGGTTTGCCATCCTCGGGTGACGACGATGGCTATATAGATGCCCTGATCATTGTTCATTCTGGTCAGGGGGCCGAAATGTTTGCTAATATGCCAGGTGGCATAGCTGCTAACTATATCTGGTCATTGCAGTCCGATCTCTCGCTTTATGGACCTACCTCCAATACGATTGTTGATGGCAAGCTAATAGGACCATTCATAATCGTGCCTGAGATGGGAGAGATTGGGGTTTTTGCACATGAGTTCTGTCATCTGCTGGGCCTGCCCGATCTTTACAATACCGAAAATGGCCTTCCAGTTGTTGGTCCACTTTGTTTGATGGATGAGGGCGCATGGAATGGTCCGCCCAACAGACTTGGTAGCGTACCTTCACATCTGTGCGCACCTATGAAGTATTTTCTTGGGTGGATTGACCCAGTCGCAGTATGCATTGGTTGCGAAGGAACTGAGACGGTTAGCGGTGCCGTCCTAGAGCCCATCGGATTAACACCGGATGCTTACCGGATTCTCGGTAATCCAAATGGTGTCGACTGGACCCCAAGGGGAAATGGAAGAGGGGAATACTTCATGCTCGAGGATCGCCAACCTCTGGCTGGCTATTTTGAAACCTATCTGCCAGGCAGTGGCCTTTTGATATGGAGGGTGGATGAGAGCCAGAAGAATAACAACAATCCGAAGAGGTGGTTTGTTGAACTTGTTCAGGCTGATGGAGAAAGACTTGACCCCGAGATCAAGAATGCAGCAGATCCGCGTCGCAATGTCCCCGGTGAGGAATCGGATTTCTGGCCAGGTAGCCTTGAAAAGCATGAGTTCACTCCCCTCACACATCCTGCAAGTGTGCTTGCTTATGGTAGATATTCGGGAGTAAGCGTCACCAACATAAACGAGACCCCCAGTGGCGAAATAGTAGCCGACATAGCCACAGGTGCACCAAGAAAGGGCACGGCTTACGCTTTTCCCAATCCTTTTAAGCTGGGCTCTGGCACAAAGGTGCGAATCGTATTCCTGCCCGAACCTGGTCCAGACAGACCTCATCCGGGCAGTTTCAGGGCGATGATTTTCGATCTTGAAGGCAATTTCGTAAGGAATCTTGATGAGTCCAGTGAAATCCTTGATAATGGAACAGCCCTCTGGGATGCACGCGATGAGGCTGGAAGATTGGTGCAGCCTGGCCTATACTTCTACCATGTGCAATCGTCAGGTCAAGAAGCGAGGGGCACCATAGCGGTTAAAGAATGATACTACGGAAGGGGTGTGATCTATGGAAAAGCGGCAACCACAGCAGATCAAAGTCGAGCTGAGTGAGCCAGCGGCTGAAGGCATCTACTCCAATTGGGTCATGATAACCTATAGCCCGTCGGAATTCATAATTGACTTTGGTAGATTCCTGCCAGGTTTAGCCAAGACAAAAGTTTATTCAAGAATCATCATGACCCCTCAGCATGTCAAAAATCTTCTCAAGGTACTTGAGAAGAATGTGAGTAACTTCGAAGAGAAATTCGGTGAAATAAAGATAATTGGCACTGAAGACAAATCACGTGGCATAGGTTTCTAGGCCGGCTTCGTCTTCCATCTGCGATGAGACCACAGCCAGTGGTCGGGCTTGGCTCTTATGAAATCCTCAATGATGGATGTGTAAGTCTGAGTAAGATTGCGAACCGCGGGTCTTCTATCTTCGGAGATCTCGATTGGCTTCTCAATTGTGATAGTGTAGCTTGTCAAGTCTTCCCTGATGATAAAGCCAGGAACTATTGGCGCATTTGCTATGAGAGCAAGTCTTGCGGGTCCCTTTGGAGTTGAAGCAGGTCTTCCAAAGAAGTCAACGAAGATTCCATTTCTACCTGCATCCTGATCTGAAAGCATTGCCACAAACTTGCCTTTCCTGATATTTCTTGCTATTGCAAGTGTCGCCTTGCGCTCGATAATCTCTATGCCTGCTTTCCTTCGCAGGCTATTCATAAGATCCTGAACAAGCGGGTTACGCTGAATGCCCACGACAAAGACCACAGGATAGCCAAGCTTAACAAGTGTGCAACCCATAAGCTCCCAGCTGCCGAAGTGACCTGTAACCAGCACTGCTCCTGTCCCTCTCCGTCGCAGGTCATCAAGAAAGCGTAAGCCTTTAATCCTGATATGCCGTGATATGAAATCCATATCAACCAAAGGCAATCTTGCAAGGTCAGCGATAAGCAGGGCAAAATTGCTGTAGCTTCTTCTTGCAATCTTGATGAGATCACGAGGGGAGTAGAATTGACCCAGAGATTGCCTGAGGTTGTCAAGTGTGACATCCCTGCGGTAGCGTATGACATCGAAGAGAAGATAGCCAATGAAGCTTGCGACTCTTGAAGCAACGCTTAACGGAAGCATCTGCATTAAGCAGACATAGGGCTTTGCAATTATATACTCAAGCCAGTCCTTTGGAGTTGCCCTTCTCACTTTAGGAACCTAGCCAACCAGCTTCTCCTGAGATCTATGGCACCATTGGGGCAGATCTCATGGCAACAAAGGCAGCTGACGCACACCTCATCAATGACCATTGGTCTGCCTTTGATCTTTCTAATGGCCTTTGCAGCACAAACCCTCTCACACAAACCACATGCGGTGCACCTTTCAGTTATCTCAGGTCGAACCCAAACGAATCTTGAAACAAGCCTTGAAAGAGCTTGCGGAATGAGCCTGAATTTCCAGTTGCTGGGTATCTCAAAATCACGAATCCTTAAGCCATCGATGGAAGCCCCTCTTACCTCAATGTTTCGAAGATCTGCCTCGCCGATACCCCTGGTATAGGCCTCCTTTGTAGTCGGGACTGAAAGAGGCTTTATCCCCACTATCGAGGCAAAAACAGCATCGACAGCAACTGCATCTCGGCTTGCAGCAATGAAACCAAGATGGCGTATCCTGCCAGAGGAAGGTCCGTGTCCGTCCATTGCGACGACTGCGTCAAGAATGCTGAGCCATGGGCTCACAAGCTCGAAAACATCCACCAAGACTCTAGCCATAGCATCAGGGGAAGGATTCTCAAGGTGGTGAAAAGATTTTATGAAACCAGGCACACATCCGAAGGTATTCTTGACGCAGCCTGTAAGCACTGTGAGAACATGGGTCTTGGCTTTGGCTAAGTTCACGATTCTGTCATACTCCGAAAGGTACCTTGCAATCCTATATTTTCTACCATCTATCCGCTTCTCAGTCCATCCGCTCGCCTCAAAATTGAGAAGCGTCACAGCCCTTCTCTTACAGACCTCTAAGAGTCCGGTCTCCCGCCAGACCCTCTCCAAGCCTGCCACTGCACCAGCCGGACTATCGCCAACTGCAACAACTGCTCCCTTAGCCTGGAAATTATCAATCACCGCCTCAACAACAGTTGGATGGGTTGTCACACCTCTCTCAGGTTGCCTTGCAGATAGGAGATTGGGTTTGACGAGAATACGACAGCCTGAAACATCCTCATCTCTGAGAAAGAACGAAATCGCCTTGTCAACCGCTTCGCGAATAGCCTCAAATGAGTAGGAAAGAGATTGCTCAATCCAGACTTGAGGCTTCTTGGAATTACTGTCTGACATAGAACTTTCCAGGAAGGGATTTGACAAATCCTCTGGTTTCAAGCTCGAAAAGCAGAGCAAGTGTCTTGGCTGACCCCAGTCCTACAGCTCTAGCAATCTCATCAACATGAGCTGGCACATTTGAGAGAAGCTCCATTATCTGCCGCTGGTCGGGTTCAACAGGTACCTGAACCTGATCTTGCTGATATCTTAAGCCTCCACACTGGGGTGCAATTTCTTTGACAATGTCATCGGCACACTCAACGAGTGTGGCGCCCTCTTTGAGGAGACGGTTTACACCACCACTTTGCGAAGCCAGTGGCGAGCAGGGCACTGCAAAAACCTCACGGTTCTCCTCGAGCGCAAAGCCAGCTGTAATCAGCGCACCACTGCTCTTACCGGCCTCTACTACAACCGTACCGAGACACAATCCACTTATTATTCGGTTTCTCTGAGGAAAGTTCTGCTTCAAAGGTGGAACCCCCGGCGGATATTCCGCGATGAGAAGACCTCGTCTTGAAATATCTTCAGCCAGCTCTTGGTTCTCAGACGGATATACCCTATCGATTCCGGTTCCCAAAACTGCAACCGTAGCTCCACCTGCCTCGAGTGCACCCTTATGTGCAGCAGTGTCAATCCCACGTGCCAGCCCGCTGACGATAACAAATCCCTTCTGAGCAAGCTCAAAAGCCAGGTTCCTAGCGATTTTCACTCCAGCAAGTGAAGGCTTACGCGAGCCAACTATGGCAATTGATCGGGAGGTAAGTAAATCGAGATTGCCCTTGTAGAAGAGCAGACACGGTGGGCTGGATGTCTCTCTAAGTAGCCTCGGATACTTTTCATCATCGATAGTTATCAAACCACAGCCATTCTTCTCGAGATCTTCAAGTACTCCCCTGGCTTCCTCGAAAGTGAGTGTTAGTTCTCGCATTTTCTCCTCACTTACACCAAGAATGCTTGAAAGATAATCCAGAGGAGCCTCCTTGAGCCTTTCGGTGTCAACCTCTGTGAGCAAACCAACGAGTTGCTTGTTTGAGAAAATATCTGAAAGCACAAGCCCAAGAACCATTTCATGATTTCTCCTTTCCCCCATCTTCCTCCCCCTTTGATATGGTTTCGGTGAGTGCAAGAAGCTTCTTAATCAGTTCAGGAATGCCGTAGCCTGTCAGGGCCGATATTGGAATGATATCTGGATTAAGATCTAACTTATCTAGTTCAGATTGAGGAAGAAGATCAATCTTGTTGACTGCAATCAAAGACGGCTTTGTAGCCAGATTCTCATAGTAGAGACGAAGCTCATTCCGGAGCGCGTCAAGCTGTTCATCGAGGTCACGTGCGACTGCATCGAGCAGAAAAAGCAAAGCCTTTGTACGCTCGATATGCCTCAGGAAGTCATAGCCAAGACCCTTACCATCATGAGCCCCCTCAATCAAACCAGGGATATCGGCAAGCACTATGCTTTTATCACCATATGTGAGAACACCAAGATTGGGTGTGAGTGTCGTAAAGGGATAGGCAGCTATCTTTGGATGTGCTCTCGTCAATCGGCTGAGCAAGGTTGACTTACCAACGTTTGGCTGGCCAACTATGCCTACGTCTGCTATGAGCTTAAGCTCAAGAACTATACGACGTCGCTCACCTGGCTGTCCCTTTTCTCTCCGCCTTGGTGCCTGATCGGTTGGAGTCGCAAAGCTAGCGTTCCCGCGCCCCCCTCTGCCTCCTTTTGCTATTATCTTCTCGCCTTCATTGGATAGGTCGCAAATCACTTCACCCGTGGTCGCATCCTTCACAACAGTTCCAACAGGTACACGTATGATGGCATCCTTCCCATCCTTTCCATGCTGTTGCTTACCTCTTCCATGCTGGCCTCGCTTGGCTCGAATGATCCGTCTGTACTTGTAATCTATGAGGGTGCTCAGGTGAGGATCTGTCCTTACAATGACGTGTCCACCTCTTCCGCCATCGCCGCCATCGGGCCCACCCTTGGGTACGAATCTCTCTCTGCGGAAGCTGATACAACCATCACCACCATCACCAGCCACCACTTCGACCTCAACAATATCTATAAACTGAGACCTGCCTTTTGGCTGCCGATTCAAGGTATGATCACCTTGCCAGGATTGATGATGCCATCAGGATCAAAAGCCTTCTTGACAGCGCGCTCATAAGCATAAAGATCGTCACCGAGTGCGCGCTTAAGATAGCGCTGCTTGGCTATGCCAATACCATGCTCTCCACTTATTGTTCCACCAAGATCAAGTGTGAGAGTGAAGAGATCTTCAACGAGAGCCTCCGCCCTTCTCACCTCATCAGGATTTCGTCTGTCAAGCATTACATTCACATGGAGATTACCATCACCCGCATGCCCGAAGGTCGGAACAGGAAGTTTGTATTTCTTGGCGAGGTGCTCGACTCCATCGACAAGAGCAGGCAATCGCGATCTTGGGACACATACATCCTCATTCATTTTGGAGGGAGCAATTCTAGCAAGCGAAGGCGAGATGGATCTTCTCATCAACCAGATTTCATCCCGCTCATGTTCCTCTGTCGCTAGTCTTGTTTCAATAGCACCTTCGTCACGGAGAATCCTGCCTATTGTCTCCATGGACTCGCGCGCCTCACTTGCCTTACCATCGGTCTCTATGAGAAGAGAGCAACCCGTGTCCCGAGGTATCTTGACATCAATGAAGTTGCGAACGCAGGCAATCGTTGCTGAATCCATGAGCTCAATAGCAGCTGGAAGTACGCCATTGCCAAGTATTCTGCTTACAGCTTGTGCAGCAGCATGGGCAGTATCAAAGAAGGCCAGACATGTATAGAAGGCTTCGGGAAGCGGCAGGAGTTTCAGGACAAAAGCTGTCATCACTGCCAGTGTGCCCTCACTCCCAACAAGCAAGCTAACCAGAGGGTTCCACAAGAACCCCTGCTTACTCCAGGTCCTTGCCTCGATGAGTTTGCCATTGCAAGTGATCGCCTCAATGTCAATTACATAGTCTCTGGTGACTCCATACTTGAGAGCCCTCGGACCACCAGCATCCTGTGCGACATTCCCACCTATGGTCGCAACATCTAGGCTCGACGGATCGGGTGGGAACATCAGGTTGTGGCGAGCAACCTCTTTTTGCAGAATGCCATTTACAACTCCTGCTTCGACAACTGCGATTTGCTTTTCGCGGTCGATCTTTCTTATATGATTCATTTTCTCAGTGGATAATATGAGTTCATCACCAAGGGGAACAGTCCCACCTGCAAAGCCCGTTCCTGCGCCTCGCGGTATGAGTTTGACACCTTCTTCATGGCAGATTGAAACAACAGTCCGAACATCTTCTGAAGACTTCGGAAACACAACACCTGCTGGTAAGGATTTCACATTTGTTGCATCAAAGGAATAGCACGTACGGATTTCGGGAGAGGTATCGATACTCCCTACCCCGAGATTCGCTCTCAGCCTCTCGATAGCCCTCTCGGTTTTATTCTTCTTGCCCATGGAACAGAAGCCTAAGCCGACGACTGCGCAGCCGTCAGAGCAATCGTATTGACGACATCCTCAGCACAACAGCCACGTGAAAGATCGCTGGCTGGTCTGGCAAGACCTTGAAGGAGGGGACCAATGGCATGAGCTCCGGCAAGGCGCTCAACAAGCTTATAACTTATGTTGGCAGCATCAAGATTTGGAAAAACGAGCACGTTGGCGCGACCTGCGACATCGCTGTCAGGTGCCTTGCGCTTAGCTACCTCCGGAACAATCGCTGCATCAGCCTGGAGCTCACCATCTATTCTTAGGGTGGGTTCGTTCTGCTTAGCAATTCGCGTGGCCTCAATCACCTTCTCAACCGATGGGTGGCAGGCACTCCCCTTAGTTGAAAATGAAAGCATCGCCACAAGTGGCTCGATCCCAGTGAGGCGCAAAAGTGTCCTTGCAGAGGCTATGGCTATGCTAGCAAGCTGAGTTGGATCTGGATCGGGAATAACACTCGGGTCAGCGAAAATATAGATACGCTCCTCAGATCCGTGGCCAACGACCATGAGGAAACAACTAGAAACACATGTCACGCCCTCTTCAGTTCCAACGCACCAGATCAAAGCCCTCAGGATGTCTGCCGTAGTTGTGGCTGCACCCCCGACGAAACCATCAGCATCTTTGTTGGCGAGCATTAAGGCCGCAAAATACAGGGGCTTCCTGGCAAGTGCAAGAGCTTCGGCCTCTTTCATCCCTTTGTGTTTCCTGCGTTGATAAAGGTGTGAAGCATAGGTGCTGAGATTGGGACTCTGCTCAGGATCAACCACTTCCACTCCCTGAAGTTCTATTTTGGAAGATTTTGCAATGTTTTCCACCTCATTCCGCTTCCCAACCAGGACAGGATGTGCCAGACCTTCTCTTGCGGCACGCCAGGCAGCCTCAACAATCCTCTCATCATCTGCTTCAGGAAGCACTATACGAGCACGCCTGGATTTAGCTCTTTCCCAGATTGCTTCCATAGCGCGTATCATTTCCGACCCCGTCGCTTTAGTCGCTCACCTAACCTTTCTGTAACAACGTCTGGCACAAAGTGACTTATATCGCCACCTGCGGCAGCGATCTCCATGACAAGTGATGAACTCAGGTAGGTGTACTCCTCACTGGGCATGAGGAAAACCGTCTCGACTTCATCACTCAATCTACGATTCATAAGAGCCATTTGAAATTCGTATTCAAAGTCTGAAACCACTCGTAACCCGCGCACGACTGCAACAGCTCCAACTTTGCGAGCAAAATCAACTAGCAACCCGGAGAAAGGAATAACCTCAACATTTTCAATTTCTGAGGTGGCGTCCTCCAGCATCTGCACCCTTTCTTTAAGACTGAAAAAGGTATCCTTGGGAGTTGACTCAGCAACGGCAACAATAACCTTGTCAAAAATTTGCAGACTGCGCCTGAGTATGTCGAGATGACCATTGGTAACTGGATCGAAGGTTCCAGCGTAGACTCCTATTCTCAAGCGTTCCCCCCATCTTGTGCTCGCATACCAATCAACACCACACTTTCGCCAAACTTGCGCCTTCTTAGAAGTTCATAAGGCTCCGAAAGAGGGAATTCCTCACGCCAGTGCAAACGCGCGACGATCAAACTATTACCTGCTGCAGCCTTGGAATGCTCGAGAGCTTCAAGCGTGTGAGCGACCTGACCTGATAGGAAGGGGGGATCGATGAAGATAATATCAAAGGCCTGTCCTTCCCAACCCCGAACAAAGTCGATAGCATCCTTCCGCGTAACCTGGGAAAGCGAAGAGGCATTGAGCCGAGAAAGATTGCGTTTGATCATCTCGACACAGCGCCGTGAATGATCAACGAAGTGTGCCTGGGAAGCGCCTCTGCTTAGAGCCTCTATTCCAAGAGATCCACTTCCTGCAAAAAGATCCAGGACGGTTTTGCCTTCGACTTCCCTTCCAATTATGTTGAAGATGGCTTCACGAATGACCGCAAGTGGAGGGCGCGAGAGCAATCCTCGTGGAGCCTGTATCCTTATGCCCTTAAATTTACCTGCTATTATCTTCATTCTAGCCCCATATAAAAATCCGTGCCTTATTGTAATAATAAGGCACGGACTATGTCAACCTCACTAAATCACCGGGTTAGCTCACTTACCCCGATGAAGTAGGAAACATCCGAATCATCACTTATGCGGAACTCAAGGCTAAATCTTCCAGTCCCACCAAGATCAATATCTACACCTAATACGGCTTCGGGGATACCATATTCTCTGAAGTCATTGCCTTCCTCAGTCACACCCTCCCAAACATCGCTTGTGACTCGCCTGTCAACATGTCCAAAGACATTGGTGAGGGCGAAACCACAATAAGGTGAGAAAGTCTCATGATGCCATATGGTTATGAAGCTGAACTGAAATTCCCTGTATCTGTACGTGGTAAGATGATGCTCGAAATAGGTCTCAGGCCAGCCATTGTACGTAATAGTCTTCTCGACATCCCTCGAAGCCTTTGCCTTGAATGTGAGCAGCTGGACATCAACATAAGCGGCGATTGAAGGCTCGCTTGACTCAGCGAGCATGTAGCGTAAGCCGCCACCCCAGGTCATGCTCCTAGGAGCTGTCTTGAACTTAGGATAGTCTGGATTCTCAACCCTGAGATCGCTTGCACCGAGTCTGGCATAGACGTCGAGGCGCTCAGTCATACCCCAGATTATCTTACCATCGTACCTTCTCGACCTAAGTGTCTCACCATCGAGGCGTTTGATTTGCTCCTCACCCTCGAGAGTGAATCCATAGGTATCTTTGCCTATGGTGACTGCTGGGTTGCCAGCGCTCGCACAGAGTGAGACAGCCGGAATCATAAGTGCGCCGATCACTATGGTTAGGATGAAGTGCTTCATATCAAATTCTCCCCCTTGAAAACTATGGGTTTATGGTTATCTCAACACTTGCTTGCTCGCTCGTCATCCATACCTTACCAGTCACCGTTGTTGTTCCACTGGCTGTGCCAGGTGGTATTGTTAGGGTTGTTGTCGCCAGACCATATTCGTCAGTTACATCGTAGAAGGTGGCTAGCGATCCGGCACCATCAATGCTGAATTGTACCGTAGCACCTGTTATAGGAAGAGTGTTCGTATCATCCTCAAGATATGCCCATACCGAAATCTCCCCACCGGCTGAGCCACTGATTGATGATGGTGAAGCTTCCAAAGTGAACTCCACAGGCTCCACTATTGGTATGGAAGTCTCGAAAGTGCTCTCGAGTTCACCGCATCTAGCTATTATTGTATATCCCTTCGTCATGGATGAGGTTGGGAACACAAGACAGGCGTGTGCCACGCCCTTGGTGCTCACACCGCCACACTCCACACAAGGAAAACCTGCACCAGTGTAGCCTTCCGGATCAATAATACCTATGTCAGATCTGTCGAGTGTCCAATAGACCACATTACCATCAGCGACCGGATTATTGTACTTATCCCGCACAAATCCGGATATGCAGAGTACATATGCACCACCTGATCCAGATCGCTTTATGTCACCGGTCGTTATGAAGATTGAATCGGGAGGTCCTGCGGCAATACCAATTCTGGTAAGAGCTGCAGATGCGCTGTCAGCTTCAATCTTCAGAACAATTGTACCAGGCAGTGTGCCGCTCGTCACATTAACTGAAGTCATACCATCAAGTGTTGATTTAGTCACAGGACCATAGCCATTTGCCTCATCGTCGATGAACTCCCCACCACCCGGGCCATGGTCAATGGTGAAGGTAACGCTTGTTCCATCCTCGACAGGACTACCTTTGGCATCATACACATGTGCCACAACAGTTACCTGAGAGGTAACCCCAGTCGCTGCTACACCAATCCAGGCAGTATCAGGATCAGCAACTATAGTCCCTGTTTTACCTGAAGTCATAATGAGGACAACTTCATCTGAAGGCCCACCAGGTGTGCTTGCTTCAACAGTTGCGATGTTGCCACCGCCAGTAGGTAGGAACTGGGCTGTCGCTATCCCCCCTGAGGTAAAGCCGGTCGAGGATACTATTCCGTTGCCACTTGTCACACTGAAATTGACAACCGTACCATCTTCGACGTAGTTACCGTAGGAATCCTTGACCTCGGCAACTATTGTAGCAGGTGCACTGCCATCGCCAGGGATTGTGTCAGGCGTTGCATAAGCCTTGATCTCTGCAGGCTCATCAGGGGTGAAGGCAACAAGCGTCGTTGCCTGAGAACCAGCAACACTCGCTGATACCTCGACATTCTCATTCGCAACCCCAGTACCCCAGAGAAGAACGTCCGCAATGCCCGATTCAGTACTAGCAGTTGAAAGTGAAAGATTGCCTTCAGTTGTTGTGAACACCACAGGCGTATTGTCGGGAACAGGTTCACCGTCTGCGAACGTCACATAGGCCGTTAGGAGAATGGAATTCGATGGTGAGGCGGCAACAACAACTGGAACAGCCTTAAGGGAGACAATCGGTGTCTCGAAGCTTATCTCTATTGTGTTATCGTAATCAAGGTAAGAGGCTGTCACCGTAGCAACTCCTGATGTTGTTGCTGATGTCAAAACAGCTGACGCCTTACCATATTCATCAGTAACGGCACTTGCAGTAACGATACCACTGGTTGTTGAGAAGGCAATCGTCGCTCCACCAACCGGGGTGCCATCTTCGGTTGTCAGTATGGCCTCTATATCCTGGGTACTTGCATTCGCAACCATGCGACTGAGATCGGCTTCAAGATCTAGGTTTAGTCCCAGGAAAGTCACATGCGCAGTATCTTCCTTGCGATTTGCAAACGAGGCAATCACAGTTGCCTCACAAGGATAAGTCGGGCTTACCAGTATGGCTTCGGCTTCACCCATTGCATCCGTCAGGGATTTTGTGGTAATTGTTCCATCACTAGTAGTGAAATCAATTGTAACCCCGCTAACTGGGTTGTTGTCCTCACTGACGAGCTTCGCCACGACACGCTGGGATGAGAAACCATCTGCGGCTATGCGTGGATTGCTTACTTCAAGACTTATCTCGACGTCAATGAACTCAATTAATATTGAAGCAGTCACTCCCTGATTAAAGGATGCAGTGACAGTTGCCTGTCCAGGATGATTTGGGCTTGTCAATGTTACGGTTGCTCGCCCCGAATTGTCAGTCAAAGCGGAGCTGGCAATGATGCCGTCGGTTGTTGAGAAAGCGATAGGTACTCCAGCAATTGGAGTATTATCTTGAGTCACCAGAGTTGCGGTCAAGTTGACCCCAGAAACGCCATCACCCACGACCCTTGTTGCCGAAGCTTCCAAGCTAAGATTAAGGTTACCGAATGTAACATAGGTGAAGCTCTGGATACCACCGTAGGTTGCGCTTACCTGCGCAACTCCTGGAATGGTTGAGCTCATCAGATAGACATTTGCCATTCCAGCCTCATTGGTTGTTGCCTTACCCTCGATAGAACCCAATGTCGTACCAAAGTAGACATCAACATCACTAATTGGAGCATTCGAGGTGGTTTCGAGAAGCTGAGCAGTGACACTGGCAACACTGACTCCATCGGCGGGCATCTCACTCGGCTCAGCGCTTAGGAGAACACTAACGCCACGCATCTCGACATAGGCAATCTCAGCATAGGATACATCCCCATAGCTTATCTGAGCCTGCACAGTTGCCAGGATATCAGTCGTATTGGCTTCGCTAACAAGTCTAGCAGTTGCAATCCCCGACTCATCTGTTGTGTAGGTGGCATCAGTGATTGTTCCGTGACCACTTGACCATGCAACACTTGCACCTTCAATGGGATTGCCATCGGAGTCAATCAGCTCGACCTCAAGATCACACGTAGCTAGACCATCAGCCAGAATGCTCTGGGGTGAGACTGAAAGGGCACCTTCACCAACCTGAATGAAAACTTTCTTGGGAACAGCTCCATCGCCACTGGCAACCAATTCAACCCGCTGCGAGGTAGTCGGTGCATGGAATGTAGTCGAAGCTATACCTTGATTATTGGTAAGCACAGGGCTAAGTATCGTTCCGGCATCCACATCAAAGACAACCTTATAGTTGCTGACAGGTGCTCCATCAAGATCTGTTACTTTCGCCTCGACAGCGGCGGTTTCGCCTGGGTTCACACGACCGGGGTTGACCTGAACATATTCGATTACATATTGAGGTGGTTCCGATTCGATGTACGGATTCACAGGACCTTCCTTCTCCGCGCATTGTAAAACCGAAAGGATCACCATTGCTAAACCTATAACGACGATCCCTCTTTGCTTTCGATTCATCGCCAATACCCCCAGTCACATTTCAATCAACGATCTTTGGAGTCACAAAGATCACTAGCTCTCTCTTCTCTTTCACTTTGCTCTTAGAGCCAAAGAAGCGCCCAATCAGTGGTATATCTCTAAGAATAGGGACACCCACATCATAGGTGCTTTCGTTGGTCCTTATAAGCCCTCCGATAACAGCTGTTTCACCATCTTTGACCATCACACGTGTGTCGGCCTCGGATGTAACTATGATTATTCCACCCTGGACGGTTGCTTGAGCTGACAGATCACTCACCTCAGGATGAAGATCCATGGTTATCTCACCTGTCTTGCTGTTCACATGGGGTGTCACCCTCATCTGAATACCGACGGTTGTGAGCTGAGTGATGGGATTGCCAGCCTCATCGGTTACGATGAGAGGGATTTTCTTACCGACTATGATAGAAGCCTCTCTATTGTTGAGTGTTGTAATGCGAGGATTGGAAATGATATTTGCCTTGTTGTCACGTTCGAGTGCTTTGAGTGTTGCCTCAAAGCTACCCGCCGGGCCTATGATTTTTCCTATCTTGACTTCCGCCTCGGGCTGCGAAAGGCCTGCGCCTTGCTGGGTCCGTGTAGGGTCAACCTGTAACTGACCTGTGGCATCGACTTTGGCACTATGCTCACCCTGCACACCTGGTATTCTGACGTTCTGAGCTTCCCACTGAATGCCAAGATCTCTGCTCACGCGGGCGTCAAGGTCAACTAGCTTGGCATTTATCTCAACCTGCGGCGTTTCATTGTCGAGGAGTTTTACCATCCTGGCTATATTGGCTATTCTCGACTCGATATCGGAAACGATAATGGAGTTGGTCCTGGGATCAACCTCTATCACACCGCGTCTACTAAGCAGGGATCGGAGAGGCTCAGCGATCTCCTCAGCCTTGGCAAAGCTTACGTCGATCACCTTAGTTGTTAGTGGCTCAAGGTCCTCGCGTTTGCGTTCAGCCTCATTACGTTTTATCTCCTCATTGAGGAATTGATCCCAAAGCCCAACACGAATTATCCCCTCCTCCTCCCTAGCAGCATATCCATTGGCTTTGAGTATGATATCGAGCGCTTGCCTCCAAGGAACATTCTCAAGGTGAACGGTTACCGGACCCTTTACCTCAGGACCAGCGATTATGTTCTTGTCGCTATAGACTGCGAAGCTCCTGAGGACGGTCTGAATGTCTGCATTCTGAAAGTCAACAGAGATCGGCTGGTTCTCAGGTATTCCGCTCACTCCGTTGTCATAGACAAGCGTAGCTAAGCTGAGAAAGATAAAAACCAAAGGCAGTCGGTAAAGAATCTTTTTCTGCATCACCATTCACCCTCTTCTGCGATTTCCAAGGTTACCTGTTTGGTCATACCGAAGACTGTTATTGTGAAAGTCACCGAACCAGGCGTGACTGAAGTCACCTTACCGTTTACAACCTTATCGCCGACTTTAAGGGCATAGCTCCTGCCGCGATCATCCTCAAGAAGGGCAATGATTCCCTTCTCACCCCAGACAGAGCCGACCATCTTAGCCCTTGATACGTCGAGAAGCTTTGTTGGCTTGGTCTCTTCTGAGCTTATTAGTGAGTAGAAGGGGTCCCTCAAGTAGCTTGCAGTGTATGCTCTCCCAGCATGGAGCCTATGCTTCTCCTGGGTCTCTTGTTCCCTCGCTGCTGGGGGTTGTGCAGACATCTTAGATTGTGCCTGAGTAATAACACTCTCCTCTGGCTCCGAAGGCATTCCCTTTGATGCCTGATCAGGAGTGGGAGTGCTCAAGTCTCGCGTCGACTGAGCCGCCGGGCTGGTCTCACTTACCTCTTCGGCTTGAGCAACTGAGAGGAGCTCTCCATCAGTGACATCGACATCACCCATAAGGTAGCCGACAACTCTGCTGACGACGAAACCGGCTATCTTCCCATGACCACCAATTGCAAAGAATACGATGATGCCGATGGCAGCCAGCGGGATGGCGATACGTTTACCTCGAAAGTAACTTATTGCCTTTCGCTTTATGGCTGGCATAGACCATACTCCTTCAACTATTTACCCTTAACCTTAGGTGTGCTCGGTTGAACAGCCTCTCCACCTTCGGTGTATGTATATGCTGAAATTGTAGCTGAAGCTTCAACTGTGGTGGGTTGAGTCCCACCCTCTCTCTGTACGACACTCACCATGGAAATACCGACAAGCCTGTCCATATTGCAAAGGTTATCAAAAAACTTGCCAACCTGATGATATCCACCTATCACCGACACCCTGATTGGATATCTTGTATAGAGCCCTGCAGGTTCTGGCTCACCAGGTTGGAACAAAGTGAACTCCACGCCAGCCCTTATCCCCGCAGTTGTTATGCTACTTAGAAGTGAGCTCATCTCGGTGGCCTTCGGCAGGAGATCCCGCAAGAGCTCCCACTTCTGCTGAAGTTGCTCCAGCTCCATCCTAAGAGCAGGCAACCTGCGCACTGCGGCTTGAATCCTCTGGAGCTCTCCTGCTTCGCTCTGGAGCTGTTGCCTCAACTCCTCCACCTGTGTCTGGGTCCTCATCCTTGAGAAAGGCAGGAAGCCGGTGAAAAAGATCAGCCATAAGAGGGCAATCACAATGATTATTCCTAAAATACCTTTCTGAATATATGGCTCTCTTAGATTCATGAGCTTTCAGCATCCTCCTCAGTCTTGCCAATTTGATAGCCGACCTCGAAACTCAACACTGGTGTACCCTTGATTTCCTCTCTCCTTATCACCTTGAGGTAAACGGAATCTGTGTGGGCTTTCGCCTCGAGTTGATCCATGAAACGTGAGATAGCCAGGTTTGAAAATGCCCATCCCTTTATGCTTGCCTCAGATCCGTTCTCCTCAAATCTCTCCAGCCAGACATAGTCTGGGACACTGCGGGCAAGCTCATCGAGTAGGAAGACCCTCACATAGCGATCTCTATCAAGCGATTCGACAACATGAAGTCTCTCCCGTATCTGCCTTCTCTTGGCAGTGAGTTGCTCAACCAGCTTAGCCTGCTCGCGATATTTTTCTTGCTCAGCCTTCGTCTCTGCAATATCGACCTTGAGCGAGTGAATCTCGTAGGACCTGAAGATATGCATACCTACGCCAGCGACTACCACTACGGCTGCAGCTATCATGGCCCAGACAAAAATGCTCTTCCAAAGAATTTCCTCTTTAGAAGGTTTCTCTTCGCGCGGTAAAAGATTTATTCTAACCATAGGCTAACTCCCTTGCCTTGTCGCAAGTCCGATTGCGACCATCAATGACGGTCCAATCGAGACGGGGTCTGCACCCAAAATCTCTTCGCGGAATTCTATATTCCTGAGAGGGTTGGCTAGCTCAACCTCTATGCCCAATTTCTCAGCTATTAGTGACCGTAGTCCGGAGATCAAGGAACCGCCACCGCTTAGATAGATACGGTCAACCCTCTCAGCATCACCCGAAGATCTCAGGTAGGAAAATGAGCGCTCTATCGCCGTACAGAGTTCCTCCCCAACTGTTTCAATTGCCCTGAGAACCTCATCTGGTTTGGCTCCAGGTATACCCTCAAGTGCAGCTCTGGCCTCCTCGGATGTTATGCCGAGCTTTCGTTGCATACCCTCAATGAAGGTCTGACCGCCAAACTGGATATCACGATTGAAAAGGGGGAGACCGTTGCTTACTATTCCAATATTCGTCGCACTTAATCCTATGTCTATCAAGGCATAGACCTTGTCTTCCTCATATTCATAGTTGAGTTCAAAAGCATTCTGAACAGCAAAGGCGTCAACATCGATCACCGCTGGAACAAGGTCCGCATCTCTCAAAAGCTCTACATGGGAAATCACTCTATCCTTCTTTGCAGCAACCAGAAGTACCTCCATGGTATTCTCGGGGAGCCCTCGCCGAAGAATTTCAAAATCTACAGAGAGCTCCTCCCTTTCGAAGGGAACATACTGCTCAGCCTCAACAGTTATTACCTCTCTTGCAAGATCCTCGTCCATCTCATCCAGTCGAATCTTCTTAACAATCACAGAACGACCGCATATTGCACTCACAACATTGCGGTTGATTACACCTGTCTCCTCAAATACCTCCCTTATCGCACTGACAACAGCATCACGATCCATAGGTTCGCCGTCCACAATTGCCCCAGGCAAAAGTTTCTTGATACCGACGTTGGTGATCTCGTAGGAGCCATTTGTGTGTCTCATCTCAACTAGCTTGATTGAATAACTCCCGATATCAAGTCCAACAGCGGTCTTTTGTTTTCTACTGATCAATGGCATTTTCTACACCTCTTGGTAGGTTCTTGACCAGACGATCGTGACGCGCACACTTGCCAGGAAGTTGCAACTATCGTGCCTAAATGACTGGAAGCCTCCATGTAGTGGGTAATATCGAAACTTAAGCCCTGGTCTCGATCATACATAGTCGCTGCGCGCCCTCCCTAGTAATCTCAGAATGCAAGCCTGTCATTGCAAAATGGGGTTTGAGTATGCACCCTCATCATGCATTGCCTCTTTAGCTTGATTCACAAGCCAAAATTGTTTTCGGCACATCTTGAGTCGAACTGTAGCTTAAATATTTACTGGCGAAAAGGTAACCAAAGCTAAAGGGGAAAACCATCTTGGGGAGGGTTCAAACTTGAGCCCACACCCGATATCAAATTGCGTCATGATCGCTTCTTAAAGTTCTTAGTCCTGGGCTTTGGAGGATTCCCCTTCCCTGCATGCCCAAGCAATGCAAAAACCATGATCACTGCTTCGCACTCACCCCTACTCAGATTGATGGGTGAAAGAGTCGCTCCAAGAATCAGCCGCTCTCCATGCTTTGTCGTAAGAGCTATTTCCTTGCGCTTCTGACCGCGCCCTGTTAAGAAAGCCACACTGAGCAGTCTATCGAGATCTTCATAATCCCCAAAGATATCAGCAAGGCATTTCCCAATAGATCCTTCTTCGTCAAGTCCCAGGATCGTTCGTGCTGCGGTGTTGAGGAGTCCTATGCGCCTATCCTTCTCTATTACGAGAATACCACTACTTATGGATTCAATGATGGCTTGGCTCAAGAGCGCATATCTTGCGGTTCTGCCTTGACTACTTGCTGCTTCACCAAGCAATTTGTTCTCAGGCCGTAAATTACCAATCAGTCTTTGAAATGCTGTGATGATGCCGTCAATTTCTTTTATCTCACTGTAAGTCATTGTGTCTATGCTCTGACTTCCAGGCTCTTCTTGGCCAAGGAGATTCCTAACAAAAGAAACTATCCGAAAGAAGGATTGCCTCACTTTTGTTTTTCCCAAGAAAAAGTCGCGAGTACTTTCCCGGTTGAAGGGTCATATTGAAGGCTCGCACCTTCTACCGAAGGTATCTCAGCTATGAAACCCTCCCTTACGAGAACGTCAAGACTGTCGGGAAATACTCCGTAGCGACTCTTGTAGGTTTCTACTCGATGCCCGATGAATTCGATTGCATGACTGGCTTCTCTGGTTACACGCGTTTCGCTGAGAACCTTCCTAAGATCTCTGTCAAAGTAGTAATCTCCACCGAAGGGATCTTTGGGCAAGTATGCTATGTAGCCTGAGCTAACAAGCTCCTCAAGGTTGAGAGGATATCTACCTTCGTCATGAACAAAGCGCTCGACCATATTTCCAAGCTCATTGCATGTTTTCTCTATCTTTATATTCCCTATCGCATTAAAAGCCGTCTCCTTCATCACACGGTTATCAGTTGAATTATAGATCTCTTGCCAGAGCGCCAAGGCAACATCGGTTTTGCCAGCCTTCCTATAGGCAAAGGCTGTAAACCGCCTTGCTATGTCAGGAGCATCCTTAAATCGGGATGCAAACCTGAAATAATGGGCTGCCTTGGAATGGTCCTTGAGAATAACAAAGTAGAGAAATCCCAAGTCGAAGGGAAGCTCCCATCTATCAGGGTTGTTACGCATCCCCTTGCGAAGCAGATCTATTCCAGCCGCTGGCTGCCCGGCATCCTGAGCAAGCACGAATCCTCCGAAACGGTAGGCTTCGACAAAGAGAGGATCAAAGTCGGTTATCGTTGAGAATATATGTTCGGCAAGAAGATACTCCTGGTCACTTCTTCTGTGTTGACCATAGTACTGTATCCCACGAAGCCACAAAAGATCACTCATTACCGTATGGAAACCCGGGCTTACAAACTGCAACATTCTACCGGATGGAAAATACATGAGCTCCTCTGTTATTTCCCCTGAGTATCTCAGGTAGTCCAGATGGCGCCCTACAACGTAAATGCAGGATCCAAGAAGAATCGCAACACTTATCAAAACTACCTTCTGCCTCACTTGTATTCCTTCCTGCTTATGAAGATCACCGCCACCATCAGGAAAGCTATTGTATAAAGCAGAGCATATGAAGCTGCAAAACCGATATAGGAAAGACTCACAGGTATATCATGAATAACTTTGCTACGGACATTGAGATACTCGAGATTGGGAAGCGCATAATAGATTATTGTTGCGACAGCCTTGATCATGGGGGATCCAAACCTGGTAGCAAGTTCCTTAAGGTCAGCACTAGCATGCCCTATGAAATAGAAAAGAAAAGTAAGGATGGCTCCGAGTATGGGAGAACAAATAGTTGACATCAGAATCGAAAGAGAAGTGAGCAGGAGGAGTTCAAACCAGGTGAGTAGAACAGCTACAAGAATCTCGGGCTCGAAGGTTCTCGTCACTACCGCGTTAACACCTAGCAAAAGGGCAGCCATAAAGACGACAAGTAGGCCGACTATTGCATTAAGTCCAAGAAACTTCCCCAGGATAAAGTGCCAACCCCTGACCGGTTTGGCAACAATTGTATAGATCGTCCTCCGTTCTATCTCTCTGTAAACAATCCCTGTCCCAATCAGCACTGCGACTGCGAAACAGAGGATCGATATGGCTGCCAGACCCACATCCTGAGTAATGCGAACCTGTTCTCCAAGGGAAAGTGGGCCGATTATGAAACTGCTGATGACAGCAATAACACCAAATACTCCCACCATCAGGAAAATCCTGTCACGAACACCCTCTTTATATGTATTTTTGGCAAAGGCGACAATGGCAGTCCTCATCATATGCTTACCTCACTTGAAGCGAGGCTTTCCTCAGGATCGCGCCTCATCGGTTGTCTTAGATCACCTATCTCTGCCATGAAGTAATCCTCAAGTGTTTGGCGCTGAGGCAAGATGCTTCTTATGCGTGCACCCTGCCTCATCAGCCGCTGGATAACTATGTCTGTGTCAGTGTCTGCAGGACATGTGATCACTATACCGTCATGCGTCCGCCTCACCTTTCCCAGATTGAGATTCGCAGCAGATTCGATGCTTATCCCCTCGACACATATATCAAGGCCTTTAATACTCTGATCGAGGATCTCTTCTACTCTGGCAATCTTGACAATCTTTCCTTCCCAGAGGATCCCCACCCTGTCGCAAATCATCTCTATATCCTGAAGTATATGTGAGCTCAGGAATACAGTTTTGCCATTCTGCTTAAGATCCAAAATAAGATCACGCATTTGCTTTCTACCGACTGGATCTAGCCCAGCTAAGGGCTCATCAAGAATGACGAGATCCGGATCATTCATAAGAGCCTGAGCGAAACCGATCCTCTGGAGCATCCCTTTTGAGAACTTTGAAATACGTCGCTTTCCAAACTTAGCTAATCCAGTTATATCAAGAAGGTGTACTGCTCTCCTTCGAGCTTCCTCGAAGCCTAAGCCAAAAAGCCCACCGTAGAATTCGAGGAGCTCGCTTGCGGTAAGATGCTGGTAGAAGTAAGGATGCTCAGGAAGGAAACCTATGCGCGATCGCACATCCATGCAGGTGACATCCTTGCCAAAGCATGAGATTCTTCCTTTGGATGGCTTGAGCAGGCCAACAGCCATCTTTATCGTTGTAGTTTTGCCAGCCCCATTAGGTCCCAGATAGCCAAAGATTTCACCTGGTTCAATTCCAAATGTAAGGGGACCTATGGTGTGGGTTGGCTTAAGCGTCAAACTCGATCTGAAGACCTTTGTTACACTTTCAAATCTCAGAATCATTTTGGTTCCCGAACAACGTCCAGCTCCCTTTTCTTAGTCGGCGTAGAAGAAAGGAAACTTTAGCAAAGTGTGCGATTCAATGGGGAGCAAATTCCAGTATGTCATCTTCCACCTGAGGTAAGTTCGAGGGCAAGAAGCTCAGAGTGCCCGAAGCCCTTAATCACATAGAAACTCGTCGACGCAGGATTTGCCCCGATCTGACCCTGAGTGCTGGGATCCGCATCCCAGACAACTACCGTGGGTGCTTCTGTAAAGGGGTTGACAGGATACTGCCCACCCGGGCACATATCCTTTACCGTCTCGCCCGAAGGTGTGGTGGAAGTTTCGAGATCAGGATAGACTCCATTAGACTTGACAGCAAAATCCTCGAAGGCTACCTGAAGGGTATGCATATTGGCTTTAACACTAGCTTCCTTTGCTCTGTACTTGACCCTTATGAAATTGGGAATCGCAATCGCTGCCAATACCCCGATAACAACCATAACGATAGCGAGTTCAACAAGTGTGAAACCACGCTTTCGACCTTGAGCCCTCTCAGATGTATTCACCTTATGACGACCTCCTTATGGTAATGCTTCCAAGTTTATAGATCGGCATGGAGATGCGAAAATTTACAAAGATTTAAACAAAAAAGGTGGCAGCCGAAGCTGCCACCTTTTGACCGAAGCCAGAACCGACTTACATACCAGTAGTCAGTTGGAGCGAGAGCAGTGCCGACTTGCCGTAACCCTTGATCACGTAATTGGTCGTATTGGCCGGATTGGCTCCGATCACACCAGCTGATGCCGGATCGGCATCCCAAGTCACAACTGTTGCAGCACCAGTGAATGGATTGTCCGGATAAGCACCACCCGGACAGAGATCCTCGACGGTATCACCGCCAGGCGTGGTGGAAGTAGCATCGTCGGGGTAGACCCCATCAGTCTGGACTGCAAAGTCTTCAAAAGCTAGCTGCAGGGTGTGCATGTTTGCCTTTACGCTAGCCTCCTTGGCTCTCTCCTGCATACTTATGAAGTTTGGAATAGCTATCGCTGCCAGGATACCAATGATCACAACTACGATCATCAGCTCGATTAGCGTGAAACCCTTCTGGTTTAACATCCCTTTCACCTCCTTCTTGTGGGACTTTCAAGCCCCAGTTGAGTTTCGCCATGGTCTATAAGCAATGTCCATACCACCGGCACAAAGAATTTGGCGGCAGAATCCATTGATTTCAAAAGAGATAGGCTTTGACAAACTTCTGAAGTCTCTTTGACCGCAACTCGTGATTGCATTATGCAAATGCGAGTTCTATTTTGCACTTCCGACAGGTTCCCTGAGTTTCTTATCGCAGCCATAACGCTGGAGTTTGCGATACAGTGTTGAGGTATTGATACCGAGTATCGCTGCTGCCCTCTTCTTATGCCAGCCTGTCTCCTCAAGAACCTTAAGCATATACTCACGCTCCAATTCCTCGAGTGTGAGATTGCTCGATGTGATCACAGAGGTCTTAGAGCCTGGAGACGTCGAACGCAACTTCTCGGGTAGATCTTCAGGCTTTATGACGTGGCCCTCCTGAAGAACTATTGCCCTCTCAAGAACATTTTCTAGCTCCCTCACATTGCCCGGCCAGTCATATCTCATCAGTACTTCAAAGGCTTCGGGCGAGATGGTCTTCAAAGGCTTGCCAGTTGCTTTGCAGTAGATCTTCAAGAAGTGATCGACCAAGAGGGGAATATCATCTCGTCTTTCTCTCAAAGGAGGAATATGGACGGGGATAACATTGAGTCGATAGAAGAGATCAGCTCTAAAGTTGCCTTCCTTGACCTGCCTCTCGAGGTCTGAATTTGTGGCTGCGATAAGCCTCACATCCACCTTTATAGGTTTTACCCCACCAACTGGGATTATCTCACGCTCCTGCAAGACCCTGAGAAGCTTAACCTGGATAGCAGGGGTGGTTTCACCAACCTCATCAAGGAAGAAGGTACCTCCCTTGGCTACTGCAAACATTCCCTCCTTATCGCGCACGGCGCCCGTGAATGAGCCTCTGACATGACCAAAGAGCTCGCTTTCAAGCAAGGATTCGGGCAAGGCTCCACAGTTTATCGAAACAAACGGTCCACTGGCCCTATTGCTTCTACAGTGGATCTCCCTTGCAACGAGCTCCTTTCCTGTTCCACTCTCGCCGAATATTAAGATCGTGGAATCCGTCTGTGCGACCTTGTCGATAAGCTCGAAAACCTTTCTCATCCTCTCACTCTTGCCCACTATCTTCCGCTCTGAAAGCCTGCGTCTCAGTTCTTGCTTGAGAAATCTGTTTTCCCGCTTGAGCGTGCGTACCTCTATCGCCTTCTTAACAAGCTGCCTAATCTCATCGTTTCTTGCCTGCTTGAGCAGATAGGCAAAGGCCCCTTTGTTTACAGCAGCAATCGCGCTTTCCATTGAGGCATGACCCGTCATTATGATAACGGGTACGCTCGGATCAATTTTCTTGATTGCATCAAGCACTTCAATGCCATCCATGCCCGGCATCTTAATGTCGGTTATCACCACATGGAAGTTCTCCTCATTGAACTTCTCGAGAGCTTCCGTGCCCGATGCACATGTAACCACCTCGTAGCGCTCCTTGCCGAGGAGGATCTTGAGAAACTCCCTCATCCCCTCTTCATCTTCGACGACTAGTACTCTCTCGTTCGGCATTATAGATCACTCCACCTTTAGGTTTGCCGTTTCGACAAGTCGCTCAGCCTGCGCTCCAGATTCACCCCTATCTGTTGGTAGGTAGACACTTACCTTCGTGCCTTCCCCCCTCTTGCTTTCGACATCTATCCAGCCACCATGATCCTCAACGATTCTTGCTGCTATTGCCAAGCCCAAGCCTGTCCCACATTCCTTCCTTGTGAAGAAAGGTTCAAATATGTGCTCGAGATCCTTGTTATCTATTCCTGTGCCGTTATCCTCAAACTTCACGCACGTATATGGCCTACCGCCGATGTTGCTGGGAGCTTCCACAGTGATACTAAGCCTGCCACCTGTACCCATTGCTTCCACAGCATTTATGGCAAGGTTGTAGAAAACCTGCTTGATTGTCTCTTCATCAACTCTGGCCACTATCTCCCCATTCCCCTTGAGCTCAACATCTATGTCTTCAGTGAAGCTCGGATGATTCCTTACCAGGCATAGAACCTCACGCAAGAGGAGACCTATGTCGGCGTCTTCGAATCTCGTCGGACGTGAACGCGCAAATTCGAGAAAATAGTCTATCTTCTTTCTCAACCTTTCGGATTCCTTGACAACAAGCTCCACGAGTTTACGATCCTCGCCATCGAGTGAATCACTAAGCATCTCGATCGAGCCACAAATCGACGCAAGGGGTGTCCTTATCTCATGAGCGATAGCTGCGGCAAGCTCGCCTAGGGCAGCAAGTCTATCAGCCCGGCGTAAGTGCTCCTCCATCCGCTTTGCATCCGTAAGATCCTGAAAGACGACTACCACACCTGTAAAACTGCTCTCGTCAGAGGAAAGAAGTGAAATACTCACCCCAAGAGGTATTTGTCTACCGTCACGCGTGTTTGCAATGACCTCACCCCTTTTCTCCTCCCTGCCGGATTCGAGCGCTTGAGAAAGCAGCTTCGTGAGATCCTGGGAAATAGGGGGAAAGACTTCACGGTAAGGTTTCCCTTTGACTAGATAAGCTGGGAGTTTAAGAATCCTCTCAGCGGCTTCATTGTATTCTCTAACCACCCCATCGCTTCCTACTGTGACAAGACCACTGTTGATACTTTGAATTATCAAGTCGACATCATTTCTCGCTCTTGCAAGTTCGAGATTGGTAATATCAAGATGCATAGCAATTTGTCTAATACGCTCCGCCGAGTGACCGCTTATGAAGGCCGCTAGATAGAAGAGACTGGCCTGAAAGACTATGTGCAGGAGCAAGAAAGTGTGCCCGCCGGCGATGTATGAAATGTTGGAAGTTTCGTATCCAAGTGATGAGACAAAGGCAAAGAGCACCGTTGCAAGCGTTGCCGCAAGATAGGCTGTCCTCACCGTAAGAAGAACACCACTGATGAAGATGGTTAGAAGGTAAAGAGCGGTGAAATAGCTTCTTGCTCCACCTGTGAACCAAACAATCCCACTGATAAGCACAAGGTCAACAAGAAGTTGAGCTGAGATCAATGACTTCACCGGAAGCCCCAGTCTCAGGAGGAGCCACCAGACGATACTTAGAGGAAAAACAACAAGCAGGAGACCAGCAAGAGAATGAAAGCTTCCGCTTGCCAGACCGCCAACAAGGACCATTGCAGAAAGCCCGATGCCGGCTGCGATTACACGAGCGATCACCAGCAGACGGCAGATGTTCTCCAGGGAACTTTCATAGCTTATATTGGAATCTTTCTTCATTTCTCGACAATCACCGTGACCAGTTTGAAGATCGGCAAGTACATGGAAACCAGCATTACTCCAACGATTCCACCCATTAGCACTATCATCAAAGGCTCAATAACCGAAGCCAATGATTCCACCGCTGAATCAACCTCCTCGTCATAGAAGTCGGCAACCTTTGATAGCATCTCATCGAGAGCCCCAGTCTCCTCACCAACCGATATCATCTGGACAACCATTGGCGGGAAAACCTCGGACTCACGCAGTGGCCCAGCGATGGTCTGGCCGGTCGATATACTTGCCCTCGTCTTCATAACTGCTTTCTTGACAACAACATTACCAGCGGCATTTGCAGTAATCTCGAGACCTTCGAGAATCGGAACACCGCTGCTTACAAGCGTGCCCAATGTCCTTGTGAAGCGTGCTATTGAAGCCTTGAGCAGAACCTGACCAACAATTGGTAATTTCAAGAGAAGCCTATCGATCGTCGCCTTGCCTTCCCTGGTACCATAGTATCTGCGGAGACCCAGATAGACAGCCAATAAAGCTCCAAGAATCAGATACCATCTGGTACGCACAAAAACACTCAGATTCATGACAAACCTTGTGAGTCCAGGCAGCTCACCGCCAAAGTCAGCATAGAGTTTGGCGAAGGTTGGTATGATGAAAATAAGCATAAAGGCGGATGCAGCTATGGTAACAGCGAATATGACAGCTGGGTAGGTCATAGCTGCTTTAATCTTCCTTTTGAGAGCATTCATCTTCTCAAGATAAGTAGCCAATCTCCCGAGAATAACATCAAGAACACCCCCAGCCTCACCTGCCTCAACCATGTTCACATAAAGCTCACTGAAGACTTTGGGATGCCTTGCAAGGGCATCAGCCAGAGTTGATCCGGCTTCAACGTCACGCATGATCTGGGTTATTATCTTCCTGAAAGCATCCTTTTCAGCTTGTTTTGAAAGGATGTCGAGACACTGAACAAGAGGCAAACCTGAATTTATCATTGTTGCAAACTGTCTTGTGAAAACCGCCAGATCCTTAGTCGAGACGCCTTTCTTGGTACCAAATCCAAGACTGACGCTTCGGGGCTTTTCCTTTGCAGAAGTCAAGCTGACACGCCTCTTTCTCAGATTAACGATCACTTCTGCCTTGGAGTTAGCAACCATCTCTCCCGTGACAGTCTCACCAGCTGCCGTCTTCCCTTTCCAAACGTAGGTGGTAGCCAAAATCAATCGCCCCCTTTAGCGGACGTATGTCCTTCCCTCGATCTTGCTTGCGCCCAGAGCCCTTCCTCGCGCAAGCATCTGTTCAAGCTCAGCAATATCCGGACTTCGTCCCAGTGCCTCTTCAAGTGATATCTGCCTCGTTACATAGAGGCGATAAAGTGCCTGATTCATTGTCTGCATTCCGAACTTTTGACCAGCTTGCATGAGAGAATAGATCTGGTGGACCTTTTTCTCCCTGATGAGGGCTCTAATTGCAGGTGTAGCAACAAGGATCTCAGCGGCAAGAACTCTCCCCTTGCCACCGAGTCTTGGTATCAGCTGCTGAGTTATGACGCCTTCGAGAACAAAAGCAAGCTGGGCAAGTACCTGAGCCTGCTGATACTCAGGGAAAACATCGACGATCCTGTTAATACTCTCATAGGTCGAGTTGGTGTGGAGGGTTGCGAGTGTCAGATGTCCGGTCTCAGCTATTGTCAGTGCTGCGGCAATTGTCTCAAGATCTCGCATCTCACCGATAAGGATCACATCTGGATCCTGACGCAAGACGTACTTGAGTGCATTTGTAAAAGAGTGAGTGTCAGCTCTTACCTCTCGCTGGTTGACGATGGATTTCTTGTGACGATGGACATATTCAATGGGATCTTCGATGGTAACAATGTGGCAGCGGCGCTCAGAGTTTATCTTGTCAACTATGGCAGCAAGTGTCGTTGACTTACCACAACCGGTTGGGCCCGTTACGAGAATTAGCCCTTTCTGCTTGGAGGCGAAATCCTTGACAACGGGTGGAAGCCCCAATTCATCGAACCCCATAACCTCATAGGGTATCTGCCTTATGGCAGCCGTAGTGACACCTCGCTGAAGGAAAACATTTGCCCGAAAGCGGCTCAGGCCCTTTATACCAAAGGAAAAGTCGAGTTCCTTATCCATCTCGAAACGCTTGCGTTGTTCCTCATTGAGGATGCTGTAGATTAGCTGCTTGGTCATATCAGGCGTGAGTTCTTCGGTGTCCGCCGAAATAATCTCGCCGTCAACGCGGTACTGAGGTGGAAGACCTGCTGTTATATGCAGGTCGGAGGCTCTCAATCTTACCATTTCTTCCAATAGACTTCGGAGTGCTAGCATAGCACACCCTCCATGACACCTAAGCGTCTTTTGCAGTTTCCCTCAAAACTTCTTCGACTGTAGTTATACCTGCCCTTAGCTTTCGTAGAGCATCTTGTCTCAGGGTCAGCATGCCTTCTTCAATTGCCTGTCTCTTTATGAGATCAGTGGACTTTCTATCAAGAATCATCTTTCTTATTGTCGAACTGATTGGCATAACTTCAAATATCCCCTGTCTGCCTGAATAGCCGGTATTGTTACAACTTGCACATCCTGAGCCCTTGTAGAATCTCCATGTTGCAGCCTCCTCTTCAGGAATCCCTAGGCCTCTCAATATCTCAGGATGCACTTGAATCTGGGTTCTGCACTTAGGACATATCTTGCGGACAAGTCTCTGGGCGAGAATAAGATTAAGTGAAGCCGCAACAAGGAAAGGTTGAATCCCCATATCAACTAGGCGGTCAATTGTGCTGGGGGCATCATTGGTATGAATAGTTGAGAGAACAAGGTGTCCCGTTAGGGCCGCCTTTATTGCAATTTCGGCTGTTTCAGTATCGCGTATCTCACCTACCATTATTATGTTGGGATCCTGGCGAAGGAAAGCCCTCAAGGATTTTGCAAAAGTCAAACCAATCTCTTCGTTTATCTGGACCTGGTTTATGCCTTCGAGATTGTATTCAACTGGATCCTCCGACGTCATTATGTTAACGTCAGGGCGATTGATCCAGTTGAGTGCTGAATAGAGAGTTGTTGTTTTCCCGCTACCTGTTGGACCTGTGACAAGCACCATTCCATAAGGTGCTTCAATAGCCTGCTTGAAGCTCTTGAGAGCATTTTCCTCAAAACCAAATCGGTTGAGATCGAGCATCAGGTTGCTTCGGTCAAGGATTCGCATCACCACTTTCTCACCGAAAATGGTTGGCAGAGTAGAAACTCGGATGTCTATCGTTTTGTTATCTACTCTCAGCTTGATTCTCCCATCCTGAGGAAGACGCTTCTCTGCTATATCAAGCTCCGACATGATCTTTATCCTCGAGATAATCGGACCTTTCATCTTCGCAGGCTGCTTGATTACCTCGTGGAGACACCCATCTATTCTGAAGCGAACACGGAAATACTTCTCCCCTGGTTCAATATGAATATCGCTGGCTTGCTTGCGAACAGCATCGGCAATCATCGAGTTGACGAACTTTATGACAGGGGCTTGTTCAGCTTCCTCAACACCTACATCCTCATCCTCTTCGGTGTCCTCAAGAAGCTCAATGTCCTCCTCACCCAGACCCTTCACCATCTCCTCAAGGTCTTCCTGGACTGCGTAGTACTGTTCGAGAGCTGCTGCCAGCGTTGTCTCAGTTGCAACCATGGGCTTTATCTCAAGACCTGTAATGAACTTGAGATCGTTGAGAGCATACATGTCAGTTGGATCACTCATTGCGACAGCGAGGGTTCTTCCATGCTTGTATATGGGGACTGCCTTGAATTTCATCGCTATCTCAGGAGAGATGAGTTTAAGAACGGCCTGAGGGATATCAGCAGCAAGGGGATTGACAGCTTCGACCCCATAGATGTGGGCGAGGAATTCCAAAATCCTCTCCTCCGACATGTATCCCAGTTTTACAAGAGCTTTCTCGAAGGAGACGCCGGCTGCTTCGGCTTCCTTGATAGCCTGGCCCACCTGCTCATGGGTTAGAACGCCTAGACTAACAAGCTTTTCCGGTATCTCAGTCTTTACCACCATGGCCAGCTGAGTGCCCCTCCTAAAGTGTTTGCGCAAGATACCGTTGGTTGATGCTTTGCAATAGTCGTACCATCATCATCTCCGCACCGATCAACCCAAATTGCATAGCGCTTACAAAAGTTTCCAAGCAACACCAAGAGCAGATATCTCATACAGTGGAAAATCCCTTCCTGGTCCAATGCAAATTGCAATAGTCCTTGCAGTCTGCAATCACTCGTGGTCCTTGGATACAGCCTTCCCTATGCAAACATAGGGCTCTATGAGTTCGAGCGTTCGCTTCCCTATCCCCCTGACGGCAAGCAAGTCATCAATTTGATTGAAACCGCCTCTTTGTCGCCTCAATCTCAAGATGGCTTCGGCTCTTGTAGGTCCGATTCCTGGTAGTGTCACCAGCTCATCGAGTGTGGCTTGGTTGAGATCCAACCTCCTGAACTTGGGTTGCTGCTCTGCTGCCAAATTGCTTTGAGCTTCTTTAAGGAGGTCAGCCTTACCCCCACTCCGACTTATGGTCAAAGCCAGGAAGCCACACCCGAGCGTTAAAAGCACAATAACTACCGCAAACCTTTCAAGTTTGTTCAATTGCACAATCAACCTCCTTAGATATCGGCAAATGCCAGCGTAATATTTAACATTTCCTGGAGGTTTGAAAGGGGGGGTAATTAAAGAAGCTCTTTCATGCCTTGAGCTTCGAGGAAATCAACAACTCGCCTAACTTCTTCAGCTTTAAGCCTGTGGGAGATCAGAATAGCATCATCAGTAACCACAATTGTAAGATCGCTTATCCCAAGGCTTGCAACCACCTGACGGTCAGAATAGACTATGCAGTTGGTTGTATCGATACCAACATGCTCACCATGAATACGATTGCCTCGAGCATCCTTGTTAAGGTACTTTGAAAATGATTCCCAGCTACCGAGATCGTCCCAACCAATGTCTGCAGGTACAACACTTGCACGCTTTGTTTTTTCCATCACAGCATAATCGATGGAGATCTCCTGAGCCTGCTTGTAACACGCCTCTACATGGCGCCTCTCATCTGGAGTACCATAGAATTGCCTGAGGTGGGCAAAGGCACTAGCTGTTTCAGGAAGGTACTTCTCGAGCTCCTCAAGCATCACTGAAGCCCTGAAACAAAAGATACCCGCATTCCAAAGGTAGCGACCAGATTCCAGATATTTTCTTGCATCTTCGAGCGATGGCTTCTCCGTAAACCGCTTGACCCTGCGGAAGGTGTGACCCATTACCTGAGAAATCTCGTCTCCCATCTCAATGTAACCATAGCCTGTTGCAGGGCGGTCAGGAGTAATGCCAATCGTAACTATATCATTGTGCTCAGAAGCGAACATCGAAGTTGCTTCAAGGACATCCCGAAAAACATCCTTCCTGGCAATGGAGTGGTCAGCAGGCAGGAAAGTGAGAATACAATCCCCATGGGTCTCGAGAGCATAGGTTGTGGCATAAGCAATACATGGAGCAGTGTTTTTGCCGACCGGTTCGACGAGGATCTTGATCTTCGGCCAATTTTGCAAAACCTCGCGTGTGGCATCAACCTGAATCTCCTGAGTTATCACAACTATTTCATCCTCGTGAAAAATAGGCTGGAGCCTTTCGATGGTCAGTTCTAGAAGGGTCTTGCCATTGAAGAGCTTCACAAGCTGTTTTGCCCTACTGGCTCGACTGAGTGGCCAGAATCGCTTTCCCTTTCCCCCTGACATTATGAAAGCAAATTTCAAGGAACTTCCCCCTAAAGCGCCTCCTGAGCTCCGGTGATTGCCCCGGGAAGGAAGCCAGCGAGAGCCTTGACACCTCGTAAAAGATAAATGGCAAGTGAGGACCTATTACCTAGCGTTGCATCAACACCGAATTTCTCAAGGAGTGTAAGAATAATACCTATGACGATTGCAACAACGCAGGCTCCAACAATCCCGCCTATGAATCTGTCAATGGCTCTCAATCCAGCAGCTTTGGCAAGACCTGAAAAGGCTTTTCCAATCAAGCCAATCACAACTGCTATCACCAGGAAAGCTACGACAAAGACAAATACCTTGGCAGCAACTGGATGCGATAAGTCCGAAGTCACAGGCTCAAGAGCCCCAGCCACTTTGCCAGCTCCGATGACTCCAACAACTATCGCAAGTGCAGCAAATATCTCTTGAATCGCTCCCTTGATCACACCGTGGATGAAGCCAGCTGCTATTAGAACCAGAATTCCCATGTCAAGCCAATTCACTTGCGTTCACCTCGCTTGGCAGGCTTGCCTATGCAGTTGACATAGATCGCCATTTCTTTCTGTGTGTCCACACCAATGAGTCGATTGAGCACCTCGTCGTAGAAAGCACCCACAGGTACTGCTCCCAAGCCCAGTGATATCGCTTCCAGACATATGTTCTCACTCACATGCCCCGCTTCCATGTATATGTATCGCATTCCCCTTTCACCGTAGATCCTGGTCGTGCGCTCCGGAACGCAGGTCAAAACCACTGAGATCGCTGCTTCCCTTGGCATGCTTTGTCCAAGGCATGCAAGCGCTAAACTGTCTGTGAAATCACCTATTCTTAGAACCTCGAGGCTATGGGTATCAGGGACATAGTGGTAGATGCCCGATGCAATACCCCTAACCCTTCCTACGAAAACGTAAACCTCGAGGGGATAGGTGGCACCAGCTGACGGGGCAGCTCTCAGAAGCTTATCTCCTCTTTTGCCAGTGATTCCTTGAGCGGCAAAAAGGATCTGGGAAAGCTGAACCAAGCTGAGACTGTCTCCTGAGTAGCTTCTTATCGATCTCCGCGACCTGATTGCCTCTTCAACTGACATTCCTCGAAGTTTAGGCTCAGGAAGGGCTATTGCAACCTCATAGGTTGCAAGTCTAAAGGATAAGCCCAACAGCAAGAAACTCACCAAAAGTGTCCTCATAGCGCTTCAAGCCTACCCCTGATTTCTTTGATGTGTCAAGCCTAATAACTTCAGTCAAGGAGGTGCCAAGCCATACCAAATTCGTAGCTCCTTCCAGGTAAAGCTGGCCTGCTTAAGACGGGCACAATTGTCTCATCCAGGAGATTCCTGATGCGCACAAAGGCTCTGCTCTGGTCAATCGAAATATAGGCTACTAGTATGGCATCGAGATAAGATGGTTGGACATTGGCCTGAGGACAACAGGATCTACACTGAGCAATTCGGCTTGAAATATCGAGGTTAGATACCCATCTTCCCCCAAGTGAAGTTCCGATCGTGACATGCTTGCTCAAACGAGGCTCGACATTGAAATAGAACGCCAGAGTGTGAGTTGGCCTCAAGTTGATTCGATCTCCATCCCCTGTTCTCATTCCACAATAGAGATACGAGACACTTCCTCTTGCAAACCCACCGAGGCCCATCTCGAGGCACGTTTCAAAGCCATAAGCGGTGAAGTCACTAGGGGTAAGAGTATCTTTAGCCAAGCTGTCGCCTCGCCACAAGAGAGCATCGGAATAGCGTGAACCAAAGGCTGTAAGTGCGAGAACTACCCTATCAAATTTGACCTTCCACTGTCCTCTAAGGTCTATCAATTTCTCACTGTCAAGCGAACCATCATTCTTCCTGAGTAACCACTCAAGACCCGGATAAATGAACTCACGTTTGAAGTTCAGACCAAATATCTGATTCGCGGTGTGGCGGTGCTTGAGAGACAGCCGACAAGCGAAGTCAAAACCAAAGTCCGAGTTCCTGATAACCCCTGCCTCTGCATCTATACTCGTTCTCGCCCCCTTGACAACCCTAAGCCAACCCCAATAGTCACTGGTTGAGGTTGCAGCACCCGTTCTGCTGTAACGCTTGGAACCGAATCCCACCTTCACCAAGGGACGAAGCTTTCCCAGCCTCGTTCTCAGATTCAAGATCACGCCATCGTAACTCTTGAGGAGGTCCTCACCACCAGCTTGAACATCCTTTGCCTTAAGATGCCAGAGGCTAACCTGCCAGAGGCTGTCCATCACCGAAGCTGCCACCTGCCTCCTTTTTGTAGTGGTTAGCTCTCCCGCTCCCCCACTTGAACAAGAATCTATCGACCCCACTTTTCCAGTGTAACCCAGAGCCCAGAGGCTAAGATCAATGCCAGCTACTTTGGTCTCAACTTTGCCAAGATATCTCTGGCTGTCATAGCTTCCACCAAGCCATCCATTGGATGCCACATCCTCATAGGCACCGAGAATACTTGCCCGACCAACTGACCTTGTAAAAGTGAAGTCGAGAGCCCTCGAGGCAAAATCACCCCACCAGATTCCAATGAGACTTGTCGGAATACTGTCTTCCTCGTGCCTTGTTACAAGATCAACGGAGTGTGAGCCTTGCAGAGATCCCTTCCGATCGTCTGTGATGATAACCTTGCTTATGCCTGCTCGCGGCAGCCATGAGCCATCAAAATCTTCTAACTGGGGATCAGAAAGAGGGATCCCGTCAAGCATATAGCCTGTCCATCGGGGCTTACCCAAGTAGCGTGCCACACTCATACGCTGACCATAGGAACCATAAAGGATAACGTCGAAGCAAGCATTCAAGATGAGCGCTTCAAGAGGTGATATGGAGGAAACATCGAGAATCTCACGCTCCGTCAAGCTCGCTCCACATGTGACTTCCTCGCTGGAAGTGATCGCAAAAGAAGTTCCAGACCCCATAAGAAACAAGATAAGAGCTATCACACCTGCCCGACCTGGCTTGCCTAGGATGGTGGATACCTCCTCCGAAGAACTAGACCAACTCCAAAGAATATTGCACCATTGGAGAGGGTGTGGACAAGCGAAAAAGGCAGACCCGCAATCACGATGGGCAAAGGATGCCTGAGTTTGCCAATGGATGCAGCAAGGGCTACATCGGTCGCCAGACTGTAGATGAGTGTTCCAATTGCACCCAATGCGGCAGCAACAAGTGCATTCTTGAAACCAGCAGCAACTAGACTCCTCCAAAATGCTCCAAGAAGACCTATAAAGCTCATTGCAACCACCTGCGCCGCAAGCACACCTGGAACCGGGGGCCCCAGAGGATTGAAGAGTGAAAAAAGCAAGATAGATAGACCCCCAACAACAATTCCAGAAGATCGGCCCAGGAGATAACCTGCAACAAAGGCTACTGCAGATAAAGGTTCAACATTTGGAACACCAGCAAGCGAAAAACCAAGACCAACGCCTATGGCAGTGAAAATGCCAATTCCGGCCAGAGATGTCCGCTGGAGCTCCATATCAGGATAGACGGCTAGTCAATCGGATAAAGAACTCAAACCAAAGAAATGCCATCAAAGGGGATTGCCTTTTAGTGCCTTGTACACGCGCCTAGCTATTATGAGCTCTTCATTGTGGGGTACTGTATAAATTTTGACCTGAGAGTCCTGTGCACTTATTTCACCCTCGGCATCGACTACCGAATTATTTATCTCTTCGTCAAGCTTTATGCCGACAAACTCAAGGCCCTCACAGACCATCTTTCTTACAATGGGATAGCCTTCAGCCATAAAAGCTGTAAATACAAGAACGTCGAGTCCCCCTAGCTCGAGGAGAAAAGCACCCAGATACTTACGCACGCTATGTGTGAAAACCTCTAGCGCATTTTTCGCTCGCTCATCTCCCTGCTTTGCCTTTGCCACAACTTCGCCAAAGTCGCCGAGACCTGCTAGACCAAGTACTCCCGAGCGTCTGTGGAGTACATCGCTTAGGGTTCGCAATGACAGCTCCTCCTTGCCCATTATGTAGATTATGGCTTCGGGATCCACATCACCACTCCGTGTTTCCATAACGAGACCTTCAAGAGGTGAGAATCCCATTGAGGTTTCAACGCATCTACCTCCCAGGGTTGCAGTAACACTTGCTCCCCTGCCAAGATGCACACTAATGATGCGAGCCCTCTCAAAAGGCAATCCTGCAAGAAGACAAGCTCTTTCGGAGGCATACCTGTGAGATGGACCGTGAAAACCATATTTCCTTACTCCATACTGTGAATAGTACTTGTAAGGTAGCCCGTAGAGATAAGCCCGAGGAGTTAAGGTCATATAGTAAGATGTATCAAAGACAGCAACATGAGGCACGTCTGCAAGAACGCTTTTAGCTGCCTTGATGCCTTCAAGGTTAAAGGGATTGTGCTTGGGAGCAAAATCAGCAAAATCAGCGATATCATCAATTACCTCAGCTGTTACGAGAGATGGCTCGGTATACTTGCTTGCTCCATGAGCCACCCTGTGACCGACTGCCTCGATCTCACTCAACTCCTTCAGGGCTCCAATCTTGCCATCTGTAATGCTGTTAACTATCCACTTGATCGCCGATCTACAACTTGCAATCTCCTCAACTAACTGATGGGTTGTCTCGACACCAACCTGGTGCTTGAGGATAGCTGTGCGTCCTCCGATACCCGTTACGCTTCCCCTTGCAAGCACAGTATCATCACTTGACCGCCAAAGAAGATACTCAACGCCATAGGCCTCGCTGTCGAATACAAGAACATTCATATGGACACCCCTTAGATTCAGCCAATCTTGAGGATGTTACTCTCTCAATTGCTGGGTGTCAAGCGGTTAGATCAGTAGTTACCGGCCGCCTTAAGCTTCTCCAGTGTGGAAAGAGGAACAGTGCATGCTCCAAGTGAGAGGCTCCCATCGCGCCTACCATGGCTGTCCGAACCACCGGTGGCAACAAGACCAAGTTTCATAGCAAGTCTCTCATAGCGTTCAACATCACTTTGACCATGCTTGGGATGATAGACTTCGATTGCTCGCATCCCAGAAGCTATGAAATCGCCAATCAGGTCATCACGGCGAGATGTACCCGGATGCGCCATTGCACCTATTCCACCGGCCTCGGCTATAAGCTTGAATGCATCGGATGGCTTGAGTTGATACTTGGGGACATAGGCTGGGGAATCAAAACCGATGTAGTGGCGAAAAGCTTCCTCAACCGACTCAACACAACCATTTCTCAGAAGAGCTGCAGCGATGTGAGGCCGTCCAACAGCTCCTCCACCTGCAATCTCGAGAACAGCTTCCACCTCAATTTCCACCCCCATCTTTCTCAGACGCTCGACCATTTCAATTCCACGGCGGAGCCGCGCCTCCCTGAAGACCTTAAGATAGCCCAGAAGATTCTCGTCTCTTGTATCTATGAAGTAGCCGAGAATATGGAGGTCGGTTTTGCCATCCGAAGTGCTGAGCTCAACACCTGGAACAACTGCGAATCCCTGGGGGGCACAAGATTTGGCTTCCTCAATACCAGCTATTTCATCATGATCCGTTATGGCTATGCCAGCCAGCCCCATTTTGGCTGCTTCTACAACCATCTCCTCGGGTGTCATATCACCGTCGGAGAAAGTTGTATGTACATGAAGATCTACTCTGCCTTCTTCCATCATGCCTTTCTGAGCTCTTCGAGCTTCTCCTTAGCATCCCTGAAATCAGGATGCGAGCGACAAACAGCTTCATAGTTAGCAGCAGCTTCGTCGTAGTTACCCAATTTTTCAAATGCCATCGCTAGATCATATCGCAAACCAAGATATTCTTCATCCGAATATCCTTGGAGCTCAAGCCCGGAGGTGAGCTCCTCAACAGCAAGCTCATAGTCACCCTTTTCCATGAAACATCTTCCGGCAAGCTCGATACACCTCAGAGTAAGTTTGGGATGCTTCCTGGCGATGCTGAATTCTTTGAGAGCTTCATCGTAGAGACCCAGATCAAGATAGGAAATGCCGAGGTCGTAGTGAGATTGATAATCTTCCTCACCTATGGCCTTGCGGATCTCATTCTGAAAGCTTGCCAGTACCTCGTCAATATCGAGAGGAACATGATGAGCAAGGCCAATTCGCCTATGCACAATCTCAATCCTATCCGATGTTCCACCTATCTTGACGTCAGCCTGTGGCTCATCCCACCCACCAAGCTCCTTTGCCCGCACCTTGAGCTGCTCAGCGATCTTCTTATCCCCCGATCTAGCGTAGAGATCGGAGGCTGCCACAAGTTCACTGCGTGCTTCATCATTTAGTCCAAGGCTAAGATAGACCTCAGCGAGCTGCTCACGCACCTTTACACTTGTTGGCGCGAATTCAATCACACGTTTGAGAGCTTCAACTGCCCGAGTAAGATCGCCTCTGGCTATGAGTTTGGATGCCAGCTCGAGAAAGTAATTGCTTGCCTCACTCTCAAAGCCCTGCTCAAGGAAAAGCTCCCCAAGAAGTCTAAGGGAATAAAGGTAATCTGGATCAAGACGGAGCATCTTACGACACACAGCAATGGCATTGCTATAAAGCTTTTCCTCACCATACCTCTTAACAGCTTCCTCATAATGACTGAAGGCTGCCTCTTTATCGCCCTTCTTGAAATAGACATCGCCCATGAGGTTATAGATATTCGGGTCAACCTCCTCCTGCTTGAGGATCTTGCGGTATTCCTCGAGGGCACTATCAAGGTCTCCAGCCTGAACAAACTGGTGGGCTCTTTTTCTTATCTCGAGTATCTCTGACACGAGCTATCAGACCTCAGTTCTTTGCCCTGTTACCGGTGGCTTTAAACGATCTGCCGGTTTGCCACTCAACACGGCGGACCTCCCCGTATTCCTATCTTCGGCACCAAAGTCAATCCTCTTAAGCAGTGTGGATAACCTTGCCCTTCTTTATCACCCTCTCGACAATGTCCCCCCCCACAAAATAAGGAACATAGCGATAGGAAGGCGATGAGATAATCACAATGTCAGCTTGCTTACCAGGCTCTATACTCCCTACCTCATCCTCCCTCGCTAGTGCCTTGGCAGCCGTAAGAGTGATCGCTCTAACTGCCTCAGCAGGTGTCATTTTCATGAATGAGCATGCTATGCTCGTAACAATGGGAAGTGAATGAAGCATTGAGCTTCCCGGATTGAAGTCAGTTGCCAGTGCAACTTCCAATCCCATATCCATTAGCTCTCTGGCATTGGCGAATTCCACCTTTCCGAGCCCAAAGCCTGTGCCCGGAAGAAGGATGGCGATTGTGCCAGCATTTTTCATTGCCTCAAGGCCTTCCCTGCTTGCATGACCAAGATGAGAAGCACTCAGTGCGCCAAGTTCCGCTGCAATCTCTGCGCCCCATGAGTGAGCGAATTCATCTGCATGGAGGGTCAACTTCATACCAGCATCCTTGGCAGCCATTAGGATTTTCCTCGTCTGCTCAGCAGTGAAAACCCCTTCTTCACAGAAAACATCGCAAAACTCAGCAAGATTCTCTTCACTTACCGCTGGAATCATATCCTTGATAACGAGATCAACGTAGCTATCGCGCCTTTCGCGATACTCGGGTGGAAATTCATGAGCACCAAGGAAGGTGGGAACAATATCAATATCGGCTGACTCATCGAGGCGCTTAATGACCCTCAACATCTTGAGCTCATCTTCAAGGGTCAAGCCATAGCCACTCTTTATTTCGAGTGTTGTCGTACCGTGTTTGACCATGGAATTGACCCTATCGAGGGCTAGAGTGAAAAGATTCTCCTCGCTTGCCTTCCTCACAGCCATCACCGTTGAGGTGATACCGCCACCTTTCGAGGCAATCTCCATGTAAGGCATGCCAGAGATTCTCATCTCATATTCATCATCCCTTGAACCCGCAAATACCGCATGGGTGTGAGAATCTATGAAACCAGGAAGCACTGTACAACCGGAAGCGTCAATTGTCTCACTGAAATGGTAATTCTCCGCCTTGAAGTCGCTCTGTTTTCCAACCCAGACTATCTTCTCGCCCTCGATGACTACACAAGCATTCTCGAGGAATCCCAGACTATCCTCATCTTCCTTACATCCTGTGAACCCCTGCTTGCAGGTAACAAGTTGGGAGATGTTGCTTATTATCAAACCAGTGGTGGGCAAAGCATTACTCCGAAGGTAGCATTGGGATCTTTATTGAGCCTTCCCGGGCAACTTTCATGGCCAGCCCATAGCCTGCATCGACATGTCTGGCAACTCCTATACCAGGATCAACCGTGAGAACGCGCTCAAGTCGCTCCTCAGCCTCATCGCTTCCATCAGCCACAACTACCATACCAGCATGGATAGAATTGCCTATCCCTACCCCACCACCATGATGGACTGAGACCCATGTTGCACCACAAACTGCATTAAGCAGGGCATTGAGAATAGGCCAGTCAGCAATTGCATCGCTTCCATCCTTCATGGCTTCAGTCTCGCGATTGGGGGAAGCCACTGAACCGCTGTCAAGATGATCCCTGCCTATCACGACTGGTGCCTTTAATATACCATCACGCACCATTCTGTTTATTCTTTTCCCAAACTGCGCCCGTTCACCATAGGCTAGCCAGCAGATGCGTGCAGGAAGCCCCTGGAATTCAACCTTCTCACGTGCGAGTCTTATCCAGCGGTGCAAAGCCTCATCCTCCGGGAATTCCTCAAGAACAGCTTCGTCCGTCTTGTAAATATCTTCAGGATCACCCGAGAGCACTGCCCATCTGAAAGGACCTTTGCCTCTACAGAACATCGGCCTGATGTAGGCAGGCACGAAGCCCGGGAAATCAAAAGCATTCTCCACGCCTGCTTTCTTAGCCTGTCCCCTAATGTTGTTGCCATAGTCAAAAACAACCGATCCCTTGTCTTTGAATCCCAGCATTGCCTTGCAATGGATGGCGATTGAGTTCATGGCACGTCTGACATATTCCCTGGGATCATGCTCACGCAATTCCAAAGCCTCAGCCAGACTGATACCGTTCGGAACGTAACCGCCAAAAGGGTCATGAGCTGATGTCTGGTCAGTGACTATATCAGGTATGATGCCCTGTTTGAGAAGCTCCGGATGGGTATCAGCCGCATTGCCGACAAGTCCGATGGACCTTGGAATTCTCTTCTCGAGAGCCTCTTTTACAAGACCTATCGCCTCATCGAGGCTCTCAGTCATCATGTCACAGTAGCCAGTCCTGAGTCTGCGTTCGATGCGGGAACGGTCGACCTCCACGTCGAGACATACACCCTCATTCATTGTCACTGCAAGCGGCTGCGCTCCACCCATACCCCCCATTCCAGCCGTAAGTACGAATCTCCCACGAAGTGAACCGCCAAAATGCTGACGCGCTACCTCTGCAAGCGTTTCATAAGTACCCTGAAGGATGCCCTGAGTGCCAATGTATATCCAGCTTCCCGCTGTCATCTGACCAAACATTATGAGACCCTTGCGTTCGAGTTCCCAGAAATTATCCCAGGTTGCCCAGGCTGGTACCAGAAGCGAATTTGCGATGAGAACCCGCGGCGCCATCTTGTGGGTCTTGAAAATTGCAACAGGCTTGCCGGACTGCACAAGAAGAGTCTCATCATTCTCCAACTCACGTAAGCTTCTCACTATTGCCTCAAAACATTCCCAGTTACGTGCGGCTTTGCCACAACCGCCATAAACGATAAGCTCCTGTGGCTTTTCGGCAACATCAGGATCCAGATTATTCATCAACATGCGCATGGCTGCCTCTTGCTGCCAGCTCTTGCAGGTTATCTCTGTACCTCGAGGAGCTCTCACCTCACGGTAGCCTGTGATCTTCTCCAAGACCAATCACCTCACTTGGTTTTTATCTCTCCTCGCCAAGCACACCTTTGACCTTCTTCATAGCACAGTATTCACCACACATGGTGCATATCTCACTATCCTTAGGCATGGAACTTTTCCTAAGCTTGGTCGCACGCTCGGGATCAATTGCCAATCGAAGCATGCGGTCCCAATCAAGAGCCTTCCGAGCCTCAGACATGGAGTGGTCCCACTCACTAGCGCCAGGAATACCCTTGACAATATCGCCAACGTGAGCAGCAATTCGTGTTGCTATCACGCCCTCCCTCACATCATCAACATCAGGAAGTCTCAGGTGTTCGGAGGGTGTAACATAGCAGAGAAAGTCAGCTCCGGCTGCAGCTGCTACAGCGCCACCAATTGCACCAGCAACATGATCATACCCTGCCGCGATGTCGGTAACCAGAGGACCCAGAACATAGAAAGGAGCTCCCTTGCACACCTTCTTTTCAAGGATCACATTGGATTCAACTTCGTTGAGTGGCACATGGCCAGGGCCCTCAACCATCACCTGGACACCAGCCTTGCGAGCTCTCGCAACAAGCTCTCCTATCACAACCATCTCGCCAATCTGGACAAGATCAGTTGCATCCGCTATCGAACCAGGCCTCAAGCCGTCACCAAGGCTCAAGGTTGCATCATATGTCTTGGCTAGATCAAGCAAGTCATCATAGCGCTCATACAGTGGGTTTTCTTTCTCATTGTAATAGATCCACTCGAGAACGAATGATCCCCCGCGGCTAACCACATCAGTCAAGCGACCACACTCTTTAAGCTGTCTTAAGACAGAGCGTGTTACGCCGCAATGCACAGTGACAAAATCAACACCCGACTTGAGATGATCCTCTATCACCTCGAAGAGTTCATCCTCTTTCATCTCAACAATCGAACGACGTGAGCGTGCAACGCGGACTGCAGCCTCATAGATAGGTACTGTACCAACTGGGACGCTCGATGCTTCGAGAATAGCCTTTCTTATAGCTGCAAGATCGCCGCCTGTGCTCAAATCCATTACGGTGTGAGCACCTGCCTCGATTGCAACTTTGAGTTTTGCAAGTTCTCTGTCAAGATTGACACTATCGGGTGACGTGCCAAGATTGGCATTTACTTTGGTAGCCAACCCCTCACCAATTCCTACAGCGTAACGCCCTCTCCTCAGGAGGTTAACAGGAATTACGATCGTCCCCCTCTTAAGACCCTCAGCAATAAACTCTGGAGACCTTCGCTCCTGTTCGGCTACAAGCTTGATTTCCTCAGTAAGGTTTCCTGATCGTGCTGCCTCAATTTGAGTCATAGTATGCTCCGGGATTGAATACCACAATCCTTTCTAAGTCCAATATATCCCACCATGTGCATCAAGTCAACTTGGCCTCTCTAAAACTTTTTTACGACTCCAAAATGCAATCTGGCATTTGTCCACGCTTCATGCTGAGCCAGTCCGATATCCAGCCTCACAAGAGCAATGCCTGCCGATGCCATGATGCCACAACCATAACCCAATAGAGCGGATTCGAATCTCAGATTGCCACGAGAGCTACCAAGCAAAGCTCCATCTATGAAAGCATAGAACCTTGAGTTTGGTGACAGTATCAACCTTGGCTCCAATGTAGCGGTGATAACTCTCACACCGGTGAGCGCTTCCTCTCCATAACCTCTTAGGGAACCCATACCCCCTATCCTTATGACATACGAGGCAGGGACAATGTCATTAGAGACAAAGACACCATCAAAACAAATCTTTGAGGAAAGTACCCAATTTCCCCATAGAGATGTGATATTGCCTCCGAGGAGATGCAAACGAGCCAGACGAAGGGTTTTCGCATTCTCAGAATAGGTGAGGATGAGACTTTCTTGCGAAATCTCGAACTTCGAGCCGGATCTAGGATTCACATTGGGAAATTGGCCATCATATGCGATTCTAAACTTCAATCCCTTCTCTTTGAAGTCCCCCTCGGCAAGCTTAAGGCTCCTGTCCTTGTTTGCCCCAAGGAGAAAACCCAGGCCAAGCTTTGCGGCAGCACTTTTGCGCCATTCCAATGAAACAAGCAGTCTGCGATGAGCGTAGATTGTATCCGCAACGTCTGACTCTGCAACGACACTTGCACAAAGAGGTCTTGAGAGAAACCGGGGTTCGCTATAGCTCACCATCCACTTGAGGCGCTGATAGCCAGGCTTATCCCAGTTGATATGGAACCTTCTGAGGGTCCCACCAAGATTGCTGAATTCGAGGTCGATTGAACCTACGAGTGATCCACGCGATGAAGGTGAATAGGCAGCATAGCCAGTTAGGTTGGTTGAAGGAGCTTCGATGACTCCAATCTCAACAGTTATGCTTGTGTCCATGCTGTCAAAAATTAGACGCGGCTCACTCACCTTCTCGAAGACGCCAAGTCCCAAGAGATTGCTTCTTGCATTTTTTAGTATCTTTCCATTAAATGGAGCTCCCTCCCTAATCCCCATCTCGTCGAGCAATATCTGCTTGCGCGTCAGCTTGAGGCCATCAAAGACAACTTCACGCAAACGTGCCAGTGGACCTTTATCAATGATGAAACGTAACTGTACTCGATTTTCATCCCCACCGGCGATCTCGGGACTAATACTTGCCATGGGATATCCTCTTTGATCATAGAAATCAAGAAGCCATGTCATACGCTTCTGGATCCTCGTTCCGTCAAATGCTTCCCCCACAAGATCCTGAAATTGTTCGGAGAGTGAAAGTGAATCCTGCTTTGTTGTGCCTCTTAGCTCAATAGAGTCGACTACATATTCTTCACCCTCAAAGATGTTGACTCTTATAGACGAATCTCGAGATACGCTGCAATGGGTTCTTGCATCGAGATAGCCACGATTCCAATAGTAAGAAGCAATTCTTCTACAAATCGAATCAAGGCAAGACGAGTCACCTGAGCATTTAGCGCTCTCTGCGATTTGCCTGAGCACTGCATCATCGAATGCAGTATTGCCCTCAACTACTAATTCCCCTCCTTCAAGACTATGGCAAGCAAAAGCGAGGTTGAGCAAGAGTATGGTTGGGATGATAATAGATCTCATGAGATTGCACCTAGAAGGTGGCGGTTAACGAACTACGCATATTGTGAATTGCTGGGGAACCTTTGATCTTCATACCATTGTATTCAAAAGACAGGCTAAGGTGACCACCTCTCGCCAGATTTAATCTTGAATTCCACTCAAGCGAATCCCCCAAAGGATATCCCACCGTGAAGACATTCCTTGATCTTAATATCCTTCTCACTCTGCAAAAGCTGTCCCAGCGAATTCCATTCCAAACCAAACTTAAACCTGGCTTAACTGTTGCTCTCAGAAAATATGAGTCAGGATTTTGCCGCTTCTCATCTGATAACTCAAGATCAAGAAGAGCTCTCAAGGATGAACCCAGACGTCGCTCGAGACCAATGCAAGCCATTGACTCACGCCTCTCAGACTTTGATATCCGCGATTCAAGCTGGGAAAACGATTGGGTTTTGCCAACCCTTGCCTCAAGGCTCAGAAGTATAGCAAATGGGCCTCCTCCCATTATCTTTGATGAGAATTCCAGCTTTTGCTTTGCATCGCTACGTTCGATATATTGATGATTAAGTCTCGAGAGATAGCGCCCACCAAATCGTATGCTAAATCTGCCCTTTCCACGATAAACAATCTCCTGGCGCACATCAGCAGACGCCGACAGAATATCGTCACTCTGGCTACCAAGTGGAATGGCGTAATCCCATATCACCTTGGATCTGCTCTCAGTTTCAAGCCTTATGCGTGTAGTTGCAAATATATTGCGCTTTGGTATCAGATTTGCCCTCCTGCCAACATCGAGATTCATACCAATTGATGCATAATTCGCAGGCTCGCTTCCGACGTTCTTGCGTAAGATACCATAGGTTCCTCCTCCTGGAACATAATTCCCCAAACTGTCATAGTCCCCAACCCCATTGAGCTTGACAAGCTCCCATGCATAGATGGATGTGAGCCTGCGGGTTAGTTCATAGTCCAGCGAGAGGCTTCCCACGGGACCCATATTGCGCATGTCAACATGGACATCAGCAGCAGTGATCCGTGTATCTGGAAGATCGCTTGACGGACCGTAGTCAAGTCTCCTGTGGACAATACCCGCCTTGAGATTTGCTCTTTTCCAAAAAGCTAGTTTGATATCAGTCTTGGCCGTCCAGTCATCGAGATAATCCATCCAAGCCTGACTAGAAGACCTCTGCTGTTTCGAATGAGATATGCGACCAGCGATCTCAAGGAGTGAACCTCTTCTTCCAAAACCTACATAGTATTCATATCTCCTGTTTGAAACACTGTCAGGGCGCACTTTGGCATCGTACAAGCGCCCACCCTCGAGCTCACCGATTCCAATGGGTATCCTTATTCCAACAAGGTCGTAAGCAAAGCTCGAAGGAGAATCCTTCCCCTCAACTTCTATCCTTGATGATTTGACCTTGACAGCAAAGTGTGATATTTCAAGCCCTGCATCTATCCCCTTTCTCTGCGAGAGAGCCTCGTCAGTCCTGAGCTTGCCGAGGGTGGCAAGAGCAGAAACCCCTTCTCCAAGGTGATAGGAAAAACTGATCTCGTCCATCTCTTCGCTTCTTTGAGGTTGCTGCTGTGCCCACTTTTCATAGAAGCCTGGACGGTGATGGCGATCCAAACCGTCATATCCGGAGCCAATAACGCTGCGGCTGAACCCAACGCCAACCCTCCCTAGATTGCGTTGACCCAAGCTAAGACCAGGCGATTCACCTTCGAGCACGACGCGATATGCTCGCCTCGCTGAAGCTTTCGCGTCCTCATCGACGATCTTATCCCCACTGTTAGCCTGGGCAAGTTCGGTTTCAATCCTAAGCCCTTGAGCAGGCTCGAAGGATGCACCCATATGGAAAATGTTCGACCTATATCCATCTGTTGCTGGTATCCTATCAATGAATGATCCCAAACCCGTGAAAACGTAGACATACTTCTGCCAAATATCAGAATAGACGTAGCTGTACGTCCCTTTGCCCTCCCCAACCTCGGTAAACTCTACATCGTAATCGCCTGATCCCTCTCCGACGTAAAGATAATAGCTACATGTATCCGTACTAACCTTTATGTAACTACCCTTCCCCATGCCAACGAATCTTCCCCCATCCTTCCACCCCGTCATCCCTGACCCCAGAAGGGCAAGTGAAGGTTCCTGGGTGAGCTTCTTGCCTGCCTGAGCCACATATGTAAAGTTGACCTTTGCTCTCTTGCCCAATCCCGATCCTGATGTGATGTAATAGAGCTGATCGTCAGCCTCGTTTTCGACATCATATGTTAAGGTCAATCTTGACCCATCCCTCACCGTAATCCTCGGATTGAGATAGATCTCAGCTTTGTCATAGTCAATCGTGTAGTCGGCTTTCTGCCCCCTTTTGAGCTTCCTGCCATCAAGAAAAACCTGCTCACTGTTGTTCAAGATCCTAGTTGATGTGCCCGATGCCTGGGGTATAGCATAAGGTCCGCTAATACCCTCCCTTAAAGCAATCACAACCGTTCGTGATTTTGTTCTTGCTGTGACACCTGAAGCAGCAAGGTATTTTGAACCTGAAAACCCCTTGAAGAGAAAGCCCGTGCCCTGCCTTCTTATAGTCAGAAGCTCTCCAGGCGATTCCTTCAGCTCAAGATCCCCAACTCTCGCCATGGCATTTTGTGCGCTTACCTCTATGAAGATGCGATCAAGATCCTTAAGACGGCTCGTCGAACCCATATCTCCAGCCGCCATATCCCGATCCGAGAGAATCGCTTTTATGCCAACGCCGCTAACTTTACCGCTGATCTTCAAATCGAGCGCTTGGCTCACATGGATATCGCTCAAACTGCCAGCTTCAAGTTTAATCGATTTTGAACCCGATGCTCGAATATCGTAAGAGTTGCTACCGCCAGGTCCTACCATAGGCTTCTCAACGAGCAAGCGTCGCGAATTGTAACGCTCCTCGACCTTTCGCAGCCGATATCGAGAAACCAATACTGGGGGAGCAATCCTGTAGACAACCCTTACGCGGTAGCTAGCCGGGACTTCTTCAATGAAATAGACGATGCCGTCAGCATAGTCGAGAACATAGTCCTTGTCACGCCCCATGAGCTTGTCGTTAACAAAGAGACTGTCACTGCCTTCAATGAGCCTCGTGTCGTGAAGGTAGAGGTAGTGAAGAGGACTGTCGGTTTCTTGCTCGAAGCTTCTCCAGAGCGAAAGGTCAACCTCGTCTGCCCCAGCCGCCCCTGCAACCAAGCCACAGGCCAGCATTGTGAAGATGATTTTACTCAGATGTAACCTCATAAGCCTTGAAGACCTCTACAGCCATCTTCTCGGAATCTGCCACACAAATCAAGCCATCATCACGACATGCAACGAAAGTCGGAGCAGTGAGGTAGTCCCTCCCAAAGACCTGTAAGAGATTACCAGCCTCATCGAAAACGGCTATCTCACCTTGCTGAGAATCGCAAACAAAGATGTACTTCTCATCATAGATAGCGATTCCACATGGAATCTCAAGATGGTTATCTCCAAGCCGACCTGCCTGGGCGCCAAGAGGTTTTACCAGGATGACGCTTCCCCATCTCGCATCGGTTATACCCAGCTCGCCCGAGGGCATTACTGCGCAGTCTACTGGATAGCACTCCCTATCCTCGATGACGAGATCCATGAAGTCACCGGGGCTATCTATTGGGAATTCCCTCAAGAGACCATCATGGCTTGACACAGCATATATACGACCGCCCTTGCCGAGGGCTATTCCTGCTATCCCCTCACCGACGTCATAAAGATTCCTCAGATTTCCGAGATCATCGAAACGAAGGACCTTGCCCTGAGTGCTTTCAGAAACATATATCCCTGATACATCCATAGCGACATCGACAAAGCTACATCCCTTCAAGTCACTTGGGCATGATATTTCAAGAATGAGATTCCCTAGGAATGGATCAAGAATCTTTATGCGGGAATTTGTAGCATCAACAATTGCGAATCGCCCATCGGGTCCAAAAGCCAGACCGCCTGGCAAGAACGATGTTGTGCTGTCAGATTCAAGGCACCTGATCGAGGTGACATGGCTTATGGCAAGCTCTCCACCTTGAGTTGCCTCCACCTCCCAGGCAACTATCATAAGATTGGCCAAGAATAGCCAAAGCCATGCCCGCCAATTTCTCATCTAGAAGGACTTAGACAAGTAACATGTGAACCTATTCGGTGAGACTTGTCTGAAGTTAAGACTTATACCCCTGTTATCCTGGCCCCTGTCAAGCTTGAAACTGAGATACACATCGAGCACGCTCACCACACGATTGAGTACAGTAAAACCCGTTGTAAGCACAGCTCTCCTGTATGCCTCGCGGCTCCGCGTCCTCGTCATCTCGAATTCGTCCATATGAGCAAGACTGTCCCACTGCCAGGAATCATCGCCGAAGTAACCATTGGCTTCGAAATACTCGAGCTGTTTCGCCCGGTCATTTGGATATCTTTGACGTGCCTCACGCATCACATCGATATTATAGTCTTCACTCGAGATATAAAGGCTAAGCAACCTGTAGTAATCATCATCTCTGCTACCCTCAACGCCGGCAAAGAGCTTTGCAAGCTCCTTGTATCTCTCCTTACGCATGTTACCTTGTATTCTGAAGCCAGCGAATGCACACCAAACAGCAGCCTCCGATGCCAACATCGCCTTCGCCCTACCTCCATAGCCCAAGTAGAGCTCACCAGCGCCTGGCATCGCCAGAGAAAGTAACATTGCTTTGCTAAGGCTCTTCTGCCCTCCAGCCAGGGATCCACTTGACATGACAACAATAACCACCACTGCTAACAATATTCTTTTCATTCTAAAACCTCATCTTAAGGCTAACCTTGAAACCTGGATTTGACCCAAAGGTAGGGCAAAATACCAGATGGGGATTGCCTCCCCAGCCTGCCATCTCCTGGTTCTTGATTTTCACGAGTATGGCAGCGTCTATCATGCTCACAACCCTTCCTATAACCATAATCCATGCATAGCGATCAGCTCTTGCGTAGAAGTCATCAGCTCGGCTTCGAAGATGATTATAATGGTCTCTGTTGGGAGATGATGATGGCAAACCATCTGGAAGGCCCTTAGCAGGAGTCCAATCTGTCCAGAGATCCTCATGGCTATCGATCTCATAAGGATCCCAGTCATCCCATCCAAAGACAAACATTTCGTCCATCCCGATCTGATCATAGAAGGCACCTGATCGCTCCTCAGCCAGGGGGAAGACAACTGCAATCGAATCCCAGCATGCAGAACTGTCATAATGGGATCCATTTGTGCAACGTCCGAACTTCTTATATCCGCTCTTGACAACCACAGTATCCCTTACATAATGTTTAAAGCGTTCAACACTGTAATGTGACGCTGCCCATGCTTCATATTCTCTTCTGGTGTCATCACCTCGACCATCGTTCACGAGATAGCGCCACATGGAGAAGATGTCAGCCGTAGCCATTGCTGCACCACTTACAATGCCTCTGCGACCACCTGCATATATCTGTCCAAGCCCAGGGAGGATTGCCGAAAGCAGCATCGCCTTTGCGGCTGATTTGTCTTCACGCGGTGAAGCTTGCCCTATCACCTGTCCACCACCCACCTCTTCGTCTCCGAGTCTGGCAATCATAAGCCTTGCTCTGGCTTGAAACTCGATTTGATCTGTGGCATGCACGCAGCTTGCCACAAGAAGCATACCAAGAAGACACACCCAAAACCTATAATGAAGCATCCTCTCACCTACCTCTTGACAGCCAGCTTGAACTTATCAATCTGCTCTTTGCCGTCCTTTTCAAGATGCAATCGGCAAAGATAAAGTCCGTTGCCCAGATCGCCAATATCAATGCCCTGGCCATCGGGGGGAAGTTCAACCTTCGGACCAAGACCTGATACATCATAAGTTCGACGTTTGACAAGCTTTCCAGTGATGTCGAAAATCTCAAGCGTTGCCAAGCCACCTGTATCTGTTTCGAAGACAAAGCTGACGCGATTCTCACCAGTAGAATGGTACTTGCGCCCTGCTGGATTGGGAAATCCATGGAAGCTACCCTTAACAAGTAGGTTTTCCTGCGAAGCAACTGGCTGAGGCATAAGCTCAGACGGGTAACTGGCATTGCGGTTCGGCCAGCCATAAGAGGTTCGCCAGGGTAAAAGGGCTGGATTCTCAAGGATGTCGCTTTGAGGATGGACGAAAGCATAAAGAAAGCCATCACCGCCACCCGCAACCATCTCAATCCTACCATCTCCGTAGAGATCTCCGAGTGCGAGAGCGGAACACCCTCCACCCAGACCTAATGGGAAACCTCTGAGGCCATCGCCATTACCATTCCACCCGACGATGCATTCGAAAAGCGATCCCTGCAGGATCTCAAGTTCATCGTCACCATCAATGTCCCCAACAACAGGTGAGGCTACAGGAATGGTGAAATCAGCTGGGTAGAAGATCTCACTCCAGACAGGAAATCCACATCCTTGCGACGACTGCGGCCATCCCCGAGCGATGGCTCCACTCCGTAGGACTGCCCAAGACTTGAAATCCTTGCCAGCGAGGATGATCTCAAGATAGCCGTCCCCATCGATATCTGCAAATGCAGGAGGAGCCTTTATGCTATCACCATAGGCTCTTCCCCAGCCAGGGAGCTCACCCCCATCAAGATGAACTGCCCAGAGAAATCCCGATGCAGCAGCTACAACCACTTCGGGTGTTCCCAGGCTGTCACGGTCAATATCGCAAACTCCCATCCAGACATCCCCCGGGTCCTCTTCGCATCCCAGAGGTATGCTATTGATCTCAGTGAGCACTGGGGAAGTTGCAAGCGTGTCAGCTTCCCAGACCAAGATCTTGCCGGGACTGTATGCCACAACATGCCGACCAAGGCGTGAACCAACCATAACTGGCTGACTTATCTGGTGTTCACCGTCGGGAACAAGATTCTCAGGTTCAACCAGAGTACTGCTGTAGATGCGCAAGCCATTGTTTGTTCCAACGAGAATTTCATCCCTACCATCGAGATTTATGTCGGCACCGACAGGCACACCATTGATACCACCCTCAACATTGTCAAAAGCGCCCAATGAATCACTCGTCTCAAAGAGAGGCTTCCCATCGGCAAGAAATCCATAGAGATTGCCTGTCTCATCCCCGACAATGATCTCATCTTTTCCATCACCATCGAAGTCAAGTGCAGTAATCTCAGTCGGATGTGATCCCTTAAGGCGATGAGGCCAGACACCAATTGAACCTACCATGCCATCCTCAATCTCATATGCATAGATTTCTGAACGCTTCCACATCACCGTCCCAAGCGTATCATTCCAGACAGCGCGCTTAAGGCTAGCATAGATCTCATCCCTGCGGTCACCATCCACATCCTTGACAATGAGAGATGGGACACCAAATCGCATTGTATCACCTAAGGCAACACTGAAGCCCTCTACACCATAAGCATGGGCTACCCTGAACGACATGTGCAACCCTGAATCGCTTATCTCGTCTATGACTACATGGCTGTGGCAACCGCTCTTCGTTCGGCTATTGGGATAGGTATCATCAGCAAGACGATCGTTGTTTCCACGCCTGAAGGGATCATCAGGTCCCCCAAGGTAATAGAAGGAATTAAAGTCACCTAGATCGGGTATGCCATCAGCCTCTACAAGAGTTACACCTCTGCGCTCAGGGAAAGCATTAACGATGTCATACCGCATGAGAAAATCAGTCCATGGCCCATCCACATGCCAGATAAGCAGGCCGCTGCCGGGAAGAGCAAAATCGTATTCATAGTTGAAATGGCGATCAGCATTGACTGGACCTAAGATTACCCCGGTCGAATCTTCGCTAGGATCGCTCCAGAGATAACCAGTTCCATCTCCATCAAGGTCACGCTGCCTATTCTCTATGAGATAATATTCGCGTGAGCTAAGAGGTACGAGAGTAACCTCATAAGCCGGGTAGCCCTGCTGCAATTCAATAGCATCAAGCGAATATGTCCCGCTGAAGGCTGTGTCGGGTACCACCCATCCTAGCTGCATCTTGCTCCATGCCGAAAGCGACGCCGGCACTACGCCACTTACAAAGTAAGCTTCATCAGTTGTGGTATCCTGCAATACGACCCCAACACCTGAGCCGAAGTCCATAAGATCCCAATAGCCAACTATGCTAATACCCGTTTGGGTATCATACAGATCAGGAAGGCCAAGCTGATGACCAAACTCATGAGCCACGACGCCATTTAGTCCGTTATAGAAGCCGTCCTGAGAAGAGGTTTCGGGAACAACTCCACCATCAACTATGAAGTAGGAACTGTCCTCGACAGCAACACTGTCTGAAAGCGTTATGAAGAAGGAAGGCAAGTCATAGGGGCTATCCCGACGAATGTCGTTCTGCCAATCAGAGCCCGCATGGAAAACCATTACGGCATCATAGTTTCTGAAATCAAGATCAGGGTCCCGATCTGCAACAGTAATGGCATCTTTGAAGAATAGCTCGAGGCCATCGAGTGTCCATGTTGAGATACCGCCACCAGGATTGTAATCGCCAACATTGGGAAGCACATAGGCACTGTCGTTTTCAAGCGGGAATACCTCCGACTTTATTACTAGATGCCCATAAGACATTGCCTTATAGTAGAGCGCAAGTGCCTCCATGTGCTTGGAAAAGTACTTGCGATCATGGGGAGGGGGATCTATGGGAATCTCATGCCTTTTGTCGCTAAGGTCAAATCTTCCGCCGTTTCCACTTATCTTCGATGGATCTGGAACACTTGCAAACTCCACTCTGATAGCACAGACCCGAATGGTTTCAGGAGCAGCAAGAGCCAACATTTGAGGACCTTTGTGAGCTCTCGCTCTCAGAAGATGCCTCCTCGAGGGCATATCCTTTACGGGAGCATTTATCCAGCGATCATACCTCAAACCAAGGAGGTCTTTGTGCTCCTCAAGGGATGCCTTCCTAACCTGATAGATGTTACCGCCAAAGCCAATGCTTACAAGAACAAGGTTGAAGCCAATCGCAAGAATTGCTAAAGCAAAACTCCTGATTTTCACAACAAAGCCCCTTCCAATTAGCACGATCTTTACATTGAGTAGCTCAGCGAGAACTTATTTTCCCTTCCAAGATCCTCAGCCTTGGGTACGCTGGCATAGTCAAAATCGAGGCCACCCCCAACTGGCACATGTACTCCGAAACCAAATGTAAAGCCTTCTATCTTGCCATCATGATCGTAGATGTATCCAACCCTAGGCGAGACAAAATTAGCAACAGTGAGCTCTACTCCTCCGTTGAGAGTTGCATCACGACTCATCTCGCTAAATTTCCCCTTGGTGAAGATCTCATCAAGGCCAATTAGTGCCTTGGTCGCCTCAATCGAAACGAGGGTTGAATACGTTTCTCCAACAAAGGGTTTGAAGGCAATCCCACCCCTTAGGGTTCTAGGCAAAGGTGCAGATTCGTCCTTACTGACGAAACTCATATCAGGACCAAGGTTTTGAAGGGCAACACCATAGGAGAAACGATCACCAATCTTGCCAAGGAGTCCAAAGTCTGCAGCAAAGCTCCACCCTGCTCCCTCGACAAAACCCGTAGCCTCAGTTGCTGGAGCAAGATAGACACGCGAGACCTTAAGCCCCAGACCAAAGGCCGTCCTCTGACTAAGGCGGAAAGCATAATAACCTCCGAGAGCAAACTCATAGCTCGTATGCTCCTCAACCTGCTCCCCCGCTGGAGTCGTTTCCCACCACTTGCCATAGGTGAGATAGATTGCCGTAAAGCCAAAGGTACCGATTCTTGGTACAGACCAGGTAACATTTGCTGATTCAAAGTAAACATCACTCGCCAACATCGGTATAAGCTGACTGTGGGTGAGCGATATGTTTACCCCCTTAAGGAAAGCCATACCACCTGGATTCCAGTAGATTGCCGTAGCATCATCTGCGACAGCAACATATGACTGCCCCAGCCCCCAGGCACGCGCTGATGGTGAAATGATAAGGGAAGGTGCAGCTGCCTCGCCGACAGCAAGTGCCTGAGAAAAACTAACCAAGATCAGAAGGCATCCGATAATCAGTGAACTTCGTAACATACTTAACCCCCCTACTTCATAACCGTAACAACAAGTTTATCAGTTGTCCTTATTCCTCTACCGTCCAAAGACCTTGCCTTAACCAAGGCTACGTAAGTTCCATTTGATACACGATCTCCCTCGCTATCATTACAATCCCAGACCAACTCAAGGTAGGGACCGAAGCCACTTGTTTTACCCGTCCAGATCTTCCTACCTGAAATCGTCATAATTGTTACCTCTATCTCTACTTCGTCGTTAGTATCGTACTCCCAGATGAAATTGCAGAAATCCCGTGCTGGATTGGGAAACACATATACTAAATTAGAAGGCTTAGAGGCGGTTTCGCCAACAAAAATCTCGTAGTTCCTTGTTGTAGGATTACTCAGATTGTCAAAAGCCGATACACTAAGCTTGTGCAACCCGGGGCTAAGCGGCGGAACAATAAAACTGGCAACCCACGTAGTGAAGTCGCCGCCAAGCGCAAAGGCACTATCAGCAAGATTCACTCTCTCAGCATCATCGAATGCAACCGAAATCGGATAAATCTGTGAAAGACTCTTGATAGCAATCCCGCTACTATCAGATAAGTGGATCTCAACGCTTTTTCCTGAAAGCAATGTATCACCAGAAGAAATGGTGCGACCATCAAGAACGAGTTCAATCTCAGGGCCTTGTTCATCGCTGAGCTCTGCATCCCCGGCTATTGTGAGACTATCTATGAGCCCAAGCGCAGAACGCTTGCCATCTGTGACGAAACATCTCACAGTCGCCCCCGGTCCACGGCGTGCCGGCGAAGAGACAAGGAAGCGGAATCCCATCTCACCTCCGATGGCACGAGTTTGGCCTCTAAAGATTTCCTCTCCAGGCAGCTCGTAGTCGAAGAAGTGGCCATCGCAAGCAATGTAACCGGAAGTATCCTCTGCTTCACGAACGAAAATCTCGGCTTCGCCGCCGAAGTCATTCACCCTCTGCCCGGATGAGGTTATGACCGCCTGAATGCTGTATGTACCCTTGCGCTTGAGCGTGTCAGGGAGCCCCTGCACAAACGAAACCCCATAGCGTGGGTAGGCAAGTGTGAGAGCCGGGTCACCAAAGAGGGCATACATTTCACTGTTTCTCCAGTAGAGATCGTGATTGCGAGCTGAGGCAACCGTAAGGAACTTACCGATTGCAACTGCATCCCCTATGGTAACAGGTGACTCAAGGAAATCATCATGGAAAAGCTGCTGAAGAAAGTTTAGGTTGAGAGCCTGATTAGGCTCTGCCTTACAAAGATGGGTTGAGGCAAGAGATCCAATTGTCCCACCTTCTGTCCGGTGGATGAGATCTTCAGCCATTGATATTCTGGCTAGATCATCAAATCTACTCACATTGCAGCTAGCGGCTATGAAGAAAGTCCGGCGTCTGCCAGTCTTGACAAGATCGATGTCTCTCGACTCAAAGACTCTCTCTTGGGCAAGACGGGAGGGATCACCATGGCCGACGAAGTTAGTGATAAGAGCACCACGGTTAAGATTCGCAATGAAATCATTCTTGGCAGCTGTCTTATCGCCAGTTGCTTCAGGTTCATACTCTGTGAGGTAGATCTTCACCTGTCTGAAAAGGAGTGGCATTCCCTTATCGGCGAGCTCCTCAGCGTAATCAGTGTGACGTATGCCATCACAGCTTGAACCGACGCGGTCATCGTCAGCAACGAGTATGACCGTAGCCTGCCACATACCGGGCTCAGGATTTGCCTCGTAGGCAAGGGTCCGCTCAACTAGAGCCTGAGCATCCTCAGGCGATATTGCTGGTAACCGCGATAGAGCGACAGTTGGAAAATCTGCGAGGCTCTCTCGCCAGCTCGGTTCAAGATAGGCAAACCAGTCATCTGTATTGTAGGTGTCTCCAACTGGCGGTAGATATCTTCGCTCATAGGAAGGAACATAGTTCTTATATGTTGCCTGCCCCCTTCGCCCTTTAAGATCCCAGGTTGCATCACCCAGGAGCAACACCCAGCTCAAAGGACCATGCCAATAGCGCCACCGCAGAAAATCCCTGATCGCAGTTGCATCTGGCAATCCCCAACCAAACTCATTGTAAATCTCATCAAGACTAACCACTTCACCATCCCTGAAATCAGCAATAGTTCTTGCAGCATCGATCAAGTCACGGTGTGTAACGACACAATAGGCTTTAGTTGGACTGTAACGAATGTTAGTGATAAGAACCTTCTCTATTTCCATAGGCTTAAGCATTGCGGATGAGGTGACTGCAGCGTAGCGTCGCCTGTAACCACTCAAAGTATCGAAAAATGTAACTTCAAAAGACCCCGGGTCGGCCTCGAAGCCGGTAAGCTCTTCGACATCGAACTGGTCGGTAACATCAAAAAGATATATGGGCACAGTAAATCCACTTAAATGATATTTCACATAGCCAGCTGTATCAGGTGCATCGAAGTAAAGGCTTCCATTGTCAGCCTCGAACCTGCGCATGTAGAAAATTTCATACCAGGCGAGAATCAATCTATCGCAAATACCTAAATGACCGTAGGGAGGCCCCATACTCTGCCTGTTCTCAATTACAATCTGTTGCTGCCCTGAGCTCGAAAGTGTGATGAGTGTATCAAGGTCCTTTATGTTTCTATCGATGAGAGGTGCAGACCATGATACATCCATGACTCTTGTTCCATTAAGATGACATTGGACTCTGAAGTAGTCGCCACTGCACTGATTTTGAGCCCAGCTCGCCACCCTTATCCTGAGCCTTGCTGGAAAGCCGACGTCAGGTGAAGGTATTCTGAAGGTATCGGTAAATGGGCTACCGGGACGCAAGTAGTACCAGTACCACCCATCCTCGGCACGCACACTGAACATCTCAAAAAGATCACGCTCCCTGTGTATGCGCTCCTCAAATACCTGGGGTTCAAAATAGGAGCAACCCGAACACTCAGGGAGTCTACGTGACAGCATTCTGTTGGCTGGCTCACCAAAACTACCACCCCAAGTAAGCCAATAGCAATTATAGGAGCAGTAGAAGCTTTTGTAAAAAGAGGTGTGACTTAGATGGGGATCATATAGGTCAGCCCAATCTCGCCAGCCCAGTCCATAGAAGATGAGGCTATCAGCCCTGTCAAAAACACCATCACCACCATCGCATACCTTAAGAGCTACTTGATGCATCCACGAGGCATTGGTGTCAGCCAGACTTTCACTGAGGGGCAAACCTCCTCCGCTATAAAGCCGAAGAGAAGAAACTTCGATCTGGGAGATATCGATACCAGCATTCTCAAGATCATCTCCTGTCAGGGCATAGATTCCAGTTGAATCGACCTTTATCTTGATCCAGTTGGGGGAACTGGTGAAGTAATCATCTTCCTGACGAAGAGGCTTCCAGGGTACAAGCCAGTTGCTTGCTTGCTGTGAGTTGAGCATCGCACCTCTCAAGGCTCCACTTGAAGGGAGGTAAGAACCCAAGGCGTAGGATTTAGTCCCATCATGAGCAAATCGAATCCTTATCCGAAATCCCCTGCAGACTTGCAAGATTCCCCTCCCCTCGTCGAGTATGAGTGGTGTGATCCTCACCCCGAGCAAGCGGCGGTGGCGATAATATCCATCGCGCATAATCTCAGCTGGCTTTGTTGGCAGAACCTGGAGCACATCTCCCAACTTTTCTAGCAATCTTTTGCTCGTGTATCTATCGATATCATAAGAAGTTACGTCTGTTATATCATATGTTACTTCACTATTGGGGGGTGCGCCAACGAGAACACTCCTAACAGGAATGGCTACGCCAAGGCTCTCCGACACAAGCGGTAAAAACCCTGGGAGACGGATTCCTGCCCATTGCCCATCATTGTTTTCAACATTCGAGATGCCATCGAGACTAACGACCATGTCGAGCCCGTCGCTACTCGTATTCTCCACTTTTATGCCGCCAGAGGTACTACCTACCCAGATAAAGATAAGACAAACAAGAGATGTGAGTAACACTGAAACTCTCAATTGGAACTTCCCCCGATAAGAAGTGCGACTGCGACAAGACCAGCAGACACGAGCGACATAGCAATCTCAGTCTGAAGACTGCCAGCATTCCCGGCTTTGCCGTGCTTTATCAAACCTGAATGGGTCGGAAAAATCTTCCCTTCCTCCCTTATCACGCCCACCTTCCAAAGAAGATTCTCAAAATCAGGAGCAACAGCTCCAAGAGCACCCCAAAGTACTGGTGAAAATCCAGAAAAGGCATAGATCCCTGCAAGCAGGACAACCGATACGGCTGCGTCAAAACGAAAATCCTCAAAGTCTATGTGGGGGAGCATATCAAGCGGTATGTGGGATCCGAATCCTATCAAGAAAGCCACCAATCTCCCTTCCCCAAGGCTTCCCAGCAGTGCTCCAGCAGCCACATGTGTTACCGAACACATTAGCCTTCTATCCTCTCAGCCTCTTCAATCAGCATTACTGGAATGTCGTCCTTTACAGGATAAGCCAGCTTGCACGCATGACACAACAGACGCGAGCCTTCCGCGTCGTATTCCAGGTCACCCTTGCACTTGGGACAGGCGAGAATCTTGAGCAGCTTTTCATCAAGTGCCATACCAATCCTCCCGATTACAAAAATGCCGGGCACAGCCTATAGCCCGGTTGGTCAATTCTATAGCCTCCTCTCAAAGCGGAGGCAAGGGATCGGAACCGATTTAAATGTATATGATAAACCCCGAACGGTCAAGTCAAATTACTCCTTGTATACTCCCATCCGGGAATATTTCTCGAGGCGCCGCTCTAGGAGTGTCTCAATTGGCGTTCTCGTGAGATGCCCAAGATTCTCAATAATCGACCGCTTGAGGTTCTCAGCAGCCGTCTTCGGATCCCTGTGAGCTCCACCCGTCGGTTCGGGTACTATGCCATCAATCACACCCAGCTGTAGCAGATCAGGAGCGGTGAGCTTGAGAGCCTCAGCTGCCTGCTGAGCCTTTGACCTGTCCCCCCACAGAATGGCAGCACAGCCCTCAGGTGAAATCACAGAATAAATCGCATACTCCATCATGAGGACAACGTCGCCTACCCCTATCCCGAGTGCCCCACCGCTGCCGCCCTCACCTATTACGATAACAAGAATTGGAACAGGCAGCCTTGCCATCTCAAAAAGGTTGCGTGCAATCGCCTCAGCCTGACCACGCTCCTCGGCTCCAATGCCTGGAAAGGCTCCTGGAGTATCAACTAAGGTAACAACAGGTTTATCAAACTTTGCAGCCAGCCTGAACAGCCGCAATGCCTTACGATAACCCTCTGGATGAGGCATTCCGAAATTCCTGGCAAGATTTTCCTTTGTGTCTCTGCCCTTCTGCTGACCGATCACAACAACTCTGTAATCGCCTATGGTTGCCAGACCACCAACAATAGCCTTGTCCTCAGCAAAAAGTCTGTCACCGTGGAGCTCGCAGAACCATGAAGCTATCATCTTGATGTAATCGTTGGTATAGGGACGCAAAGGGTGGCGGGCAAGCTGAACCCTTTCCCAGCGTGTGAGTTTCTCATAGGTTTCCCTTCGCTTCTTTTCAGCAAAGCGCTCGAGCTTCTCAACCTCGTGCAAAATATCAGGATGGCCAGCATCCGCTAATGCCTTTAGATCTTTGATCTTTTTCTCAAGTTCAAGCAACGGCTTCTCAAAATCTAACCAGGACTCCAATCCAACCACCCTCTAAAGAAAATCGTGATAGACAATCGATATTCCGCGATTCCACTTCCTCAGATCCTCGACTTTCTGTTCACCACACACGTCGCGATCCTTTGTCATAATGTCCCTGGCTTCGATAGCAAGTGAGAAGTTTTCATTCAAGTGCCAGACAAGAGAAGCATTCATGTAACCTCTATTTTCGACGAGAGAACACTTGCCCTCATTGTCGTTATAGCCAAAGTCGTATTCCATTCTCAAATCGATGACGCTCCCAAAAGACTTGATCAAGCCTACGAAAACTGTTGGATCCTTATCGAGCTTGTTTTCAAGGGAATAGCTGATGCCTCCGTGAAGTGAGCATGGTCCAAGTATATCCCAGTTCTTGCTTGCAACCGCATAGATACCACGTGACTTTACAAGGTAGCGTTCCTCTCCATAGGTCTCCTTGTCACTGAGATACTTTCCGTAGCCCTGGGAATTGAATCCAAGAGCAACGGCAGGCAGGAGAATAGATTCCTCAAAGATCCTCACCTTAAGATTGACCGCTGGTTCGGGATTCATCTCTGGATCATCACTGCCGATGATATTGGCACCACCGTAGGAGATACCAAAGGTGAAATAGCGGGCAAATCCTACATCGAGGCTTACAAGCACCCCCCCTTCGGCATAGATGTCAGCTTCTATTCTGAATCCACCCCTCGGAAGGAGCCCAGCAGTAGGCACATCGACAACCTCGAGCGGCTGAACAGGAACCTGAGATGGACTATACTCATCAGCCCAAAGGGCTGCAGCGGAAAGAATGACAACAATAGCCACGAAAACTCTCATTTTTGCCCCCCTGAACCATACACCGCTCAAGCTACCAGAATGCTCTTTAGGCGTCAACACTTAGCGCAATCTTCTTCGATTGCGCATTCTCCAGAGCAATTGAACATTTGCAACACCCTCAACAGCATCAATCATGGCAACCACATCCCGCGTTGGTTTTATCTTTGCCTTGGGGATCTCAAGGACAACAGCCCCAACATTGGCGCTATGCACAATAAAGGAGACAGGGACCTGGCCAGGTGATGATTCAAGCACCCCTCTCAGAACCTCAAGCCCACTTTCATTCATTTTCTGAGGATCGATGTCAACCTCCACCGCCTCAGTAAGGTGCTCAATGGCCTGGTCAAGCTCAACGAAATCATTCACCCTTATCTTTGCCTGGTCATCATTTCTGCGGGATATGGTTCCCAGTATAAGGATGAGGTTTCCTGAGACAAGACGGCTCTCATTGGCTCGGAAGAGTTCATCGAAGAAAATTGCCTCAATTTGACCCGTCATATCTTCAACTTGAACAAAGGCAATTTTCTTCCCGTCCCTGGTGATTATGACCCGCCGTGAGCCAAGTATTCCTGCAACAACGACCCTGGCTCCTTCCTCCATATTTCTTGCCTCGGCAATTGATGTCGTCGTAAAGGCATCTACCTCCCGGCGATACCTTGTAAGAGGGTGATCCGAGCAGTAAAACCCAAGTACCTCACGTTCACGACCAAGCTTCTCCATAAGTGTCCATTCCTCGACAAAGGGAAGCCTCCTTGCTATTGCCTCATCCTCGCCCTTGGTCTCCAGTATCTTTAGCAAAGAGGTCTGACCAGCCCTCCTGTCCCTCTGAACTTTCTGGGCAACTGCCATAGCAGACTCTATTGCAGCAACAAGCTGAGCACGGTGCCCTTCGAGGGAATCGAGAGCACCACTGAAGACAAGGCTCTCCAGAACTCTCTTGTTAAGGCTTCTGAGATCGACTCGCTCGCAGAGATCGAAAATTGTTTTGAAGCGTCCTCCCTTCTTGCGAGCCTCAACCACATTGTCAATTGCAGTCTTGCCAACATTCTTGATAGCAGCGAGCCCAAATCTTATCCCCTTGTCAGTGACTTTGAAATCAGCCTCACTTTCGTTTATATCTGGAGGCAGAACCTCTATACCCATACGCCTGCATTCGTCGAGCAAGGTGACAATCCTCTCAGTATTACCGATTTCACTTGAGAGGCATGCTGCCATAAACTCCATCGGATACTTGGCCTTAAGATAAGCAGTCTGATAGGAAAGCAATGCATAGGCAGCACTATGTGACTTGTTGAAGCCATAACCTGCGAAGTAAGCCATCTTGCTAAAAATTCTTTCAGCAACCGCCTCTGGAATCCCTCTCTCCATCGCTCCCTTTATGAAGTTACGCCGCTGACGGTCCATCACCTCAGGTTCCTTCTTGCCCATAGCCCGTCTCAAAACATCAGCCTGACCTCTCGTGAAGCCCGCCAAGCGGCTAGCGATCTCTATCACCTGCTCCTGGTAAAGAATCACTCCATAGGTGTCCCTTAGAATTGGCTCAAGCAATGGATGCTCATAATCTATCTCTTGAGCTCCTCGCTTTCGCTTTACGAAAAGCTCAACCATCTCACTCCCAAGTGGACCAGGGCGATATAGGGCATTTATGGCAATTATGTCTTCAAATCTTTCAGGGCAAAGCCTTCGCAGAAGATCGCGCATACCACTGCTTTCGAGCTGGAAGATACCGACAGTGCGACTGCTGCTCAACATCTTATAGACATCCTCATCATCGAGGGGGATGCTGTCGATGTCGAGGTTGATTCCATGGCGCTCCTTTATCATGGAAAGTGTATCATGGACTATGCTAAGCGTGGTAAGACCAAGGAAATCCATCTTGAGCAACCCAATCGCCTCGATGGAATTCATGTCGTACTGGGTCACGATTTCTCCCTTTGTTCCCCTATAAAGCGGCACATAGTCCGTAAGATTGCCCGGAGCTATCAAGACACCTGCCGCATGGGTAGAAGCATGGCGGGCCAGCCCTTCGAGTCTCCTCGCCATCTCAATGAGCTCCCTGAAACGCTCACTCGATGCCGCTGCTTGCAGCTCAGGTACTCTCTCAAGAGCCGAATCAATTGTTACACCCGGTTCAGCTGGAACCATCTTGGCTATGCGATCGACATCCTCAGCAGGTATCCTCAGAACCCTTCCAACATCTCGGATAGCAGCTCGAGCGGCGAGTGTTCCGAAAGTGATTATCTGGGAGACACTTTCCTTACCATACTTCTTGATTACATAGTCGATAACCTCCTGACGACGCTTATCACAGAAATCGATATCAATGTCAGGCATGCTTATTCTTTCAGGGTTGAGGAACCTTTCAAAAAGCAGACCAAACTTGAGAGGATCGATATCGGTTATGCCAAGACAATAGGCGACAATGCTACCAGCAGCAGATCCTCTGCCAGGTCCAACAGGTATCCCCATGGTGCGAGCTGCGTCGACAAGATCTTTGATGATGAGAAAATAGCTCGAATATCTCATCTGCTCAATGATTCGAAGCTCATATTCAAGTCTCTCAACGGCCTTAGGTGGATTCCCAGGATAGCGTCTCTTCAGCCCCTCACGAGCAAGAAATTCAAGATAGTGGTCAGCATCACGAAAACCTTCGGGGATAGGAAAGTCGGGAAGGTGGATCTTGCCAAGTTCCAAGTCAAGATTGCATTTCTCAGCAACTTCAACAGTCGTTGTTATAGCCTCAGGAGCTTCAGGAAAAAGAGCTTTCATCTCCTCAGGAGTTTTGAAATAGAATTGATCGTTTGCAAATCTCAGGCGATTGGGATCATCGTAATCCCTTCCTGTCTGGATACAAAGCAGAATATCTTGAGCTTTCGCATCCTCCCTATTGATGTAATGGCAATCATTGGTCGCAACCATTCCGATTCCAAGCTGCTTGCTGAGCTTAAGAGCTTCAGTTATGATGCGTTCTTCCTCATCGAGACCATGGCGCTGAATCTCGAGATAGACATTCCCCTTGCCAAAGATATCAAGAAGATGAGTTGCCTTGCGTGTAGCTTCTTCGAAATTGCTGCGAGCTAAATCTTCGCTGACAACGCCCTTGAGACACGCTGTAAGAGCGATGAGTCCTTCAGAATGCTGGGAGAGGAGTTCGAGATCAACTCGAGGGCGGTAATAGAAACCCTCAGTATAGCCCTTCGAGGAAAGCTTCATGAGATTATGATAGCCCGTAAGATTCTTCGCAAGCAGGATTATATGATTGGATCCATCCCAAACGCCACCGGGTGCTGCCTTCTTCTCAAAGCGGCTAGTCGGAGCAACATATAGCTCACACCCAATGATAGGTTTTATCCCACTCTTAAGTGCCTGTTTGTAAAAGGCTATCGCACCGAACATGCAACCATGATCGGTGAGAGCGAGAGCTGGCATTCTTAATTCAAGCGCACGCTTGATGTAATCACCTATTCTACCCGCACCATCAAGGAGGCTATAGTCGGAATGCACATGCAAGTGGACAAAGTTGGCGTATTTCAAGGCAAGCTACCTACCTATATGAATCAGCCGCTCAATCGCTGATAGATTTCCAACTCTATCTCTAGCTTCAAGCCTAATTCGATGGTCGCCATATCGCAAGCGCTTTCTGCTGCGGATCTCAACTGTGCCGTTATCGGGGTCATAGCTTACTACCGCACATTCATTGTCAATGCTTGCTTTTATTGAACCAGCATCAATCCCTGAGCCTTCATCCCTAGCAATAGCCTTGATAAATACCCTCCTATCAGAATCACGTACCTCTATGCCTCCTTTCCATCTTATGCTTGGGGGTTCGACATCTTTGAGAATCGCAACAGGCACAAGCGTGGTGAGAGTCAGATGGCATGAGCCCTGCTCATCAAGGCAAGCAAGAAAAGCTGGTCTGGAGCCCCTGAGCGCAAAGACTCCCGAGTTGGATACAGGTAATCTCAGATTCAAGTCGATCCCTAGCCTATCTGGGAAGAAAACATTCCTCGGCTCAAATTCAATCAGTAGTCCCCTGCCTGCAAACCCTCTGTAAGGTTCACTTGAATCGCTCGAAACTTTGAAGAATCTCAGAGGATTGGCCTCTGAACTGTGTAGTGCCAGTAGAATCCCATCATCGCTGAACCATGTTGTACCCCCTGGAAGAACTGCAAGAATTCTCAATGTTTCGGACACCTTTATGCTGCCATCTGTGTAATCAAACTCGACGCTAGGTTGGAGCAATGTATCACACGAGGAAAGAGGAATTATCCCCCTGAATCTCCCCCGTCCTATCGGCTGAAGAAGTGTATTTACTGCTGTATCGCAATGGGACCATACCATCACCGGAAGCGAAAGAGGAGCTACATCACATGAGGCAGTGGCTTCAATCCATGATTGGTGAGCTTCAAAATCCACCTTGCACATATCATCAGAACTGCGAGGCAAAGTTGAGAGCACACCTTCGCAACTGATCCCTCCTATGCCAGTAATGCGACAGGCAACCTCTGCTGGAGAGCTGACAGGTAGAACCACACGTTGCAAACCCTCTCGAGCAAGATCTTTGTCCAACCACTGCCAGGCTTTCTTAGGCCCTGAACCAGATGCCATGCTTTGATCCAAACCTTGAGCGAAGCCCAAGCGAATTGAAGTAGCATATCTTGCTTGGATGACTGCGGCTGTTCCTAAGGTGTCGCGAGCAAGCCTATAGGCCAGGATAACAGGAGACATTCCGCACTGTAAATCTATCTCAGCCGAATCTGCATTTCCCCATGCATCCAGTGCCCGAATAACCAATCTGTGATGGCCAGGGAGAAGATCAAAATCACTTGAGATTGTTTGCGAATAGCATGCGAATCCCTCAAGATCAAGACCTGGCTCAGCATATAGTCTCACGAATCTTTTGCCAGCGAAAACCTCATAGATTGCGTCAACAAAATGCGCCTTAGGTGATGGGAAAAAATCGAGATTGAAACTCCAAATTGGATTACCATCTATCTCCACCCGATATGAATCAATGCCAACAAGACGCTCGCAAAGAGTTGTATCATAGGCATCAACCGCTAAACCAAAACCCCCACTGATTCTGACTGTATCACATATGCCTTCCATATCAAACTCGATCGGCTTGTAATTGCCATTGATCGAAGAGGTTGGGCCAAGAGGTTCCAGCAAGATGCTAGCGATTCTCGGACGATGAGATTCCCTGAGATCCAGATAGCCGTCAAGGGGATTGATTCTCAGCCTTGAAGAGACATCCGAACGGAGCTCAAAATGAAGATGAGGAGGTCCTGAACCCGTATCACCACTGTAAGCAACCGTATCACCAGGAGCAAATCTGAAGCGCCAAGGCTCAAAGTAGAGCTCGATCTCATGTTTGCAGAGTGAATCCTGTTCGGCTTCTACTGTAGCCTCGATCTCAGGTATGAATCTCGAGAGATGACCATAGACAGCAACCATTCCATTAGGCAGTCGAAGGTAGAGGGCTTTCCCGTATCCCCCATTCCAGATCCTTATGCGCCAGAGCCAACAAGAGTCAACTGCAACAACGGGTATGCCTGTCCTTCCGAAGGTCGAAAGGTCAAGGCCAGCATGGAGGTGGCCAGGTCTCCAGCTACCGAAGCTCGATGTTGGACAAATGCTGCCTGCAAGCGGAGCCTTTAGGGCTTTGCCCTGAGGCTTCGAGCCAAGAAAGCCTCCTGCTAAGCATGAAAGCAAGACTATTTTAAGCCATTGGCGCATAGCGTCAGTGAAGATCAACGGACGAAGTTTTTTCTTTGAATCGCTTTCGAGCCAGGCTCAGCCTGGTTATTCAGCGGCTCCGATTTCGCAATAGTACATTTTCTCAAGGCCATAATCTGATGCAACGGGACATGAACCACAAAGACAGCCGCTGCGCGTGAGTTGACATGAAGATTTACCTCGAGCGTAGAAGAGCCCCCTCCATTTTGTCTTTCATACATTGATTATGAGTCGGACAACCACCACAAATACATTTTCTTAGACTTTCTTGGCTATCAACAACCTTGGCCATTTTCTTCTCCTTTCACCCTGGTTATCTTCCAGATGTTTCCGTAGGACTTCTTCAGCCTCTTGAAACCAGCCTCACCATGCAAATCGGTGAAGTAAAATCCCTCTAGACCAAATGCTAACCCACACACACTTACCGGTCCTTTGCCAATGTATCTTACAAAGTCCTTTAGATAAATGACATTGTCACGAGCATCGACAGCCATCTCCACGATCCTCTAGATGATCCCTCAAAGTAGGCTTGCCCGAAGAGATCATCTTCATGTTGAGACCCAAACTGATTCGCGGCAATCACAATACCTGTTGGTCCCTGAGTATACCACCAGATGAACATAGAATTGGTTCTCATCGATCGAGGCCAGCCAGAGTTCTCACCCGGCAGTATCTTAGCAATTCGATCATCAACTGCTGGTCCATTGTCTGATACATACAGCAAATCGTCCGAAGGGCGCCATGCTGATCCGAAAGGATTTCTAAGATCTTCCACAAAGATGTAGCTTTTGGGATTGGGATTGTCTACCAGTATGGACCCATCAAGATTCATCTTCAGAACCACCTTGCTCATGAACGTGCCATCCTCTCTGTAGAGCATCGATGCAAGAACCACCTGGCTCAGCCGTTCTAGGCATCTTGTAGTCAGGCTCACAGTTGAGCACGTTTTCAGCGAAACCGTAAAGCGAACCCTCTCCTGTCAAAACCTTGATGGAACCATAAAGCTCCGTAACATAGAGAAACGGTTTAGGAGTACCTACCTCCGGCCTGGGCACGAAAACAATGTTGGCGGGCAGTGAGAGTCCTCCACATCTTTTTCGATTCTAAAGCCTGTTGCGCAAAAAAGCCAGATGGAATTCCCATCTACGCTTGATCCCCTCCAAGAACCAAAGACATGCTACACCTTGGATGAGAATGGGGTCAAGGCCAAAGGTGAAAAATCCCTTGTTATGAGATTTCCCAGTTGTTAGTATCTCTGAGAAAAATACACTTGTGGAGGGGATTTATGCTTGCCCAGCTCAGACAGCAAACTAAGACCATTCTTTGGATAGTCATTGTGACATTTGTTGGACTCATGGTTTTTGTTTGGGGCATGAATTTGAAGAGCCGTGGTGGACCTGAGGCAGGTGTTGTTGGCAGAGTCGGCAAGCACCGCATAACTCTTGATGAATACAGGACTGAACTCTACAATCTCAGGGCAGCATACCAGAACCAGAATCGCCACATCGATAGCCAGACTGAGCGTGAGATCGCCAGGCGCGCTTGGGAAAATATAGTTCAGCGCAACCTCCTTTGGCAAGAGGCAGAAAAGCGACATCTCTTTCCCACAGATCAAGAGTTGGTTAATGCCATACGTACACAACCCCCATCTTTTATCAGATCAAATCCTTACCTGCAGACCGATAGCTCATATGATCATCAGAAGTATCTGGCAGCGCTTCAGAATCCAAGATTCGCAATCCAGATGGAATCCTACTTCAGGAAGAATCTTCCTATCCAGAAGATCAGTGAGTATGTTGGGGCATGCGTTCGTACGACAACCGAGGAGACGAGAAGAGCAATAGCAATATTTCAAGAAATGGTATCAATCTCGTATGTGGTAGTAGATCCGATGAATGTTAAGCAAGATATACCTGATCCTTCGCAGGAGCAGCTCGCTGCTTTCTATGAAGAGCACAGGGAGGACTTTCGAGTGCCTGAGAAATTGCGTCTGCGCCTTTGCGCCCTCCCAAAGGAACCAAGTCCCGAGGATGTGGATTATGCACGCCAGAGGATTGAAGAAGCACATGATTTGATTGAGGCTGGTGAACCATTCGACGAAATAGCTCAGGAATATTCCGATGATGAGAAGACAGCATCCAGCGGAGGGGATATGGGCTGGGTCAAGAAGGGTTTCCTTGAGGCTAAACTTGACTCAGTGGTCTTCAGCCTTTCGCCTGGCAGCATGAGCGATATTGTGAGGACTGAAACAGGTTTCCATGTGTTCCGAGTCGAGGAGCGCCGCAAGCGTGATGGTGTTGAGGAGGCTCGCGTTTCATATATTTTCTCCCGAGTTGAACCCAGTCCCTTGACGCTTGATGAAATAAGAACAAAGGCAGGCGACCTTGTTGCTGTTGCAAAGAAGAGGGGTCTCAAAGTTGCAGCTGATGAGCTAGGCTATAGCCTTTCAGAATCCGATCCCATTCCAAAGAGTTTGCTAAGCCCAACATATGGATTCAGCCAAAGCGATGCCGATAAGATCTTTGAAATTCAGCAGGGCAAAGTCGGGGGACCCTTCGAGGGTACCAAAGCTTTCTATGTGGTTGAGGTCATTGAGAAGATTCCTTCGACAATCCCACCCCTTGAGGAGATAAAGGATTCCGTGATCCGCCGCTACAAGTATGAGCAGCGAAGAGAGATAGCTCGCTCGATAGCTCAGGACATTCATCAGCGAATAGGCAAGGGTAGTAGCCTTGAAGCAGCTGCAAGAATGCACGGTCTTGAGGTAAAGCGAACCGAACCGTTTCGAAGGCATTCGATGGTACCAGGAATCGGATCGGCTAATACGGTGATAGCAACAGCATTTGCTCTCGACAAAGGGCAAATCAGCGGTATCATTGAACAAGCTAACAAGTTTTACATTATAAGAGTCGATGACAAGCAGCCAATGGATGAGCAGGACTTTGAATCCAACATGCAGAAGTACAAGTTTTCCTTACTTAACACAAAGCAGCAGATATACATATCGCGCTGGTATGATAGACTAAAGAAGCGTGCAAAAATAGAGGACTATCGTACCTTCGGCTCTGCCTACTAGCCAGCTTTGTCCGAGCCCTGTCTGGGGGGGCCATCTGGGTGATCAATCTCATCGCGTATCTCATCAATAGCCTTACGCACAGCATGCACAGCCTTACCGATAGCGCGTGAGAACTCAGGTATGCGCTTAGAGCCAAACAGCAAAAGCACAAAAAACAGGATAACAATTATCTCAGAACCACCTATTCCACTAAACATAGCTCACAATTCGGACTGCCCTATCACAGTCCATCGCTTGAAATCCCTGCCCACTATCACTGTAGCATCGACAAATGCCGAGGATGTCACCTGGCGCACAATCCTGTCAGTGCCAATAGCATTGGCAAGGTGATCTATCTTGCTCTGATCCTCGCATCGGTCGACGATAATGGTGAAATCGTATCCGTAGTCATCTGCGTTACCGATGAAGAAGACATCAAAGCCTCTCTTAGTCAGCCATGAAGCAGCTTTCTCAGCCGCTCCTTCTATACCACAGCCATTGAGAACCTCAATCACGACTGTCGCCTCACATTGGGGAATCTTCTCTAAAGACACAAAGACAAAGGTAAACCATGTGCCTAGCACGAGAATCACACTCAGCAAAAGAGATCTGGCTAAGATGCTGATTCTCACTCAGCTTCTAGCTCCCTTTTGGCATCAATTATCCTCTTATAGGTATCCGTGAGGACCTCGGGCAAAACCTTTGTCTCACCAACAACGGGCATGAAATTGGTATCCCCTTCCCAGCGTGGCACTATGTGGAGGTGAACGTGGTCAGGGTAACCCGCACCAGCACACTTGCCAACATTCATCCCCACATTGAATCCATGGGGCTTAAGAGCTTTTGTCAGAACCTTCTCCGCCCAGGCAGCGAGTTGCATAATCTCACATAATTCCTCAAAGTTTAGGCTGGATATCTTACCCACATGCCGATAAGGAGCGATCATAAGGTGTCCAGTAGTATAGGGATAAAGATTCATAACAATGAATGCATGCTCTCCGCGTTTAACTATCAAACTGTCCTCATCAGGCCTTGTGGGTTTCTCGCAAAATATGCAGCCTTTACTTTCGCCCTTTTGGATGTATTCCATTCTCCAACCCGCACTTAGTATTCTCAAGCCTTCGCCTCCTGGCATAGAGCCTTCTCACGGCCGCAAGCTCCAGAGGAGTATTCACACCGACAACCTCAGTTTGATCCTCTATCACAACTGGCTCAACTCTGCCACCCCTGGCTATTATCTTTCCAATAGCATCAGGCAAGTAATATTCCATCTGCACATTTCTGGCATCCACCAGAAGGAGAGCGTCGAAAAGAAGTCTTGATTTGAAGCAATAGATGCCTGCATTTATCTCTCTTATTGCCTTCTCCTCTTCGCTTGCATCCTTCTCCTCAACTATGCGTACAAACTTCCCGCTGGAATCTCTCACAACTCTTCCATATCCTTGTGGATTTGCGACTATAGCGGTTGCAAATGTTATCGCATTCGAATGTTTCGTATGCAAATCCAGAAGGTGACGAATGGTCTGCCCCCTGATAAGTGGTGTGTCTCCGGAGACGACAACTACATTGCCGTTCAACTTCGATAGATACGGATAGGTCCGCATAACAGCATGTCCTGTGCCCCTTTGAACTTCCTGAACAACAGTGTCAACACCAAGGTTTCGTAGTAAAGGCTCCACGCGATGCCTACCGTGCCCCACAACTGCAATTATTCCTTCAAGCCCAGCCTGTCTTGCAGCACTGACAACATGCTCAATCATTGGCCTGCCGCCAACGCTTTGAAGCACTTTGGGCTTGCTCGACTTCATGCGTTTGCCCTCACCTGCAGCAAGAATCACACAAACGTTTCCGCTACGATACCTTTTGACCTCGACCTCACCAGGATCCACCTCTATATTATCAATCAAACGCGCACCGCCAACCCACGCAGCAACAGCCACTCTCACCCTACGGTCTGCGTATTTAACCTCCTCCAGGGTTTCAGGCGCGACTATAGCGACGTAGTCAACTTTTGATACACCACTATCAACAAGCAACCTCATCATGCGATTCTTGATTGTCGTTGCTCTTGTCTCACCTGCGAGTATCATCAAACGGGCGAGCTCAAGTGACTTATAAAGAGCAGTTGCAATAGCTCGTTCCTCGGGACTGAGATAGAGATTGCGGGAACTCATTGCAAGACCATCTTTTTCTCTTACCGTCGGGACACCTACAACATCAAGCGGTAGGGCAAGATCCCGAACCATCCTTCTTATTATCACAAGCTGCTGATAGTCTTTCTCACCGAAGAGAGCAACATCAGGCATCACGGCCAGTAAGAGCTTAAGGACAACTAAACAGACACCATCGAAATGACCCGGTCGAAATTGCCCACAGAGCTTATCCTTCAAACCCTCAACGCTTACTTTTGTTGTGAAGCCCTCAGGATACATCTCCTCAACAGAGGGTACAAAGACAACGTCGCACCCAACCTCGGTAAGCAGTTTGGTATCGCGTTTGAGGTCTCTCGGATATCTGTCGAGATCTTCGCCAGGGCCAAATTGTTTGGGATTGACGAATATGCTCACAACAACAGTATCACAGGTCTTACGGCATCTACGAACGAGCTCAAGATGCCCATCATGGAGATAGCCCATTGTAGGTACAAAGCCAACTCTTTTTCTGGCTCTCCTTGCCCTCTTTATCTCCCTACGAAGATCTTTGATTGTCTTTACTATTATCGGGGTCTTCATAGCTCTCCTCTAACTTCGGGAATTCTCCGCTTCGGACATCCCTCGCATAGGCACTAAAGGCATCCCTTATCGTCTCCGCCAGGTTGGCATAGCGGCGCACATACCTGGGAACGTGCTCAAAAAGCCCAAGTAGGTCATGGGAAACCAATACCTGGCCATCACAATAGGGCCCTGCACCTATACCAATCGTCGGTATCTTGACCTTCTCGGTTATCTCCTTAGCGAGCTTCCAGGGAATAGCTTCCAGAACGATTGCAAAACAACCAGCATCTTCTAAAGTTAAAGCATCCTCAATCAAGGCGTTCTTGGCGGTCTCATTTTTCCCCTGCACACGATAGCCCCCGAAAACCCTTACAGCCTGAGGGGTCAATCCGATATGTCCCATCACCGGGATCTTCGCCTCGACTATCGCCCTTGCGGTTGCAGCCATACACCGGCCACCCTCTATCTTGACTGCGTCAGCACCACCCTCCTTTACCATTCTTCCTGCATTGACAACCGCCTGGGAATGGGAAGCCTGGAAAGACATGAATGGCATATCCCCTACAACCAATGCTTTTGGCTTAGCTCTGGTGACAGCTTTAAGATGGATCAGCATCTCATCCATAGTCACCGGCAGTGTAGTCTCGTAGCCAAGCACGACCATGCCAAGTGTGTCACCAACCAGTATGATATCTACGCCGGCTTCATCAGCAAGCCTGGCAAGGGGGAAATCATAAGTGCTGAGCATAACAATCTTCTGAGCCTTATGCTTCATTCGGATTATTCTGGGAACGGTGACCTTCCTGCGTTCCACTTATCCAATCCCTCCGCTATAGTAGATGGTCCCCTTGGTATGGGTCTCGAGCATTTCGATAAGCTTCTCTATGTCGCCCTCAGAACGTGGAAGATCCAGGGAGTCGGTATTGACAATTATCAGGGGCGTATCGTCATAGTGAAAGAAGAAGTGATTGTAAGCCCGATTGAGTGTGTCAATGTAGTCTCTAGGCATGTTCTTCTCAAAGGGCCTACCACGCTTGTGGATCCTTTCCATCAAGACATCCGTGCTCGCCTGCAAATAGATAACGATGTCAGGCGAGATGATATTCTTCTCAAGAATCTCAACAATCTTCTCATAAAGCATCAGTTCATCATCGTTGAGATTTATGTAGGCGAATATCCTGTCCTTTGCAAAAATGTAGTCACTCACGACCTTCTCAGCGAAAAGGCTTCTCTGCGTAAGCTCGGATTGCTGACGATAGCGCGAAAGTAGGAAGAACAACTGTGTCTGAAATGCGTATGCCCGCATATCACTGTAGAATTTGGAAAGGAAGGGATTCTCTTCCACTTCCTCAAGCCTGAGATCGGCATGGAGCCTCTCAGCAAGGATGGTTGCAAGCGTGGTTTTGCCAACTCCAATAACACCATCAATCCCTATATAATGAGGTTTTGCCATTTCCTTTCTCCCTTAGCTTCAAGCTCGGCAAGATGGCTAGTGAATTTGCGACCCGTCGCTGGATGCTCAAGCTGCGAATTGATCTCCACAAGGGGTGCAAGGACAAAACCCCTCTCGCACATCCTCGGATGCGGAATCTCAAGACCGTCGATCTTCACGATTTCATTGCCATAAAGAAGTATGTCTATGTCGACCTCCCTTGGTCCCCACCGGTGGCGACGTCTCCTTCCGACTATGACCTCCGTGTTCTTGGCAACCTCCAAGAGCTCGAGGGGTTCAAGGTGAGTCTCAATCTCAACCACGGCGTTAATGAAATCCGGCTGGTCACGGTAGCCCCAAGGCTCACTAAGATAGAATCTGGAAACCCTTCTTAGAACCAATGCACCACTTCCCGTAAGACAGCAAAGCGCTCTTGAGATCATGCCTATTCTATCTGCAAGGTTACTACCAAGACCAAGATAGCACGTCTTCAAGTCTCTATCCTCGTCGACTTCGTTTTATCTCAACTTCAACAGAGCCGACCCTTGTTGAGATGGGGATATTCATCTTCCTGACGCGAACAGTTACAGCTTCGGGCTTGAAGGTCTCGAGAATCCTATTTGCTATTTCAGATGCAAGACTTTCTAGCAAAAGGAATTCCTCCTGCCCAGCAACCCTCTCAACAAGGGTACAGACAGCCTCGTAGTTTATAGTCTTGCGAATATCATCATTAGCTATGGCTGGCTCTAGATTTTGATAGAGATCTACATCAATGACAAGGCGTTGTCCTACTTGGCGTTCTGCCTTGTCAACCCCATGATGGCCCAGAACATTGATCCCTCTTATAGCAATCCTGTCAAGATCGTCTATTTCTGCCAAAGCTCACTGACCTCACAGAGCTGCTTGCAAGCTATCTCCACCTTTTCAGTTGGGCATGTGAGAGATATTCTGAAATAACCCTCACCAAACCTACCAAATCCTCTGCCAGGTGCAACAAGTAGGCCTGCCGCCTCAAGCAGAAGTTCTGCGAACTCCAAGGAAGAGTAATTCCCAGGTGTCTTCACCCAGATGTAGAGAGTGGCAGGCGACTCATGGTAAGTGAGACCACACAATCGAAGCGACTCAACAAGCATTCTCCTACGCCTTGCATATTCCTCAAGCATAACAATGTAATCATCCCAACCAGATTCAATTACCGCGGAGGCTGCCAGAAGAATGGGGGCAAATACACCTGAGTCAAGGTTGGATTTCAGCTTAGATAGTGCCTTAATGACCTCGCGTGAGCCGGCGATAAAGCCAATTCTCCAGCCAGCCATACTGAAGGTTTTTGAAAACGAATGAAACTCAACAGCGACCTCTGTAGCTCCATCCACTGAAAGAATACTGGGTGAGACATAGCCATCAAAAACGATCTCAGAATATGCGGCGTCATTGACGACAATCGCCCCAGCCGTTCTTGCGAATTCAATCGCTTGTGAGAAGAAATCCTCTGCTGCAATTGCTGAGGTCGGATTATTGGGATAGTTGAGAAAGATGAGCTTGGGCTGCTCACATTTGAAATCCTCAAGGACAGGAAGGTATGAATTGCCTGCGATCAAGGGCATTGTAACACTTCTTCCACCAGCAAGAGCAACACTACTTGCATAGACAGGATAGGCTGGATCAGGGACAAGCACAGCATCGTTGGGATCGACAATCGCCAGGGGAAGGTGGCCAAGGCCTTCTTTAGTCCCGATAACAGGAAAAACTTCGTGATCAGGATCAAGCCTTACACCAAAGCGCCTCACCATCCAGGCACTCGCCTGCTCGCTAAAGTGGCGTATGACTCGCTCGGGTGTGTAACCATGAAGGCTACTATCGCTCGCATGTCTCTTAAGGCACTCGACAGCCACCGCTGGCGCGCCTAGATCGGGATTACCAATCGAAAGGTCTATGATCTCGTAACCTTGGGATTCCTTGGCAATCCGCTTGGCAACGAGATCTTCGAAAAGGTAAACTGGTAATGCTTCGAGGCGCTTCGAGCTCAAACTCCTATCCGTCGATTCCACTCAGGCTTAACCTTCCTTCTGGTACTTTTCAGCAAAGATCCTGAACAGGTCGATAGGAATCGGGAAAAGCGTCGTCGAATTGTTCTCAGCAGCAATATCGATCAAGGTCTGTAGATATCTCAGCTGAAGAGCAACAGGATGCTTTCCAATGATCTCAGCAGCTTGGGAGAGCTTTTCTGAAGCTTGAAGCTCACCGAGTGCATTAATCACCTTTGCCCTTCTTTCACGCTCAGCCTCTGCCTGTCTTGCCATGGCACGCTGCATCTCGACAGGCAGATCTACATGCTTGACCTCAACAGTCGAAACCTTAATTCCCCAGGGATCGGTATGCTTGTCAAGAATCTGCTGGAGCTCGGTATTGATCTTTTCGCGGTTGGCAAGCAGATCATCAAGCTCGGCCTCACCCAGAACACTCCGCAAGGTGGTTTGAGCAAGCTGGGAAGTGGCGTACATATAGTCTTCAACCTCGGTGACAGCTTTGTTTGGATCCATAACGCGGAAATAGACAACCGCATTGACCTTCACAGAGACATTATCTTTTGTGATGACATCCTGCGGGGGCACATCCATGACAACAACTCTGAGGCTGACCTTTACCATGCGATCGACAAAAGGAAAGAGTATGATTAGACCTGGACCTTTAGCTCCTATCAACCTACCAAGCCTGAAGATCACGCCACGCTCATACTCCCTTAGAATTCTTATCATGTTGCTCAGAAGGAAGATGATAACGAAAGCCAGTGCTATAAATGCCATAAAACTCCCTCCTTCACGACTCCTCGCTGGAGCCGGCTTTCTTAACGCGAGGTCGGAGTCCCTCAACTGAGATGACCTCGATTTCCTCGCCTTTTGCTATTTTCTCTGAGCTGGCGACCGTCCAGAGCTCACCGTGGATGAAAGCCTGTCCCGTACCATCTATATCCGTTGTCGCAACACCTTTCTCACCAATAAGACCCTCTCTGCCAGTTACGACTTTTCTGCGCTGAGCTTTGAGACCCGCTCCAACGATGAAGATGAAGAAAGCTGCAGTCAGGATGACGGATGGGATTATAACCTTGAAGGATATTCTAAGAAAAGGTCCTGGTGATTCTATAAGCATCAGCGACCCCAGGAAAAGAGATATAACACCTCCCACTGTGAGCATACCTCCACTTGTGACCCAGATTTCCGCTAGAAAGAAGGCAATTCCCAGGAGGATGAGAAGCACTCCCGCATAGTTTATGGGAAGCATCTGAAAAGAGAAGAAAGCCAGTACCAGGAAGATTGCACCAATCACCCCAGGGAAAACAGAGCCCGGATTGGAGAGCTCAAAAAACAGGCCATAGAATCCTAGTATCAACAGCAGATAAGCAACATTGGGATTGCTCAGGACTCCAAGGAGCTTGTAGCGGAATCCCATCTCAATCCTTCTTATTACGGCATCCTTCGCATGAAGCTCCCCGCCTTTGAGCTCATCAACCTTCATTCCATCTATACGGTTGAGGAAATCCTCGAGATCAGAGGCAACAACGTCTATAACACCGAGCTCGAGGGCTTCCTCAGCCGTTGCTGTTTCACTTTCACGCACAGCCTTCTCCGCCCACTCCTGATTTCTCCCTCGCTTTGCAGCAAGGCTTTTCATGTAAGAGGCGCTATCGTTGACGAGCTTCTTCATCGTTTCTTCGTCAACTTGCTCACCCCCGATAGTAACCGGATGAGCAGCACCGATTGAAGTGCCCGGACTCATCCCAACGACATCTGCACTCATCGCAATGAAAACACCAGCTGAGGCACATCTCGCCCCACTGGGAGAGACATAGAGAGCAACCGGAATTCTCGATGCAAGAATGCTCTGGATTATTGTTCGCATCGATGTATCAAGGCCTCCGGGTGTATCTATCTCTATTACAAGACATGATGCATTGGCATCCTCTGCTGTCTCGATGGCATCCTTTATATATCTTGCAGCGACAGGACCGATAGGTCCTTCAACCCTGGCAACATAGACCTCGGGTTGCGACCATGCATGAGCCGCAATGGCAGCGAAAACCAGTGCGATGAAAAGGGTCTTCATTGGAATACCTCAAAGAGTTGCCCTTCTGGAGTATCCATGATTTGGAAAGCGTAGTCAACGACTGCTTTTTCAGATTTGCCCGTGAGCTGCTTTTCCATCCTCTTGAGAAAGTCTTCGCGAAGGTCTATCCTGACTCTCTTCTCACCATGAGTGAAGGTAGCAACAATGCCATCTTCCTTAGGGTTTACAATAATGTTGGCTTTGCCAAGTGTGCAACCGGTCGTGTACTGAATGCCATCCAGCACACATGACCTTGGTGGATTGGGCTTAACATCGACGCTTGCTTTGACATCAAGCGGGCTTCTTCCAAGGATCTCATTTGCCACTAGCCCCATCCTCAAACCTATTGCGAGAAAAGGCCCTATGTGGCCATGAAATCTGCCGGCAGCAATGAGCAAGCGATTGGGTTCCATATTATCCTCCTTAGGATTAGAGTCCAAGATCAAGGGAGATATCCTGCATCGCCTTGAGGGCTATAGAGATGAATTCCTCGAGGCTTAAGCCGAGGTCCTCGCATGTTCTTATCTGATCACGATCAGCGCCAGCTGCAAAGCGCTTTTCCTTGAAGCGGTTCAACACAAATTCAACAGTCACATCTTTGAGGGATTTGCTTGGATGCATGAGCGCAGCAGCAACAATCAGCCCCGTCAATGGATCAGTCGCAAAAAGAGCCTTGTCAAGCCGGGTCTCACGAGGAAGATGACCAGCATGGGATTCAACCGCTCTTGTTATCTCCTCGTCATAGCCGAGCTCACGCAGATAGGAGGCACCAAGCTTCCCATGCCTTTCGGGATCTTTGGAGGTCTCATCATAGTCGATGTCATGGACAAGGCCTGCTAGACCCCACTTCTGCTCATCTTCGCCAAGGTGCTTAGCCAAGGCCTTCATAACCGCTTCCACAGCCAACATGTGTTTTATCAGGCGCTCATTGCCGACGCGTTTTCTTATAAGCTCAAGTGCCTCGTTGCGCTCCACTGCGAACCTCCTTTCTACACAATCACGATGTTGCCTTTAACATACTCTCGCACAGCCTCGGTCCAGAGTCTCCATTCCTCGGAGGAATCTCCACCAAGGATCCTTGTGAAGGCTTCTTCCTTGGCTACAAGCATGAGATCGGTGTCATCTGGCAATCTGGCAAACCTCAGGTCGGGTATACCATGCTGTCTTTTGCCTATAAGATCACCCGGCCCTCGCAACGCTAGATCACATTCAGCAACCTCAAATCCATCTGAGGTCGTCTCAAGTATCTTGACCCTTTGCCTTCCAATCTCCGAGGCTGAATCCGATACTACAAAATAGGGTACCGAGTCTTTGTTTCCCCTGGCAACACGGCCTCGCATCTGATGCAACTGACTGAGACCAAAGCGCTCAGCCTGATCGACAACAAGGAAAGTTGCACTTTCAATGTCCATCCCAACTTCTATGACTGACGTTGCAACAATCAGGCGGATCTTACCTGAGGCAAATCTCTCGAGTACCTCAGCCCTTGTGTCCCTTTGGGTTTGACCTGTGAGAATTCCCAGGGCATCCTTTCCAATGAGTTTTCCCATCTCAGCGGCAACATTTCGTACATTTCTAAGCCCATAACTTCCTTCCTCAAGTGCTGGGCATATGAAAAATCCCTGCTCCCCCGCCTTGATTCTTGCAACAATCTCATCAATAACCCTTGAGCGCTCCCTCTCAGAGACTACTCTTGTCGTATGGTTTCCCCCACCCGGTGGCTTCTCATCGATCAGGGTTACATCAAGATCGTCGTAGACGGCGAGTGCCATAGTTCTTGGAATTGGGGTTGCTGTCAGAACAAGAAGATCTGCCTCCGGCCGCTTCTCTATCAGTTTGCTCCGCTGAATTACTCCAAAACGCTGTTCCTCATCAACCACAACGAGCCTCAGATCATGGAAATCTATGCTCTCCCCAAGCAAGGCATGAGTTCCAACGACAGCCTTGATTTTGCCAGTAGCGAGAGCCTTTTTGACGGTTTGCCTCTCTTCTGCCATCATACTCCCAGTTAGCAAAGCAACACTTATGCCAAAAGGGAAAAGATATCTGCTCAGAGCTTCAAGGTGCTGCTCGGCAAGGATCTCAGTTGGGCACATTAGAGCAACCTGTCCTCCATTCAGGCATACCCAGGCGGCAGCAAGGGAAGCTACCACCGTCTTACCACATCCAACATCTCCAAGGAGCAACCTTCGCATCGGGAAGTTTCCCCTGAGATCTTCAATTATCAGCTCGAGCGCCCTTTGCTGGGAAGATGTCAGGGTAAATGGCAGGAAGGTGGTCATGCGAGCAATTCCAAGGTCATGCTGCCGCGCTTGCCTCTTCACTTGCCTTTGAGCTCTGGAGATGGCAAAGATCGTCTGGAGCAGAAGCACCTCATCGAACGCTAGGCGTCGCCTCGCCTGCTCAGCATCACTTGGACTGGCAGGATAGTGAACTTCGTAAAGAGCCCTATCAAGCCCTGGCAGGTTCAATTTTCTCCTTATGGAATTGGGAACAAGATCTTTGACGAGGCTTCCAAATCGATCAAGAGCTATCTTCGTGAGCTTGCGCATCTGCTTCTGGCTGATTCCAGGTCTGACCGGATACACAGGCACAAGTCTTCCTGTATGAAGCAGCTCGTCACCATAAGGCTCATACTCAGGGTGAAACATTGTGGGACCAAATCGACTCAAACTAACGCTTCCACTCACAACATAGATGGTCCCAACCTTCAAAGTCCTTGCAAGATACGGCTGGTTAAACCAAATACAAGCCAATCTTGACGAGGCATCGTCAAGGTGGGCTATGGTCAGATGCTTTTGCTTTGCAAGCTTTGTCTCAACCCGAACGACTCTACCCACAACAGTCTGCGTGGAATTCACCTTGAGATCGGCAATTCTGGAGAAAGCACTTCGGTCAATATACCGACGCGGTGCATGGAGGAGCAGATCGCCTATCGTATCAATCCCCATCTTGCCAAGAAGATCTGCTCTCCGTGCTCCAATGCCTGGCAGGATAGTTAGGCCCGAGGCAAGCGATAAACGAGCCTCAGTCTTCTCGCGGCTTTTCCTCACCGAAGAGCTCATTGAGCTCCTTTACAATAGGCTCCGGATCGATACCATGCATTCTGGCACCCATCTCTATCGACTCCTGAGTCGCACCCATGCAGGCAATGCAACCCAGGTTGTGTTTCATAAGAATCTCGATCGCTCTGGGGTGAGCTTTAAGCACGTCCTCAATGATCGTGTCCTTGGTAACTCTCATAACGCAACCTCCATAGCTATCTTTTCCTATTGCACAATAGCAAGTGCGCGCTTCATTGTCAACAAAGAGGGCCGTACTGGCACATGCTGGGGGTCTCGCTAGGATCCGAAAAATCCCAATTCACGATAAGAACTTGCTTTTGGGAAGGCCGCATGGTAGTTTTGAGAGGAATCCAAAAAAAGGAGTGACTAGCATGGCCAAAAGATGTGATATCTGTGGCAAAGGACCTCTGTTTGGTAGCCGCATAAGCCATGCCCACAACGTTACTAATAGGAGATGGAACCCCAATCTCCAGAGAGTCAGGGTAAGGGTAGGCAACAAAATCAAGAAGCTTTACGTTTGTACGAGATGCCTGAAGTCAGGAGCGGTTGAGAAGGCGCCCTAAACGCTCATATAGCGCTCATACATCTTGACGAGCCTCTTCTTCGGGATGGTGTTCTTGATGAAATCCCAGGGAAGGGGCTTTGAGATATCAAGCTCTTTGGTGGGATCAACACCGCTTTTCTCAAGGCAAATCCTCAGATTGTGCTGCGATTGCGAGGCTTCAAGGAGAAGCCTTGAGAGCCATCTCTCACCTCTGGAAAGAGAGGCTTCTATCCACGCTTGATTTACTGATACGGGCCTGAGCGAACATCCCTTAATCTTGTTTATGCCTCTCAGTATAGCAAGCCGCTTCCTCAGCGAGTACCGATCAGCAAAGCCCACCCATTGAAAAGGCGTATGTGGCTTGGGTACAAATGGGGAGACTGTCACAACAAGCCGTGCCTTGCCCCTGACTTTCCCGATAGCGTCAACTAGATCAACAATGGCTTCAGCATGACTATCTTGCTCACCCGGAAGCCCCATCATGAAGTAAAGCTTGATTGTTGCCATGCCAGCCTCAGCAAGCATTGCAACGCTATCGAGTATGCGCTGCCTTCTTATGGGCTTACCAATGCGAGCTCTCAGATCATCATCACCTGTCTCAGGCGCTATAGCTATACTTTTCATACCACTTTCAAAAAGAAGCTCAGCCAGGTGTGGTTCTATCTGGTCAGGCCTTAAGGATGAGAGGCTAGCTCGCTTGCCCTCATTTACTATTGTCTCAAGCAAATGCGTAAGCCCTGGGTGATCTCCTATTGCTGTGCCCACAAGCCCTATGCGCTTGCTGCCGGTGGCGGCGGCCACGAGATCCTCAGTGCATCTAAAGCGTACAGGCCGATAGAGTCTCCCCGCTGAACAGAAAAGGCAACCTCTACCACATCCTCTTCCAACCTCCACAAGTAGCATGTCCTTAAAGTGGGATCTCCCAGGAGTCGTTATGCTAAAGCCAATGTCTTCAACCGGTGCATATCTTCTTCTAACACGATACTCACCAAAAGCGGGCACAAAGATTCCATCAAGATATCTAAACCTCTCGAGAACCTCCTTCTTCTGCCAACCCTCCTGCTTGGCTTTTTCAAGTACTGAGAGGACCTCCTCTAAGATACCTTCAGCCTCCCCCATTATGATAGCGTCTGCAAAATCAGCTACAGGCAAAGGATTCGAAGCCATAGTGAATCCCCCAAAGGTAACAAAGGGAAAGACCTCTTCCCTCTCCACGGCCAGTGGCTCTATGCCGGCAGCATATAACAAGTTGGGTATTGCAGCGAAATCATTCTCATATGAAAGTGAGAAGCCAACGAAGTCAAATGAGCGCACAGGTCTATGGGTTGATATGCCAGTGAGAAGGTGCTTTCTTGAGAGAGCAATCCCTGAATCTCTAGTAGCGGGCAGATGGCAGAAATCCGCAAGGATGGTTCTCGTCGCAAGCATGTTGAGAACCTTCAGGAATCCTAGACTTGCGAAGGCAACCTCTTCAGTATTGGGATAGATGAGTACTGAAGAAAGATCGAAAGGTGGTTTAGATCGACTACTTGGCACCCTGCTTGCCTGTTGATGGCTTATCCATCGTAATCGATTTCTTCTCAGCTAATGCCACAACATTTTGAGGATCTATTCGCAAGACCTCATCAAGATGTCTTTTAGCCTCTTGTTCCTCTCCCTTTTGTCTGAGCGCGAAACTCAGAGCAAGATGGGCATCCACAAAGTTGGGATTTATCTTAACTGCTTCTTGAAGCTCATCGATTGCTTCCTCTAGGCGGTTCATTGCAAGCAGTATCTCACCGAGTCTGAAGTGAACATCAGCAAAGCCAGGTGAATGGGCTTTGGCTCTTTGGAGATATTGCTCTGCAGAAGTAAGATCCCCTCGTTTTTTTGAGAGCTCAGCAAGATCAAGCATTGCAGGTACATAACGAGGCTCGATGTCAAGCGCCTTTTGTAGAAGTTCATATGCTTTGTCATAGTCACCTTTTCTCAGATAGGCGACTCCAAGAGTTGTATAGACTGATGCACTCGGTTCACCTCCGTAATCCGAGCGTTCAAGTATCTCAACAGCAGCGTCGTAATCACCAAGACCGATGAGAAGATGGCCGGCAAGACCCATCTCCTTTTCAAGATCCGAATCGAGCGATATGGCTCCCATAAGCTCGTTTCTTGCTCTGTCAACCTGATCAAGGAAATAGAGGCAAACAGCACTGTAGTACTTTGCCTTTGCATAGTCCGGTAGAATCTCAAGAGCATGCCTAAACGAGGAAAGGGCTTCTTCCATCTTGCCCATCTTAAAGAGGGCAAGCCCTTTACAACAATGGATGTCCGGATAGTAAGAGGCTAGATCCAACGCCTTATCAAATTGCTCAACAGCTTCGACGTAGCGCCCTTTGAGCATATAGGCATTCCCGAGATAAAAGAGAGCATCCACATATTCGGGATTTATATCGAGAGCTGTATAGAGCTCAGCAATTGCATCATCCACCCTACCACTTTCAAGATATACAATCGCCAGCTTCACCCTGACATCCGCCCATGAAGGCTTATGCCTTTTTGCCTCCTCAAACTCCGCTATGGCCGCTTTGAGGTCACCCCTGTTGTAAGCCTCAACGCCGCGATCCGTATGCTCATTGGTTATCCGTCGCTCTTCCATTATACCTTTGAGATTATCAAGAAGCGACTCCAGGCTCTGGACATGGTATCTACCTGAAACCGGATGAGAAGGGAGATTTCCAACTTCCAATCCCTGGTCAATAGCCTTCCTCAGCTGTGTCCTTGCTTCCGTCTGTTCACCCAATTCATGGAGGCAAATAGCTAGATGGCAGCGTGCTTCAACATATTCGGGATTTATGCGGATGGCCTCTCTCAACTCACTCACAGCTTCACCGTAACGACCGAGATTCTCATATACCATTCCAAGATAATAATGCAGGTCAGGATATTCTGGATTAACCTCAAGAGCCTTTACAAATTCTCCGAGTGCTCGCTCGTACTCACCTTTCTTATAGTGGAGCAAGCCGATGTTGGCACGAGCTCTGGCGGCATAGAAGACACCCAGATTATAGTAGGGATTTTTCTCATCACGAGTCGATTTGATAACCTCCTCAAACTCAGCTATGGCTTCTTCGTACCTGCCAGAGCTATAGTATTCCATACCCTTGGAGTAATGATCGTTCTTTATTCCTCCAAATACCCGATCAAGGAGAGACATGACTACCCCCTAGTCACAATGCCTCCTCATGAATGCTGGCGTATCGATGTCCCCGTCTATACCTGGATTGAGCGAAAGCCTGTTCTGGAGATTGATTTTTGGTACCTCCTGCCTCCTTATGACCTGCTGAAGAGGATTTGCCTCCTCGATTGGCTTCCTCTCAGATGCTACCATACGGCCTTGGCTTTGGGGCTTGCCCTTACCGATGCCTGTGGCAATCACGGTTACACGAACCTCATCAGTTAGGCCTTCGTCGATTGCGGTGCCGAATATTACATTTGCATCAGCCCCAGCGGCTTCAAAAATGGTATTGGCGGCATCAGCCACTTCGGCGAGTGTCATTCCCGTTCCACCGGTTACATTGATGAGAAGCCCTTTCGCTCCGGCAATGCTAACGTCATCCAGTAAAGGACTGCGTAGAGCTCGGGTCGCAGCTTCTCTGGCTCTGCCTTCGCCAGAGGCACAACCGGTTCCCATGAGAGCATCACCCATCTCTGACATTATCGTCCTCACATCTGCGAAATCCAGATTTATCTCACCTGGCTTCGTAATTAAATCTGAGATTCCCCTTGTCGCTTTAAGCAAAACTTCGTCTGCCATTGCAAAGGCATCAAGCAAAGGTGTATCTTTGGGAGCGATCTGGAGCAGCTTCTGGTTGGGAATTGCGATCACGGTATCAACCTGACGCCTGAGCTCTTCGATGCCCTCCTCTGCCTGTTGCATCCTTCTTTTGCCCTCGAAGAGAAATGGCTTGGTAACTATTGCAACTGTCAAGGCACCCGAGCTCTTTGCCAGCTCTGCAACAATAGGGCTAGCACCCGTCCCTGTTCCCCCACCCATGCCAGCGGTGATAAAGATCATGTCGGCTCCTTCAATTATTTCTGCAAGCACCTCCTTATCTTCCTCCGCCGCTCGCTTTCCAATTTCGGGATCACCACCTGAACCCAGGCCTTTGGTTATGCGGCTTCCTATCTGAACTTTTGTTGCCGCGCATGACCGTGAAAGTGCCTGGCAATCTGTATTTACAGCAATGAACTCAACACCTTCGAGATTCGCAAAGATCATGCGATTGACTGCGTTGCCACCAGCCCCGCCGACCCCCACAACTTTCATTTTTGCACTGCCAACATTCTCAATCTCGAACTGAATCATTTTTCCTCACCTCTCTAAAAGAAGGTACTGACCCAATGCTTGACCTTTGAGAAGACATTGCCTATACGTCCCTGTCTATCAACGGGAGTGACACCCCCTTTCGCTACTGCATTGGCGGCGTAGTAGATGAGCCCAACACCAGTTGACATTCTTGGATCACTCACATACTCACTCAAACCATTTACATTTTCGGGTTGGCCCACCCTCGCTGGCATCGAAAGAACCTCTTCTGCGAGATCCTCAACGCCGTTAAGGAGCGAAGTTCCACCCGTGAGCACAACTCCTGCGCCAAGAAGATTGTGATATTCGCTTTTCAAGAGCTGCTTGCCAACAAGATAGAGAATCTCTTCAAGGCGAGCCTCGATTATGCGGCTAACCCGTCTTAGGGATTCTCTACGTGGTCTGCGTCCATGAACCCCGGGGACCTCGATAGTGTCATCGAGGTTCGAGGAATCAAGGACACGACCGAATCTGGTTTTTATGTTTTCAGCCTGACTAAAAGGTGTGCGAAGTCCGATTACGAGGTCGTTGGTGATATTGTTCCCACCAAGGGCGACAACTGACGTATACCTTATGGCACCATCCTTGAAAATCGATATGTCAGTTGTTCCACCGCCGATGTCAATAACAGCTACACCTAGCTGCATTTCCTCGCGAGTAAGCACAGCAAGTCCCGTTGCAAGTGGTTGAAGGACGAGGCCTGCCACATCTATACCGGCTCTTCTGACAGTCCTCACAACATTCTGGGCACTTGTCTTCGAGCAGGTGACTATGTACGCTTGAACCTCAAGCCTTATTCCAGACATACCTAGAGGTAGTTCAATTCCACGTTGATTGTCGACCACAAACTCTTGAGGAATAACATGGAGCAGATACCTATCGTCAGGAATTGAGATAGCACGGGCAGCCTCCACAACTCGATGGACGTCACTTTCTGTGATCTCCTTATCAGGTCGCGAAACAGCGACCAATCCTGTGCTGTTCATCCCCTTGATGTGATCTCCTGAGATGCTAACGAAAGCTGCCCGTGCGACATGATCTGTCATAAGCTCGGCTTCACGAATTGCCCTTTCTATCGCCGAAACTGTCTTTTCAATGTCAACAATGACCCCGCGTCGAATGCCCTCACACTGACAACTGCCAACACCTATGATTGTCGGCTCACCACTCTTATCAACCTCTGCAACGATCGCACTGACTTTGGTTGTTCCGAGATCCAACCCCATTATTCTTTCAGGCATAGCCAAAGATTATACCCCCCATCTGTCAAGTCGTCTTGGTAGCAGGTTCCACTATAACCTGTGCTGAGAATCTCAAGTCAATTCGTCTGGCCTCTACACCAAGCCTTGAGCATTGGAGCCAGACCTGTGCCAGCCTCCTGAACTTGTTTGTGTAATCACCTCTTCCCACTTCCACTACCACACCGCCGCAAAGGATCAGCCTAGGGTTGGCAATATTCCCAACATTTATCTCCGAGACAAGATCAAAAACTATGGGCATACCTTTGAGTGCGCTGACGAGCGCAAGGCCGAGAATGACTTCAGGCGAATCGAGAGTCTCATCTTTGCCCGGGCTTGCGATGCCACAGTGTGTCAAGATCGGAAGTTCACACGTGCCACCTGCGGCATCCTTAGAGACAATCCTTCCTGTTGAATCTATTGCTACCAGGAGGCTCCCGGTCGCTACAAGTGCCCATGCTTCCCCAGCAGGTGCTATATCGCCAGACGGTGAGGCTTCAACAAAAAGATCCAAAATCGGACTGAGGCGCTTGCCGAGTGCGTTCCTGATTTCCACAGCATATCCATTGACAGTCTCATGCACTGGAGGTGAGGCGTTCCAGGTAAGTATCAAAGCCCCAATCACTACAAGTATGGCTGGCTGCTTAGTTCCGCTCATCTACTTCAATCTCTCCCTACGATCTCGATCTCGAGTTCAAGCTCCACATCAAAAAGCTCCTTTACCTTATTTCTTATCTCCTCTATGAGTGCTATGATCTCTCTGGCGGTTGCCCCACCGGTGTTAACGATCCAGTTGGCATGAATTGTTGAAACCTCAGCTCCACCCTTGCGATAGCCTTTGAAGCCAGCCAGTTCAATCAGTCTCCCAGCTGCATCACCTGGTGGATTCTTGAAGATACATCCAGCTGTCTTTTCACCCGTTGGCTGGCTCTGTCTTCGCATTGTGAGATACTCCTCAACCTTCTTCCTTGCTTCATCAACTCCGCATGCATATCCACGAAGGATGGCATCTGTTACAATCCATCCCTCCACAAGGCCTGAAGAGCGGTATGCGAACTGAACATCGTCAGGTTCATAGGTAATCTCATCAAGGTCTTCGGTCATGACTGAAAATGATTTCAAGCGATCTGAAATCCACGTGTCCTTTGCACCAGCATTGGTAACAACCGCGCCACCGACAGTGCCGGGAATGCCAGCAAGAAATTCCAGTCCTCCGATGCCAGCTGCCGTTGCGCGATTGACAACTTCAGCAAGAGTGGCACCAGCACCTGCATGCATTTCAATTCCTTCGACAATGATCTCGTTGAGGTCATCAGCCAGGCGCAGGACAATACCAGGGATGCCGCCATCCCTCACGAGCACATTTGAACCCCTGCCAAGAACCCTTATTGGTAGCGCAGCCTTCGTGGCAAGCTCCAGAACAGATCTGAGAGCCTGTTTTGTTGAAACCCAGACCATGAAGTCGCATGGTCCACCAACACCAAGCGTTGTGTGAAGAGACATAAGCTCATCCCTTCTTAGAGCAACACCCGGTATTTTCTCCATTTCATCAATAAGATCATTCACCCTGCAATCTCTCCATGATCTTCTTACCAAGCTTCCAGACATCCCCTGCACCGAGGGTCACCACAGCATCCCCGGGCCGCAAGATCTTCAAAAGGTGATCAATGACTTCATCAGTTCCGTCTAGGCAGACGACATTACGATGTCCGCTCTTGGTTGCAGCCTCAGCAACAAGTTCCGATGTGACACCAGGAATGACTTCCTCACCAGCTGCATATATAGGCATGACAATAACCATATCAGCATCGTAGAAGCTCCTTCCAAGCCTATCCCAGAGAGCTTTGGTGCGGGTATATCGATGCGGTTGGAAAACCGCTAAAATCCGCTTCTGCCACATGCTCTTTATTGTTTCAAGAGTTGCAGAGATCTCCGTTGGATGATGGGCATAATCATCTATGAATACTATTTCATTGACCTCCCCTCTTACTTCAAGGCGTCGAGCTATACCTGTGAACTGTGAGATACCCTCACTTATGGCTGGGAAGGGAATATCCAGCTCCAGACCCACAGCAACGGCAGCAAGCGCATTGGCGATGTTATGCTTTCCCGGCATTCTCAAGAGAACACTTCCCAACTTGCTCTCGCGCAACCGGACATTGAAAGTAACGTTGAGACCATCGGGTGAAACCTCAGTCGCCCTTATGTCAGCCTGCTGTGAGAATCCGTATGTCACAACGCGCCTTATGATGCGCGGTATTATCGCTTGAATATTGGGTTCATCAAGGCAGACTACGGCAGCACCATAGAAAGGAACGCGGTTCAGGAATTCGACGAATGATGCCTTGATAGCATCAAGATCTCGATAGTGGTCAAGATGCTCCTCATCGATTGTCGTAACGACCGCAACATTTGGAGAAAGCCTAAGAAATGAGCCATCGCTTTCGTCCGCTTCGGCAACAAGGTAAGGCCCGCCTCCAAGCTTCGCATTTGTTCCTAGAGCCTTAAGCCTCCCACCCACAATTATCGTCGGATCAAGGCCAGCAGCTGCCATGACCAGCCCAATAAGCCATGTTGTAGTTGTTTTACCATGGGCTCCGCCAACAGCTATTCCGTGCTTCATCCGCATAAGCTCTGCAAGCATCTCAGCCCTAGGAATGACAGGTATGCCTCTTTTTCTTGCCTCAACCAGCTCAACATTGTCAGGTTTTACTGCAGATGAGTAGACGACTACATCTGCCTCAGTCACATTCGAAGCATCATGTCCCTTGGTCACCTTTCCACCAAGTGCAACAAGTCTTTGGGTCACCTCTGAGGTAGCAATGTCTGATCCACTAACCTTATATCCCAGGTTGAGAAGGAGTTCAGCAATACCACTCATGCCTGTCCCACCGATTCCAACCAGATGAATATGCTTTATCTTACCGAACATATCTCACCTATTATGGCTGCCAATCGTGAAAGCCTCCCCTTGTGTTTGACCAGGCTCAAAATATCCTCTGCAACTTCCCGTGCAGCGTCACGATTTCCGAAGTCACTTGCTCTTTGCGCCATTTGTTGTAACTCATATGGATTGTTCAAAAGGTGTTCAATAGCAGAAGCCAGACGTTTTCCTGTGAGCTCACGATCAGGTATGACTATCGCTGCACCATGCTTTGCAAGCACATCGGCATTGGCTTGCTGGTGCCCAGCGACCGCGTGAGGATAAGGTATTAGAATTGAAGGCAAACCCAGGGCTGTTATCTCTGCAATAGTGGCAGCTCCAGCGCGGGATACAACAATATCACTCATTGCGTAAGCCTTGCCGATGTCATCTATGAAAGCGAAGATCTTTGCAACAATCTTCCTCGATTGAATTTCCCTCGAGATACGCCCATAGTCAGCCTCGCCAGTCTGAACGATGAACTGTACATCATCCCTGTACTCAAAATGACTTGCTGCCTCAAGGAAGGCTTCATTTATGCTTGATGCGCCTCGGCTTCCGCCGAATATGAAGACAGTCCTGCGACTAAACTCAAGACCTAGCTCAGCAATTGCACCTTGGCGCTCCTCGTCAAAAAGGCTGAGTCTTGTTGGTATGCCAGTTACACGCAGATTGGTGCCTTTTTTGAAATACTTAACTGCTTCGCTAAATCCAAGAGCTACTTCATCAACAAAGCCTGCAAGCAGCCGAGTTGTTCTGCCAGGTATGACATTTGGCTCCATCATGATGATGGGCGTGCCCAGGAGCTTGCCTGCAAGAATGCAGGGTGCACTTGCATAACCACCGGTGGCGACGATTACATTGGGACGATGTACAGCCAGAATCACCAACGACTGAAGGAAACCAATAAAGGTCACAAGCAACGATACCAATATTCCGGGGCCGAGCTTTCTCGGAAGAGCTTTCGCTAGAATGAACATCGGAGTGTAGCCAATCCTGGGCGCAATTTGTCTCTCAAGTCCTTTGCGGGTACCAACGAGGCTTACCTCAATTTCATACCCACTTGCCTTAAGGTACTCCACAACTGCAGCAGCTGGGAAGATGTGGCCACCAGTACCTCCACCTGCTATCACGATTTTCATTTTGCCAATGCCTCCCAGCGTGCTTCCCCAAAACTTGTGAATTCAGGTTTCCGTCTTGATGCGCCCAGGAGCATGCCACATGCTGCAAGCAACATCATCGAGGAGGTTCCTCCATAACTGATGAAGGGCATGGGAAGCCCAGTAGTGGGAAAAAGTCCAAGACAGACACATGCGCTAACGCAGAAATAGCCAGCAACCCCCATAGTGATACCAGTAGCGAGCACAGAGGAGAATACGCTTGATGCCTTTGCTGCAACCTTCAAGCCCCTCCACACAAAGATCACGAACAGAGCCATTATTCCCAGTGTTCCGATAAGACCCATCTCCTCCCCAACAATTGCAAAGACAAAGTCAGTATGAGCATCTGGAACGAAAAGGTACTTCTGGTTGCCGTTAGCAATTCCGACGCCATGCCAGCCTCCGGATCCGATAGCTATGCGCGCCTGAGCTACATGGTAGTTGCTGAGGGGCCTCAGACGATTCAAGTTGTATCCCGTAAGTATGATGACAGCAAGTATGCAACCAATCGCAACAAGGGCTGTTGCCGCAACATGGGAAATCCTGGCACCACCAGCAAAAAGCATGACGACTCCAATAAGAACCAGCATTGTTGCTGTCCCAAGATTTGGCTCGAGCCCGATGAGTACGGCCGTAAGCGCTATAACAACAGCTCCAGGCAGAAAACCTCGCTTGAAACTCCTGATGCTCTCACCCTTGCGAGCTATGAAATCTGCAAGATAGAGCATAATTGCGATCTTCGCGATCTCCGATGGTTGAAATGTTAAGTGGCCAATACGCAGCCAGCGGTAGGCGCCTCTGACGCATACTCTTAGTCCCGTTGGAAGCAGCGTCAGTGCAAGAAGAGCCAGGCAGACAAGAACAAGAGGCCTCGCCATTGCTCTCAGTGTGTACTCATTTATGCGCATGAAGATCAGCAGAAGAAAGAAGCCTAGAATTAGCCTTGTGATGTGACGTCTAAGGAAGAAACTTGGACTATCAGAACCAGCTATTTGAGTAGCAATCACATAGCTCGAGCTATAGACGACAACCAAACCAAAAAGCGTGAGAGCGATGATTGCAAAAAGGAGGATCCGATCGCCTCCTGCCTCTTCACTCCACATCTTCACAGCTTCACCTCTTCAAGCCTTCAACGGCTTGCTTGAATACTTTCCCTCTGTGTTCAAAGTCATCGAACATATCAAAGCTTGCACAGGCAGGGGATAGCAGTACAGTTCCGAAGGGTCGAGCAAGGTCGTAGGCTTTCCTTACCGCCTCGACCATATCCCTTGCCTCATAGATTTTACATTCGCCTTCGAGAACTTGCCTCATCTTGGCTCTTGCTTCACCAATGAGGACCGCCGCTTTCACATTGGCTCTTATAGGTTCAATCAGGATTGAGAAGTCAGAGCCTTTGTCCTTACCCCCTGCTATCAAGACGACTGGCCGATCTGTGCCCTCGATGGCAAATCTGACGGCCTCAGGATTTGTTGCCTTCGAGTCATTGATGAATTCAACACCGTCTATCTCACAAACGAATTCCATCCTGTGCTCTAGACCACGGAACTCCCTTATTGCTTTCCTCACGAGGGAGGCTTCGGTATCCAGAACGATGGTCGCCAGGGTAGCTGCAAGACTGTTGGCAAGGTTATGCGGGCCTCTAATCCTCAAGTCCCTAATTGAGAAGATCTCTCTTTCAATATCTGCCACCCTGACGACCACAGTATCATCCTTAATGAAGGCTCCTTCCTCTGCCTCTCGGGTAGTACTGAAAAAGAGATTACTGCACTTAGCCCCGTGAGCAGCCTCAGTGCATCTTGGATCATCAAGATTTACAATTGCTATGTCGCCCTGTGTCTGGTTAGCAAAGATCCTCGCCTTGGATTGGAAATAGGCATCAAACGAAGCATATCTGTCCAGGTGATCAGGCGTTATGTTAAGAAGAACCGAGACAGTAGGCCTAAAGGTAATACACGTGTCGAGTTGGAAACTTGAAACCTCGGCAACGACAATCCAATCTCTGCCGAGCCCAGCGGCAATTGCTGAAATGGGATTTCCAATGTTGCCACCAACTCGAACCTTAGGAGTTGAGAGCCTAAGAATGTCCCCGATTAAACTCACAGTCGTGCTCTTTCCATTGGTTCCCGTTACAGCAATGAATCTCGCATCACTCAAACACCAGGCAAGCTCAACTTCCCCTATGATTGGAATGCCGCTTCCCTCCGCCCATTTAAGGAGAGGAATGTCAAGAGGAACTCCAGGGCTTACAACTATGAGATCGCAATCGCTGGCGAATTCAACCCCGTGCTCGCCAAGCTGCATAGCCACACCAAGCTCGTCGAGCTTCTCAGGGATACTTCCAAGTGCCTCGGCGGGTTTGATATCTGTAGCCTTAACAATAGAGCCTAACTGCCTCAGCACCCTGCATGCAGCAACTCCGCTACGGGCAAGCCCGACAACAAGCACCTTCATGTGCTTGAGTCTCGATGGACTATAGATCTTGGTTTGCGCCTCCATAAGTTTTTCGATCATCTGAGCTTCAGAGTACTCAATGTCACCAATGCCAATAAGGCAGAAAGGATCCAGAATCGCACCACAAGCTTGGATTCTGACCAACTCATGAGTTCAAAATGGTGATGCAGAGGTGCCATTTTGAAAACCCTTCTGCCCGTTAGCCTCAATGCAACAACCTGTATGATCACTGAAATAGCTTCAACAACGAAAATCCCGCAGACAATTGCCAAGAGGATCTCTTTCTTGATGAGAATGGCTACGGTGGCAAGTGCACCGCCGAGAGCGAGCGAACCTGTATCGCCCATAAATACATCAGCTGGATGGGCATTGAACCAGAGAAAGCCAAGGGAAGCTCCGACAAGTGAGCCGCAAAATATAGTGAGTTCCCCTGCTTGCCTCAGGTAAAGAATATTGAGATAACTTGAGAACTTTGAATGTCCAGTTACATAGGTAATGCCGGCAAAAGCACCAGCTGCAAAAACAAACATGCCAATTGCAAGTCCATCAAGACCATCTGCAAGATTCACAGCATTCGAAGCGCCTGTTATCACAAGGATAACAAAGGGTATGTAGAAAATGCCGAGGTCGGGAAACACACTCTTGAAGAAGGGAACTGTTGTTTTGGTTGCTAAGGCTGGATCGTCAGGGTAGAGAAGCAAAACAATTCCTATCACAAGACCAAGCAAAGCCTGACCCGCAATCTTATATCTTCCGACAAGCCCGGATGGTTTCTTCTTAACAACTCTCAGGTAGTCATCGATGAAACCCATAGCCCCAAGCCAGCACGTTGAGAGTAAACATAGCAGTACATACTTGTTGGTAAGATTTGCCCAAAGCAATGTAGGAACTATCACAGCCAGGAGGATCATCAAGCCCCCCATCGTTGGAGTTCCCTTCTTGCTCACATGATGTTGAGGTGTATTGGCTCTCACTCCATTCAGAACATTGTGTTCTCTCAGTGCACGTATGATGGCTGGACCGAAGATGAAGCATATTGCAAGTGAGGTCACAGTGGCATAGGCTGTACGGAAGGTTATGTATCTGAAAACATTGAATACCGATATGTGATCCCTCAAAGGATAAAGCAGGTGATAGAACATGCTAGCTCTTTTCCTCCACCCCGACCATCTTTATTAGGTTTGTGATTTCTTCGAGACCCGCAAGTCTCGAACCCTTTATGAGAACAAGGTCACCAGGTTCAAGGATTTCAAATAGGTGAAGCTTGGCTTCCTCTTTGGTTTCAAAGAAGTGAATGTCAGATGGAGCAAGCCCGGCATCCCTTGCTTGCTCACAAGCAAAATGAGTCAATCTGCCAATACCGATAAGGACGCTAAAGCCCATATCTGGTATTAGCTTCCCAATCTCTGCATGCAGGGCCTCAGCCGTCTCGCCAAGCTCAAGCATCTCACCCATAATAAAGACCTTCCTGGCGGCTTGAGCAGCCGAGAGGGATTCGAGGGCAGCCCTTACTGAATCAGGATTTGAATTGTAAGAATCATCGATGATAGTCCACTCACCGGCAAGCATCTTCTTCATGCGAATCGGCTCAAAATGCCTTAAGGCTTTTGCGGTTTCTTCAAGCTTGATCCCAAAAACAGACGAAGCTGCAACAGCTGCAAGCGAATTGTAGATGTTATGCAAACCGGAACAGGTAAGCTCGAACCTCGTTCCCGAGATTTCAAATCTTGTGATGCCAGCATTATCCACAGAGATATCCCTGGCTTGAAAGTCCACTGGGTTATGGAGTCCAAACTTCACCATTGTTGCCTTAACGTCTGCGATCGATCCCATAAGCACGGCATCATCAGCATTGACAACACCTACACCATCTGTTTCGAGCGACCTGAGAAGATCGCTTTTCTCAGCGGCGACGGCTTCAAGTGAACCGAAGTTCCCGATGTGAGCTCGCCCAACATTCGTCACTATTGCTACATCAGGCTTGGCAATGCGTGCGAGGTGAGCTATCTCACCTCTGTGATTACTTGCGATCTCAAGTACAAGAATTTCATCATCGGACTCCATTGAAAGAATGGAAATTGGTACTCCGATGTGGTTGTTAAAATTGCCAGGGCTCTTGCTTACCCTGAATGTCTGTGAAAGGATAACTGCAAGCATCTCTTTGGTTGTGGTCTTGCCATTGGAACCGGTTACGGCAACAACTCGAAATGTCATTGCATCACGGACATAGGCAGCAAGGCTCTGCATAGAGGCTAAAGACGAAGTGACAACTACTTGGACAAAATCTTCTGGTAGACCTTCAATCTCATGCTCAACAACTGCACCAATTGCTCCCTTACTGCGAGCATCCCCCACGAATTGGTGCCCGTTACGCTTTTCACCTTTGAGAGCAAAGAAGAGATTGCCAGGCAGGGTTTTTCTGCTATCGAATGTATAGCCTGTTACTACACGCTCGAGAGCTTCACCCTTGGACTCGGTCTTACCTCCGAGTATTTCAACAATGTCTTTCAACCTAAGATTCAGCATTGGCTTTGACCCCGAATGCACTCCTTACAGCTTCGCGATCGTCGAAGGGAATCCTGGTATTTCCTATGATCTGGTAATCTTCATGACCCTTGCCAGCCACGACAACGACGTCACCTGGTTTGCTCATTTCGACGGCTCGTCTGATGGCTTGAGCTCTATCAGGTTCAACAAAGTGATTCTTACCCGGAACAACTCCCTCAAGAATGTCTTGTATTATACGATGGGGATTTTCTGTCCGCGGATTATCAGATGTGATGATTGTAAGATCTGAAAGCTCTGAAGCTATCCTTCCCATCTCCGGGCGCTTTCCTCTATCACGATCACCGCCGCAACCAAAGACGCAGATGATGCGCTTTGGCGCGAAGGATCTGATGTCAGTGAGGAGCCTGCGTAGGGCATCAGGTGTGTGGGCATAATCAACAATTGCAACTCTCCCCATCGCCGAGATCATCTCCATTCTACCGGGAACGATTTCCATTGAGGCTATACCCTCCACAATCGTTCCATGCTCGATACCGAGGGCTCTAGCTATTGCAAATGCTGCAACGATGTTTTCCGCATTTGACCTTCCACGCAGCTTGGAGGTGACTTCAAAGGTTTTGCCATCGCTAGAGATCTTCATGCGTGTTCCGTGCCAGTCCAGCTCGCTTATTTCACCCTTTACGGCGGCTTCCTCCCCAAGTGCAAATGTGAGCTTTTCAAGGGGTGTTTCCTCACAGATTTGTCTGCCATCTTTGTTCGTAACATTGACAACTGCAACTCTCTCTTCGCCGTAGTCATTGTCATCTTCGTCAATGCCAAAAAGCCTCATCTTGGTCTTACGATAGGTCTCGAAGTCGCCGTGGAAATCAAGGTGATCATGGCTGAGGTTGGTGAAGGCAACGACATCAAAATCGACACAATCAACCCTTCGGAGGGCAATCGCATGGGAGGAAACCTCCATTACACAATGGGTCATGCCTTTCTTGACCATCTTGCTCATATATCTTTGAAGATGAGGAGCCTCAGGTGTCGTAAAGACATCACGCTCGGGTTCATCGCTTATCCAGTGGCCAAGTGTACCCATGATGCCTACAGCTATTCCGCTCCTAATGAGAATTGATCGAACCAGATGAACAGTTGTTGTCTTACCATTCGTGCCTGTCACACCCACAACTTTGAGATCATGTGATGGCTTTCCGTAGAAGCGTGCTGCTATCCTAGCAAGCACCTTTCGAACATCGCTAGCGATCACCTGCGTAGCCTCGCTGATTTCAAGTCTATGATCACAGAGCACTACGCTAGCTCCTCTCGCGACGGCATCTTGAGCAAAATCATGCCCATCGTAGCTGGCTCCTCTAAGACAGGCAAAGAGATCTCCATGACCTATCCTTCTTGAATCCAGAGATATGCCTTTGACCTCCTTATCCATACTCCCGACGATTTCCTGCATTGGCAAATTTTCAAGCATCCTATCGAGCTTCATTGAATTGTTTCCATTACGAGTTTACAAACCTTCTCACCGTCAATGGGCTTCCCAGGCGACGGGTCCTGGCGGACGACAAGACCTGAACCTGTCGCCCGCCATTTGATCCCGCAGTGCTCCAATACCTTAGCAGCCTCACGGAGAGTGAGTCCCAAAACGGAGGGATAGGTTTCCTGGCGTCCGGGCGTGAGTGTAGAGGCCAGATCAAACTCATCAGCTGCTTCGGTTGAAGCTTGATAAGACCCGTCCAGCGGGAGTTCTGCCAACTCAGTTGCTGTTGATGGAATTACCTTTCTTGCGCGTCTCAGAGCATATTCCATTATCTTCTTAAAGACAGGACCGCAGACCGGTCCGCCATATGATGTCCAGCCTGATGGATCCTCGATGACAACAGTACACACATAACGAGGATTGTCAGCAGGGACAAAACCACCGAAAACAGCAAAACACTTACCCTTCAGATACTGACCACCTTGAGCCTTCTGCCCCGTGCCCGTCTTGCCAGCCACGCGGATTCCGTCGATCTGAGCGGGAACACCTGTGCCACTTGAGACAACAGCTTCCATAAGGTGTGTCAGCTTGGCTGCCGTCTCTTTTCTTATTACCCTTCTTACCACCTGTGGTTTTGTAAGACAGACAGCCCAACCATCTTTGATGATTGCCTTGACCAGCCTCGGCCGGAGAAGTTGACCTCCATTGGCTATTGTTGCAAAGGCCATCGCCAGCTGAACGGCGGTCACACCTACCTCCTGACCAAAGGCTATTGTTTCAAGCGAACGCTTCGACCACTTATCAGGTGGTCTGAGAATGCCATACGCTTCACCCTTGAGCTCGATGCCGGTGCGACGTCCGAAACCGAAGGCAACAAGATAGCGATAAAGTGTTTGCTGCCCTAGACGTCTAGCTATTGTTGCAGCAACGACATTGCTTGAGCGGGCGAAAGCTTCAGTAGTTGTCACAGGATCCTTCGGATGGTCATCCCTTATGTAGCCACCGCTTACCTTAAGAACTCCATTGTTTGTGTGGAAGATCTCATCGAGCTTGAGCTTGTTGGTCTCAAGAGCAGCTGAATATGTGCAAATCTTCAGAGCAGAGCCAGGTTCAAAGGTTACTTCAACTGGGAAGTTGGGACGACGTGGGAAACTTGCCATTGCGAGTATCTCACCAGTCCATGGGTCGACAACTACCACTCCCCCAGCTTTGGCTTTGTTGATGCGGATGGCTTCTTCCAGAGCTTGCTCAGCAACATATTGGAGTTCTGCATCAATTGTGAGGACAAGGGAATTACCAGGAGAAGGTGGTTGGACCGTCGAGTTTGCACATGGGCGAATCTGGCCAAGGGCATCTCTGAGAAAAATCTCCTTACCGGGCTTACCACGGAGAACTTCATCAGCGAAAAGTTCAATGCCGCTCAATGCGACCCCGTCTGGGGAAGTCGCTCCAATCACGTTTGAAGCAAAATCACCAAGTGGCCTCACACGCTTGCCTGCTGGCTGACAGACTATGCCTCTTATCCCAAGGTTTGCGACCGCTCCAATATCTTCGGGATCGACGCTTTGCCTCAATATGCGGTAGCGTGCTGAAGTATCAGCCAACACTCGCGCCACCTTATTTACTCTCAACCCAAGAAGTGGTGCAAGCTTGGCTGCAACATCTCTGGGGTTATCGAGAAGGCACGGGTCAGCCCAAACGCGATAGCATGGCAGAGTCAAAGCCACAGGCATTAGATTGCGATCATAAATTGCACCTCGCCTGCCATTTATCTCTCTAACAAAAATATGCATCCGTGCGGCTTCCTTGCTGTAGAAGCTATGTTCAAGAAGTTGAAGTTTGAAAAGGTAGCCACCGATGAGCACACAGATTGCTAGAAAACCTGCGAAAAAACTGAACAGCTTTATGCTACTCGGTTTCACCTCTTCTCATCCCCTCGGCTCTTTATGACATACACACTTTCCCAATCGATAGGCGTCAAGCCCAGCTCAGCTGCCCCTTTAGTAAGACGATCAAAAGCCTCAAGTTTTGTAACCTCGTATGTCAGCCAATCAGTGCGTTTCTGAATTGCCTCCAAGCGTTTCTTTAAGACATGGTTATGTTGCGCCATTGCCTCCGCAAGGAGTCGCTCAGATGTATAAATTAAGCTGGAGCCAACGATGATAGCTACCAGCGTTATTGCAAACAGGAGCGACCGACCTGTGCGCTTGACTCCTTTTGCCCTGCCCAGTGTCTCTTTTTTTTTGCCCTTTCGAAGCGGCGCTTGCATTATTGGATTCCTACGCACAAGAGCCGGTCGCCCTGCACCCCTGGGTTAGAATGTGAAACTACATCTTCTCTACCACCCTGATCTTGGCACTGCGTGCGGATGGATTGCCTCGAATCTCATCAGCACTGGGTACCAAAGGTTTTCGAGTTAGTTGCCTGAAGATCCCTATCCTCCCGCACCTACACGTGATACTGCCAGGAGGACAAATGCACTTGCCTGAATACTTTCTGAACGCCTGCTTGACGATAGTGTCTTCAGCCGAGTGATAGGTGATAACGCACGCCCTCCCACCTTTGCCTAGCACATTCTTGAGTGATTCGAGTGCGGACTTGAGATTTTCCAGTTCATTATTCACGCAAGCTCGGATTGCGAGAAACACCCTTGCAAGCGACTTTGCTTGTTTCCTCTTCACCACTGCCTTAACAGCTCCAGCAAGATCCAAGGTGGTTGAGAGTTTTCCACTGTCCCTGCGCTCAAGAATCGCTTTCGCAATAGATGAGGCACGAGGTTCACCGAAATGCGAAAGCAAGCTTCTGAGCTCCTCAAAGGAAATGCCCTTAAGCAACTTCTCAGCTGTCATGCTTGCTGCGTTATCGAATCTCATATCGAGAGGACCTTCATGGTCGAAGCTGAATCCCCTGTCAGAGTTAGTGATCTGCAATCTAGATATACCGCAGTCAATCAGAAGGGAATCGACTCTGCCCAAGTAATCTTTCAAAAGCTCTGTGATCTTTCCATAATTGCCTCTCTTAAGGATCACACGCCTTCCGAGTGGCTTGAGCCTCTCACGTGCAATTGCAAGTGCATTTTCGTCCATGTCGATCCCCACCAGTATGGTTTGCTTCCCGGCCGCCTCGAGTATGGCGAGCGAATGTCCGCCCGTCCCAACTGTACAGTCGACAACTATGTGTGTAGACGGTCTTATCAGAAGTTGTGTTATCTTGTCTGCCATAACAGGTACGTGCCAATTTCGGTGCTCCCATTGGTCAGTTCGGTCAGTATTCACTACGGTCCTCACGCCTGCGTCTGTCAAACTCGTCCTCTATTTCTTCAAGGATATCTTCAAGAGGGATATCGTCTTCGGCTTCACGCTTTTCAAAAGTTTGAGGGTTCCAGAGTTCAAGTCGCTCGAGTTGACCGACGATGAGGACTTCATCTTCAATACCTGCTCTGCGAAGCAGATCCGCAGGTATGATTATGCGATGCTGCGCATCCATCTTGCATATAACAGCATGGGTTAGAAGCTTACGCTTATATATGCGTGCCTTTTTGCGATTAGGCAAACTTCTGAGATACTTCACCCTTCGAATCCACTCATCAAGTGGATAAGCCTCAATGCAGCCTTCAGGTCCAGGAAGGATAATGAAGGTCTTATCAGCCCCACTTGCAAGTCCTTCCCTGATAGGGGCTGGAATACTTAATCGCCCCTTGGGACTGACTTTAAACCTGAAACTGCCGATGAAATTGGACAACGACCTCGCCCTCCCTTTTGTTCCACTTCACTCCACGACGCTCCACTTTAGCATCGTTCTCTTCCACGTGTCAAGCTGTTTCTGGAGGGAATTCTAGAAGAAATGCAAAAAAGGGCAAAGTTTGGGAAGATTTAACGTATGATGTCCATCTTAGTGAACTAAGGGCGACTCCCTATTTTACGGGCAGGAACGCCTGCAACAATCGAATAGGGTTCCACGTCGTGCGTTATGACGGCTCCCGCACCAACAATCGAGCCTTTGCCAATTGTGTGGCCAGGTAGGATGATTGCTCCCATGCCGATGTCACAACCATCCTCAATCCTTACAGGGGCGAATTCAAGCTCACAAAGCAGTACTGGTATCTCTCTCCCCTCTTCGCTATGCTGGGAAGACATTATTTTCACACCGGGTCCGATACCCACATTTGAGCCGATACTGACACCCCCCGCACTGTTGATGTAACAGAATTGCCCAATCCAGGTATTGTCACCTATCTCGAGCCTCTTGCCTGAATAGCCACGCAGGATTGCATAATGACCGATATAGACATTCGAGCCTATATAAACCCACGCTGGCTCTAAGATGAGAGCGCCGTCTTCGATGACAACATTGTCTCCAATCGAGCCCAGATCCTCAGGTTTGATTTTACCGCTACCGTATGACCTCGCCCGGAATTCTCTCACAGGCTACCTCACGAGTACGATCTTGCGGTTTCGTGTTTTGCCCATGTGATTTGCCTTAATGAAGTATATGCCGCTAGCAGCTTCGCTACCAGCCTCATCTTTGCCGTCCCAGGTTATGTTGTGATATCCTGGGTCAAGAGCTCCCTTATAGACTTGCCTCACAAGGCGTCCACGGACATCATAAACGTCAACATCAACATGTGATGAGGCTTGTGAGGGAATACCTAACTTGATAGTGACGCAGCCTCTTGCGGGTAAAGGATATGTTTGCAGGATAAACTTCTGGGGCGACCGTGCAGAGCCGTTGACACCTGCTTTTGAAGGACCGTGATAGAGACCGCTATTGAAAAGATCATGACAGATCTTGGGCCATTCCATTGTTGATTCGTTGTAGGGCGCACTGAGATCAAAAACATAAACCTTGCCATCATAGCCAGCGATCACAATATCGACATCACCGTCATTGTCTATATCTGTCAGAGTTGGGCTGGAGTAGAAGGCATACATAAAATTGCGAGGCCAGCCATCGACAGGTGTGCCATCTTTATGCCACGCATAGATTCTCCCATCGGTTGAACCCACAACGATGTCAGGATCACCATCACCGTCTATATCACCAACAGCGGGAGATGAGTAGAAATCTGCCCTTAGGCTTATTGGCCATCCAGGTCTGATCTCGCCATTGTCGGAGAAAACGTACATGCTTGCAGTCGTATCAGTGCTTCCACGATGGGTCCCAACAATTATGTCGAGCCTACCGTCACCATCGAGATCCGCAAGCGCCGGAGAAGCATAAGCACCACAGTCGACGTTGCGTGGCCAGCCTCCATGGAATGTGCCATCGTGATCAAAGACAGCAACAGCTTTCCAGTAAAGGCCAACCATCACGAGCTCCATATCCCCATTGTTGTCAACATCACCAACTGCCAGAGCTCCGTATACCCCGCCGTATGAGGCGAAGATTCCATCTGGCTGGAGGTAGCCAGTTCCATCGTGGTGCCATACATAGACATCACCACCAGTTGAGCCAACTATTATCTCCAAATCATCATCCCCATCTATGTCGGCAAGCGTTGGCGAACCTGCCATATTGCCACTACCCTGCGCGAAGAAGCCGTTTGGCTGAAGATAACCTGTCCCATCCTCATGCCATACATAGACCTGACCATAGCTATTGGTAGCCACAATTTCAAGCTGAAGATCGCCGTCAAGATCGTCGATCGCTGGGGGGGACTTACACAGACCACCTACATGTCTGAAGACACCATCAGGATTTCTTATTCCTGAGCCATCGGCATTCCAGCCATAGACGTCTCCATCGTATGAGCTGATGATTATCTCAAGCTCTGGATCATCATCAAGATTGGCAACGGCTGCTGTAGACCAAACTTCATCGCCTGTGCACCCAGGCCACCCTGCCACGGGTGTCCCATCATAGTGCCAAACATGCACACATTTATCCTTACTGCCTATTATTATTTCCTTATAGCCATCCTTATCGATGTCAGCGACAACAGGTGAGGATGGGAATACATTTGTGGTTGCTATGGGGAATCCTGGTAGTTGTGGGGAGCCAGTCCACACACAGAGTGTCTCCGATGGCTCACTCAAGTTGCCATCACCATCTCGCCCCTCTACATAATAGTAATAATCCTCCTCACTCACCAACCCCACATCCTTATACCGCCTATATCCATCCACCATACCAACTAAACTGTATCCACCACTATAATCATCACTACGATATATGTCATACCCATCCACCAAACTGTCACTACACCCCCAACTCAAATCAACATAATCACTCCCTACCTCTCCAACCAACCCACTCACCACACCCACATCTCGAACTCCCAACGTGTCCAACCACCTGCGCCCATAACCATCCACTAACTCCAACTCATACCTAACACTATCCCCATACTCCCTAACACCATAACCATCACCCTCACTATAACTCCCACCCCCTATATCCCCATACCAACTCACACTGTCCAATACCTCAACTCCCCACAATCCACGCAACCTACCCTCCACTCCAACCAAACCTCCCCCACCTACATTACGCACCCCACAATATAACCCCAAACTGTCTCCCCCACCATCATACCTCAACCGCTCCAATACCAACTCCCCATCCTCCACCTCCACCCATACCCAATCACTCCACCTACTACCTATACTATCACCCATCTCCAACTCAAACCATACACCTACTCCATCCATTCCACCCACACTGTCAAACCCTACCTCATACCACCCCACCTCCTCACTACCACCAACTACCCCATAATATACACTGTCAACTAATACCTCCACCATTCCCCCCAATCCAACCTCCATATCTATCCCATCCTCATAATCTCCTACACCCAACCCACCACTTATACTAACCCCCACATCAACTACCAAACTGTCACCAACCTCCAAACCATAACCACTAACACCCACCATACCCCCATACACCCCCAAACTACACCTGTACGCATGCTCACCCCCATCACCTACAAACCGAACATGCCAACCCATACCATCCAACCATATCCAACACCCCACCTCCTCCCCCACTCCCCCCAAGCCCCTACCCATCACCCACCTCTCAACACCCAAACCAAACGGATTACCATCAGGATGCCTACTCCCACTCCCTATATTCACCAAACTGTCCACAACACCACTGTCTATCTCCACATACACCCATAAACTACACCCCTCAACCTCACGCAACTTACCCCATACTCCCCCAATATCCCCAACACCCCCATTCCTTAACCCTACTCCCAACCCCACACGCTCCCCCCATCCAGCTACACCATCACCATTGCCTACCCACCCATCCCCATCATCCACCTCCACACTACTCACATAACACCTACCACCACCAACTACCTCCAAACTGTCCTCATACACACGATATCCATCCCCACTCACATACATCCTCACAACACCAACCCCCAACGGCCTAAACCCCACCTCCGCAATACCTCCAACTCCACTAACACCCACTCCATACTCCCCATAACCTCCCTCCAATACCACTACCGCACCCTCAACACCAACACCCCCATCTCGTACCTCAACCACCACCAAACTGTCCCCCACACTCAAACTCCCACCATGAACCACCTCAAACTCCCCAGGCTCATCCACCCATAACCGAACAACAGGATCACCAGCAAGGAGATAGGTGAAAACTGACCAGCGCACCGCTCCTTCATGGACAAGAGCAGTTGGGATGAACTTGATATGGTGAAGTGTGCAGGCATCACCAAGACGCGTTATACCCGCGTTAAACACGAGGTCAAGAAACTCATCGAGAAAATACTGGCCCACATTGGGAAAATCATAACGCGTCGTGGCATATACCGCAGAAGCACCACCATTAGGATTGAGCAGGAAATGCCTGAAGACACAATCGACATCGACTGCAAGGTTATTACAATTGAGTGCGTAGACGAATCCCCAACGGTTGTAGTTACTCAAAGTATCGAAATCCTCGGCATAAATATAGGGTGGGTCACCCTCAGCTGCCGACATTCTGAAAGCATCGCCATGTCCAGCAATTATGTTATAATTGTAGCCGACGTCAAAGGCATCCATACACGATGTACGTGTCATGTTGCCCCATTTTTGATAGAGCTTCAGCGTATCGAAGTAGGCTGGAAAATAGGTAGATGCACTGTCGCAGATGTCGCCACCGTCCAGGGTAATCGGATCGCCAGGCTGCCAGTCCTGAGGAAAGATAACCTCTCCTAAGAAAAGTGCGGATGTTGCAAAGCTCGAATCTGCCTCGTCGGCATATGCCATGGTCTTGTCAACGAAAGCTTGAGCCTCAACTGAGTTTCTTACAGGTGCTCTTCCAGTGAAAAGCTGTGCATAGAAGGCAACGTCATCGCCAGGATCGTCTGGGCTATTCCCAAACTCACCATAGATATTGTCACCGTCAGCATTCCACGTGCCAGCCAAGTCACCGTAGTAAACATCCGTCGGGATGAACTCCCCACCGTAGTAATTGGTCCAGATATAGCGCATGGGAACGATCTCAGGTGCGCCACCAAGTAAAGCATAGATTGTGCCCCAATTCTCATAAGCATCCCGCAGAAAGTTTCGCACCTTCTCAGCCCCATCAGCACCACTGTAATTGCTTTCTATCCACTCTACACTTCTTACTACCGTCCTTACACCCAGCTTGTCATGCCAGGCAGCGAGCTCCTGGAAAACACTTGCGAGGCTGTCAGATGTTACGATTACACAATCGACAACACTTCCATCAGGGCTCGGAGCCTCGCTAACCCAGTCGCGATACCCCTGAGTAAGCCAGGAACCATAAGAGGTAATATCAGTTCCGAGCAGTTTTCCCATGACTCTTCGAAGATATGAATCTGTGAGGTGGCTTCGCCTTAAAGGTCTAGGAACTTCAGGATCGGGTTCGCACTCGATTTCAACATCCATGGCTTTAAGCACACTCAGCTTACCGTCGACAAACCTAAAGGGCCTCACTGCAGCAGTGAGAATGGCAAAACCAAAGGCATTGGTACTCCCAAGGTATCCCAGCCCACCTTCCTCATCGCCCATCATGAGAGCCATTGCCTTCCCATTGAGCTTTCCTATGCGGAACGAACCAGCAAGATCCTGCCACTCCTGTCTTGCGATCCTGAATTGGCTTACCTTATAACCCTCAGGAATGAGTTTTAGATCATAGACTTGTCCAAGACTCCCGTCTGAGAAAATTGCTCCCCTGACTCCAAGATAGTCAAAGCCATCCTTTTCGCTTATCCGCACATCTTCCGTTTTCCAGCCATAGTGGAGATTGACTGTATAACCGAAAGCGCAGACGGGAAGCACAAAAGCCAGTGCAAAGCTAACAAAGATGCCTTTTGCATTCATGGGATTACACCTCTTAGGGTTTGAGCTTCACCGACATGCAAGGCTGCGCCTACCCTCCTGGGGTCGCGCCGGGCTCTTTCGGGAAGGGCACTTGATTTCCCTTTTGACGCTCCATTATACCACACCAGGGCCTCCCGCGTCAAGCAAATGCCACCCCTGTAGGTGGAGCTAAAGATCTCGAAACCGCGCAATTTGGGGTCGGAGCTAGAAGTCCGCATGAAACCGTAGCGAGGTCTCTGCAGCCTAACGCCCTAAATGTGGCCACTACCTAACAGGTGCCCGACTTACTAAGGAGCCCAATGATCAGATCTCGTGGTGCTGGCTTGGCACAGTCGTTCACGAACAGTGACGACGAGGAGAATTAAAAGACTCAAGCTGGTGGAAGATTCAAACTCTGATTGCGAGCTGTTAGACATGTCCTCAGGCTGGCACAGGAGAACATCCTTAGTCTTGAGCGGTTACGAGATCTGAGCAAGATTCTGCTCACCCTGATATTCACCTTATTTTCCCTTCCTGAGCCGAGTAACAATCTTGTGAAAGGCAAGAAGCCCAGCCCACCCCTGCGCCTAGCGTGCCGGAGAGTCAGAGGCAGCTTCTCAACTCCGAGCCCATAGCTTCAATGATGGCAAGGAGAGCCTCTTCAAAAGTGAGGTGACCATTCCAGGTAGATGGATCATCAGGATTGAGGCTTACAGTCGGGTCAAGGATTTTCACCTCGTCGAGAGCTGCCATGAAATCACCCTGGGCTACAAAGGCAAGCACGCGTGCATACCTTATACCCTTGGCAGTGATCGAAGTATCATGCTCGAACACATATGCCCCACCAGCAAGTTCAAGTAATGTTTCACTTTTCTCAAGCACATCGTCATAGGCTTCGAGTCCGAGATAGCAAAATACCAAGCCTGCCAAACAATCTATGCAGGAAGAAAGTCCGAGAGCTGTTTCAAAAGTATTGCGAGCCTCATCGAAGGCATAAAGCTTAAGTTTTGCCCAGCCCTTTCCTTTTAGCGCTTCGAGATTCTCAGGCTCATAGCTTAGGGCCATCCCGAAATACACCAGAGCGGAATCATAGGATCCGGATTCGAAAAAGTCCCAGCCATCCTCGACTAAGTCACCGGCAGGGCTTAAGGTTTTAAAAACACCGTCCTCTGATGTGACGCTCAGACCTCCGGCGTCCTTGGATGTCACATTGTAGTGATAAGTTGTGAGCGCTAGAAGACCCGAGATGGCGAGCCTGTGATCTTCCACCATTTGCGCACTATAGATTGAATCCTCATAGCCTGAGCGCCCGAAGCGTACCTTGGAATCACATATTTTATCAGTTTTCCACCTTATCTCAGCTGAAGTGGCTGTTATGTTATGAACACTTGGACCACTTATGATCGAAGGTGGTTGGGGAGTAGGTTGCGTGCCGCCACCACCCCCACCACACCCCAATCCCAAAGCCACGATCGTAATCACCAAACGTTTCATACCTACCTCACAAGTATAACCTTCGCTGTTGTAGCCTCCTCACCTGCTTTGCCTCTTATGAAATAGATGCCGCTCGAAACTCTATGTCCAGAATCATCGCTACCATCCCAAACAAGATTGACCTCACCTTCTATCTTGCCACTATAGATGGAGCGGACAAGTCTTCCCCTAACATCGTAAACCCTAAGATCTAACTCTGACTTTTGCGCCACACTAAGTCTCAGTCGGCAAATATCACTGAAGGGATTGCTTCCTACCAGTTTCATATCCAGTGCATGTGAAGACACATCACCCATGCCAAGCGCAAAGATGCCAGGCTCTGTTTCTGCAACCAACCAACCTGAGACCAGATGCTGATCCTCAACAGGCTCCCACTTGCCTTCATAACGAAAGAGTTTGTAACCAGGAGGATTTTTTACCAGTAAATCCAACCTGCAATTTTCTCCAAACTTCGCAACGTTATAGCCGCTAGGAAGCATCTGCACATCCCGGGATTTGCCAAAGTATGTAACATCTATCGGCATTATTACAATCTCATCTAGCGCATCACTCCGGGCTACCCTAGCAATCACCAAACTGTCCCAGCTTGTTGCAACAAGCATATTGCCGTGAAGCTGGGAGTGAGTTATTATGCGCTGTGCGCTTCCAGGATTGCCATAAATGTCGCTTGCCTCAACATAGATTGTTTCAGCCATAGCTTGAGCCAGAACGTAGTGGGCTCTATAGACGGGTGGCTTCTCAACAACTTGTGTCACCTCAAGCACTGTTGAGCTACCCTTCTTTGCTTCGATCCGCGGTGATCCGCCCAGACCCTCGTCTGCAACCACATAAATGTCAACTGATCTCTCAACAGCTGGATTAGCAAACATAGCAATTGTAAATGATGGTCCTCTCGTATCGCCTGGCGGCTCAAAGCCATAACAACCTGTATGCCATCTATCATGATGAAACATTGGCCAAGGTAGTTTGGATGGATCGTAGGGGGCTTTTAGATCCCAAACGTGCAAGCGTGAATCATAGCCGCCAACGGCAATTTCAATGTCACCGTCACCATCGAGATCATCTATCATGGGGCTCGAGTAAATATAGCTTGCAATCCTGCGTGGGAATCCGTTTACGCTGCTCCCATCCTCGTTAACCGCAATCACATCGCCGTGCTCGCTGCAGGTTACGATTTCAAGAAAACCATCGTTGTCAATATCACCGACTGCTGGCGAAGTTGAACCAAGTGGCCAATTCCAGCATAGAATCCTAGAACTGTCTGAATAGGATGTCCCATCACCTCTTATGAGAATGAGGCTGCCGTCATCGCTGCCCACACCAAACACAATCTCGAGGGATCCATCTGAGTCGAAATCGGCAAGCGCAGGCGATGACTGGGTAAAATCGCCAAAAGATACAAGGACGGATTGGCCGCCCACCGATGAACCATCGTTGTTCCAGGCATAAACCTCACCCTTAGTATTCACACATACGATCTCGGGTTTTCCATCGCCGTCAATATCGCCAACTGCAGGTGAAGCAAGAAAGATAGAATTCGTCCGTGCTACCACTGCTGTCGAATCACCAAGATATGGCTCGCCAGTGGCTCTCCAGATATAGAGATTCCCACGCTTATCACAGACAATTATCTCACAGGAGCCATCACTATCAAGGTCGCAAACAGCAGGTGTCGCCCAGATACCTCCCTCAACCTGGCCAAATTCAGGACCACTTTCCAGATAGCCGCTACCATCGTATGCGAAAATGTAAAAGGGATAAGTCTCCCCACCTGGAGGATTGGGCTCGATGCCAATCATTATCTCTGGATGATCATCGCCATCAAGGTCATACGCAACCGGTGAGGATCTTATGAGCTTAAGGACCTCCTGCGGCCAACCCGGTGCACTTGAGGCAAGCCTTGGATTATTTGTTGGCGAGACAAAAGATCCATCATGGTTGAGAGCGACAAGCCGCGCACAATTGGGTCTGTGGTTGCCTTTGCCCTCTCCAAAAATGCATTCAAGTGTACCATCACCATCAAGGTCAACGAGAATGGGTGACGACCAGATCTCACATTCGCCCTCATAGGGAAATCCGTCAAGAAGTTTGCCATCCTTGGTGAAGCCGCTTACCTCAAGCCCTTTCGAGCCAATAAATATCTCCTTATTACCATCATGCGTTGCATCCCCAGCAACAGGCGATGGAAAAGCTGCACCCCTCAGCTCTATGGGGAATCCTGGTAGTTGTGGGGAGCCAGTCCACACACAGAGTGTCTCCGATGGCTCACTCAAGTTGCCATCACCATCTCGCCCCTCTACATAATAGTAATAATCCTCCTCACTCACCAACCCCACATCCTTATACCGCCTATATCCATCCACCATACCAACTAAACTGTATCCACCACTATAATCATCACTACGATATATGTCATACCCATCCACCAAACTGTCACTACACCCCCAACTCAAATCAACATAATCACTCCCTACCTCTCCAACCAACCCACTCACCACACCCACATCTCGAACTCCCAACGTGTCCAACCACCTGCGCCCATAACCATCCACTAACTCCAACTCATACCTAACACTATCCCCATACTCCCTAACACCATAACCATCACCCTCACTATAACTCCCACCCCCTATATCCCCATACCAACTCACACTGTCCAATACCTCAACTCCCCACAATCCACGCAACCTACCCTCCACTCCAACCAAACCTCCCCCACCTACATTACGCACCCCACAATATAACCCCAAACTGTCTCCCCCACCATCATACCTCAACCGCTCCAATACCAACTCCCCATCCTCCACCTCCACCCATACCCAATCACTCCACCTACTACCTATACTATCACCCATCTCCAACTCAAACCATACACCTACTCCATCCATTCCACCCACACTGTCAAACCCTACCTCATACCACCCCACCTCCTCACTACCACCAACTACCCCATAATATACACTGTCAACTAATACCTCCACCATTCCCCCCAATCCAACCTCCATATCTATCCCATCCTCATAATCTCCTACACCCAACCCACCACTTATACTAACCCCCACATCAACTACCAAACTGTCACCAACCTCCAAACCATAACCACTAACACCCACCATACCCCCATACACCCCCAAACTACACCTGTACGCATGCTCACCCCCATCACCTACAAACCGAACATGCCAACCCATACCATCCAACCATATCCAACACCCCACCTCCTCCCCCACTCCCCCCAAGCCCCTACCCATCACCCACCTCTCAACACCCAAACCAAACGGATTACCATCAGGATGCCTACTCCCACTCCCTATATTCACCAAACTGTCCACAACACCACTGTCTATCTCCACATACACCCATAAACTACACCCCTCAACCTCACGCAACTTACCCCATACTCCCCCAATATCCCCAACACCCCCATTCCTTAACCCTACTCCCAACCCCACACGCTCCCCCCATCCAGCTACACCATCACCATTGCCTACCCACCCATCCCCATCATCCACCTCCACACTACTCACATAACACCTACCACCACCAACTACCTCCAAACTGTCCTCATACACACGATATCCATCCCCACTCACATACATCCTCACAACACCAACCCCCAACGGCCTAAACCCCACCTCCGCAATACCTCCAACTCCACTAACACCCACTCCATACTCCCCATAACCTCCCTCCAATACCACTACCGCACCCTCAACACCAACACCCCCATCTCGTACCTCAACCACCACCAAACTGTCCCCCACACTCAAACTCCCACCATGAACCACCTCAAACTCCCCAGGCTCATCCACCCATAACCGAACAACAGGATCACCGTCGAGTATATAGTTGAGATACATCCACCAGCGTACAACATCGTCTCCCCAGAGGTAGGGAACACGATAAATGGAGCTTACAACCCCAACACTCGGCCGACCTTCAGAGAAGATCAGTCTGAAAAAGTCCTGTTCCATGGGTAAACCAGTGGAAGGAAATGCAAGTGCACTGTTACCCTGAACAGCGAAAGCACCTCCATCGGGATCCTTGAGAAAGGCTTTGGCTACACTTTCAACTCGTGGATCCGAAGATGAACAATTCATCATGTAGATGAAACAAAAGGCTGTGTCATTGGAAAGGCTGGCAATCTGGAAACGCTCAAGAAATTCCGTTCCAAGATCGAGTCGGAGCTCGTCGCCATGACCTATGTGGCTCACAATGTTGCAGCCACTATCGATGTAAGCGAGTGCATTGGTAGCATTTTCTTCGATTGAGCCAGGATAGTCCTCAAAATTCTCATAGATTCTTATCTTTCTGAAGTTCTGCGGAAATTCCTCGAGCAGCTGCTCAGAGAACGTGGCACCATCGAGATATTCGAAGAGCTGCTGGGCCAGTGAGACAACAGTTCGACACCATACTCCCGGATTCTCACCTCTCATGTAATGAAGTGTCTTATCGACAAAGACACGAGCCTCTGCAAGTGATTTCACAGGTGCTCTTCCAACGAAAACATCTGGGAACCGATCTGGTTCGTCATGTTCAGATGGCCCAAATTCACCAATCGTTTCATCGCCATCGGCATTCCATGTCCCATCAAGATTAGTGTAGTAAACGTCTGTTGCGATTGAGCTCACACCTATAAGGCTTCGCATTGAGGGATAGTCAAGCAGGCGCATGGGGACAAGTGAGGGATCACCGCCAAACAAGAAGTAAATAGTACCCCAGCTCTGATAGGCATCTTTCAGAAAATTTCTCAAGCGTGCTGCTTCGTCAACGCCGTCGTAATTGGTAAGTATCCAATCAATGTCCTTCACAATGGTTCTAATCCCAAGCGAGTTGTGGAAGTTCGCTATCCGATCGAATTGCTGCCTCAAACTGTCAGGTGTAACTATAACGCAATCAATGACACTTCCATGCGGACTTGGCTGCTCAGTCACAGTCGAGGTTGGCAACTCAAGAGACCATCTTGCTTCCGGCTCTTCGCCTGTGAGCAATTCCAGAGCCCGTGAGACCTCAGCCTGTGCCCGATAGCTTCTCCGCATCACTTCCAGGTGTGATTCATTCGGTACGAGGCTTAGCTTAAGAGAACAGTGTTTAAGGATCTCCAGGGCGTCTCCTGTTTTTCGAAAGGGGTAAACCGTTACAAGCGCAACTTCATATCCCATCATCCTACCCGATGCAACATTGACGTGAGACCTGGTGAGCATAGGCTCACCTGAGGAATCAACAGGTGCAATCCTCGCCCCAAGATTTTTCTCAAGGGTTTGCCAATCCTCAGCAAGTATCCTGTAGCTTTCAACCTCATAACCATCAGGAAGGAGCAAAAGTTTTGAGAAGGTTTGTTGCCGAGGAACATCTGAAGATGACCTCAGAAGAGCTGTCTCAAAAGTCTCAGGCTGCCATCGGGCTGGTAAACTCCACTCAAAATCAACCTCAAGTGCGAAAGCTGCCTGGAAGCTTGCAAGAAGCATTCCGAGGAAAATCCACTTTTTCATCTTCTACTAACTCCACTCTTAGCGCCGAATTTGGTGTTTAAGCAAAATTCAAAGCCAAGCCTCATTCCACTTTCATCTCTATTCTCAAGGTTGTCAAGGTTGGTAGTCCTGTACCATTCTAGCCTGACCTGAGCCATTGCCACCTGTGAAGGATGCCAGGCAAGCTCGCACCCCGCTCTTAGATCCCTTTCAACCGTACCCTGGAGAAAGCCACTATCCAGATGTGTCCCCCCAGAATCGAAGACCTCTCCCTCGCCTTTACGCTTCAACACGAAACCCAGTGTGAGGAGCATATCCTCCCGCCAAGCAAAAGAAGACCAGAGACCGAATCTATCACAATCGGATCCGTCAGGATAGCCGATAGGAAGAGCTTCCTGAGTGAAACGATTGTAGTCAATCCTGTGGCTATATGTGCCTGGCCGGATATGAAAATATGAGAATCCTATGAGTCCTTCTTCCTGTTGAAGCGGATTGAGAGCTGTGAATTCAATTCCCAGACCAATCTTGTTACCCTTGCTCTTAAAATCGTACTGAAAGTCATCTATGAGAACCTCAGCCTTAGCCTCAATTTTGCCTCGGATGTTGAGAGCTATGTCCGCTGATATGAGAATGTTATCATCCTCCTTCAAGTTCCACTGCTCTGCATAGAGAATGGTAAGGGGATTTTGATATGCGAGTTCAAAAGGACGATTCTTACCTCCATAGATTACAGTCTCGGCAAGTCCAAGATTGAGCCACGATGCTGGTGCAAATTCAAGACGATGAGCAGCGACATAACGTCTCATGCTCTCATCCCAGGAATCATCCTCACCTCTTCTTAAGCGTGAGGCAAAGGTTGTATAGAAAAACCTATCTGTCCTGAAGTTTAGCTTCACCATGTCAAAAGCATGGGCAGAACCTGAAAAAAGGAGACCAAATCTCCGATCAATTCCCCAACTCACTTCATCTCGCCCGAGAAATATTGAGAATCTACCATGGCGAAAATTCATTCCGCCAGCTTCAATACTTGCTCTTGCATTTCGTTTCCAAGGCCGCGCCTCAATCTTGTGAAGTTCCGGACCATTAAGTGTTGCTCTGAAAAGAGTCCAAAGCGAGATATCCTTCCCCGAACGGATAGCCAATCTAACAAGACTTGAAGCTCGTGCTCTCTCATCGGTTTCCAAAAATGATGCGAGCATAAACTCTCCACGCACCACAGCTGATGTTGAATCAATCTCCAATGTTTGCCCGAGCTCAGCCATGAGCATCTTGCGCAACCAAATGCTGCGTTCATCACGAGGCTTGAGATCTTCTGCATAGGCAGCTATTCGGTCCCTCTCATAGGGTCCGGTGTTGACAAAAAACCTTCCTTGGGGATGTCTCAGTCTAAGCTCAGAGAAATACTCATAGACCCAGCTGCTTGTCAGTTCAGTGGGCCGACCCTGACTGCTTCCCGGAAGCCCTACAAGCAGGACTAGCCCTATGGAGATGATGCAACAACGCATGCTGAAACCCTCTTGGCACCGGTGGCTAGGAGTGCTTTTGCACATTCACGCAAAGTTGATCCAGTTGTTACAACGTCGTCAACGATTACCACATGCTCATCTTTGAATGAGATATTCGGATTCATCCTGATTTTCCCCATGAGATTCCTCATCCTTTCACTTCGAGGCAGTCCCGCCTGGGAAGATGTAGAAGAGAGCTTCTTGAGCGCATTAGGAACCTGACGAAGCCCACTGAGCTCTGCTATCTCTCTGCATAAGAGATCGCTTTGATTGTAACCTCTTTCCCTGAGTTTTGCCCCACACATAGGTACAGATACAAGAATGAGGTTGCCCATGAGGAATCCTTTGAGTCTCATCACTACAATCCTGGCGAGCAATCCAGCAAGACCTGGTCGATCGTGATACTTGAAGGTCGCTATCAGTCTTGAGACAAGATAAGTGTAGTCAAGTGCATAATGCACATCGATGTTACATGAGCCAACCTTTAAGAATCTTACAGACGTATGGGAGGTAAGAAATAGCTCTTGCAAACATCGCCTGCAAAGCCACTTTTCGTTAAGCGATAGCTCGTTGCCGCAGCCAATGCACAAGGGAGGCATGAAGAGAGCATAGATCGCCTTCAACAGGTAAACCCCGGGAAGATTTTGAGATCTATTCGGATTCACGCTTTCTCAACCTCAAGAGTTTCACAATGCCAATGATCACAATCACAAGACTAATTAGCTGTGTCCAGGTTATGCCGTTGCCCAAGGCTCCCACATACATGTTAGGTTCATGGTAGCGCACAAAGTCTACACTGAGGCGCCATAATCCATAAAGTATGAGCAAAGAGTAAAAAACACTTCCTGATGCCGAGTTTTTCCTCAAGAGATGCCTGAGGAAAAGAAAGATGGCAAAGTTGGCAACGACGGCATAGAGTTGGGTTGGATGAATCTTCACATGGCCCATCGTCCATCCTGCTTGTGAATCCGGTGGAAAAGTTAAGCCCCATGGCAGATTGCATTCCTTACCAAAGCAGCATCCGTTGAGGAAGCAACCTATCCGAGCAATTGATATTCCGAGAGCAATTTGCGGTGCTATAATGTCGGTGACCTTGCCGACCGGTAGATCGCGTTTCACGATGAAGCCAATTCCGAAGACTATTCCAGCTGCTAAGCCACCGTAAAAGCTTAAGCCTCCTTCCCATATCTTGAAAACACCGAGGAAATCGTTCTCATAGTCTGAAAGATGAGTAAAGACAAAAAGCAGACGTGCCCCCACCACCGATGATATGAGAATGACTATTCCAAGATCTATGATGTGGGTTGGATCTATACCACGCTCCCTGGCAAGTCGGGCCGAAAGTTCAATACCCAGCCAGAAAGCTATAGCGAGCATCACACCATAAAGGTGAATGCTGAAAGGACCGATATCAAAAAGTGTTCTATGCATCGCTGCCTCCTAGTATTCCAGCCTTGTTCTGTAGGCTGCAAAGATAATACCACATGCTAGCCACAGCATGAGCATATGTGATCCTCCATAGCTTAACAATGGTAAAGGCAGGCCAGTGACTGGCATAATTCGAAGTGTCATCCCTATGTTGATAAACATCTGAACAATTAGAAGAGTTGTAAAGCCAAAGCAGAAGAAGATCGAGAACTTGTCTCTGAGTTCAGAGGCAAGCCTAAGGAACTTCGTAAGCAGAAAGCCCAGAAGAAGTATAACTCCCAAACTCCCAACGAAACCCATTTCTTCACCGATCACCGAGAAGATGAAGTCTGTATGCTGTTCAGGAATAAGCCCTAGGGCTTTCTGAGTGCCTTTGAAAAGACCTTTGCCAGCTATGCCACCTGAACCGATAGCTATCATTGATTGTGTTGTCTGAAAACCTGCCCCCAGAACATCTTTATCGGGCCTGACAAAGGCTATGAGACGATCCCGCTGATATTGCGCCAGATTCTCCCATGCGAATGGAGCAATCGCATAGACGCCTACATTGATAGCGAGTACTAAAGAGACGAGCCAAACCCTGAATCTTCCAAAAATCAGGAGGATAACCAGCAGGCCTGCAAAAACTATCCAGGCAGCCAGACGGCTTGAGCAGGCAAGAGCAATAAAAGGACTCGCCAGGAAAATAACATGGATCCAGTCCAGTCCTGCAGCAAAGAGCATAGGAAAAGCGATAATCCCCAAGACTACGGCTGTGCCGAGGTCAGGCTCAAAGAGAACAAGAACCGCAGGGATGAGCGCCATGGCGAAGACTTTAAGAATTGTCCCCAAGGAAAAACCTCTTATATCGGAAAGGTAGCGAGCTAGCATCATGACCAATCCAATTTTGGCGACCTCTGAAGGCTGAAATCTCATGAACCCGAGGTCAAACCACCTCTTGGTAGCAAAGGGACCAGTTCCAACCACAAGAACAAGACCAAGTAAAACTACCGTTATGCCGTAGAAGGGTAGAGCAAAAGCCATAAGCGTTCTAATATGGATCTTGCGAACAAGCAACATAAGAGCAAAACCGAGGGCGATCCAAATGACCTGCCTTATAGCGTAGCCATATCCAGCGGAATCACGTGTGCTGCTATAGATGCTCAGAACCCCGAGACCGCAGAGAATGATCATGATGATGAGAATGGTTTGTTCAGTCTTCCTCATTTGCCCTTATCCTGGCATGCAAGCGTAAGCCCATAGTGGCGCTCGAGTATCCTGCGGAGAATCTTCCCTGCTATAGGTGCTGCAATTTCCCCACCGTGACCCGAGTTCTCAACAATCACATAGAGCACAATCAAAGGATCATCATAAGGAGCAAAACATACGAATGAAGCATGATCCTTGCCATGAGGATTCTGGGCTGTCCCTGTCTTTCCGGCAACCTTGATACCCGCAATCCTTGCCGCACTCCCTGTTCCATGGGGTCTCTCTACCACTTGAAGCATAGCCTTCCTGAGAACATCTATTGTCGAGGAGGATATCGGAAGGTCAATGCGTTCAGGTTTCTTAACCACCCAGTCCCCAAGCCCTTGTATTCTCTCCAGACAATGAGGCTTGTAGTAATAACCGCCATTGGCAATTGCAGCGATAAAGCAGCAAATCTCAATGGGGGTGAGAAGAAGCTCCCCCTGTCCGATAGCAAGATTGAGCTGGACACCTCTTGTCCATTGTCCCTTCCCATATAGGCGATCGTAGTCGGAAGGCTTGGGTACGAAACCACTTAGCTCACCTGGAAGATCTATTCCTGTCTTGGTATTGATTTTCCACCTTTCTGCGTAGCGATCAAACAACTCAAGTGCGAGGTGTTCGCCCAGCTGATAGAAGTAGACATCACATGAGACAGCTATTGCACCCACAAGATCGAGTGACCCGTGACCTTGCCGTTTCCAGCATGCAAATGTTCTATTGCCAAATCTGTAACTTCCGCTGCAGGGCTTGAATCTGCTCCCTTCCGTTACGACCCCTTCCTCAAGCCCAATGCCTGCAGTAACAATTTTGAAAATCGAACCCGGAGGATATGTGCTCTGGATGGCTCTGTTCAAAAGAGGATTGTCATGATCCTCCACAATCTCTTGCCAGTCAGAACTTGAGATACCTGTTGCAAAGCGATTGGGGTCAAAACCCGGGCTGCTAGCCACCAAAATAATGTTCCCTGACTCTGTACTTATTGCAATTACTGCCCCACACCTGTCTTCGAGCAGCTCAGATGCGTACTTCTGAAGCTCCATATCGATGGTAAGCTCAATCTTCCTACCCTTTCTCGGGGGCCTCGAATCCTCTCTCTCGTATTCAACTGGACCTGAGCCACCGCTCGGATTGAACATGAGATACCTTAGACCATCCTGACCCTTTAGATAATTTTCGTATTCCTTCTCGATACCTGTCTTACCAATGAGGTCACCCACATCATAGCCCTTGCCTTTGGCAATATCCTCCTGAGTGACTTCACCGACATAGCCCACAACATGACTTGCAAGCCTCGCCAGAGGATAGAATCGTATTGGCTCAGCAACAACTAGCACATCTGGCAAGAGATTAAACATTTCCTCGACCATACTGACTGTTCCAAAATCCACATCACGAACGATCACCGTTGGCCTGTAAGAGCAGGATGACAGCTTAAGCCTGTTTCTTATGAAATCCTCTTCGACACCGAGAATCCTGCTCAGGACATCAATTTCATCCCTGCGATGCAGCAGGCTACGTGGAATACCGCAGATGGAGAATGCCTGGCGTGACCCTGCAATTAGACTACCATTGCAATCAACAATATCACCCCTTGGGGCTTTGATCTCAGCCGGAACTATGTAGTACTTCTCCGAGTTCTTGCGATGCTCAGCTCCCTGGATGATCTGGAGCTCAAAAATCCTACCCACAAGTAAAGCTAGCAGCCCGATCAGGATGATTATGGTCATCCTTAGTCGAAACAAGATTGCGCTACCACCATCGCTTATCAAGTTAGACTATCCTCCTTGAATGCGTTAAGCGTAGAACGAGCTGCGCAAGACCTACTCCAACAAGTCCGGTATAGAAGGCACTGCCCATAGAATACCTTGCAAGATTGAAAACAAGATGCTCTGGATCAAGCCAGAGGAAGTTTATGGCATCAAGAAGCAGTACGCTTAGGAATAGTATTGCCAGTTGTACCAGAGGACTTTCGTACGCAACCTTTTTGCCAAACTTGCCAACAACATAGCCAACTACGGTAGTAGCCAATGGCATTGAAGCCAAGGCTGTGGTCATGATCACTAAGCTTGCAAGACCGATGAGAAAGCCAAAGATCATGCCTAAGACGCTTCCGAAGCGTAGTGCAAGATACACAAGAACTATTACTGTTGCGTCAGGTCTCAGCCCAGCAACCACAATCTTTTGAAAAAAGATGAGATCAAGCAGAAGCACGACAACTATAAACAAGAAAATCGGAGATTTTCTCATCCCACCTTTTCCTAAGAATGCATGTCATCAAGGATTTTGCTAAAGTCAGGAGATTTCCTCAGAATGATTGCAACATCTTCGAGATGACGCAGATCCTCGAATGGCTTAACTTCAACCACCTTCGAGAATTTCTCGGGTTCTGATAGTGTTGCAACCACAGTACCGATTGGAATCCCTTCAGGTGCAATCATCCCGAGACCCGATGTTACTACAGTGTCGCCAGGGGATATTTTCGCATCAGGTGCAACCCATTCCATAAGCAATCTACCATCAGGTGTCGCACTGAGAATGCCCGTATATCCCCCTCTCCCTATCTTTGCGCTCACACGATAGCCGGGTTCATCAATGAGTCTCACGTGTGATGCAGTAGAGCTGATCTTGGTAACTATTCCTGCAAGCCCAGCAGGGGTTATGACCACCATATTCGATGAAACGCCCGCTTTCGATCCTTTGTCGATTATGACACCCCCTCCATCTCTCCGATCCAGATAGGTCATGATCCGGGCAAACACAAGGGTGTCTGGATAGTCTTTTGCAAAATTGACAAGCTTGGAATCCTCAAGCATGCTTTTCAGGCTTTGCCTGAGAACTGCGTTTTCGTAGGCAAGTTCCGTGAGCCGCGATCGCAAAATTGAATTCTCATTCACAAGGGAGTGTACACGTGTAATACCAACTGCAAAGTCCCTTAAGGGCTTTAAGGGCAAACCAAGAAGTGCGAGGGGAGAATAACCAACTTCATAGCGGTCGAAGATCATTATTTGCAGTGAGAGCCCAACGAGGATTATCACTACGAGGAACTCTCCAAGAGGGAGGCCGTGAGCCATCGATCTCATCTACTACCATATCCTTCTCGACTTGATAAGGACCTTTTCATACTTTTCAGGGTCTTCAAGTGCCTTGTAAGCACCCAGTACTACAGATTTGAGGGGATCGTCTACGACATATATGGGGAGATTTGTGTCTCTACTTAGTTTCTTATCCAGACCTTTGAGTAGGGAGCCCCCTCCCGTCATCAAGATTCCCTTATCGACTATGTCCGCAGCAAGTTCGGGTGGGGTTTTCTCAAGTGAAAGCTTCAGGGCTTTAGTTATCTCCTCTACGGTTGTCTCAAGGGCATTGACGATGCTTTTTTTCTTTACATCCACGATCTTGGGGACACCTTTTACGAGATCAACACCCCTTACCTGGATTGTCTCTTCCTCATGGACAAGACTGTCAATACCAACAGCGATCTTTATTTTCTCAGCAGTTTGCTGGCCAATAAGCGTGTTGTTCTCACTCTTTATGCATCTTATGATCGCTTCATCCATCTCATCACCGGCAGTCCTTATCGAGGAGACTCCGACTATTCCATTGAGAGCAATAACACCTATCTCGGTCGTTCCACCACCTATATCAATAACCATGTTACCCGCTGGCTTATCAATTGGTAAACCTACCCCGATAGCTGCTGCAATTGGCTCAGCTATTAGGAGGACCTCCCTGGCACCTGCATGTTCTGCGGAATCACGAACAGCTCGTTTCTCGACCTCTGTAATTCCCGAGGGAACCGAGATAATCACTCTCGGACGAACAAGTTTCGAGAAGAATCTATCGCCCTGGACACGCTTGATAAACTCCCGGAGCATGATCTCGGTAACCTCAAAATCAGCGATCACACCGTCCTTAAGAGGACGAATTGCTTCAACTCCTTCAGGAGTTCTTCCGAGCATCTCCCTGGCCTCCCGACCCACCGCAATGACCTTTCGGGTGGACTTTTCGAGGGCAACAACTGATGGCTCGTCAAGGACAATGCCCTTGCCCTTGACACATATGAGCGTATTTGCGGTTCCCAGATCTATAGCTATGTCATTGGAGAAGAGATCTAACGGCACGCTTGCCTCCTAAATGTAGCCACTTTCCTTCAAACTTTTGTAAGCTTCAAATCCAATTATGATGTGATCGAGCATTTCGATCCCAACGATCTCACAGCACTTTGCAAAGCGCTTTGTGAGAAGAATGTCCTCACGGCTTGGCAAGACACAACCAGTCGGATGATTGTGAACAAGTACGATCGCACTAGCGCTTTTCTCTAGAGCCGGCTTGAGAACCTCACGCGGATGTACAAGCGATGCATCAACGGTACCGATCGAAACCGTTTCGATATTTATGACTGCATTCTTCGAATCCAGAAGCAATACCTTGAAATGCTCACGGTCGAGATATTTCATGTCTTCCATGACAAGGTTAGCAACATCCTCGGGACATTTGATCACCGCCCTATCTCCTCGAGCAGCCTTGGCAACTCGCCTGCCGAGCTCGATCGCTGCCCTCAAGCGACATGCCTTAGCAACCCCAACACCTTTGACCCTCGCAATCCTCTCCACACTCACGCTAGCGAGCGAGCTAAGTGAACCAAATTCCGAAAGAAGATCGCTAGCAATTCGGAAAGCACCGCGTCCGTAGCTGCCAGTTCCAAGCACTATGGCAACGAGCTCCGCCGATGATAAGACCTCAGGCCCAAGTGCACGCAATCTCTCACGAGGTCTCTCGCTCTTCGATATTCGGTTGATCTTCATTGCCTCCACCCCTCCTCACATCAAAGCCCGACAATTCCTCTGAAATCACCTCCTCTACCTAATGCTTGAGCTTCTCAAGGGCAAGCTTCGAAGGCTCAGTTCTAAAGGTTATAGGATAGTCACCTGTAAAGCAAGCGACACAAAAGCTATCTGGATTTTTTCCTGTTGCCTCAAGCATACCCTCAACCGAAAGGTAGCCAAGACTATCAACGCCGAGAAATCTCTTTATCTCCTCAAGACAACAATTTGCTGCTATAAGCTCATCTCGCGTTGGTGTGTCAATGCCATAGAAGCAAGGGTATCTTATCGGGGGTGAGCTTATGCGAATATGAATCTCTTTCACACCAGCTCCCCTTAGCATCTGCATAAGTTTCTTTGAGGTCGTCCCCCTAACAATCGAGTCATCGACAACTATAACCTTTTTGCCACGAAGCAGTTCTCTTACAGGGTTGAACTTGATCCGCACACGATTGTGGCGCAATTCAGCTGTTGGATATATGAATGTTCTGCCTACGTAGTGATTTCTTATCAACCCCAGCTCAAGCGGTATTCCAGATTCTAGTGAATAGCCGAGTGCTGCGGCATTGCTTGAATCAGGAACCGAAATTACAATGTCTCCGTCGGCTGGCTTTTCGCGAGCAAGTCTCCTGCCAAAAGCCTTCCTTACAGCATCGACAGAGACACCGAAAACAACACTATCAGGCCGAGAAAAGTAAATGAGCTCAAAAACACAGTGTGAAAGCCTTCGCGACTGAGCGAAGCTACGGCTGGTGATTTCACCTTGGCTAGCGATCACCATCTCTCCCGGCTCTATCTCGCGTTCATAGGTGGCATCAACAACATCCAGCCCACAAGTTTCGGACGAGAAAACCACTGCATTACCCTTTCTACCCATACACAGCGGATGGAACCCATTGGCATCCCTTAAAGCAATGACTGCCTCATCGGTCATCACAAGCAGACAATAGGCACCTCGAACACGCTCAGCAGCATATTCAATCATCCCCATCAGGGAGCGGCACTGAGATCTTGCCATAAGATGAGCAAAAATCTCGCTATCTGTACTTGACTGGAAGATTGACCCAGTGGCTTGCATTTCCTCTCTTAGATCAACAGCATTGACGAGATTGCCATTGTGTCCGACAGCAAGTGGCATGCCCTTAAGATCAACAATCAGAGGCTGAATGTTGGCTGGAACGGCGGAGCCGGTGGTGGAGTATCGATTATGTCCTATAGCCAGTCTACCTCGAAGCCTGGCAAGATTTGAATCGTTAAAGCAACCCTTTACGAGGCCAGGCGAACGAATCGCATGAAATTGTTTGCCATCTGAAGTTGCAATACCTGCACTCTCCTGGCCTCTGTGCTGAAGTGAGTAAAGACCAAGATAGGTCAATCTCGCTGCCCTGCGATGTCCGTATACACCAAAGAGTCCACAGCTATGCCTGAGCTCTTTCATCAAGAAGTCCCTCAAGATACTCATCCAAACTGCCTACAAGGGCTTTCTGGCTATGAGGATTGGCAAGTAGCCCTTTTCGCCATCGGCGAGCCACCGCAACCTCCTCCGCAATCCTTCTTGCTCTCTTACTATCACCTGCGATCTCAAGCATCCAAAGGGTTGAAAAGGTTATACTCTTAATCTCTGTGATCCCGAGCCTCTGACGTACAACCTCTTGTCTTGCCCTTCCGATTATATCATCAATGTCAATAACCCTGATAACAAATACTTCACTCCCGGATATTGATCTCCTCCAGAAGCTATCTGGAATCATCTCATGGGGTGATCTCACGAACCACATGTCGCGATTGGGATTTGCCAGGAGAGCGGTCTCGCCAAGCAAGCGATCAATAATCGCCTTTGCACTGCTCTCACGAGGAGTGTCAAGACTAAGCAACCATGTCCTGAAACGAGTTGCCTCCTCAATCTCCGTCAGACCGAACTTGCGTCGCAGGGTGTCAAGCACAGTGAAGCTCCATGGATCGGGCACAATAAGACGAACGAGAATCTCAAACCTCATGATAGACTAGCCTCAATATATGCGCGCATTGATCGAAATACGCCCATACCTGGACCTTTGCCTTCTAACTCTTGCCACTTTCCCCGAAGCTCTCTTCTCCGCTGCGACCATTTGCCCTTAAGATCAGCCGGAACCTGCCTAAGCCAAGCGCTCCTTTCAGGATGGGGCATGAGAGCGACGACATTGCCTTCAGGGTTGCATATCGCAGCAGCAAAATGCTCTGAGCCATTTGGATCCTCCGGGAATCCGCCGGGAACATCTCCATCGGGCGTACAATACTTAAGGACAATCTGAGCCGCATCCTCGAGTTTATCAAAAAGACCAGGAATCGAGGAAGTGAACCTACCTTGAGCATGAGCGATAGGAATGGGAAGAATCTCACCGGGATCGAGGTCATAGGTTATGACGCATCGCTCAGGCTCACAGCTTACTTTGACAAAAACCCAGTCACAATAGTAACCTAACCTTCCCATGCCACGATTGGGTGCCAGGGCAAGCTCCACACTCCCCGGATCCCTGGAAGGTACCAGTCCTGATTCAACCAGTACCTGTGCACCATTACAGATCCCCACAACCGGTTTTCCCTTGTTAGCCTCCTGTCTAATCACATCCACAATATCGTCGCACGCTGCGATTGCACCCGCCCTCACTCTGTCCTCATAGGAGAATCCTCCTGGCAGGATATAGCCATCGAAACCTCTCAGTAGCTGAGGATCGCTATTCCATCTTACAATCCGGGCTTCAAGACCGGCCTCGCTGGCTGCTCTTGCTGTTTCGTATTCACAATTGACGCCAGGAAATTGGATTATGGCAACTGATCTTTTCATCACTTGATTGCCTCCTGGAGAGCACCCTGCCATGCCGCTCTAACATCAGTGAGATCGAGAACGAGATTGCCACCATGCCAGGAGACCTCAAGAACACTGTCCGGAATTGTCTTACCAATCCATAGGGAAGTGGTTCCAGTTGATCTACATATGCGTTCAATCTCTGGTAGGGATTTACTTCTGCACTCAATGAGAAAGCCCCCATTTTCTGCAAAAAGAAGATTGAGGATGCTTTCACCTGCTTCTCCATCGAGCTTAACACTTACTCCAAGGTTGCCGTATCCCCAGGCTCCGATTGCCATTTCAGCAAGACTGATAAACAGCCCCCCATCAGATACGTCATGACAGGCAAGTGCATGCCCAAGCCTCACAATCTGAATGACAGTGTTAATTGCTCGACGCCTGCCTTCAAGGTCGAGAACTGGGAGCTCACCTGAATTGGGCTTACCAAGCCAGGCGAGGAATGCTGAGCCACCTAATCCACCCTGCCCTCTCCCCAGAAGCAAAATCTCACTTCCCGGTTCTTTGAATGTAAGACTCTGAGCAACTGAATAGTCATCGATGACGCCATAGCACGCTACTACGGGCGAAGGGGGAATAGCCTTCCCTGAAGCTGATTCATTGTAGAAACTCACATTACCTGAGACCACTGGAAGTGCTTCGTCACAACCTTGGGCTTTGAGTGCTCTAGCAGCATCACCGATTCCTCTGACTGCTTCTATGAAATCATTCATCACATAGGGATCCTCAGGATTTCCAAAGTTGAGACAATCGGTTATCGCAAGCGGTTGAGCACCAACGCATGCCACATTGCTCACACTCTCAACAACAGCCAACGCACCACCCAGGTAAGGATCAATCTTAGATATCCTCGGATTGCCATCAACACTTGATGCAATGCCAACGGGTGTTCCAGGTATAGCTACAACACAGGCATCAGCTTCACCTGGCCTGAGCACAGCCATTCCTTTGACCTCGCAATCGTAATGGCGAAAGATGTAATGCTTCGAACAAATGGAAATCGAAGACAACAATCCCAATGCGGCTTCTCTAATATCAATTCCACGGGAATCCAAAGTCTCAGGCTCCTGGCGCTTGCGAGGAGTTGCCTGGCGGTCACATTCTATCGCCTCGGTCACGAGCTTGACAGGCAGATCTACAACAATGTCATTCTTGTATCGCATCGTCAGTTTAGGGTCAGACCTTACTCTGCCAATGATCGATGCTCTTGCGCCTCGGTAGATATGAGGAAGCTCAAACTCTTCGTTGAAGATCTTGAGGACTTCATCTGAGAAACTTGAAGGGACAGCAAGACAGAAACGCTCCTGGGTCTCACTACAGGCTATGGCATAGGCCTCCATACCACCGATAGCCACATGAACGCTATCAAGGTCTACATCGGCACCGAAGCCACCACTGGCAGCCATCTCACTCACGGCACACGATATCCCGCCAGCCCCGAGGTCCTTAAAGCCAATGGTGATACCCGAAGATCGTACCTCGGCGAGCAGCTTGCGTATGGCCTCAACCAAAACCCTTTTGAGGAAGGGATCGTGGAGCTGGACAGCACCGATACTTTCCCTTTTCTCACTATCAAGAATGCGTGATGCGAGCCTTGCGCCACCAAGACCACTCAGATCGGTTGGCTTACCAATGATTATGAAATCATAGGGCTCGATACGAGCTTCGTCAGGTACACGGCTCCTAATTATCTCATCTTCCTGCGCCAGACCAATGGCTATCACGTTAACGAGACAATTCTCATCATAGCCACTATCAAAAAAGACATCTCCACCGACATTCGGGACACCGAGAGCATTGGAATATTGCCAGATGCCATTTACGACTCCCTCAATGATCTCCTTAACGCTTTCAGCCATCGGGCCAAAGGGATCACCAAATCTCAGGGCATCCATCACGCCAATGACATCAGCTCCCATACAATAGACATCCCTCACGATTCCACCTATGCCGGTTGCAGCTCCTTCGACGGGGAGAATCTGTGATGGATGATTATGACTTTCATGTGCTACAACAAGCACATATCGCTTCCCCTCAAACTCACCAAGCCTTACCACTCCGGCATCCTCCCCTGGACCTAAGATCACGCGTGAGCCCTCCATGGGGAGATAACGCTTGAGCACTTTTCGACTGCTTCTGTAAGAGCAGTGCTCACTCCACATAGTGTCGAAGATATGAAGCTCGGTAAGCGTTGGATTTCGACCGAGCAGCTCTCTTAGGCGATAGGCCTCATCTACGCTGAGAGCTATGCCCAGTTGCCCAAGTAGGTTTCTGGTCTTTTCGGGTTCTCTGCCAAGATCGATCATGAAGACTAGACTATCCCAAGTTCAGCGAATACCTGATGAACATGCTTGAGGTAATAGCTGGGATCGAAGATCGCTTCAATCGAAGCCTCATGAAGAATTTGAGTTACCTCTCGATCGGCAAGACTTACATCCTTGAGGTGCCGGTCTTGCTCAAGTGCTGCTTTTGATAGATCCTGTACCTTCTCATAAGCCCTCTTTCTTGACCAGCCTGCACGCATGAGCTCGAGCATAAGGCGCTGGCTATAGATAAGACCCTTGGTAAGGTTTAGGTTGGAAAGCATTTTCTCCTTTCTTACTCGCAAGCCTTTAAGGATCTCCTTCATTGACTTAGCCATGTAATGGACAAGGATAGTTGTATCGGGCAAAATTATACGTTCCACCGAAGAGTGACTTATGTCCCTCTCGTGCCAGAGGGCGACATTTTCAAGTGAGCAAACTGAATAGCCCCTCAGCAATCTAGCCAGACCACAAATACGTTCGAGAGTTATGGGATTACGTTTGTGAGGCATTGATGAAGATCCCTTTTGGCCCTCACCAAAGGGTTCCTCCATCTCGGCTATCTCTGTCCTCTGAAGATTGCGAATCTCAACCGCCATATTCTCAATGACAGCACCAGTCAGGGCACATGCCACGATGAAAGAGGCGTGGCGGTCACGCTGGACAATCTGGGTTGCTGGCCTTTCATATCCAAGTCCAAGTTTCCTTGTAACTTGAAGCTCAACCTCAGGCCCAAGGTGAGCATAGTTACCAACTGACCCTGAAATCTTTCCAACTGCTATCTCACGTGTTGCTTGCTTAAGTCGCGCCAGCGAACGATCAAGAGCATTGTACCAGACTGCAAGCTTGAGCCCCAGACTCGTCGGTTCAGCGTGTACGCCATGGGTTCTTCCCACTATCAGGGTTTGCTCATGCTTCATCGCAAGCTGCTTGACGACATTCTTGAGATCCTCAATCTCTGTCACTATGATTTTTGAAGCTTGCTTGAGGGTCAGAGCCAAAGCTGTATCAACGATATCTGAGGACGTGACCCCCATGTGGAAATAGCGGCTGAGATCACCGAGGCTCTCACCTACACACTCAACAAATGCCAAGACGTCGTGCTTGATGCGAGCCTCAATTTCGTTGATACGGTCGATGTCAAAGGATGCTTTTGCTCTTATTTGATTTGCAACATCTTTTGGGATATTTCCAGAATCGGCAAGGCAGCCAACAATTGCAAGTTCCACCTCAAGCCAGGTCTCAAACTTGTGTTCATGGCTCCAGAGCTTCGCCATCTCTGGATAGGTATATCTCGATATCACATTCTACCCCTACTGCTCGGGTGCCTCCTCAACTATAAGGGTTACTCTTTTGCGTTTGCCATTCCTCAAGATACCAAACTCAAGCTTATCGCCAACTCTTGCACCAAAGATTGCCTTCCTTGCTGAATCATAGTTGGTTACAGGAATCCCGTTTACATCAGTGATCACATCACCGCGTTGAAGGCCAGCTTTCTCAGCTGGACTTCCCTTATCAACCTGAGAGGTTATCACACCCTCTGCACTCTTTAGACCAAGCGAATAGGCTATGAGAGGGGTTATCTCCTGAACCAGCAATCCAATCCAGATCTCTCTTATTCTGCCGTATTTGGTGTATTCGTCGAGAATGAATTTCACACGATTTACTGGTATTGCAAAACCTATGCCCATCGAACCACCGCTCTTGGTGATTATGAAAGTATTGATACCTATTACCTGCCCGAGGCTATTGACTAAAGGTCCGCCACTGTTGCCAGGATTTATGGCTGCATCTGTCTGTATCATATCCTTATAGACACCAGCGACTTCCTCACTTGTCTTGACATTCCTGTGGAGGGCACTGATGACACCCACAGTAACGGTTGGATGTGTATCTTCCAGGAGATAGCCGAAAGGATTGCCGATAGCAATTGCCCATTCACCTATTATCAAAGAATCCGAATTGCCAAGCTCAGCATACGGAAGGCCATGTGCATCTATCTTGACAAGGGCAAGATCGTATTCAGGATCACTTGCAACAATCTGGGCATCAAACTGTCTGCCATCTGTCAGGGTCACCTTGATATCAGTGCCTTCATGAACCACATGCTCATTGGTAACGATCAGACCATCCTCAGTCAGGATAACACCCGAGCCCAGGCTTGGCACTCGCTCGATATAGCGACGCTCACCGAAAAAGTCTCTGAAGAACTGGTCAAAAAAGGGATCCCAGAAGGGCGATCTCGGGGTCGTCCTCACCACCCTTGTTTGAATTACAGTAATTGAGACGACAGCGGGACCAACCCGCTTAGCAGCTTGGACGATTGCTGTCCTCCTTGACTGGTCAACCTGGCTGGTTGCAAGAGCTTTCGATGATTCCTGGTCAGCAAGTGCCGACGCTGGGGACTTTTGGGGGATGCCATCGCTCTCTGGTAGATAAAGGACAAGAGCGACAGCTAAACCAAGTAACCCTGATACCGCAATTGCGAGCAGCAGTTTCATCTCACACCTCAGATCTTTGCACCCAACTTCTTCCAGTCATCGAGGAAGCGCTTAACGCCAACGTCGGTTAGGGGGTGCTTTATCATCTGCTCAATCACCTTGAAAGGAATTGTGACGACATCGGCACCTGCCAGAGCTGCCTCGACAACATGCAAGGGATTTCTTACACTTGCAACTATTATCTCTGTATCAAAATCATAATTGTCAAAGATTGCAACTATCTGGCGAATAAGATCCATCCCATAGTGACTGGCGTCATCGAGCCGACCAACAAAGGGGCTCAAAAACGACGCCCCAGCCTTTGCCGCTAGAAGTGCCTGATTTGCACTGAAGACAAGGGTAGCATTTGTTCTTATCCCCTCGGCTTTGAGTCTTCCAATAGCTTTTAGCCCTTCCTTGATGAGAGGGATCTTGATGACAATGTGCTCATCGATTGCTGCCAGCTTACGTGCCTCCTCAACCATTGTATCTGCATCCTGACCAACAACCTCAGCGCTCACAGGTCCTTTAACGATCTCGCAGATCTCTTTGAGAATGTCCTTGAAATCCCCCTTACCCTTCTCTCTCGAAAGCAAAGTCGGATTGGTTGTAACACCATCCAGAATCCCGAGACTAGCAGCCTCACGGATCTCATCGACGTTGGCTGTGTCTATAAAGAACTTCATACCGTTCCTCCTTCCTCAATATTCAACATTCACCAGATAAAGTCCATGGGGAGGAGCACAGGGTCCTGCCAGGCTCCTATCTCCGTGAGCAAGTATATCATGGATCACGCCGGGTTCAATCTTTCCTCTACCAACCTCAACAAGAGTACCTGTAAGCATGCGAATCATTTTGCGCAAGAAGCGATTTGCCCCGAATATCAAAGCAAGCCCACCCGGTTCAAGATACTCAAGCCGTACCTCCTTCATGCTTATCCATGGGCTACGCTCCTCATCCTTACATGTGAATGCTGAGAAATCATGGTCACCAACAAGCAAATCCATAGCCTTCTTCATTGCGCCAGCATCGAGGTTCCATTTTACATACCAGCGATATTTTCTCCAGATCGATGTTGGCCTGGTTGTTATCTCATATCTATAAGTTCGCCTTTTGGCATCGAAGCGAGCATTGAAGGCTAGTGGGACCTCATTCGCCTCAATAATGCGCACATCTGGAGGCAGGAGAGCATTAAGTGCTCGGGCTATCTCATCAGGCTCCATGGGAGAGATGGAGCTGAAATTGACAACCTGACCGATGGCATGGACGCCTGAATCCGTACGAGCGGCCGCAACCAACTCAGGTTCGAACCCAAGCAATTCCTTTACGGTGCGAATGAGTTCCCCTTCAACCGTCCTCACCTTAGGCTGCTTTTGCCAACCACAGAATTCAGTCCCATCGTACTCGATGACAAGCTTTATGTTTCTAACACTCGTACGCCTTTCATTCATAGCAACCGCTCTAACAAAACACTCGTAAGCACGCCACTTGCAAAGGCTAAAGCAAGGCGATCTGCCAGTCTCAATTTTATCTTCCTGTGAGTCGCCTGATGCCAGCCATAGCACCTTGCCTCAAGGGCAAATCCAAGGTTGGTTGACCTACGAAGAGCCGCATCAATAAGCGGGATGATTAGATCTATGATGAATCTTATCCTCGAGCGTAAACCTCCTATATGTCTTCCCCTCAATATCTGTGCGGTCTTTATCCTTTCAGCTTCCTCAGCAAGAACCGGCATGAAGCGAATTGCGATTGTGAGCATCGTTCCAAGATCAGATGCCATCCTTCCCACTTTTCCACCGAAACGACCGAATAGCATTACCACGTCACCGATCTCAGAGGGTGCCATCACAACTGTCAGAAAGGTAGCCGCAAGAATCATAAAGGCGAGCCTCAACGTGAAGTGAGAAGCAATACCTAAGGCCTCAGAGGTGAATGCCCTGCCTCCATATCTCGGGAAGATAAGGTTTACACCGAAGGTTATCGCAAACATCCACGAAAAGTTGCGAAGACTGCGGAGATAGAAAACGATCTTCGCACCTGAGCACAGGCAAAGCATAAAGAGATAAGCCCCAACTATGGCTAGGCTGAGCCAGGAATCCGCTGCGAAAATAGCTAAGATGGCAAAGATGAATATGCTAGCCTTGGTTACTGGATCAAGTTGATGAAGCCGTGACGCTTCACTTGAGTATCGGCTCAGCAAGAGTTGCGTCTGACTATGCATGGCTACGGATGAGATGTTGAGCAATCTGAACTGCATTTAGGGCTGCACCCTTAAGGATATTGTCACTCACGACCCACATACAAATGCCACACTTGGAGCCAGGCACAGCCCTTATCCTCCCAACGTAGGTACCCTCTTTGCCACTACATAAGACTGGTGTTGGATAGACATTGCGCCTGAAATCGTCCATTACGATCACTCCAGGAGCACTCCTGAGCTCGCACCGAGCTTCATCAGGAGTGATTTCCTTTTCGAACTCTGCATAGATTGCTTCGCTATGACCGCGGAAGACCGGTACACGAGCAGTAGTTGCTATAACCTCTATTTCATTATCATCCAATATCTTACGGGTTTCATTTAACATTTTACTTTCCTCTCGTGTCCAGCCGCTAGAATCAAAATCGTCTATATGTGGAATCACATTGAAACCTATCTGATGAGGGAAAACCCGGGATCTAACTTCGTTTCCTTCGAGGATGGCACTCGTCTGGATAGTGAGTTCAGCGACTGCCCTTGTGCCAGCTCCACTCACTGCCTGATAGGTTGCGACTACAATCCTGCGCAGGTGCCACTTCCTGTGAAGGGGAGCTAGAGCAACAACCATCTGGATGGTTGAGCAATTGGGGTTGGCGATAAGTCCACGGTGCCAGCTTAAATCCTGAGGGTTGACCTCCGGTACTACAAGGGGAACATCATGATGCATTCGGAAGGCGCTGCTGTTGTCGATCACTACATTGCCAAGACTTGCTATGCGTCTGGCATACCGCCTGCTGAACGCACCACCTGCGGCAAGAAAGCAGATCTCGGAGCGGCGCAGCAAATCGAGCTTGAAGGGCTTAACCTCAACCCACTTGCCCGCAAGGGGAACCTTTTGAATCTGTGAGTTAGGTGAGGCGAAAAGCAGAAGACTAGCAAGAGGAAAGTGTTGCCTTAAGAGCTGGCGTACAATCTCGCTTCCAACAAGACCTGTAGCCCCTACTACACTGACAACCCTTTTTCGCCTTGTCACATTTGCTCTCCATTAGCAACTTCAGATCTTACCATCGATGCACTATACCACCTTGGCAAGTTCACAGTCAATTGGCTCAACGCCTCGCGTGAACCAAGGCCGCTACTAAGATCAAACTATAGATTCCTTTGGATCTGGGATCCGCCTACCTTATCCAGATCAATGAAAAAATGCTCAATGCGACAACCCCGAGAAGAACACAGAGCTCGAGGTGATGCCCTATTCTCCTGTAAGGTGTCTGGCCAGTTCCTACGGCAACATCACCTTTGAGAATAGTCTTCTGGAAAAGATCGCTTCTGCCTGTCACCCGTCCTTGGGGGTCAACAAACATTGAGATGCCAGTGTTTGCACAACGAGCGATCCCAACGCCAAATTCCACAGCCCTCATTATTGACATCTGGGCGTGCTGATAAGGCCCGGGGCTTGGTCCAAACCATTCGTCATTCGTTATATTGACGATCACGCGTGCTCCTCTATCAACAAACTTACGAATAAGATCTGGATAGATGGATTCAAAACAAATTGCAACGCTAAAGTTAACCCCATGAAGATCGAAGACAGTATAGGATAGTCCTGGCGAGAAATTGCCCTGACCTAGATCAATCCGGCTGAGGAAGCCAATTCTGTCCTCAAAAGGTATCATCTCTCCAAATGGGACGAGATGGATTTTGCGATACTCGCCTTCAATCGCACCCTGCCTCGTGACGAGCATTGCCGAATTGAAAAAATGATAAGAGCCATTTCCCCGCTCGTAGTCAGGAAAACCGATGAGAAGGGCAGCATCGACCTCACGGGCAAGGTTGGTCAAGCTATCAAGCCATGTAGGCGAATGCTTAATGTGGAAGGGAACAGCAGTCTCAGGCCAGATGATAAGATCAGCTCCACGAACCTCATATGTCATGCCAATAAGTATCTCCATCGTGGAGTCACGAAAGGATTCGTCCCACTTGACTGCACCAGAGATATTTGGCTGAACGAGTGCGCACCGTAGAGTGGTGTTCGGGTGGTCATCTCTGAGGGAAACAAAACCAAGCCCTAAAGGGATACAGAAAGTGAGGATGAGCAGCCAGAGATAGAACTTGCGTCTTGATAGAATTAGGCTTGCCAGAATCCCATTTATGAGTGCAATCCATCCAGAAATTCCATAGACTCCAACGACAGACGCCTGTTGCACAACCGCGAGATACGGTGTCTGAGAGTAGCCAAGGCTCGCCCATGGAAATCCGAGAGGCCCCAGCGATCTCAGGTATTCAACTGCCATCCAGGAAAGCGAAAAAGCAATCGGAGATGGGATCCCGGCTCGGCTAAGTCGCTTAGTAAACAAACCTGTAAGGAGCATAAAAAGAGCAAGATAAAGACAGAGCACTGCCGTGGCCGGTATGCGCAGTGCAGGGATGGCTATCGACTGAGGTTCGAGCTCTGCGATCCAGTAAAGGCTACCCAGGAAATAGCCGAGCCCAAAGATGTAGGAGTTGGCCATAACATGCCGCCCTTGAGTCATAAGACCAGAGAACAGGAGGAATGGAACAAGAATTAGAAATGCGAGGAAGCCCCAGGCGAACGGCATAAAACACAAGAGGACGCAAAGACCTGAAAGGAATATGATCAATTTCTTTGCGGTTGCATTAAGCATCTTTTGACACGCTTGTGGAAGTGGCGTTGTCACAAGCCTTTTGGTTGAATCGCCTTAAACTAACAGAGGATGCCCAGAGCGTCAATCTGAATCCTTGCGGGTTATTCCAAGGCGCTCAAGCTTCTTATAAAGACCCTGGCGTGTGAGCCCAAGAAATTCTGCGACCCGTGACTTGTTCCAACCATGACTTTCAAGAGCTTCTTTTATCAGCTTGCGTTCGTAGTGCCTCATTCTCTCCTTCAAAGAATAACAATCTGCATTGCAACCATTCTTCACGCTCTCAATAATCCGCCTAGATAGGAATTCCACGCATATAGGCTTACCATCCTTCGACAAAGCAACAAGACGATGCACTTCATTTTCTAGCTCCCTTACATTTCCAGGCCACTTGTAGGAACTAAAGATACTGAGAACCTCGTCTGAGAATCTCGGCTTTGGCTTTTGGAGCAGATTGGAGTGCTTGACAGAGAAGTAATCAATGAGTTTTGCGATATCTTCTCGCCGATTCCTCAAAGGTTCAAGGTAAATCCTCAGTACACTTATTCTAAAGAAAAGATCTTCTCTAAATCTTCCCGATCTCATTTCGAGTTCGAGTTTCTTGTTTGTTGCGCATATCAATCTGAAATCAACTCTTCTCTGCCTGGTCTCTCCTATTCGCCTGATGATCTTCTCCTGAAGTACACGGAGACATTTGGCTTGCATCGCAGACGGCAGATCAGCAATCTCATCGAGGAAGAGGCTTCCACCATCTGCTGCTTCAAAGAGCCCGGGCTTGTCGATATTCGCTCCTGTGAAAGCTCCGGCCCTGTAACCGAAGAACTCGCTTTCAAAAAGGCTCTCGGGAATAGCACTACAGTTGACCGCGACAAAAGGTCCTCTCGAACGCCTGCTTCTCTCATGGATAAGGCGTGCAATAAGCTCCTTACCGGTTCCACTTTCACCTTCGATTAGAACGGGGCTACATATTTCAGCAAATTGGACTGCAAGCTCAACAGCATGAGCCATCTTGGGGCTAGCCCAAACAATCTCAACAGCCATTGGTCAAGTTACTGAATGATAACTTCGCCGTTACCTTCAACAATCTCTCCAACAATGGTGGCTGAAGGTAAGGAGGTCATAACATGGGGGATGTTCTTAAAGGGGACAACGAGGAGCATTCCCAATCCCATATTGAAAACGCGAAACATCTCTCGCTCCTCAACCCCACAGGCAGCTATTAAACTGAATATCTTTGGAACTTTCCACAGGCCTTTTACAACTTTCGCACTACATCCATGTGGGAGGATTCGCCCTAGATTTCCCGGTATCCCTCCGCCTGTGATGTGAGCAATGCCCGAGAGCAATCGCTTTTGGACAAGAGGATAGACCTCAGCATAATAGCTTTTGTGGGGTCTGAGAAGAGCCTTGGCAAGAGGGCTCCTCCAACCCTCAGGCTGCTCATCCAGTCGCATAGCACATTTCTCAAATAAAACTTTCCTTGCAAGGCTATAGCCATTTGTGTGAAGACCCGTTGAGGGAAGACCAACTATGAGATCTCCTTGACGTATTTTGGAACCATCTAAGATCGTGCGCCGTGATACAACGCCAATCATGAAACCCACGACATCAAACTCACCCTTGCAGTAGACACCCGGCATCTCGGCCGTCTCCCCACCCAGAAGCGAAATCTCATGCTTACGGCAGGAGGCGGCAATACCTGCAAGTAGGGCCCTTGCTATGCGCGTATCAAGCTTGTCAAAAGCAAGGTAGTCAAGAAAGGCTATGGGCTTTGCACCCATAGCAAGTAGATCATTGACGCAATGAGCAACAATGTCCTCGCCAATAACACGATAATTCCCCACGCTTGCAGCTATCTTGGTCTTAGTGCCAACGCCATCAACAGTTGCAACCAGTATCAAATCTCTACCTTTGACTTGTATAGTCCCGCCAAAAAGCGCTCTCGATAAGCCTGATTGTTTCAGATACCTTCTTATGGTTTTCATCAGATTGCGATAGCTATCCAAGTCAACACCAGCATCAGCGTATGTTGTTTCTTCCATCTATCCTCCACTATGCATTATGTATGCCTGAGGCCTCTTTGGCCATTTTGCTACTGTTTTGGCTTTTAATCAATGTTTTTGCTTCTCGGGTGTCAGGCATTATGACACCGGTGTAAAAAGGTGAACTCAAACATCCTCATAGGGTGAGACTTCATACTCAGTGTGTTCCGACCGTGGGGAGGCTTCGATGACGCGATTACAAGCATCAAGAGCTGCAAGAGCAACTGCAGTGTGCTCATCCTCAGAATACCGCACGCAGCCCGCCAGCTCCTTCGGCGTACCCTCAACGATACACGAGACAAGAACGACAACTGCAGATCTATCACCAGATCTGATTCTCAAAACATCAGTAAGGCTGAAGTCAGCGTATCCTTCTACAACTGCCGAGAGTGCTTTCAAGGTAGCCTCACCGATGAGACGCAATCTCCCGGTCTGGCTCGCTATGCCCTGGGCTTCACCTCTGAACTCAACCTCATCCCTCTCAAGAACAACCTCGCATCTCGCCCTCGCCCCGACTATCGAGATATTGAGTGAGACCAAACGCGGCCTTGCTCCGATAAGGCCCTCTCTGCCAAGGCGGGTTTCAAGTTTTGCCACAGAGACCTTACGGTGATCAACCTTAAGGCCAAACTCGGCCGCAAGTATTGTCTCAATGTCTCGAACAATTTGCTTGGGAGGTTTTGCTGAACGACTGACAACATGAATTGCCGAGATTGTTCCGTCACTCGCTATTTCAATGTCACAGGAACCAACATCGGGGATTGATTGAATTGCTTCTCTTATCTTCTCCTGAGGAACTTCCCGTTGCCGAGCCACTCCAACCTCCTGCAAAACTCCTTGAATGATATCATAAAATCTGTTGCGAGGCAACCCGTATCGGGGCTTGGGTAGTGTAACAACTGCCTAGGGTAACAAATAGCGTGCGAGTTTGGGATAGCTTCGGAGCATGCCGATCGCGGTTCTCTTAAGAGGGGTCACTGTGCCCTAGGGCACCTCCAAGGCTTCTCCTGATACCAACTCAATCTGATACCAATCACCATAAAAGAAACAGCCGCCAACGGCGACTTCTACTATACAGGGTATACCCCATGCCACACCACCTCAACTTCTCAAAACCTAACTTTCTTGATAGATTCTTCCGCCAGACAAAAAGAAGAGTCGATCGAGTCAGTTCCTTCCTCCACAGAAAGAGCGTATCGCGAAACCTTCCTGCCTGTGCGATCCACGCAGACAGGTTGGCAATAGCAACCGTATATGAGCACGACCAGTTAAGGCGCAATGAAAACAACCGGGAGCCACCCCTCGCAATCTTTCAAGAAAATCACTTCCGCACATTCCTAGTTGCACTATCCACCCCTGAAATGAGCATTCATGCGACTTCCAGCAGCAACCACCAGAGATCTGAGCAAATTGTTAGCGCATGCGCCGGTTGCCGAGACCCCTCAGCTTGCCAGCTGGCGCACACGGTCCCAAAGAATGTGCGGGGAGGTCTTGCGGAGATAGAAACTCATACCCTTGAGTGACAATTCAACGTAATCGGAAACAAGGTAGGGCATAGCTTCTTCAGGTGCCTGCCAGAGATGTACAACAACATCGGGTTGTAACCTGCCAATCGAGTAGGCATAGTCCCACTTGAGATGACCGGGGTAGAAAGCAACAACTTTTCCAGGTCCCTTTGGAAGTCGCATCTTGAGCCTGGCTATATGCCTATCGTTCTTGCCGAGGATGCTTATCGCTCTGCGTCCGCTGAAGTAGGGTATGGCACCGTCCCAGACGACAGCTATTCTGGCCTGGGGATCGGTTATCGTTGTGAGGACAAGTGCCCGCTCAACCATCTTCTCATTCTTATCGACGTGAAGTGTTTTCTTTAGTAGCAACAGCTCAGTAAGGGCAGCGGGTCCATAGATTGCATTGAAACTGATGAAACACAATACAAGTGCGACAACCTTCACTCTGCGTTCAGTCTGAGGAGAGCCAAGGTAGCTCAGCTCCTTCTTAGCAATAAGGTTGTCTTTGAGGAGCCTTCCAAGCCAGGCTAAAGCCCCGAAGAAAACCACAAAGAACGATGGCATTGCAATGGCAACATACCTGTTGCTGCCACCCCAGGATTCCCAGGCGTCACCACCAACATAGATGCTATAGCCCAGCTGACCCAAGAAGACAGCAAGCAGCAAAGTCGCTGGCTTGTTGCGTGGTCTGATAAGAATCGCGAAGGGTATGAGGAAGATGATCCAACCCATCCGCCAGATGAACACAAATGAAACATAGAGCCCACGGGTAAGCCGATAGATGAGGGGAAAGCCTGTGAGCTTGAGATAATAGGTGTTGGGCAGAATATCCCCGTAGTAGAGCAAACGGAAGACCGTTTGACTCACTATGGCAAGAGCCAGCAAAGAAAGTCCCCAGATGAGATGACACTTTCTCATCTTTCGGTCGATGATTGCGGTCCAGATAAGGATGACCAGATAGGGCACGCCCATATCAGGTCTCACAAACATGCCTATCGTGAGCACTATGTAGGGTAACAGACTGAACTTGCGCCGAAGAGTGTTACGGATGGTTAGGTAGACAGCCAGCGTGACAATAAGAGCTAGAAGCCCCACCTCCATCCCCTGAAGCGTCCAACCGATGAGAGGTAGATAGAAGCCAGCAAGCAGAACTGCCCCAAAGCTGGTAAATCGTGATCCCGGGAAGATCATCTCAGCCAGGTTTCGCACGATCACAAGATTGACAACTATCAAGGCAGCCCCACTCACCTGAACAACCAAGCTTATCTTCGAGGCTGAAATCGGAAGCAGGTGAAGCAGTGCCATATAGAGTGTCCAGAGAAGATTGGTATAGCCCTCAACCCTTTCGCCTGGATTCCAAACAAGGCCAGCACCACTGGCAAGATTCTTGGCGTATCTCATAGAGATCATTGCGTCGTCAAAGAGGCTAAAGTATCTTTCACCGTTTATGACGAAACTTGTCCGAAAGATAAAGAGGATGCAGTAGATGGTGCAAGCAATTGCAATGAGCCTGAAGGTTCTGGCCGAAAGCTTGGTGCCGAACATTTTCGTACTGGAACACTGCATCAAAGTTGCAATTCTTTCATCCTGAGCCACCTGAGATGCCTCGGTAGCGTAGCTTTAGAGGCTTGATCAGTTCAAGGGCTCTTTCGACCTGGTCTTTTCTGACCATGAGACTAGCTGGCTCGGCGAGTGGTCTGATATTGCCGAAGCCCTCGCCCTTTATGTAGTAGGTGACACCGCCACCATCAAGCACCGATCGTAAGATGGCAATGTCACCTGGGTTGAATGTTCTCAGGACCTCTGTGTATTCAACATACTCAACTCGATCCTCAATCTGAGGCTTCTCCCAGACAAGATCCACACCACAGTCGGCACACTTTGTGAATCCTTGACGATACTCAGCACCACATTTAGGACAGTACATCCGGTCAACCCCTACATTGACTCAGGTGCAGAAATACCCATTATTGAAAAGGCGCTTCTTATAACGGTTCTTACCCCAAGACAAAGACAAAGCCTTGCCTTTGTGATCTCAGGATCCTCAGTAACCACACGATGATTGTGATAGAACCTGTGGAACTTGCTTGCAAGGTCGATGAGATAGGAAGTGAAGCGATGAGGCTCCAGCGCATTGGCACTGGCTATTACAAGATCCTCAAAGTCGGCAAGAGCCTTGAGGAGATCAATCTCCTCATCGGCTGAGAGAAGCTCGAGATTGCTTTTTTGAGGCACTTCTTCATAGCCCTGCTTCTTTGCAAAATCGATGATGCTACAGATACGAGCATGGGCATATTGAACATAATAGACTGGATTCTCATCGGAGGTCTTCTTGGCGAGATCGATGTCAAAATCAAGGTGACTGTTGCATCTTCTCATAAGGAAGAAAAAGCGAGCAACATCCGCCCCAACCTCTCTGATGAGATCATCGAGCGTAACGTATTCTCCTCCTCGCTTTGACATCTGGATACGCTTACCGTCTTTGAGAAGATTTACCTGCTGAGCAATCAGGATTGTCAACCAGTCAGGTCTCAAATTAAGATCAGGAAGAAGATTCGCAACGATCTCCATAGCTCTCTGCATACGCTTAACGTGCCCGTGATGATCTGGACCCCAGATATCTATCACACGCTCATATCCCCTGCGACGTTTGTTGATGTGATAGGCGATATCAGAAAGGAAATAGGTTGGTTGTCCTGAAGATCTCCTTATTACCCACTCTTCGCTTTCCTCTCCACCTGTGCTACGAAGCCAGATAGCTCCGTCCTTTTGAGCAATGAACCTACCATCGGAGATGAGAAGTTGAGCAAGTTTGTCCACTTCCTCCGTGAGGGACGACTCCCTGAACCAGCAATCGAAGCGCAATCCACCTTCAGGACGCTTGCCGAAGCGTTGAAGACTCCTCTGTTGCTCTTCAACAATCTCCTCAACTGCAAATCTCGAGAAATCGAAATGCCACCCATCATAGACCTCACCGAGGAAGACATCCGCGGCTTTCGCCCCTCCTGCTCTTCGCTCACCACTCTGTGGGGTAATCAGCATCTTGAGATCCTGAAGCTGACTACAAATAGCATTGAATCCTGCCCTCTTTGTGGTCTGATGGCAGATGTAAAGCGAGATAGCATGGCACATCCTTGAAGGATCAAGTGTCGCGATGAAATCTATAAATGCCTGGATGGAGGCCGGAGTCTGGCCCGTCTTGCTACAGGCTTCCTTCAAGAAGTCAACTGGAGAACCTTGAGAAGCTATGGCAAAGCCACTGTCAAGAGCATCTGCCTCGGTGCTAAGCTTAATCACTTTCTTGGCTATATCTATGAGATAGGTTCCCGGGTAGCCCCCATCGGGAATCTCGGATGCTCTACCGAGGAGCTCCTGAAAGCGTGCTTTAAGCGATTCCCCGAGAAGCTCAACCTGAGTACCTGAGTCGTTTACATAGAATTCGCTCTGGGCATCATAGCCAACCCTTTTGAGAAGCCTCACAAGTGCATCTCCAACTGCTGCAGCTCTTGCATTGACAACATTGAGCGGACCTGTTGGATTAGCACTTACAAACTCAACTTGAACCCTCTTGCCCTGGCCAAGGTCAGCATAGCCATAGGCTTCATCATCTTGAGTGGACAAGATGTCAGCGAGCTTATCCAGGTATGCCCTACGTGTAAGAGTTATGTTTATAAAGCCAGGTCGGGCAACACTTGCATCCTCTATAACGTCACAGCTACGCAGCTCAGGTGCAATGGCTTCAGCAATTTCCATGGGATCTATTCTGAGTTGCTTGGCAGCAACCATTGCAACATTGGTAGCAAAATCCCCAAAAGATTTCTCACGCGGCTTGCTTACGTCAAATCTAATCGACTTGACTTGCGTGTACTTGCGATTAAGCACCTCAAGCACGAGGGTTTGGAGATGCTCTCTAAGTGTCATAGTCTCCGTTTCCTTCTCAGCTTAGGCTTTACCTCCTCCACAGGAGCGTCACCCCAAAGTGTCTCGAGGGAGTAGAATTTTCTCACATCATCTTGAAAGACGTGCACGACGACATCAACATAGTCAATGAGCACCCACTTCAGAGCGCTATAGCCTTCAATATGCCACGGACGATGCCCTCGCCCCTCAGTTCCCTCAACAATGTTGTCAACAATTGCTTTGACCTGCTTGTCAGTTGTTGCACTACAGATAACGAAGTAGTCAGTTGGCGCAGGCATCTTTCTGAGATCCATGATGATAACATCTTCTGCTTTCTTATCGAGTGCTAGTTTGCAACAAGCTCTAGCCAGGGCTTTTGGTGCCAATGAAAACTTACCCACCTCCTCAGGTCTTCTCGATTATGCTAACTATGATGGGTAGGTTTCGCCTCGCATATCTGCGATCAATACGGCGGAGCAAGGTTAATGAACCAGCGAAGCCGCCAACACCAAGGAGAAGAGCGAAATAGTCAGGCTTGATGCCAAGCACTTTAGCAAACTTTACCCCGAGAAATCCAGCAGCAACTGCTACGATAAGCGGAAACACAAAGATGAGAAAGGCGGATGCGACCGCGCGGGCAGGCGGTATTTCAACTTCAACTGTCTGGCCAACCTGTGCCTGGACAGAATTGATAGCCTCAGCTGATCTCATCTTGTCATCGAGTGCAGAAAGACAAGCACCACACTTTCTACACTCGCCATGAGGTCCAAGCACAACCTCCGCAGTATCATCCTTCCTGGCAATAACGAAACCAACGGTTCTCATTTCTTCTCCACTTTAACCAAGAAGCGATTGCCTTTCAAGTTGAAGCTTATCGACTATGCGTGCGCTAACAAAACCCGTTACCACCCCAACCCCTACGCCCAGAAGTATGAAGGTCCCAAGCATCGGACCCACAAGGAGCGATCTTGCCAAAAGAAAAGCAAAAATACACACCTGGGTAACATTATTGCTTACCGCCCCGAGGCAGCTTACGCCAATGACAGAAAGAGGAGGTACGAGAGTCAAACGCATAAGTCCCATTATCCCAATTGCGACAAAACTCCCTGTCAAGGAAAGAAGGAAGCCCGGGCTGAGCAAAATACCGAGGAGAAGATTACCGGCAAGCACACGCACGAGGTTGACAACAAGTGCATACCTCAGTCCAAACACAAAGAGAGCCACGATTACGAAGATATTTGAGAGCCCTATTCTTGCCCATGGAACCGGTGATGGCAACATAGCTTCGAATACATAGAGGGCAACAGCCCCTCCCGCAAGCATACCCATCTTAGCCAGGGTTCTTCCCTTCATAGGTGGCAGCCTCAGGGAGTTACAGCATCAAAGCCTGATTCTCCCGATATCCTCACGAGAATTCCATTGGGCACACAGGCAATCCAATCACCTGGCATGTCAATCCAGCCCCTTTTCATGCAAAGATGATGAGGACAAGGGGAATTGACAAAGCGCACCTTGCCATCTGCAACCTCAATAACCGATTTCCCAAGCTTGCCTTCAACTTCAATGATTCGCTCCTCAGTGATATCAATTCTTGTGATCTGCCTATCTGTGCTTGTGATGATGACTTGAGCTGGCGAGGCTTGAGTGCGTCCCATAAGGAGGTTCAAACCAATTCCAATGAGAGCAAAAATGACGATAAGATCGCCCAGTGTGAGTTTAGTTGCTTGCAAGTTCTCCAAACCGATTTTGGATCCCAGGCGTCAACCTGATGCTATCCCCATCAGCATAGATGAAAATGGCTTCAACATTTTCAAGGGATTTTGCCACATCGAAGCCTTTCCTGGGTCCGAGGACGAAAAGACCCGTGGCGAGGCCATCGGCTATACAAGCCGTCGGTGCCACAACGGTAACACTCTGGCATTGCACAGCTGGCATACCAGTCTTAGGATCAAGGATATGGTGATAACGCCCTCCCTCGTAGAAGAAAAACCGCTCGTAGTCACCGGAAGTTGCAACAGCGCAATCCTCGACATCAATGTAGCCGATGAGATTACCTGGGTGACGAGGGTCTCTTATTGCAATACGCCAAGGCTTACCATCGGGGCGCTTACCCAGCAATCTCATATCGCCACCGCCGTTAACAATAGCAGACTCGAAGCCTCTATTCCTGAGAACCTCAGCAGCTACGTCGATAGCGTATCCTTTAGCTATCCCACCAACATCAAGAATAAAATCTTTCCCAGGCACATTCTTCATCTTCTCAAGTCCAACCATTCTCAGTCCAGCCTTGAGGCTATCAGGCTGCGGTGGCTGGCTACCATCGCTGAAATCCCAGAGACGCGACACGCTACCAATTGTTGGATCAAAAGCACCAAGTGTAAGACGGTAGAGGCTGTCTGCCAATCTCAACACTTCTCTTGTTGGAATTGGATGATGCTCTCGCCCTGACCAGGATACTCTGACCATACCCTCCTTAAAAAGGGAGTCAATCTTTGCAATTGAAACAAACGCTGAGTCAATTGCTGACCGAGCATCAAGATCCCCCTTCCCCCAGAGATTCACATCAACAACTGTATCCATGATGAGACAGGAATCGCGATAGAACTCGCCTTGGCTACGATGCTTCGACAGAAAAGCTATGCTAATGAGAGTAACGACAATCGCAACGGGCAAGACAAAATGCAAGTTTTTCATCTCTTCTATCTCTCATTGTCGCCTTAGCACAACCTGATCAGTCACGAGAAGAAGAGCTTGCTTTGACGGACTCTCTTCAAACCCAACAAGGTGCGTTTTCGCCACGAGAGCAAATCTATGAGCGACCCCGATAGCATAGTCAATGCCACCATGCTTTCTAATGAAACTTACGATTTTCTGCCAGGCTGAAGCATCAATTGAACCAAGTGCTATAAGATCGATAATCGATTTGACCTCTTGACTGGATGCTCTCTGAAACGCAACCAGCAATGGCAATGTTATACGGTTGTCTCTAAGGTCATTTCCCACGGGTTTTCCCATCACGCTTGTGTCACCCACATAGTCAAGAACGTCGTCTATAATCTGGAAGGCAATACCAAGATTCTCACCATAACTCTTAAGCCTCTCCTGCCTGGTCTCATCAAGACCACCGACAATTGCTCCGGCTTGGCATGCAGAGGCAAATAGAGCTGCCGTCTTCTGTTTTACCATTTCTATATATTGCTCCTCAGTCATCTCGTACTTCCCACGCTGATCCATTTGAAGCATCTCACCCTTGGTAACAATGCGGGATCCACGAGAAAGAACAGATGCAATCTCGAAGAGTCGTGCTTTGTGAAGAAGCTCAAATGCTGAGCAGAAGAGATAGTCACCCATTATAACGGAAACCTTGTCATCCCATAGGTGATTGACGGTTGGGAGTCCGCGCCTCAGATAATTGTGGTCGATTGAGTCATCGTGAAGGAGGGTAGCAGTATGAATGAGCTCTACGGCAGCAGCCACCTTAAGTGACTTCTCAATCTCAGGTTTACCCATCTTGGACACAAGCAAAACCAGAATTGGCCTTATACGCTTGCCTCTTGCTGAGAGAAGATGCTTACTGATATCACTAACGAGTGAGATTGGAGAGGAGAAAATCTTCTCAATCTCCTTCTCCAGTAAGGCCAGCTCAGTTTGGATTGGAGCTGCTATGTCGGTTGTATCGCTTATCTTCACTTGCTTCTCCTAGCGCCAAACTAATAGAAGCCTCGGTACCTGTCAAACAGGCCCTGTCAAAAGATAGCTCAATGCAACAAGACCCGTTGAGGCGGTCTGGCTCGCTATCGTCATGGCGCTCAACTTGATCAATGCTTGCTTATCCCCAAACACCGCTTTCCTCGGAAAAGCCATGAAGTACGCAAGGAGTGGCAAGAAACCGAGAAATGCAAGGTGTGGGAATACCCCCACCCCGATACCAATTGCTATCGCAACATAGGCTGCCAGAAAACTCACCAGGTAGACTCTAAAGCCAGCTCTGTGTCCAATAAGAACAACGAGATTTCTCTTTCCAGCCAACCTATCCCATTTCTCATCAAGTACCTCATTGATTAGAAGAATACTGGCAACGAGCAATCCGGCAGGTAGACCGGCTAGGACTGCAAATCTGTCCAAGAATCCAGTCTGAGACGCGAAAGTACCCAGGACAAGGAGGGGACCAAACGCAATCAGGACACCTAGCTCACCCAGGCCTCGATAGCTCAGTTTAAGTGGCGGAGCTGTGTAGAGAAAACCAAGAGCAAGCCCGATGAGCCCGAGCTTAAGAATTATGTTGCCAGGTAGAAGGTTGTTGAGCACAAGACCCTGAGCAGTACCTGCCACAAGAAAGACGAGAGATGAGAAAAGTACGACAGATCGTGGAAGCAGGTTTTGCTGAATAACACGACTTCCGCCAGAAAAAGGCGTGGGTTGCTGATTAATACGGTCGCAACCACTAAGGTCATCGAAAAAATCATTTGCAAGATTCGCACCGAGGTGGATAAACAGGACCCCAAAGAATGAGAGCAAGAATCTCGGTACGCTGAAACTGCCTGTCTTCCAATAGGCAGCAAAAGCACCTACAAGAGCTGGCAGTGCTGATGCCGTCAGGAAAGGAGCTCGCAGTGAGACAACCCAGGCCCGTATTCGCCTCGACGATTTCTCTAAAGCAACTTCAGAACTCATTTGGCAGTTTCTCCATCTCCTCGAGTGTGAAGACAGGACCATGGCGGCAAACATACTTGTTGCCTATGTTACATCGCCCACAGGTACCCACACCACACTTCATCTTCATCTCAAGAGTGGTGATGACATCACCTGGACGAAATCCAAGCTTGTTTGCCGAAAGCAAAACAAACTTTATCATGATTGGAGGCCCGCAGGTTATGAGAACAGAATCACTCGGCGGAGATACTTTTTCTAAGATCTGCGGAACCAATCCCACCTCCCCATCCCATGTCTCATCCTCACCTCCAGGATCAACGGTTTTTGTGAACCTGATATCATCGCGCGAAGACCACTCCTTAAGATCATCCTTATAGACTAAGTCAGCAACGCTGCGGGCACCGTAGATGAGATAGACATCCCTGAAGCGATCCCGCTTTGATAGAGTTTGCCAGATCAGAGGTCTAAGGGGGGCAAGTCCGATCCCACCTCCAACAAAGACAATGCTTCTGCCAAAATTCTCCTCAAATGGGAACCAATTGCCGTAAGGACCTCTGAACCCGACTTTGGCGCCAATCTCAAGATCATGTATCGCCGAGGTCACTTTCCCAACCTCCTTAACACTCACCTCTATGAAATCCTCCCACTGCGGAGGTGATGCTATGCAAAAGACGGCTTCGCCAACACCCAGGACTGAAATCAGGCAGAACTGGCCAGGTTTGAATGCAAAATCACTTTTGAAGTCCTCATCTTCAAAGACCAGTCGCAGACTTCGAATGTCAGGTGTTTCCTGGCGAATCTCCTCAACTCTTGCTACTGTTGGTACGAGGGTTTCGATGCGCATATCTATTCCCTGAGAGCCTCAAGAACCTCGGTAATATCGACACCGTACGGACAATACCGAATACACCTGCCGTCACCAACACAGGCAGTCTTGCCAATGTTATCAACTGTGTACTTGAACTTATGCATAATTCTCTGACGGTAGCGTCTATGTTTGCCGACGCGGGGTTGATGCGCAGCCATCTTGGTAAAGCCTGCAAAAGAGCAGCAATCCCAAATCCGCATGCGCACACCACGCGAAGCGCCTGCCTCATCAGCTATGTCAAAGCAATGACATGTAGGACAAAGATAGTAGCATGCTCCACAGCTCACACAATTTTCCGAAACCTTTTCCCACTTTGGACTCTCAAAATTCTCATCGAGCCAAGCCTTGATTCCATCAGTGGTGATCCTGCGCTTGAGTTCAGGTTCGGGGTCGGCCCTCCCTTCATCAAGTTCAAGCCCAACCTTCGAAGCGAAATCCTTACCCTTCTGGGAGACAACTCGAAATACATAACCGCCTTTTGAAGGTAAGCCAATTATGTCACTTCCCGTTGGGTCATGGGGTCCATATCCCATTGATGTGCAAAAACAAGCTTCATCTGCCTGTGAACAGGCGAGTGTAACTACAATCATGTTTTCACGACGCCTGGCATAGCGACTATCTGTTACCTCACCCATGAGGATGCTATCCAGTATCGTAACAGCGGCGGCATCGCAGGGGCGACTACCGAAAACAACTATGGGTTGGGACGCCTCCCAGCTCGGTTCAATGCTTGCCTTTTCGACATCGTACTTAAAGAGAGTCTCACATCGCGGCAGGGTGACATCCTTCAGCGTGTTAACTGTCAAGACATGATCAAAGTCGATCTGTGAAGGCGCCCGGAGGACCTCAAAACTTACAAGGCCCTCACTTCTTACGGGTGCCACAACCGTGTATCCCTTGCCCTGCCAATCCTCAATTAGCCTTAAGATGTCCTCAATTGTTTTCATATCAGGTTTTCACCTTATGAAATCCTCAGGATCATCCTGCCTGTATGTTCCGAGAAAAGGCTTGGCATTGACATCCTCACCAGCTATGTATCCAAACTCTTCCTCGATTGTGGCAGCAACAAACCTTGTAAGCATATCTACAGGGATATCCATAGGACATGCCCTTGAGCACTCACCGCAACTCACACATCTGCCAGCGAGATGTATTGCCCTGATAAAGTGATAGGCAATGTTGCCACTCAAGGTAGGGGCTTTCTCGATCCATTGCGGACGACTCTTCTCTGTTATACATTCTTGGCAATAGCACATCGGACATGCCTGGCGACACGCATAGCATTTGATACATCTTGAGAGCTCTTGCTTCCAATAAGCCCATCTCTCCGCGAGGTCCATTGCTTTCACTTTGAGAATGTCTTCGAGAGGATTGCCCTCAAGCCTTTCAAGCTCCGTATGGGTGCCAATCGTTTCATCACAGCCTTCGGGTATCTGAACCCTGCAGTTTCTGCATTTAAGCGAGAAATCCGACCCATCTCTCACACCTTCACATACCATCCCTATGAGATAGATCTTGCTTCGATCAACTTGCCCCTCTTGAATCAGCACATTAACCGCGCGCATATCGCATCCCTTAACAACCAGGCCAATGCGGTTACCCGCATCCAGCATCTCCTTAAGTGGTTCCCTCAAGAGATAGCCAGTAAGGTTGGCTTCACACGCCTCGTTCCAAACAAGGCGATCTACATGGCGAGTGTCTTGAACAAAAAGCGGTCTTGTCCCCTTGAACCCGGAAGCATAACCGAGAACCACCTTGAGGGTCCCGTCCTCGAGGAGCTGACTCACTCGCCTTCTCAGTTGTGCCTCCTGCTCACTCCTCACCTGTGGTAACCTCCTTTACAGGACCTCGCACAGGGGGTGTAATTGCTTTGTATGCCTCGAATGGACCCAGCGCTTCAACCCTGTCGCATACTTCGTTGACCACCTTTGCCCACTTCTCGCCTTCGGCTGCCGAGCACCAGGTAACTTCAAAGCGATCAGGCTCGATACCGATGAATTCAAGAAGCTTCCTTATGACAAGGAATCTCCTCCTGGCATTGAGATTACCGCTCACATAATGGCAATCACCTGGATGGCAACCCCCGACTATTACAGCATCAGCGCCTCTTTCATAGGCTTTGAGAATAAAGACGGGATCTATTCGACCCGAACAGGGGACACGAACGATTCTCACCTCGGCCCGATGCTTAAGCCTGGTCGTCCCAGCGAGATCAGCCCCAGCATAGGAGCACCAGTTGCAAAGGAAACCCACGATTCTGAGACGGTCACTCATCATGTATTACCTTAACTAAATCGCTTAATGCATTGATTTCGCCATAGATTTGCTCGTCGCTAAAGCCCATGAGATCGAGAGCTTTGGGGCGACAGACCGGAAGGCATGCTCCACAACCCTCACATATTCCCGGATTCACCCTGGCTACTTCCTTCTCCTTTCGAGTCTCAGGATCCTTCCAGGTTACATGTTCAATTGCACCATACGGACATGTGCTCTCGCACATGAAACAGGCGATGCACACCTTCTCGTCCACTCTGGCAACAAGGGGCTCTCTTATTAGCTCATCCGAAGAAAGCAGCCCGATGACCTTGCTTGCAGCTGCACTTGCCTGAGATACAGTATCAGGAATATCCTTTGGAGCCTGGCAGGCTCCTGCCAGATAGATACCAGGGGTGGTTGTCTCAACAGGCCTCAGCTTGGGATGGGCTTCTGTGAAAAACCCATATTGATCGAAACCTATGCGAAGCCTCTGGGCAAGCTCACGTGATCCGTGCGATGACGTAACAGCTGTTGCAAGAACAACGAGATCAGCTCTTATCTCAACTTGCTGACCTGAGAGTGTATCCGAACCCTTCACAAAGACTGTTCCGTTTTTCTCAAAGATCCTCGAAACCCTCCCCCGCAAATAGACAACTCTGTCCTCATCGACAGCGCGCTTGACAAATTCCTCATAGCCCTTCCCACCAGCTCTTACATCAATATAGAAAATATATGCCTTACCATCTTTGACTCTGTGCTTGTAAAGCATGGCATGCTTCGCAGTATACATGCAGCAGATTCTCGAGCAATAGGGAATACCCTTTGAATCATCCCTCGAGCCTACGCATTGAACAAAGACAACAGTTTTAGGGGTGGCTCCATCGGATGGCCTAACGATCTTGCCTCCAGTTGGGCCAGATGCGCTCAACATTCTCTCGAACTGAAGTCCGTCTATAACATCCTTGATCTTTCCATGTCCATATTCACCGTATAGACCTCTATCAATAAGATCATAGCCAGTTGCTACGACAATAGCCCCAACCTGCTCCTCAACTATCACGTCCTTTTCCTCAAAATCTATCGCTTCAGCCGGACACAATTTCTTGCAGACCCCACACCGCCCCTTCGTGAACCAAATACAGCTTGAACGATCGATGACCGGCTTATTGGGTATGGCCTGAGGGAAAGGCACATAGATAGCCTTTCGGTCGGAGAGCCCCCTATCAAATTCACTTGAGACCTTGGCTGGGCATTTCTCCATGCAGATCCCGCAGCCTGTGCATTTATCATGATCAACGGTCCTAGCTTTCTTTCGAATCTTGACCTTGAAGTTGCCAACAAAGCCACTGACTTCATCTATCTCAGAGAATGTATGGAGAGTCACAAGTCTATGCTGGCTCAATTCAACCATCTTAGGTGTGAGGATGCACTGGGAGCAATCAAGAGTGGGAAATGTCTCGTCAAGCTGAGCCATGTGGCCACCAATCGATGGAGATCGCTCAACCATAATCACAGGAATACCGGCGGTGACGATATCAAGACCGGCCTGAATACCTGCAACCCCACCACCGATGACGAGGGCTTTCTTGGTAACAGGTACTCTGATCTCCTCAAGAGGACTATTGCGCTTGACCTTCTCGACGAGCATTCGCACGGTCTCAATAGCTTTGGCCGTAGCCTCACCTTTGTCCTCATGGACCCAAGAACAGTGCTCACGTATGTTTGCCATCTCAACAAGATAGGGATTCATGCCTGTCTCAAGTGCAAGTCTCCTAAAGGTTGGTTCATGCATACGCGGAGAACATGCAGCAACAACGAGTCCGGTTAGGTGCTCACTCTCAATCGTTTCCCTTATTAGATTCTGCCCGGGATCCGAGCACATATACTTATAGTCAGTCGCATGAGCAACGCCTGGGAAGGAGGCAGCAGCCTTGGCAACAGCCTTCACATCAACCGTCGATGCAATGTTTGAACCACACCAGCAGACAAAAACACCTATTCTTGCCATCTTATACTTTTATTCCTATTCTCTTGAGAACAGAATCTGGGCTGATTAGATGCTTCTCCAAGCCAAGCTCTCGTGGGCTCAGGCCAAATGCCAGGCCCATGAGCTGGGTGAAGTAAAGCACTGGTATCTCAAGATCAATTCCCAAGTACTTCTCGATGTCCCTTTGGCGCAAATCGAGATTTGAGTGGCATAGAGGACAAGCAACGATTACAATGTCAGCTCCGCTCTCCTTGGCATCGAGGAGTATCTGTCCAGAGAGCTTCTTAACAATTTCCACCTGAGGGAAAGCAAGAGCAGCCCCGCAGCACTCAACCTTGAAATTATACTTCACTACCTGCGCACCTAAAACCTCCACCAAGCGATCCATTATCTGGGGATCCTCGGGATCGTCAAAATTTGTGACATCAGGTGGCCTCACGAGCAGGCACCCATAGTAGGGAGCCACCTTGATGTCAGACAGGTCAACTCTTACTAGATCTTTGAGATTGCGTTTGGCTCCGATCTCGCTCACAATCTCAAGCATGTGCTTGACCGGGACTGTCCCATCGTATATCTCACCCAAAGCTTCGGCTACTTTCCCGCGCTTGATGGGATCCTGCATGGCATGATTGGCCTGCTTGAGCCTGTTATAACACGAGGCGCAGCTAACAGCTACCCCTTCGGTTCCCACGTTCATTGCAAGAACAAGATTGTAAGCAGGCAAGGTGAGACTCAATAACTCATGTGACATATGGGCTGGCGTTGATCCACAACAAATCCAGTTTGGGATCTCGACAAGTTCGATATCGAGAGCAGAAGCTATTGCCTCCGTCGATATCCTGTACTCCGAGGCAGAAGATTCAAGTGAACATCCAGGGTAGAATGCGTATTTCACTTCTTCTCGATCTCCTCAACTCTTTTGATGATTTCCCTTATCCTGGAAATACCCTTGATGCGCGGGGGTAGAAGCGAGAGCTTGTGCTTCGAAAGCATAGCAGGCACCTTGTCAAAGTCCTTGGTAAGGTGACCACTCAGGATGTTATACGTTCCGACAAAAGCAGCCTCATAAAGCCGCCCAAACCGTTTGAGATTGCCTATGAAGGAATTAACAAAGATGGGAACTTCACGCACCGCACTTGGGTAGCCCTCTGCGCTGGAGCGACGTCTCAGGACATCCATAACCTTGACAATCTCAATCTCACGCGGGCATCTTGTGGCACAAGTCTCACACGAAGCACATAGCCAGATAGTCGCACATGATAGCACTTCATCCTTGAGCCCAAGCTGGACAAGCCTCATAACCTGATTAGGCAAAAGGTCCATAGCGTAGCCGACGGGGCAACCGGCTGAGCACTTGCCACACTGATAGCATATGCGAACTTTCTCCCCGCTCTCAGCTTCGACTTCCTCTAAGAAGCTCGGTGATGAAATCTTGTTGTGGACCATTCAATTCTCACCTAACATGCTTACCAGTGCTGAACTTATCTATACTAACCATCTTTTTTAGAAGTATCAAGCTAGCCTCTGGTCTCGGGCTTTTTTTCAAAACCCTTTGCAAGGAAATAGCCTATCCAGTAAAGAGCGAGCATCGGACCAGCCATAAGAAGCTGTGAGACCACATCAGGTGGAGTAAGAATTGCAGCCAAAACAAGAATGCCGACTACGGAATACCTCCAGACTTGCTTAAGGGTTTTGGCTGAAACCAGACCAGCCTTTGAGACAAATGCCATCACAAGAGGTGCCTGGAAGACAAGACCAAAGGTTATGCAGAATCTTATTATGAAGGAGACATAGCTCCCAAGTCTTACAGTCGCAACAACCGAGGGCGGTTTCATCCTGAAGAGAAACGCTACGGCAAGCTTGATCATCACGAAGTAGGCAAATATCACCCCGCAATAGAAAAGAACGGTTGATAGGGCAACGAGATTCGATGCCACACGCCTCTCGCGGGCAAAGAGGCCTGGCGAGACAAATTGCCAAACCTTATAAATGCTTATCGGCAATGTGACAAGAAATCCAAGAAGCAGCGAGAGCTTGAGTCGCGTGGTAAAAGCCTCAGCAACCTCAAAAACGTGAAGATTGTAAACACCCGGCCCAATCGCCCGCTCTAGAATCCTCATAAGATCACGAGAAATTAACTCAAGCACATCATCCGAGAAATACCAGGCTGCAACAGCGCCGATGGCTATAGCAGCAAGCATCCAGATAATCGTCCATCTGAGCTCTTCCAGGTGCTCAAGGAAGCTCATGGAATTTTTATCATCGTGGCTCATCTTCGTGGCAGGTACTCAGGTAAGACCAGGAGCTCAATTCTCAGACTGATGGCCGAGAGCTCCAGCAATCGAAATCGCTTTCTCGGGGCAAACATCTCCGCACAGACCGCAGCCAATGCACTTTTCAAGAATAACCTTGTGGCGCTCACCGGGCTCGCCTTCTATGGCGTTGAACTTGCAGACCTTCTTGCATTCGCCGCAGCCGGTGCACTTACTGTCGATCAAGACTTTGGGCCGATGGGACACCTTGTCAATAATACTCTTGGTAGGACACTTGGCCGCACAAATCCCGCAGTTTATGCATCTTTCATAGTCAATGACAGCCAGGTTATCTTGCATTTCGATGCATCCCACTGGACAATTCTTTGCACACAGACCACAGCCAATGCAACCGACATCGCAGATAGCTTTGACAGCTTTGCCCCTATCGTGTGAGCTGCAAGCTATTCGAACCTTTTTTGTTTTTGGAACAAGCGATATGATTTGCTTAGGACAAGCCTCAACACACATTCCGCATCCTGTACACTTCTCATCTTCAACAACGGCGACATCATCGATAATCTTAATGGCGTCAAAAGGACAAACCTCAACACATGAGCCAAGTCCTATACAGCCATAGGGGCATTCCCTGAGATTATCTGCCAGGAGAGTCACTGCCTGGCAAGTCCTCACACCTCCATAGGTTATCTTTGTGGGAACACGCTTTCCACCTCTGCAGGCAACCACTGCAACCCTTGGTGTCTTCTCAACCTTTTGCAATCCAAGAAGATCGGCAATGGCATTGGCAGTCTCAATCCCGCTGGGCGCACAATCATATGGAGATGCCTTTCCCTCGACAAGAGCTCGAGCGAAACCAATGCAACCAGCATAGCCACAGCCACCACAGTTTGCACCTGGAAGCATTGCTTCAATCTTCTCAACCCGCTCGTCCCTCTCAACTGCAAACTTCCTGGCCGCGAGAGCAAGACCTAGACCAAAGGCTGCACCCATTGCAGTCAGACTAATAACCGAATAAAGGACAACACCTGACAAGAAACAGGCTCCTACTCAATGAGCTTTATCTTCTCTTCAACATCTATAGTCGCTGTCTGAGTTTTCACATCTTCCTTGCCGGCTCGCTCGTAGCTGAAATCTGATGTAATTGTTGCAGTACCCGAGCTCTCGACAGGTAAGCCGTTCACATAGTCATACCAGATCTCACCATTACCATCACCGGTTGTGCTTATCCAGAACTTCTTGCCTCCAGCCATCTCCCCCTCACCTTCGCCATCGACATGGGCCTTCGTCGCGATCTTCACGCAGGGTCTCCCAGCTTTCTTCCCAAAGCCTTCAACCAGATAATCAACTGTTACTTTCTGCTTGATCTCGCCGCCACGACGGCGGATCGGTATTTCGATTACCGCTTGCCACTTCGACCCGACTCCAACCTCTTCCTTGTACAATGGCTGGAAGAACTGAACCATTGTCTGTACGATGTCATCTTTGAGATTCTGATCAGCAACAGTGTAACCATGGATACCCTCAAGTCCTTTCCAGTCAACAAGCTCCCCGTCAGGACCCAGCTTGAGATAAAGCCACTCGCCCTTGTATTTTTCGGCATTAGGATCTGGCTCGAGCTTGTTCCCTGCGATTTCACCCATCACGAAATCGTCAAATTTGATACGCCTCTCAATTGTGCCATCGGGATGGATACTGTCAACGCGCACCGAAAAAGTTATGTCCCTCAGAGCCTGTCTGATAACGCCGGCAAGATTGTAAGTCACACTCGTACTTGCCTTGTATTGGACGTATTGCTTTCCCAGATCCCCATATGCAAGGCTCACCTTCTGCGTTCCCTTCTCCACACCGCTCCCACCACCACAGCCAACTAGCAAAACTGCGATAATCCCTAATGCAAAATACTTCATAGTGTCCCTCCCAATTGAAGCCACCAAAGTTACTCAGCAGCAAGTCCAGCAAAACCTAAGAAGGCAATGGACATAAGACCTGCTACTATAAAAGCTATTGGAACCCCCCTGAGGGATTCGGGTATATCTGCGAGTTCAAGCCTTTCTCTAATGCCTGCCATCAGCAAAAGAGCAACCGTAAATCCTATTCCAGCTGAGAAGCCATGCACTAGAGTTTCAACAAAGGAATATGTCTTGTCAATGTTGAGAACAGCGACTCCGAGAACAGCACAGTTGGTTGTTATGAGAGGAAGGTAAATGCCCAGTGACCTATACAGACCAGGGGACGTCTTCTCAATAACCATTTCGACAAACTGAACCAGAGTCGCGATAACCAGGATAAAAGCTATAGTTCTGAGGTATTCGATGTGATATGGGACAAGCACGTAATGATATATGCCAAAGGTAACAATCGAAGCCATCGTCATCACAAAGATGACGGCGAAACCCATCCCAAGTGCGGAATCCAGCTGCTTTGAAACACCGAGGAATGGGCAAAGACCAAGAAATCTCTTGAGGACAAAGTTGTTGATCAGAATAGCCCCGATCGCAATTGCAAACAGCCTACCGACATCCATCTCTTACTTTTCCTTTCTCACCTCGAAGAGATTAAAGAGCCCTATGAGCAATCCCAGAGTTATGAAAGCTCCTGGCGAAAGAACAGCCAGAAGAACTGGATTGTACTTCGTTCCAAGAACGACGAGATCCCATATCTTCCCTGTACCAATTATCTCACGTACAGAGGCTGTTATGGCAAGTGCAAAGGTAAAGCCGAGTCCCATCCCAAGACCATCAAGAAATGACATACCAACTGAATTCTTGCTTGCAAAAGCCTCTGCTCTTCCGAGGATTATGCAATTGACAACTATGAGAGGTATGAATATGCCAAGATTCTTATGGAGCTGTGGCGTGTAGGCTGCCATTACGAGATCGACCACCGTTACAAAACTCGCTATAACCACTATGTAGCACGGTATCCTTATCCTCGAAGGCACGGCCTTGCGAATCAAGGAAACAATAACATTGGAACCAACAAGAACAAATGTAGCTGCCAGACCCATCCCTATCCCATTCTTAAGCGACGTTGTTACAGCGAGGGTAGGGCAAAGCCCGAGTACTATTCTGAAAACTGGGTTCTGCTTTATGAAGCCCTTCGTGAACTCACCTGCAGCACTCAAGGCTTCTCCTCCTTAAAACCGCCCACAGCTCTTTCGAGCTTAGTTATAGCTTCTCTAACCGAGGATGTAACAGCTGTTGAAGACATAGTTGCACCAGTTATTGCCTGAATATATCTGTCAGTCTTACCAGCGACGACAAGTAGATTGGCCTTACTTTTTCCGATGAACTGCTCCAAGAACCATGGAGTCTGCTGTTCACGCAATTTCTGCATAACCTTCTTAGCCACCTCAAAGGTAAGCGCCGGATTGGAGAGGCAGAGTGCCGAATCCTTGGTAGCAAGTGAAAAGGCTCGGGGCACTATATTGCAGACTTTAGAAGTGTCCTCGAGAGCTATCAAGCTATCAAGACAGGCACATGCGGAGGCTTCCTTTATAATGACCTCTATGCATTTGCTCTCGGTTGAATCACCAATGGTGACGGCAACCACTGGGGGGTTGCCTTTGCCGACAAGCTCCTTGAGAGCATCCAGGAGGGTCTTGGTGCTTCTTACCTCCTCAATCCGCGTGCCCAGGCCCGGTGTCTCTTGCTCATGGGTTATCTTGAGGCCTGTGATTCTTCCACTGGGATCGACACCAACCATCGTCTCAATCGTGCTGCTATAGCCTCTTCCACTTGCCCTTACTACATAGCCAACAAATCCGGTCGTATCGGGATATCGGTAACCCTCGTAATAGGTGAGGCTATCGGTCTCGTGTTTGACAAAAACTCCACATGCGGCTTGAGGCAGAGCGGTCCGCATGGCAACCTCATCAGTTATGCGCTTCTGAGCCTCGATCTTAGGGGTTGTCTTCTGGTATACAAAACCCAATCCAAGGGCAGCCACAAATGTGATAGCAGCAAGAACTCCAACAAGTTTTGCCATCATGAACCCTTCACCTCACCGAGTTTGCGTGGACGTGTATAGCGATCAATCAGAGGAACAGTTATGTTCATTATAAGTATGGAATAGGAAACACCCTCAGGATAGCCGCCGTATAATCGAATCACGGAAGTCAAGATACCACAACCTACACCGAAAATGATCTTGCCTTTAGGCGTCACTGGTGAAGTTACCATATCCGTCGCCATAAAGAAAGCCCCAAGCACAAGTCCGCCTGAGAGAACATGAAACAGAGGATAACCGTGGAAAAGCCCCTGACCTCCCAGGATCCACGTAAGCAGGGCAACCGTTCCAATATAGGATAGCGGAATGCGCCAGCAAATTATGCCCTTTATCAAAAGATAAGCAGCCCCAATCAAAAGCAGGATAACAGAGGTCTCACCGATACATCCCCCAACATTGCCGAGGAAAAGATTCTTAAGCGATGCCGAGGAGTAAAGCTGCGCAAGATAGGAATTTGCTCGACTTATCTCATCTGGTCCCACCGAAGGATTGTCAAGGATGTGGCGGACGTATTTGAAAACACCCAAGGGGGTGGCGGTTGTTATAGCACTTATTCCTGAAAGCGATCCCCTCGATGGTGCAGTCCAGGTTGTGGTCATATAGACAGGCCACGATGCAAGCAGGAACGCTCTGCCAACAAGGGCAGGATTAAGGGGATTGTAGCCGAGTCCGCCGAAGGGAATCTTCGCAACCGCGATTGCAAAAACCGAACCAACGACAGGCAGCCAATAGGGAACACCGGGTGGCAGATTGAAAGCAAGGAGTATGCCTGTGATTAGGGCACTTCCATCGCTTATCGTTACGGGCCGACGTATAGCCTTCTGGCATACTGCCTCGGTTGCGATGGCTGCGAGGCTAGCAGCAACGATTATCACAAGGGCGCGCAAACCAAAGAAATAGACTCCACCGATGGCTGAAGGGATGAGGGCAAGCACAACAGCATACATAACCTTCTTGATGTCAAGGTCATCTCGGATATGGGGAGATGGTGTTACGGTTAGCTTAGCACTCATCCCTCTTTCCCGGCCTCTTTTCTGCGACGCTGAGCAATCTCAGCCTTGCCGATTTTGAAAAGATGAACATGGTTTATTTTCGATGGACAAACATAGGCGCAGACACCACACTCCATGCAGTCCAGGATACCATAAGCTTCAGCTTCAGCGATACGACCCTTCTCCACAAATCTTGCAATCTCATTGGGCACAAGCCTCATCGGACAATGATCAACACACTTTCCGCACCTCAAACAAGGTCCAGGTTCATCGATGCGCACATCTTGAGCCGAAAGAAGTATCATTCCCGATGTACCCTTTACCACAGGAACCTGGTCTGTGTGCTGAGCAATACCCATCATCGGTCCACCCATTATGATTTTGGAACATCCCTCATCCATTCCTCCAGCCTGCTCAATAACATGACTGAAGGTTGTCCCAATGCGAACCATGTAGTTGCCTGGACTTTTAACCGCACTACCGGAGACAGTAACCACCCGCTCAATAAGAGGTTTCCCAAGTTTCAATGCCTGCCAGATAGCATAGCTTGTGCCAACATTTTGAACTAGACAGCCAACATCCATGGGCAATCCACCGCACGGAACTTCGCGACCTGTTAGCGCCTTAATGAGCTGCTTCTCTGCTCCCTGAGGGTACTTGACTTTAAGGCCAACAACCTCAATGGATTCTTCATCTTCAACTTTCTCACTCATCTTGTCAATCGCATCTGGTTTGTTGCGTTCAATTCCAATATAGCCCCTGGCTGCCCCAAGAACTTTCATTATTACCCTGAGACCCTCTATGATCTCATCAGGATGCTCAAGCATAAGGCGATGATCACCCGTAAGGTAAGGCTCGCATTCTGCACCATTGAGGATCACCGTATCAATGGTTTTGCCCTCTGGAGGTGAGAGCTTGACATGGGTTGGAAAGGCAGCACCCCCAAGACCAACAATTCCAGCCTCCCTAACTGCCCTGCGTATCTCATCTGGAGATGAGTTGGTTAGATCTGTCCAATGAGACAAATCAATCCACTCGTCCCTGCTGTCATTTTCTATCTCAATAGCCGGCATTGGCCTTCCCAGGGGATGGGGATAGTTGGCAATGGCTTTCACTTTTCCAGATACAGAGGAGTGGGTCGGAACAGAAATGAAACCTTCTGCCTCGCCTATCTTGCTACCGATGAGGACTTCTTCACCAACCTTCACAGTGGGCTTAGAGGGAGCACCTGTGTGCTGAGAAAGGGGAATTATGACTCTATCGGGTTGAGCGATTGTTTCAATCGGCTTGCTTGCAGTGAGTTTCGCTTCTGGTGGATGAACACCACCCCTGAAAGTCTTGGCCATTAAATAAGCCCCCCTTTTAGGAGAGCCCAACTCCTATTTTACCTCTGTAAGCAACTTCACTGATATGACGCCCGGCAATATCGAGAAGCCGAGTAACGAAAATTTCGTTGAAAGGTATAGCTTGGCGGTAGGAGTTGTCAAGGGAATTCTCAGGTACAAACCGTTGTAGAACATAGCGCTTTGCACCTTTTATCGCCCTGGCTATCCTCTCAATTGCCAGCTCATCGATGATCCCGGGAACGAGGGTGGTGCGAAATTCATAGTTTGAGCCAAATCCCCGGATTATTCCGATGGAGGTATGAAGCTTCTTAAGGTCAACCTCACGGCCAGCAGCTGAATGATAACTTTCATCAAGGGGAGCCTTTATATCCATCGCTATGTAGTCCAGAAGATCGTCTGAGATCAGTTCTTCGAGAACTTCTGGCCTGGTACCATTGGTATCCAGCTTCACCTTGAAGCCAAGGTCCTTTATCGCCCTGATAAAGCCACTTATGCCAGCATGAATCGTCGGCTCTCCACCTGTGATGACAACACCATCTATCCAGTTTCTCCTGGAGATAAGGCTTCGCTCTACTGACTCAAACTCGATTGTTGGAAGTTTTTCTGGTGCAAGAATGAGATCACCGTTCTGGCAGAATGGACACCTTAGGTTACATCCTGGGAGAAAGAGAACACTTGAGAGATATCCATCCCAATCACAAAACGAGGTCTCAATGAAGCCCTTTATCTCGATGTTTTTCATTCGATTCGTATCTTTCGAAATAGATCCTGAAGTCTCTTGAAGCGGGTACCTGTTTTACCCACCGTGCAAGCTCCTCATTATTTTTTTCAAGAATCACAGTAGGGATATCAAAGACGTCCCGATAAGCACCTTCGGCAAGACCATCGGGTGTATCCATATCAATGAATTGGACTCTGGTCCTGGCTTCCCATCCCCACTTCTTCGTGAAATAGGAAACCTTCTCGATCGCAGCTTTGCATGCATCACAATCCTTCTTGCCGAATACCGTAACAGTGATCATAGCTTGCTCCTGAATCGATCAGCAAGTTCAGCTCGCTTGCCATCATTCCATCCACTTATCTTCGAGAAGTAGCCTGTGACCCTGGTTATTCCATCCACATTCATAGATCCGCAGTAAGGGCAAGTATCACTTAGTCCCCTTGAGACCCGATCGCAGGTATTGCAGGATGTAAACTCGGGCGAGAATGCTATCTGGGCATTTCTCGTTTGCTTGAAAGTCTTGACAACAAAATTGGCAATGGATTCTTTCGCTGGTCGCGAATCCGCAATCCAGATATGTGAGATTGCACCAGCCTCAATAAGATCATGATACTTACCCTCAAGGCGAACTCTCTCAATTGGATCCAGAGCCTTAGACACGTTGAGGAAGGTTGAATTTGTATAGTACGTCTTCTTCTTCGATGGATCCCCCTTCACAATCGCTTCGGCTCTCTTCCCATATCTCTCGAGATCAAGGCGTGAAAGTCTGTAGGCTGCACTTTCCGCTGGTGTCTGTTCGAGAACGAAGCGCAAGCCATACCTCTTCGAAGCCTCCTTAGCCTTGAGATTGAGATAGGCAACCACCTTAAGACCGAATCTAAAGGCTTCCTCGCTCTCATGTAATTCCTTACCGAGATGTGCCTGAACCAGTTCGTTGAGGCCGAGAAGGCCAATGAGATATGTTGCTCTGTTGATTCTCAGGTACGGCTCGCCATCCTTCTTCATTGTGAGAAGCGCAAGAGGACCGCTATCACCAAGATTGAGAAGTGAGACAATGAAGTTTTTCTTCTGAAGGTGAGCTTTTACTGCGAGCTCGAAGAAGTTATCCAACAATCGGAAAAGCTCATTTGTATTTCCTGAAGCTAGAATTCCAGCCCGTGGTAGGTTAAGTGTGACATTTTGTAAAGCACAGTATCTCATCCGCCATGGCCGCTTGGCATCTTCGAGATCAGCCTCTTCAAGTTTGAAGGATAGCCTGCAACACTCCGAAATCTTTGCTGTCTCCCCTCGATCGAAAACGAAGTAGGTATTGCCCTTCTCTGCAGCGACGTCACAAATGTGAAGCAGAAAATCTTCGTGACCCGGTGTCGAGAAGAACTTTTCAGTAATGTGGACCAGTGGCTTGGGGAAGAAGAATGGTCTTCCAGTCCCATCACCTTCCTTGTAGATATCAAAAAGCGCCCAGGCAAATCGCTGAGCTTCCTTTTCGAAATCACTATATGTCTTGCCAGTGCTCACACCTCCAGGTCCGATTGCTTCGACTCTTTCGAAGTGCTTGGGGATCTCCCAGTAGAGATTGAGATCGCTGAAGATGGCTTGCCCACCTCGCGCAACACTCTGCTGGGAATATTCAAATACAAGCATCTGTGCAAGCTGTTTCATGTCACGGTCGCTCAAACCTACAAGAAAAGGTGAGAAGAAGATATTAACAGCATCCCATCCTATTGCACCGGCAAAGTGACCCTGGAGAGCAGCGGAAAACTTAACCATATGTGCGAGAAGTGTCTCAGGATACTTAGCAGGCTTAGCAATCGATAACGCATTTGGAAGATGCAGCCCAAACTTCTTCACATATTCAAGCGATTGTCCTGAACAATAGGGACGATTTATGAATCCAAGATCATGGAGATGGATATCCCCCCTCGCATGAGCATCCGCAACATCTTGAGAGAAGACTCGCATCAACCCGAATTGCTTATTGATTGCCTCAGCAAGCGTCATGCTTGTCGCTTCAGGATTGTGAGGTATGTTGGCGTTCTCGCGATTTCGCCAGGTGATTATACGCTCAGCATCATAAAGTGGCACACCAAGTCTAGCATGGCGTTTCCTCGCTTCCTCATAGCCAAACTCGATAAGCTTGGCATTAACGAGCTCGCGGATGAGGGATACAGTTATAACTTTGACCTTCGACTTTAGGATTATCTCCTCGACTTCATCGCTTATGGTCTCAGCTATCGTCTCGGGGACTCCAGCCTCACGCACCATAGCCTGAACCATCTTTTGCTTATCCCAATAGGTTATCTCATCACCGGATGTCCTCACGAAGAGAGCAAGTTCGGTTGGATCGATATCGGGTCGCCTTCTTCTTTCCTTTATCTCGGCATCAACTTCAGGCTTGGTCTTGGGTGCACCCCTGAATTTCGCACGCTCGTGCCGATAAAGGATGAAGGCTTTTGCTGTCTTAGCATGCCCACGTTCGATGAGAACCTTTTCAATCACATCCTGGATTTGCTCGACGTGGGGAATACCGGGTCCCTGCCTTGCGTAAAGTTGCAGGATCACCTCATCTGCGATCTCCTCTGCAATAGATCTTTGACTTCCACCAACAGATTGGGCTGCCTTGAATATGGCTTCGACTATGTTTCTCCTATCAAAACTAACAACCCTACCGTCACGCTTCCTTACCATCTTAAAGAGCTTCGAAGAAAGCTCACGATGCAACTTGCCAACATCGTGCACGTCCAGTCCGATCTTCTCCTTAGGTCTGGGTACATCCGGCGACTTCATTTGGAACCTCCATGTCAAGATGATTGACGGTTAGCCTTCGCATCCTTTATAAGACTGCGAAGCTCCTGCATGAACTCAGTAATATCCTCAAAGTGACGATAGACCGAAGCAAAACGGACATAGGCAACCTCATCGAGCTCACGCAGATGCTTCATGACCCTTTCTCCGATTTCACTCGAAGGGATCTCATTTCTGAACTCAGATTGAAGCTCACTAACTATTTCATCGGTTACCTCTTCAATACGCTCACGCGGGATTGGACGCTTCTCACAAGCCTTCAATATGCCTTGAAGAACCTTACTTCTATCGAAATCCTGGCGCCTGCCATCCTTTTTGACAACGACAAGCTGGGCCGGCTCAATATACTCATAGGTTGTGAAACGGTGGCTACATCTCAGGCATTCGCGACGCCGTCTTGTCACCGTCCCTTCTTTTGTTGAACGCGAATCAATTACCTTGTCTTCTTCAAATCCACAGGATGGACATCTCATCGAAATACTCCAACATATTGGGTTTGAACGAAGGTTACACCCAACATATTGGGTTGTCAAGTGCTTTAAGAGGCTATCAGAGAAGATGCGAAAAAATCAAAGGCAGCCAGGAGGCATTGTTTACAGCAAACTTAGATTTTCTCAAATTCTCTCGAATCTCTTATGCATACTTCTATGCCTGCCTCCTCCAGCATCTCACGCGAGAGCTCATCAGGATAGGCCTCCTCAACGACAAGCCGCTTTATGCCAGCATTTATGAGGAGCTTTGTACAGAGGATACATGGGAAGTGAGTACAGTAAAGTGTCGAACCTGAGATGCTCACACCGAAAGCCGCTGCTTGAACAATTGCGTTTTGCTCAGCGTGAATTCCCCTACACAGCTCATGCCTTTCACCAGAGGGAATATCGCGCTCCTCTCTGAGACACCCGACCTCGGAGCAATGGCGCATCTGCCTCGGAGCACCATTATAACCTGTTGCGAGAATGCGTTGATCCTTGACAATGACAGCTCCAACATGTCTTCGAAGGCATGTTGACCTCTGCCTAACGATTCTTGCTATAGAGAGAAAATAGTCATCCCACCCTGGGCGTTCGTATCTGTTTTGCTTGTCATGTCCCAATACCCTGCCTCCTCATTTTTTGTGAGCTCGTGACCTCGTTCGCTTCCACTTCTGCCTCAGAAGCCTTCTAACAATCCTACGTGCTTCGTCTGAAAGCTTTTTAGCGCACTCCCGGTAATCATTCAGCGAACCTCCGAGAGGATCATCTATACCTTTCCTGCCGGATCGCGAGAATTCAGATATAAGCGATGTCTTGGGACCTGCCTCGGGCCATCTGCGAACAATCTCCCGCTTCTGTCTCTTGGTCATTGTCAGGATAATGTCTGCAAGTTTTGCACGTCTCCGGGTCAATGGCTTGGAACGAAATCTCGAAAGCGAAAGTCCAAGTTCTCTGGCAGCCAAGCGGGCATTCTCTGAAGCAGGGCCACCATCCATCGCCGAAAGACCTGCTGAAGAAATTACTACATCTCTAAGTCCAGCCTTGGCGGCCTCATGTTTCATTATAACCTCTGCTAGAGGACTGCGGCATGTATTGCCAGTACAGACGAAGAGGATACGCATTTTGCTCAGGCTCCATAACCTCCAAAACCAACTCTTCCTCTTCTCAACACCCTCACGTGCGATGCACCCACTGCAACAATTGTCGATGGCTCCGCACTTTCCAGCACACCTCCATCTAGCAAGAGCTCAAACCTCCCTTCGAAATATTGAAGCACCTCATCAGGCGAGATGGCTGGCGATTTCCCCCTGGGGTTGGCACTTGGTGCAGCAAGTGGGGTTCCGCAGGCACGCAAAACAGCCTGAGTCACTGAGTCATTGGGTATCCTCAGAGCAACTGTACCGTCTTTCGAGATAAGATAGGAAGGGACCCTAGGGGAAGCTTCAAAAACGAGTGTCAACGGTCCAGGCCAGTAAGCATTCATAAGGTTCTTGTGCAGATGGGTGATACCCTTGACAAGTTCCAGTACCATTCCCATGTCTGAGACGACTATCACAAATCCTTCTCCAGGCTTTCTTGATTTGAGACCGCGAAGCCTTCTAATCGCATCAGGGCAATATACACTCGCGCCAAAACCATAAGTTGTATCCGTCGGGAAGCATATGATTCCACCAGAATCCACTATATTCGCTGCCACAGATATCGCCTTCCAGCTTGGCAGTTCTCTCGAGATCTTTATGATTCTTGTCTTCATAGCAATCCCTCAGAAAGTTAGCATGGCAAATCTAACAATGAAGAGACCTGCAAGAATATATACTATCAAACTAACCTCGCGCCACCTACCTGAAAATGCCTTGATGAGAGGATAGGTTATGAAACCAAGTGCTAGTCCATTCGCGATACTGTAGGTGAGTGGAACAGCAATCATTGTGAGAAAGGCAGGGATGGCTTCATCAGGCTCCTGCCATCGTATCCTTCCAACCACAGCCATCATAAGGCTGCCTATGAGAATGAGTGCCGGCGCTGTCGCGAATGGAGGTATCATCATGGCAATAGGACTTATGACGAGACTGGCAAGAAACAGAATAGCCACAACAACACCGGTAAGACCCGTCCTCCCGCCCTCGCTTATTCCAGCAGCGCTTTCAATGTAGGTTGTGACAGTTGAAGTTCCCAGCAAAGATCCAACCACTGTCCCGCTCGCGTCAGCAAGCAGTGCTCTGTTCGCCCTTGGAAGCTCTCCCCTAACCATGAAGCCACCTCGCTCACCAATTCCGACAAGCGTCCCCATCGTATCGAAAAGATCGATAAAAAGAAAAACAAAGATCATGTTAAGCAGTCCAATCCGCAGAGCTCCGGGTATGTCGAGGGCTAAGAAGGTTGACCTGAATTCAGGTATTTTGAAGATGCGCCGAGGCACATCCACCATCCCCAATGGGATAGCTATCAATGTAACAATCAGAATCCCGAAGAGTATAGCTCCTCTCATACGCCTTGCCATCATCATACCTGTAAGCAGCAGGCCAAGAATTGCAAGGAGAGTCTCAGGATTCCGAATATGCCCAAGCGTGACCATTGTCGCATCACTTCTAACAACAATGCCTGCCTTCTGAAGCCCCATCATCGCAATGAAAATACCAATGCCAGCTGCAATGCCCACCTTGATAGCCTCAGGCACGGCATTAATTATCATCACTCTTATGCGTGAGAAAGTTAGAAAAATAAATATGCAACCCGAGATGAAGACAGCACCGAGCGCAATGCGCCAGGCTTGGCCAATCCCGAATGTCTTTGCAATCCAGGGAACAGCTGTATATGCAAAATAGGCATTCAAGCCCATTCCAGGTGCTAGTGCGAAGGGATAATTAGCTCCAAAAGCCATTATCAAAGTAGCTACCGCTGTTGCCACGCAGGTTGCAAAAAGGACACCCTCAAAATCCATGCCTGCATCAGCCAGAATCTGCGGATGCACGAAGAGCACATAAGCCATTGTCATGAAAGTTGCCAGCCCCGCCATCACCTCTGTTCTAACGTCGGTCTTGTTTTGACTAAGATGGAAGAGACGATCAAGCACCGCTCAGACCTCCCTCATGGGGTTCGACATGAACCATAACGTCACCAATGCTGTCTATATTTCCTCTGAGTTTATCCTTCACATCTGTCGCAATGCAATGACCTCTTGTCACACTCATCCTGCCATCTACGAGGATGTCGATGTCAAGAAAATGGTTAGGACCGACCTTGTGCACCCTTATCTTGCCCGCATCCTCTACGCCCTCTACAGATAGAACAATCCTCCTTATAGAATCAATCAGATCCTTAGAGGGCGCAGCATGGATAATCTCACTTATATAGTCTTTGAGAAGATGAATCGACATGCGAACTATGAGATAAGCAATGAATATGCTAGCGATAGGATCGAAGTAGGGCATACCCAGGCGAGCAGCCCCTATGCCAACAAGAGCTCCGATAGATGAGTAAGCATCTGACCTGTGATCATAAGCATTGGCAATAACACTTTGACTCTTGTGCAGTCTTCCCACCCTGATTGTGTACCGGAAGAGTCCTTCCTTGACAAGTATAGAGACTATTGCAGCAAACAGAGCGATATCTTTGGGAACCGGGCTGGTTCTCCCGAAGAGACAGCGTACAGCCCCCAGTCCCATAATGAGACCAGTTGCGATAAGCATGACAGTCACTCCAACTGCGACAAGAGTATCGATCCCGCCATGTCCATATGGATGGCTCTCATCAGGAGGGCGTGAGGCCAATCCTAGCCCGACGAGGACAACTGCAGTAGCCGCAACATCTGAGAATGAGTGGACAGAATCGGTAAGCATAGCCTGACTATGACCGATGAGTCCGGCGGTGAGTTTGAAGATTGCGAGGGCGACGTTTACGAGAAGTCCGATCTTCGTACAGACCCTTGGAGACAGTAGAGCCTGCCCTGAGCTGGAAGATCCCACACTATCCCCCAGATTTTGACAGTGAACCCCTGTAGCTTCGCAATTTTTGTCTTAGCTTCTTATCGCTGAGTGCTAGTATCTCGACGGCAAGCAAGGCTGCATTTCGAGCACCAGCCTTACCTATTGCAACCGTAGCCACAGGAATGCCTGAAGGCATCTGTACAGTCGATAGCAAAGCATCCAGACCATTGAGGTGGGAACCAGCGAGAGGCACCCCAATCACTGGAAGAAGTGTCTGGGAAGCAAAACAACCGGCCAGGTGGGCAGCCATCCCTGCCCCAGCTATTATTACATGGTAACCAAGCTTCTCAACTGAAGTCGCAAACTTGCGTAATCCTTCGGGATCTCTATGAGCTGATATCACATGCGAGGTGTATGGCACATCAAAAAAATCGAGAAGCCTTTGCGTCTCCTGCATTGCAACCTTGTCGGATTCACTACCCATTACCACTGCGACAAGAGCCTTCCTCACCTATGTCACCTCCGTCCTCTCGAGGCTACTTATGCCTTTAAGCCCTATATCAGTTCGCATATGGGCTCTTTCAAACCTTATCAGTCTTGCTGCACCATATGCTGTGCGCCTTGCCTCTCGCAGGGAAGAGCCTGTTCCAGTCACGGCGAGTACCCTTCCACCATTGGTCAAATATGATCCGTTCTGCCTGCGAGTACCAGCATGAAAAACCAGAACCCCTTCTCTGGCTAAAGCTTCATCTATGCCTTCAATTACCTTTCCCTTCTCATAGCTGCCTGGATAGCCACCTGATGCGATTACGACACTTACAGCCCATCTCGCATGCTTTATGCGGGTCCTTCGCTGGAGGTCTCCCGTGGCAGCCTTAAGAAGTAGATCGCCAAGGTTGGCATCTATTGCAGGAAGCACACATTGGGTCTCGGGATCACCGAAGCGCACATTGAATTCGATAACACTTATTCTATTCTGGTTGAGCATAAGTCCTGCATAGACAACACCTCTATATTCAATTCCCTCACGCCTTAATCCTTTGAGCAGTCTTTTGATAACAGTCTCCTCAATCTCCCCCATCACATCATCTGTCACCATAGGCACTGGGCAATAGGCACCCATTCCACCTGTATTTGGTCCCCGATCATCATCAAAGACGGGCTTGTGATCCTGTGAAGCCGGGAGAATGGCATAGGCACTGCCATCTGTTATTGCAAGAATTGAGGCTTCCTCGCCCCTGAGCCGCTCCTCGATCACAACAACATCCCCAGCCTCGCCAAATACACGCTCAACCATTATCATTTCAACAGCTCTGTGGGCATCATCTTTGGTTTCTGTAACTATGGATCCCTTGCCTCTTGCCAAGCCATCAGCCTTGACAACCAGTTGTTCAGGTGATCTGTCAATGTAAGCGTGTGCCTGAGCAGCAGACGTGAAGATACGGTAAGGCGCTGTAGGAATTGAATAGCGACTCATAAGTTGCTTGGCAAAAGCTTTACTGCTTTCAAGCCTGGACGCAACTTTGCTAGGACCAAAGACGGTGAATCTTTCCCCAAGCGTGTCAACTATACCCATAGCCAGCGGATCTTCGGGTCCGACAACAATTAGATCAGGCTCAATTTCATCGCAGATTTTTGCTATGCCCTCTATGTCGGTTGATGCTAGCTCGATATTCCGACCGATTTCCTGAGTACCACCGTTTCCAGGTACAAAATAGAGTTCAGCGTCTTCGCGTTCACTACCCAGCTTCCACCCAAGGGCATGTTCGCGGCCGCCAGAGCCGATTATTACTACCTTCATCTACCTCCCCCTATCTTAGGCGGACGACCCGTCTAACACCCACAAGACCCATGGCAGCAGCAACATCGTCAATACGATCAACAACAACCCCACGTCGTGACGCATGTATGATCTGGCTGTTGCTGAGTGCGATGCCCACATGGCTTGGGATGCCACCTTTGCCAAAAAATACCAAGTCGCCAGTCATCACTTCACCTCTCAAGCGTGGTAAGCCGCAGCCATACTGTTCCTTCACTGTTCTGGGCAGCTTTACTCCAACCCCTCGAAAAACAAGCTGAACCAGGCAAGAACAATCCACTCCCTTTAGGGTGCAACCACCCTCGAGATAAGGAACACCATGGTAGAGACTTATCTCATTGAGTATTTCTTCCCTCCTAACCAAGGGCAGCTTCGCCTCATAGTATTTTTGTGATTGATCAAGGTAAATGGGCTTTGCAAGATGGCTACATGCGAGCATCATTAGCACAAGGACAAAGATTGTCAATCTCGCCACCCTACGAGATGAGTGGCAGAATACCCCAGGCAAACGGAAACACATATGTGGTTTCGGCTCCGTTGAAGATCTTGCCCGCAACCTTCAGTGCCTCATTTAGGCTTGAAGCTGGAAACATACCCATTTTCTCAACCACCGTCTGCGGAAGTGAGGATACAAGTATGATACTCAGCCGCTCAAGCTTTTTCATCAGGGCAAGTGCTGTATGCCCGTTGAGTTCATAGTTTTGCTTAAGCTTGGAAGCGACATCACTCGCATCACCAACTTCGAACCACGGCAGGAAGGTATCTGAACCAGCTCCTCTGCTGCACTCGGCAACCATGATGATGACACCACCATCGCTCACGCATTTGGCCACATGATCTATCGACTTATGGGATTGGATGAAGTCGATGTCGAAGGGGTAGCCCCCAGCACTGGCAATCGCCAGACGGCAAGGCTCAAATACTCGCACTTTGAGGATATCAAATGCCTTCTCAACTGCAATTTCATGCGACCTCCGAAGGTCACCACATGTAACATCAGCTGGCTCTCCATAGCCATTAAGCACAACGTTTATACTAAAGACATTCTTGACCATAGACGCTGCCTCAAGCATATCTTCATGAACGGGATTACCTTCAAGACGACCACTTGAACAACTTTCATTAAGATCGCCATTAGGAGTAAGCGTCAGGCGGTGATTTGCCCAAATTGTTTCAAGAGAAGCCACGCCGGGGAGTATCATTTTTCTCCCGCCACCCCAGCCGGCAAAATAATGAGTTGTAACCGTTGAGATGAGAATTACAAGATCAGTATCAACAATCGATCTGTTGAGGGCAACAGGTGTGCCCCTCGACGTTTCACCAATCCTCACAAAGTCTTGTTCGTTACGGCTGATATTTTCTCTGATACCAATTTTAGAGGCTATCTCATCACCGACAATCTCAATTACTTCGTTCTCGTTATGGCTGCTATGGGATCCATTGGCTATGAGAAGAGTAATGTTTTGGGGATCAATGCCAGCTCCTTCAAGTATTGCAATGACCGACGGAAGGAGATGCCTGGCAATTCGCGGACGCGTTCTATCTGGCACGCAGATCGTTACACGATCTGCGAGATCTGCAAGTTCACCAAGGGGTGGAGAATCTACGGGATCCTGAATCGCTTTAAGCATCTCGTTTGCAGCATCGAGGGGTTTTGTCCTCTGAGGGACAAACATCTTTACTTTGAGGTTTCCACCGAGATCCGCTGTCAACCTGGATTTACCATAATTAAGATGAATTGCGCTACTCAATTTCTACCTCCTCCAGGTCAGCATATTAACCCTGCTGTGGCAAGTCAAGGGTTGGTCTGAATCCTCTTAGTGTAGCTCCGGCACCAGAAAATTTCTCTTGAAATCGCTCGGTTGTAAAATTAGGCTACAATTCAGTGCGATCGGCATAAGAGATTTCAGGGGCGATGAAACATATCAAAATTGACAAGATCTACCATATGGACTGCCTCGAAGGCATGCCTCTGATCGATGATGCCACCATCGATCTTGTGATCACAGACCCACCCTTCGCAATTGATTTCAAAGCCAGACGTTCTAACTACAACAGACTACCATCGCGAGTTATCGAAGGGTACAATGAAATTCCACAGGAGGATTATTATGCATTCACGTTTAAGTGGATGAAGCAGACAATGCGTGTGCTTAAGCCTTCGGGCAGCATGTATGTTTTTTCCGGATGGAACAACCTAAGGCATGTGCTCAATGCCCTTGACGATGTCGGCTTCGTCACCGTGAATCATATTATCTGGAAATATCAGTTTGGAGTCTACACGAGCAGACGTTACGTCACCTCTCATTACCACTGCCTTTACGTATGCAAGGATGACTCAAAGCGTCGCTTCTACCCGTTTGCCCGTTTTGGCAAGTCCGCAAGAGATGATAAAGGCAGAAGCCTTCACTATCGAGACAAAGAGGATGTCTGGATAATAAACCGTGAGTACTGGAACGGTGATGCCAAGACACCCACCAAGCTCCCTCTCGAGCTTCTTGAGAAGATCTTACTCTATTCAAGCCTGCCTGGCGATCTCATTCTCGATCCTTTTATGGGCTCAGGCCAGGTTGCAGTAGCCTGCAAGCTCCTCAAAAGGCACTTCATCGGTTTCGAGATCGTCAAGGAATACTACGACTTTGCCTGCAAGCGGCTCGCAACAGGGGTCTACCGGCTCAAAGATGCTGAGGCAGCACTTAGCTAGCCCAGAGCTTTTCCTGTTATGCAACTCGCCTCAAAGGGATACCAAGACGCTTCATCTTGGCGATCAGTGCTGGACGACTGATGCCTCCAAGCATTCGCGCTGCATGTGTCTTGTTCCAATCGCAATGTTCGAGAACCGATATGATCCGCTGTTTCTCTATGCTTCTCAGCTCTTCCTTGAGACTGCGCCTTGAGACAAGAGGAGCAAAGCCCCCATCAAGTGATCTGAATTGCTCCGAAGTTATCCATGAATTCTCCTCTGCAACTGTCAAAGCTTTCTCTACCTCATTCTCAAGTTGACGGACATTGCCAGGCCAGGATTGTCTGAGGAGATAGCTTAGCCCATCCTGCGAAAAGCCTTTAACCACTTTGTTAAACTTGCGGGCAAAGCGGCTAAGAAAGAGTTGAGCCAGAATAGGGATGTCAACCCTACGATTCCTTAGAGGTGGAATATGTATCGAAACGACGTTGAGACGATAGTAAAGGTCTCTTCTGAATTCGCCTTTCTCAACTGCTACCTCGAGATCTTTGTTGGTGGCACTTAGAAATCTTGCATTGACTGGTCTCACGACAGTGTCGCCAACTCTCCTTATCTCCTTGCTCTCAATCGCTCTTAGCAACTTGGCCTGCATGGCAGGACTTAGATCTCCGATCTCATCGAGAAAGAAGCTACCGCCATCAGCAATCTCAAGAAGACCTGGCTTGGTTTGGCGAGCTCCAGTAAAGGAACCAGCTCTGTGCCCGAAGAGCTCGCTCTCGAGAAGATGTTCAGGAAGTGCAGCACAATTCTGAGCAACAAATGGTTTATCTCTCCTATCGCTCAGAAGATGAATTGCCCTTGCAATAAGATCTTTGCCTGTGCCCGTCTCCCCTGTGATGAGCACATTTGCTGAACCGCTGGCAATTTTCCGAAGGGAGAGCAGAATACGTTTGAATGCCGTATCCGCCGTCACTATACCAGCCAGACAGATTGGAAAGGTGACTGGTAAGGGTCCTGCAAGGGCTCTTTGGAGATCAGGAAGCAGCTTCAGCACTGAATAGCAACCTTTGACAGCAAGAGCCGTAAGAGGGGTCTTGGAAAGCACAGCATCTTTCCAGAAGATCCCAACAATTCCTCCGGGTTTGGGTTGGATTTTGATAGCAACTGCTAGACCAATTTCATGAGTTTGGCAATCTGGAGCAAGACTCGCGAGATCAGTTGTGACAAAGGGATTCAGATGCGACTTGAGTGCAGATTCAAGGAGCGCCATGGCAGCACACCTTGATATCCCTACAACCTCGATCATCTCGAGGCGATCCCCATCTACGATACGTGCAAATGCAATGCCTTCAGCCTTAAGCCCAATCTTGAGTGAATCCATTATTGATTGCCGCGGTAGCTCCGAAAACATGCCAAGTGATATCGCCCTCGCCATCTGCGCATCGATGCTTCTGCGTGCGCATAGTATGCTTACCCTATGAGCTCCCGATGGGACAAGGGTCTCACCCTCACCAAGACATGTCAATGCACGTTCAAAGCGACCAATTTCTGCATATGAGATAGCAAGATCACATAGGGCGTCCACCTCGTTTCGCGTAGCCGAGCATCTTCGATAAAGAAGAATCGCCCGCTTGAGAAGGTTGATACGTCGCTTGCTGTGTTTGCCTTGCCTTCTTGCAAGCTGATGTAAGGTGATGGCAAGCTCAAACCTGGCTTTCATCTTGCGAAACAGCTTTTCAGCACGTCCAAGATAACTGCCTTGAGCCCTGAAGATCGCTGCCATTGTTCTCAGGCAGCGTGCAACTTCATAGAGATCCCCTGCCTGAGTTGCGACATCGTATGCCCTCTTTACCCAGGATCTTGCCTTGGCTTTGTCACCGCCTTTAAGGTAGAAAGATGCAAGACGCGACATGAGCTCGCCTTTCACATCAAGGGCATCAGCTGGTAGCGCCTCGAGACCCTTGAGAGCTTTGTTTATTGCCTTACGGTACTCACCTCTTTGAGCTGCCAGCTCGCTAGCGACTTCATAGGCGATACATTTTGTTCTAGGGTCGACGTCTTCCTTTGCCAGTACCTGAGCAATAAGGGGCTGTGCTATCTCTAGGTTACCCCTCAAGCCTTCAATTCTCGCCTTAGAGATAGTTGCAAGCAATTCAGTCCTCTTGAGACTTAGGCGTCTGGCGATAGGGAGACATTCTTCAACTGCCTCGATGGCTGCAGCCAGATCACCTTGCTTGTAAAGTGTTATTGAGAGATTGAGAAGCTTCACCGCAAGGCCTGCCTCATCTTTCAAATCCCTATCTATCCTGATTGCTCTTGAAAGGAATTTTGCAGATTCATCAAAGGCACATAGGTTCTTGTAAACGATCCCGAGGTTGTTGAAAGCCTTGCCAACAAGGCTCCGATCACCATTCATAGCTGCTGTGCCCGCAGCATGCTCAAAGCAAAGAATCGCTTTCCGCCACCTGCATGTTCTAGCCATGATCTGACCCATGACAAGATAGATTTCAGGATCGTCTCCCGAGTCGGGCCCATCCGCTAAGAGCTGATTGCAAATCGATGCAGCTTCACCATATTTCCCTATGAGGCAAAGAATTTTCACCTTTTCAGCAATGACACTCCGCCTGCCTTTGGAAGTAAAGCCGTCCATTACTGAATCCAAGAATTCTAGAGCATCTTGAAGCTTGGCTTGGCGCCTGAGACATTCAGCAATACGCTTCACCAAACCTATTCTCATTTCCTCGCATGCTTCTCCAGCCTGACCAAGCGCTGTCTGATAATAGGCAAGAGCATCACCTATACTGCCGATAGAAAGCCAGAGATCTCCAAGGTATATCTCCTTTGATCTTGAAGCCTCCCCTTCCCTGGGATTATTTTCTCCACCGAGCCACGACCTTGACAATTCCCGCATCATCGCGATCACCCCCGCACTGCGGCATAGCTACCTTTTCAGTATGGAAATTCTCCCAGAGAAGTCGATCACCAGGATTACAGCGTTTGTTACCTGCCTGTTGGACTTGCGCTTCTCACACTTCTTGACAAAAGGCTGAACAGACAATGACCCATCGAACGTGAGCTTTGCATTGGTTTCGTCATGGATCTGGCACGTCTGATATTCATCCGGATCACCATCAAACGGACGACGAAGTCTGTGTGAACACGCAGACACACTGGCCACAATGAGAAACACAAAGGCAAGACCCAAGGTTATGATGCGTTTCACTTCAATCACCCCCTCAAAGCGCCCGCAAATAACAATCGGGAACCCGTCCCACGTCTCGTTTCCGAAACCTGGGACAGGTTCCCGCGCCTTCTTATCACTCGCCATAGCGAGCACTTTAATTATAACTCACACCTGGGGGCACACGTCAAGCTTTTTTCAAAAAGAAAGAGCCCCGCCTTGGGAAAGGCGGGGCCCAGTTTGAAAGGCTACCTCAGAAGCATTGCCTTGTGCATTACCACATTGTTCCCGCTCTTGAGCCTGAAGAAGTAGATTCCAGATGGCAGAGCATTTCCGCTTTCACCCCTACCATCCCAGACTATAGTGTGTTTACCCTGCGGAGCTACACCCCTAAATAGAGTCGCTACCTTCTTTCCAGTCACGTCATAGACTGAAATCGCAACTGGTCCAGCTTGCTCCAGTGCGAAAACGATGTTCGTCGAACCTGCAAATGGATTGGGCACATTGATCAAAGTACCGATTGTCCCCCCAACCTCGTCACTTATGATCCCAGCCTTTGAAGTCGTTGCAACGCAAGCCTGCACGTCACTATCGCCAAAGAGACCGTTGTACTTGTTGTGAGGCTGGTACCAACCATGTACATACCACTTTATTGTGTCGCCCACAGCTATTGAGCCGGGAAGGGCGACCTGGAAGACACCCACAGGTGAAGTGCAGTCACCTCCAGGAACATCGACATCGGCTATCCAACTGCCACTGAGCTCCACTCGGGTAGTGCTCGTTCGAGGATCGCTACCATCATGGGTAGCATAGAAGGTTATCTCGGCACCATAGCCACGCGGTGAGATTGAAGCTCTGAGGATCAAGCTGTCGGGCACACACGTCAAATTGCAGAGCTCAGGACCGCTTGTGACACCTGCCACGCATTCCTGAATCGGACTGTCGCTGAAGCTGTTGTCGCTTCCCCAGGCATGGACATACCACTTTATGGTGTCACCGAGGTCGGCAGTCAGATAAGCTGCAAACTTTCCTGTTGTGTCGGTGTCTTCAACAAAGAAACCATGAGCGACATGCGCCGTCGGACTCGTCTTGGGATTGCTGCCATCTGTTGTCCAGTAAAAGTCCATACCAGCCCCAATTCCCTTGGGAGCAACCTCCCCCATCACATAGTTGGAATCAGGAATGCAGATGAGATTATAGATATCTGCGGTATCGCCTTGCTCAAAGGTATAGAAAGTGTCAGTCTCTGCATAGTTATTGTTTGCGTCAACACCGAAGGCATACCAATTAACAATTGTCCCATTTGGAACTGATGTCAGCTCGGCATAGAACTTATCATTGTTACCGAGCTGGCCATCAAAGATCCCGTCGATTGTATCAGCAGTTGAACTTACTCTTGGGTCAGTGCCATCCGTTGTATATGGGAACTTGATATAGGTTGTCTGTCCACCATCACCCACATATATCTCAGCCCATATTGTGCAGGTGGTCGGACTGGAACCCGCATTTCCAACCCATGCTGTACCACCCTGAATGAATTCCTGGATAGCATCACTTACATCAACAAGGCCATTCTTTGCCACACCCTTGGCAATCCACCGCACAGTGGCATCATCCGGTGCAGGTATTATAGCATAGTAAGTATCAGTTGTATCAGCACCCTGCCTGCAGGAATCGAAGGTACCTACAACCGAGGAACTTGTCGATGTATCCGGATCAGAACCATCAGTCGTATAATAGAAGACCATTTGAGTCGATGTACCGCAGTCGCCTGGTGTAATATCAGCCATGACTGTGCATGTGAAAGGATAGGAATGCTCATTATCAACAACAGCTTCGGGTGGAGTTGGTCTGACAGGAAGTGTATTGGGAGCAACATTCTCGACCAATCCTTCGACAGCCCAGAAATACGTCATCACTACTGGAACAACCCCTATTAAATTTGCCGAAGGATAGGATGCAACCACCTGACTCTGAGCTTCATCGGTTATCCACGAACAAACTGCGACAGTGTCGGGATTTCCGAAGTCTGACCGAGCTATGCAGATCTCCGATGTGTTGTTTTCGGTCCAGCCACCATAGCTGCATGAATCAGTCCATCCACGCCAAATCCATGAACTCGTTGCACTATCCCACTGGCTTGTCTCGTACCAACCGACTCCGCCAGCGAAGTAGAGAATAAATTCAGGAAGAAAATCGCCCGAGAAGCTGACCTTGCCATAGCCATCCATTGTTGCACCTGAACCAGGCTTTTGATCGGTATCTATGGCAATAAACCACTCGTAGCCATCTGGCTTTTCTTCAAGATCGGCATAAGGACCGGTTATCGCGAAGTAGACGTGAGTACTATCCCATGTGAAATAGAAGTCGGTGCTTCCATCGCTATCAATGAATTCATCGGTCTCCCACTCTGTTCCACCCAGAACAGGTGGAGAACTCTCTACCACTCCATCGGTCGTAACTGGAGATGTATATGTGAGACCGAGAGCAAGTGATGGGACAAAAAGAGCCATGAGCGACAATAAAGCAAACTTACCCCTCATTTCGCTACCTCCTGGTTTCATTGGGCACACACCTATATTTAACCTGATGCATTTTATCACAATCCGAGAGAGATGTCAATTTCATTCACCTTGTGCGGTAGTGTACGATAGAGTTCGCAGATTTGGGATTGAAGGAGAAACAAGAGGGGTGTAACCTCCGGGAAAAACCCTAAA
>JAOZOU010000149.1 GCA_029933125.1 bacterium | reverse complement strand
AGATCGAGTTCCCGGAGGTCTTCTTCGACGAGTACGGCCGGCACAAGGGCGACGCGGCGGGGTTCGACGCGGTGGTGGGGAATCCGCCGTATGGTGACATACTTACAAGTGTAGAGAAGGACTATCTTCTGGGTGTTGGTTTCAGGTCTGGGGGTAGTGGAAACAATGATGTGTTTCGCTTCTTTGCTGAAAGAGGGGTGAACTTACTATCTCAGCAAAAGAGGTTAGGATTCATAATTCCAAATTCGTGTCTGGGAGGAGCGAAGTACAGAAACTTCAGGATACGGATTTCCGAGATCAGTACATTGCAAGGGATTCTCGACTTCAAGACTTTCAAGCACTTTGATGCAGATGTCTTCACTTGCATTCTTCTACTTCAAGCTGCACCACCAACCAAGGCCTACTTCTGTAGATATGTCGCTTCCCCTGAAGGCAAGATAGAAAGCCAAGAGAGCTACGAACTGCGAGTGGAGGTGTCCGCTTCTGATACTTGGCTGCCGAAAGGCTCGATCTATGAAAAGATACAGGGGAGCAGTAATATTCTCCGCTTTGACGAGGTTTGCGAGTCCAAAGATGCAGGAATCAACTATCAGCGAGTAGGTGTTGGCTGGCAAAGTAGAACCAGGAGCAAGCTTGCTGAACGAATTCTTTACGAGGGCAAGCAACAGGACACAAGAGATTACCAATACTTGAAGGGTGAGGACATTGATAGATTCTCGATCTGCCCCGCAGCTCTACGATGGTTGCGTCACAACTATGCCGAGCTTGTCTATGAAGGTGAAGTTGTTTCCGTTAACCACGAATGGGCTCAGAAGCCCCTTAAGATTCTGACCCGTCAGACGGGTGATCGCATTATTGCTGCCCTCGATTCGGCACGGCACTATACGGGCAGATCATTGCACTCAACTGTTGTAACGCAAGGGGAATACTCCTACCTCTATATCCTCGCCATTCTGAACAGCACGTTTATCTCATACTACTACAATGTGCTTGCTCGAGAAAAAGGAAGGGCTCTTGCTCAGGTAAAGCTGAAGAACGTGAGACAGCTCCCCATCCGTCGCATCACATTCACCACCCCGCCGGAGGAGCGGGAGCGGTTGGTGGGGGAGGGAATCACTGAGGCCACTGAATGGATTGAAAGCACTGAAGGAAC
>JAOZOU010000148.1 GCA_029933125.1 bacterium | reverse complement strand
CTGAGCGAAGTGTAAAAATCCCGCCCAAGGTGATGGCCCTAGTCAAGCGGATACCGAAGAGTGTAGTGCGGAATATAAAGAGAGTGCAATATATGGAGCACACACCTAAGACGTATGGTATAAGCGGAGAAATAACACCTAGCTGGTGGGTCAAGACTCTGCCCAAGGCAGCACAGAAGTCTGTCCTTCGCAGAACAAGGTATGTGAGGAGAGTTCCGCTCATACGGCTGTTTCAAGGGAGCGAGTATGGAGCAACTGTGAAGACTCCGTTTCACGAGGCAGGACATGAGCTTGAAACCACTTTGCTTCGTGATAGGCGGATGAAGGACCTTATATGGAGGCTCTTTGAGGAGGACCCTCGCGCTGTTGCAGCGTTTCAGAAGGCAACGAGGATTCGCATGAGCAACCCTCACGAAGTGCTCGCAGAGACTGCTGCGAGACGAGTCTTCAAGAGGGCTGGATGGCCGCAGTTTGGAGAGGCCTACGATGAGGCTCCTGAATGGGCAAAGTGGGCCGTCGAAGAGGCTATCAAGAGAGCTGGAGGAATACCATGATAGATGTAGTTTCACTACTGCTTGCGAAGAGGCGTGGTGAGCTAAGCAGGGAAGAACGTGTCAGGAGACTGCGAGAGCAGTATCTTGCTGACCCAACCAAGGCCCAGAAGCTCATTGCAGCTATAATGACACAGCATGTTCCTCCCGAGAGGAAGATACGAAAGAGGAAGTATCCCACGGTGCTGGAAGCCGTAGAGGCTGCCATCCCACGAAGCGACCCTCGGCGAGGAATGGGACGAGCTATCTGGGAGACATACAATAAGATGATGGTCAACCCTGAGTTCAGGGACTACTCACCGCCTGAGCTAATTGCTGCAGCTCACGAAGTGGAGCTCGGCAAACGGCGAGAAGCCGTGCATGAGCACACATGGAAGCAGCGGTCTGGTGTCTTCAGACACTGGCCCGTCATAGGGGCAGAACCTGTAGCTCCGCTACCTGACCAGGAGGCATGGGAGCAACAGCAGGCCAAGAGACCACATACACCTGCTGAAGTCAGTGCTGCAATTGGCGGAGGCTTCAGCCTTGCTGGACAGCTGTTCCGTAGATGGCTTGCTAAGCGTGCAGTAGCGGCTGGTGCTGCAGCTGCCGTTCCAGGGATTA
>JAOZOU010000147.1 GCA_029933125.1 bacterium | reverse complement strand
TATACAGGTAAGTAATTATCCTCTTCTTATAGCTAAATTATCAGGTGATTCAACTTTTTTCTACGGCCTCATTGCCCAGCCTTTTGTTGAAGACCGAGCATGGACACCCGACGAAGTCTGTGAAAATATGTATAAATCACCAATATACAGAATGCTCCGTGGGCTACCGCATAGCTGGATATACACGAAAGTGCCTTGGAAACAGCAAGGAGGGATTTATGTTCCATAGAATAACACTGTTATTCCTTTGTATCTTCATGATTTATGCCTGTGCATCGTTTCATTGCTCAAAAGAGGTGCAGTGGTTACTGGAAGACGCCAGATTGCATGAAATGCAACATACCAGCCGTGATGCCATGCTGGCAGAGCGGTTTCATGCTATTGCTGATTATCTGGATAGTGGTGAGGTAAGCAGACGACAGCTTATATCCGACTTGGTCTTCATAACTAGTGCGAAAGCCTCCCACGAGGGCTTGGACAGTGACTGGGACAGGGCATGGGTTGCAAGGTATGAGAGAATATTGAAGAGGCTGTGGAAGATATACAGGCAGAAGTATGGGAGGAAGGAATGGAAGGAGTAACAGTTGTGAAGGTGGTTGTATTGTTGCTATGTGCTTTGCTCTTGGTGGGATGTGCGACTCACATGAAGGGCCTCACCAAGAGCTATGACAAGTTTATGAAGCAAGCCGATAGACTTGCTGCCGTGTTGTGCTCGCACAGCGAGTTTTCAGTCTGCTATTGGCAAGCGGCCCTTGGAGATGACATTAGCAAGATGCCTGCCGAGGCCATGGAAATCCTCAACGAGATTGAGCTGACGGTTAAGGGCAAGAAAGTTGAAGACCTCACAGAGTGTGAAAAGGCAAAGTTGCTAGGTTTGTGGCAGCGGTTTGGTTCGCTGGTAGGCAAGGATGTTATCAGGCGTGTTGTGCCTTTCATGGTAAAGGCTGTGGGAGTGTTGTGATGGACGAAGTCTTTGTGAGGGCAATGGAATTTGTGAAGCTGCTCAAGCAGTGGGTCTTGGAGGCCAAGACCAGGTGTCATGAGACTGAAAGTCCTGAAGAGTGCTGCGAAGCAGCGGAGCAGCTCATTAAGCTGATAGAAAAGTTTGAGAGGTTAATGAAATTAAGGTGGGGCGTCAAAATTTGACGTTTCTTGG
>JAOZOU010000146.1 GCA_029933125.1 bacterium | reverse complement strand
AGATAGACAAGACGGCGTATGCTGCTGCTCTCGAAGCCTTGTCAAAGGAGGTGAAGCTGTGAGATGACAGAGATAATGTGTTTCCAAGGAGATAGGGGAACGGGCAAGACCTCTAAACTTATTGAGCTAGCCGACAAGCACTTCTCTTATATAGTGGTCCCAGACGTGCAAACCGTCCAGATGGTAGCAAAGAAGGCGAGGGAGGAAGGAAAGAAGATTCCGTTCCCAGTTACTTACCACGAATTCACTTCTGGAAAGTTCTATGGACTAGGGATAAAAGGAGGCTTCGTGGTAGACAACGTTGAGCGTTTGCTCTGCTGCATGACAAGAGGAGTCAGGATTAGGGCTTTCTCTTTAGACACTAGTGCCGTCAGAATGGTGAATTTAGGTGAAAGGAGGGCAGAACCATGACCTTCGTCCCTACCGAAGGTCCGCCGACTGCCAATATCATGCTGGTCGGCGAAGCTCCTGGGAGAGAAGAAGACATGACGGGGCGGCCCTTCGTAGGACGAGCTGGGAAGACGCTCAATTCCCTGCTATCATATGCAGGAATAAACCGAGCAGGATGTCTCGTAGCGAATGTGGCTCGTGAGAGACCGCCCGCTAATGACATAAAGTATTACTTCTACGATGCGTCCTGCACCAAGCCGAAGCCCCAGCTCGTTGAGTGGGTCATCCTCCTCAAGGAGGAGATTGAGCAGTATCGTCCAAACATTGTCGTTGCTCTTGGGCGGACAGCTCTGTGGGCCCTAACGGGCGAGACGGGCATAGCCTCGTATAGAGGCTATATTATGGAGTCCACACTTGTGCGTGGACAAAAAGTCCTTGCGACCTATCATCCACAAGCGGTGAACTACGAGTGGGAACTGGCGACGACGTTCATCTTGGACATGCGAAAGGCACTTCACCACAGCAAGTTTCCGCAAATCCCAGAAGACCGAAGGGTCTTCCAGACTCGTCCAACCCTACAAGAATTTATAGATTTTTGTGACAGTGTCAAAGGCCCTGTGGCCCTTGACCTCGAGGCTACCAAGACTCATGTCTCGTGGATTGGCTTATCGGCCGACCCAAGCTTCGCCATTTCTATACAGTTGCTGGATGGCAAATATCCAAAGTGGCCCGAACGAGATGAAATCGCTATCTGGTCAGCGGTAGCTCGCC
>JAOZOU010000145.1 GCA_029933125.1 bacterium | reverse complement strand
GGACTTGTTCAAAAATAACTCCGCACTTTTACAACCGAATCAAGGTGATGCACAACGTGGTTTGATGACATAGTTCCAATTCGGGCATACTCTGCGCCGTTCCAAATTCAACGCAGCCATTTCCTCATCCGAGACTTTGATCCCCTTCTCGTATACTCGGTCCAGTAAGGAAGCCTGTACCTCAAGCCCGGTTTCCGTTGCGGTTCCTCGGATATAGGCCAACATGGTCTCCAAAGAGCGCAGAGGTTTTCCGGCCCAGTTCAGGCTGATGTGACCGAACAACCGATGCTCAACCGGATTCCACTTGGAAGCGCCGGTGGGGTAGTGACAGACCATCACTTCGATGCCGTGGCCGTCAGCGAGCTGCTCTTGGATTTGTTTCTTCCACAAACGAGGGCGATACCCATCGCTCCCTCCGGCATCAGTCAGAATCAACATCTTTTCCTCATTGGGAAAAATGGGACGGTCTTCCTGATTCCACCACCTGACAATGGCATCTACGGCAAACTCCGATGTCTCAGCAGAAGTACCAACGACCACGTACCCCAGATTATGTTGGAGATCATAGATGCCATAGGGTACGGCCCGAGCCACTGCGTCTTGGCGAAAGTCGTGGACATTGACTTCCTCTGCTTCTCGACACCAGGTCCGACCGGGATTCTCAAAGTTGCCGATCAATTCCTTTTTCTTGGCATCTACACTGATGACAGGATGCCCGGCGGCCAAGAAGAGCTTCTTCACCCGCTCAATGTACCGGAACTGACGATCTCGATCCGGATGCGGAGGGCCGGTAAGCCGTTTCCGATTGGTTTTCAGAGAGTAGCCCAGATCCTTCAGCAAACGCCCAACCGTCACATGACCAATATCGTACTCCGACTTGCCCAAGGATTCGCTCAAGTGACGCAAACTACTGCGAACCCATTTCCGGTCACTCGTCGGGTCGCCGGCGGTTTCTCCCTCCACCAACGCTTCTAGCGCCTTTTCGATACCCGGTGTTTTTTTTCAACCCGATATCGCCCCCCACCAGGCAGGCGGACACGATCAACAGGACGATCGGCCAATGAGTTCTCCAATTCCTGTCGCCCACGTCGAATCGTTTCTACGTTCATCCCGGTGATTTCGGACATGCGCTTGTCACCACCGTGTCCCAACTTCTTGGACTCTAAG
>JAOZOU010000144.1 GCA_029933125.1 bacterium | reverse complement strand
CAGAAACCACTGTTTCGGTAAATAATCCTCTTAGGGTCGTGGAAGGGGAGAGCTTCTTTGCTACCGTGAACATAGAGAATGCAAATGACCTCGCAATACTTATCTTCAAGCTGACATATGACCCCTCCGTTATAGCTTTAATCGATGTTGAGGGTGTTCCAGGTTGGTCTTGGTATAGCCAACAAGAGCGAGGCAGATTGAACGTTTTTGCTTTCTCCGAGCCTCTTGGCTTGCCAATTAACGGGTCTGTGGAACTGGCGAAGCTCGAGTTCGTAGCCGTTGGACGGGCTGGTGAGAAAAGCGCTATTGACATCCAGGGCATCACAGCCAATTCTGATGTAGAGCTGATAGACTCGAAATGGGTGGATTCTGAGGTTACCGTTATATGAGCATCTCATGCCGGGGGAAGCGCGAGCGATTTATCTTTTTATTTTTTTTACCCTTAATTTTGCTTAGCTTAGTAGATCATCCACCAGCTTTACCCCCGGCTTCCTTTGCCTCTTCTACCTTTTCTATTCTCGTTCCACCACCCTGAGCGATCTCTGCTTTGCTACCTCCACTGCCTCCAAGCACTTCCTGTGCTTGTATCTCCTCACAGCATCTCATAAACTACGAACGAGCTGTGAACTGCCTTAGGCGGGTATACTATAAGCCCTTGCCAACAGTTGCATTTTATTTTGAAATTGATGAAGAAGTTGGAAAAGAGCTTGAAATGCTGCGTGAGAATATGGGAGTGAAGAGAGTGAGCGATGTAGTTGCATTACTCCTTAAAGATAGCCGGAGACATCTCTTGAACGAGGCGTTTGGCACGCCTGGGTAGAACTGTTTATCAGCAGTGAGAAAGGCGAAAAGGCAAAAGAAGTGTTTTAACGCGATGCAGTTAGTTCCCAAAGTTTTTTTTTATCCCTTCACCTATACCGAAATTGGGAGGTGAAAGAAAAGAGATGAAAAAGATATGGATAGTGTTGGTTGCCTTAGCGATAATTGCAGGTATTGCCAGTGCAAATAATGCATCGATGCAAACAAAAGCATTCGAGGAGTGTATCTCACTCCAAGAGACTTCCGCCCCTCCGGAAGAGGAGTGGCGAAGAACTTTTGGTGGTGCCGGTGCAGATAATCTACCATGCACTTGTGGAGATATTTGCGTAAATGAAACAGGTTGGTGGCGTGCCGG
>JAOZOU010000143.1 GCA_029933125.1 bacterium | reverse complement strand
GCTGCCGATGCTATATCAGGATTTGCTGAGGCCGTTGTTGGAAGTACAGATGCGTATGTGGTTTCAAGTGAGGGTGCTCAAGAATTCATAGATCAAATGCAAGCAGTCCAAGATGCTGTACGTAAGACTCGTGGAGAAATAAATCTTTTTGGAGCTACAACCATACCAGTATTTCCTGGGGAGAACAAATTGAGGAAATATACAGAAGCATGGGATGAATTAGCAAAACGAAACATTGGCAGGATCTCAAGATACTTTACGGGAATAAGCAGTGCTGCTGATGTTATGTGGGGATCGTTCGGAGTAGGCATCAAGATATTGAAGGAAAATGGCTTAGCAACAGAGGAATTACTGAAGAGAGAGGAAAATCTCTCAGGCTTAGAGAAGACGCTATCACGAGTCAGAATGGAGAGAATGAATTTAGAAACAAAATATACAGAAGAACAAAGAAAGAGCTTAGGAATTCAAGATGACTACCTCGCTCTCAGAGAGTACGAATCTCAGCTGGAAAAAGAGATTGCTCGAGCAAGGCTGGAAATAATGGATATTGCAGCACGGGATATAGATCTCGCACTTCAAGGTGGACAAGTCTATGGCGAGCAGAAAGCTCGACTTCAAGACATCAATGCAATGTATAGACATTATCGCACAACCCTTAATGAAGTATCACGGGAAGAATTCGTAATCTTTTCTATCATCTCTAAGACAGGTCCTATGTGGAAGGCTCTTGAAAGAGCTCTTCCGAAGGAGGCTCTTGAGGGCTTATCTGTAAGTTTGGCTGAAGCCGCTATGGAAGGTAAGACCTCAGCTGAAATCTTTGATGAGCTTCCTCCTCTCGTAAAACTCCTATCGCAAAATCTCATTCTAGGTGCCTATGGTTGGGAGTACTTGGGAGATTCTGCGAAATCCGCATCCGCAATCCTTGATGAAGCTGATAGAACATTGGATAATATCTCGGAAGCTCTCTCATCTGTAAAGCAAGAAACACGAATGACAGCTGATGAATTCCTTAACTTCTCGGAGAGAGTGAATAATCTCTTTGACAGTCTATCTAATTTGGGAGATTCATTCATGGATGCCACAGAGAAGAAAGTCGAGATGGATCGAGTATTCGGATACACAGCGCCTGGTATCATGATGCGTAATGAATTCGGTAAAGAAATAGATGAGCTAATAGA
>JAOZOU010000142.1 GCA_029933125.1 bacterium | reverse complement strand
GGGGTTATTGTGGTATCCTGTCTTCCCAAAAACCGAGGAGACGGAGATGACCAAGAAATACATTGTGACCCTCACCCCTGAAGAACGTGAGCAATTGCAGAAGATGGTTTCTTCCGGAGTTGAACGGGTTCGGAAGTTGACCCATGCCCGCATCCTCCTGAAAGCCGACGCCGGTTGGCAAGACGCCGATATCGGCGTTGCCCTGGATGTGAGTGTGTCTACCATCGAACGGGTGCGGCGACGTTTCGTCGAGGAAGGCTTGGAGGCAGCCCTGAACCGACGCTCCTCTCAACGCAAGTATTCTTACAAGCTGGATGGGGAGGCCGAGGCTCACCTGATAGCCTTGGCCTGTAGTCAACCTCCGGAAGGGCACGCCCGTTGGACTCTGCGTCTGTTGGCCGATAAGATGGTGGAACTGTCTTACGTAGACAGTATCTCCCACGAAACGGTACGCCAAACCCTGCTGCGGAATGAACTCAAGCCATGGCAGAAAAAAGAGTGGTGTATTCCGCCGCAAGCCAATGCCGAGTTTGTGTATCATATGGAAGACATCCTGGACGTGTATACCCGGCCCGCCGATGACCACCATCCGGTAGTTTGCTTTGATGAGACCCCCGCGCAGTTGGTAAGCGAGACACGGCTTCCTTTACCACCGCTACCTGGACAGCCGGAACGATATGACTATGAATATCGCCGGGAAGGGGTAGCAAACCTGTTTATGTTCTTCGCTCCTTTCCAGAATTGGCGTCACATCAAGGTCACCGCTCGGCGGACCAAAGCCGATTGGGCGGAATGTATGCGGGAATTGGTAGACGAGATGTTTCCCGAAGCCGAGACCATCATTGTGGTACAAGATCAGTTGAACACCCACAATCCGGCTGCTTTGTATGAGTTCTTTGATCCCGCTGAAGCGAAGCGTATTCTGGATCGGCTTGAGTTTCACTACACTCCGAAGCACGGCAGTTGGCTGAATATGGCCGAGATTGAATTCAGCGTGCTCAGTCGCCAATGTTTGAAACAGCGGATTCCCGACCGTGAAACTCTAGCACAGGAAGTGGCAGCGTGGGAGGCCGAGCGGAACTCCAACAAGGCCACTGTTGATTGGCGTTTCACTACCAATGATGCACGCATCAAATTGCGCCGCCTCTACCCATCAGTTCATCTTTGACAAAGTACTAG
>JAOZOU010000141.1 GCA_029933125.1 bacterium | reverse complement strand
TATACTGAGCGCAGATAGAATTTGTGAAAATTAGGCCGTCTGTGGTGCCTGCCAGACGGATGGAACCAACTCGAAATTCTCGGTTAGCAAGGTCACAAGTTCATCTCGGTACTTGCTCAAGTCAGCAAAGAATTCATCCAACTGCTTCTTGAATTTCGCAAAGGTTGAGCGATACTTGTCCTTGAAGAACTTGCGCCGCATAAACTTCCAAAGTCGTTCGATCAGGTTCAAGTTGGGGGAGTAAGGCGGTTGGTACTTGATGATAATTTGGCTCTCCTCCGCTTGGGCTTGAACACGTAGAGCCCTGTTGTAACTGGCGTTGTCCAAGACCAAGTAGATTTTGCCGTCGCCGGGATGCTTGGCTCGCAATAACTTCAACAACTCGATGATTTTGTCCTGGTTGATGTTGTCCTCGGTCAAGATGAACACGTGTTCGTGAGTCTGGGTGCAATACGCTCCCAGGACGTTGTACCGCTGTCGTCCCGTGTTGGTCGGAATGAGGTGGGGGTGACCCGACTCGCTCCAGGCATAACCGGCCTCGGCATTGTGCTTGACGTGTACGGCGTCGCCAAAGTAAATGCGGTCTTCGGGTCCTAACTCCGCCCGTATCTTTTCAAACCAACGCACGAACTGCCGCTGAGCTTCTGGGTCCGCTTTGCTGGGAACCAAGCGGCTCTTCTTGTAGGTGAAGCCCAGCCGCTTGAGTATGCCGTGCATTCCGCGAAGGGAGTAGGTGATGCCAAACTGCTTTTCCACCCAGGCAATGACCTGTTCAGCTGTGTTGTAAATGTGCGTCTTGAGCTCAAATCTGAGGATTCTCAGTTGTTCAGGTGTCAGACGAGGCTGCTTGCCCTGATAGCTCGTGGCGCACAGCGCATTGAGACCGCCTCTCTGATAGCGTTTGATATGGTTGCCAACTGTATTGAGGCTCATCTGAAGGATGTGGGCAATTACATGGTTCTTGTATCCTTCCGATTTCAACAAAATGACACGTAGCCGGTCGGCTCTCTTGCGATCTTTGGCCTGACGAATGCGCTTGCGGATCTCTTTGAGTTCCTCTGGAGAGAGGTCAAGTTTCCGAGTTTGTTTGCGGTTCATTATCATCCTCCTGTGTTTTGGGCGATTTTACCACAAACTGACCCGTTGTACATTTTCACAAAATCAAAGTGCCATCAGTATA
>JAOZOU010000140.1 GCA_029933125.1 bacterium | reverse complement strand
ACTGACCTTTATGTAAATGGGGCGACATTATTGACTGAATTACAATGCCAGAGCAATAATATGAACCAGTTAATGGTAGATACAGTTTTATGTGCTATGGATAACAATGGAGCAGAAGACGGATATTTAGACATTGCAGGTAATGCGAAGCCAAGCGATCTGTACGGCATACCTTGTAAGGAAAGCTTAGCAGATAAGGGCTGGACAGTAAATACAGATTGAGAAGAAAAGTAGGGAAAAGACAGGGGAATTAACTGTATGAGAGCTAGTGTTTCACTAAAACCCTTTGAGACGAGAGAGATTGTTATTAAGAATCCAAATCTTGATAAGAGTGAGGTCTATAGGCGCAACCCTAGCACCTATAACGCCACAAAGAATGAGCTCAAGTTCATCTGCAACGTAAGTCCATCCAATGAAAAATGCTGGCGGTTGGTGCACTGGAATGGCATAATAAAAAGCTTGACCGAATCTGAAGGGTATATTTATACGATCAATCATCTCTTCTGCGGTACGAAGGCAGAGTGTTTGGCTGAGATTAGTCGACTGGGCTTGATATACGACAGTTCAAGTGTGACAGACGGGGAGGCATAAGACCTTGGCACAATTTCAAGGTAAAAGAACAGACTCTGGTATTCCTATCCATGTTCAGACGGAACGTTATACCGAAGGCAATAGCAGCGATAACTTAGAGGGTAGCGTTTGTATGGGTGAGAAGCCCAACGATACTGTTTTTCCTATTCAGCTGGACGAGGATGGGTGTCTCAAGGTTACTGGGATTGAGGGCGGAAGCGCTGGACATGAGTATAAAGACGGGGATTCTAACTTCGGGGCTTATGGGCGCTTGATTCTGGGAGATGATGGGTCTTATCTCCAGACAATCTCTGTGGATACAAGTGGACACCTTCAGGTTGATGTAATCGATGGTGGCTATGATGGGGTCCAGTACGAAGATGGGGCAGAAGTTGAGAACCTTTTTGGCACTGTAGCCCTGGGATATGATGGAAGTAAAGTTTATCCAGTAGAAGTAGATTCTAATGGTCGCTTGAGAGTTGTAGCCCTTGGATATGATGGAGCTACTGAGCATCCATTGTCTGTAGATTCTTCAGGGCGCCTTCAGGTTGAGGTAGTTGAGGGGCAATACACGGGAACTCAGTATACTTCTGGAGATTCTGCTGCACTACCTGTTG
>JAOZOU010000139.1 GCA_029933125.1 bacterium | reverse complement strand
GTCAAGAACGATACGAGTCATGAAGTAGAAGTGAGAGTTTATCTCTATTCCGAAAAAGAGGGCGGTGGCTCTGTGCTCTGGGACTACGAACCGGATATCCACTGGCAAAACATCCCTGCGGGAGGTGAATACTCATTTTCAGGCTTCTGGGACACGCTCACCTGCACTCTTGCGGACAAAGAGCCCTGGCACTTCTGGATCATTCTACGGGAACAATCTACTTTAGGTGTTGTAGACAGGAAAGATTTCACTCTTCAGGCAGTTGATCGTCCCTATTGGTGGGGTGCGCTCGTTGACAACATCATGACCGGGAACGTCGAAGCCATCACCAATCCCGTTCTCTCGCTCTTTGCATTTGATGAGATTCCGGGCTTCACTGCGCCTCCCTTCTCGTGCTGGATTTGTGGCGCTGAGTTCGACGGCGAAACCGCGCATGAAGATTTTGCAGATCATCTGCTCAGCCATTTCAAAGCCTTTGTTTCTTCCTTCTTCTCCACCTAACGTCACATGGCATCTGAAGTCACACCTGGAAAATCGAAAGCTGCGCTCGTGCTGGACATCATCAAGCTAGTTTTTGACATCATGCAGACGGTTTCGTTCATGATGTTCATTGAGGAGGAAGGTATACAGATCCGTGGGTTTGGAATAATGAGCCTCATGCGTGAAGATCTTGTGGATGAGGTCGAAACTCAACTCAATGCACTCGAGGATCAGGTGGACAACCTCGAAACTTTTGCAGACTCTTGGGGCTGGATGGCGCCCTACATGAAGCCGACATATCTCAACTATGTCCAGGCGGCGCGTGACCAGATAGATGCATGGCGTGCGTGGGTAGCCGCGAAGAAGGCAGAGCGTGACAAGGCAATCATCAGGATTGTTTCCTCACCGACGAATGCCGAGATTTACATTGACGGCAGCAACACCAATCTTCTTACACCGCACACGTTCGATGATCTCGCGCCCGGCAACCACACGATCAAACTCAGATATTTCTCCGCGCGCCGCGGCCAGCTTGAATACGAAGACACGATTACCGTCGAGAAAGGCAAAACCAAAGAGTTCCGATTTGTATTGCAGGAGGTTTAATCACCATGGGCCACTTAACTTCTCAGGACTACATCTCCTGTGGCTCCGCAACCCTCTCACGTCAGGTCATCTGTGCTGCTATTGCCGCCGCGCCCCTGAAAGGTCATC
>JAOZOU010000138.1 GCA_029933125.1 bacterium | reverse complement strand
CCCCATTCACCTCCGCCTTGATCTACATCTTGACCTACCAGGAATATATCTTTTAGTGTCCACGGCGAACCATCGTTATCTCCACTAACTACTATTTTATCATATCTGTTGTACCAATCTATTCCAAATTTACCACTATCTTTATCCGAGGTATTGCCTGGACCGCCGTTTATGTATATAGCTACACCGTCTATGTTAGCACATTGATCATCGCCCCATGTACCACTGTTTTCATCCTCAGCTCCTGGGGCACCTGCTGCTCGTAGATACATCCATCCGCCTGGCCATATACCTTGTAGGTTCATGTGGTGTCCTTGATGGTAATCAGCGTAGTCACTACCACTGTATAGTCGTAGTATTACGCTATCACCTTCTCCATCCCTTAACGTTTTATCCCCTTCAAACACATAGGGATTCAGAAACCATATACCTGTTTCGTATAGCCTACAATCATATGCTGGACTAGCTTCACTTTTGTATCCACCGTTAGCGTTAGCTCCCATCTCCCACTGCATACAGTCATCACCCTGTTTCTGTGGGTAATCACTTGATTCTAGTCCTGTACCATCATCTATTGCAGTTAGTCCATCAGTAGCATCGCATGCGTGTATATTTGTATATTGTAGTTCAATTGATCCCATTGGTTATTCCTTATTCAGCTGCTTTCATTGTCTTGTACATATTAGTTAGAAACACATCTTGTATATCTAGCATGTATGTATATGCATCTCCAGCTATTTGGTATTTATCAGCAGTACTTGAGCTACTAGCTATTACTTTCATTATTGTTGCTAAGTATCTTTTTCGAGGGAAATTACCAGACAGGTACTTTTGTACAGTACCTATTCCTCTTTGCTGCAACCCTTTCACATCTGACATATATGTCTTCCGCGCATCCTGCATAACCTCTTTTACTTTAGCTCTGAATTTAGCTAACTTAGCAGGTGTGTCATATTCGTATCTATACAGTAACTGTATAATGTCATCTCTGATTCTTTGAGCTTTTAGTGTCGCTGCATTTCTAACTATTTTATTTATCTCATATGCATTAAGTACTTTAATGCCGCCTTTACAGTTGATTATCATTGTTTCCATGCCATACACTTGATCTTTTAACTTTCGCAGTTCAGTTCTTGCATGCATATTTTGCTGTAGTAACGGTTTTATCGCTTCAGCAACTGATCTAGTAGTATG
>JAOZOU010000042.1 GCA_029933125.1 bacterium | reverse complement strand
GTACGTGTAAACTTATTTAACACAAGGAATAATTATGCTATCTATTTTATCTAATGTAACACACCTAGATCTAATTCGTGTACATGAGTCAACTGGTATATTTAATCTATACTCATCTGATGGTACCGTTTGCTCATACAGCAAATCTGATGTAATTAAACTACTATGGAGAACTTATGGAAATTGACTTTGACACCTGGACAGACCGTATTGGTTTCTCTGATTTAGACGAATACTTAATCGAACTAAACCAGGAAGACCCTCACTACTTTTGTTCCCCCGAGGAACAAGACCAATGGCTTAGCGACGCATACGATGATTTCATATCAGACATGCAAGACCAAGCATACCAAAAATACAAGGACGACAAATATGAACTTTAATATACCTAACGTACTTTTCGTTAGTTCAACTAACAACCACTTTAACAAAGACCTACAGGGGCTAATAGGTAGACTTAACTCATCTGGTAATACCATACATTTTACTTATGGCTCAATATTTAATGGGGAATACATGCATACTTCTTATGTAACTGATATCAGTATACTAGATAACCTAATCACCGTTAACACTCGTAATTCTCAGTACATCTGGAAATCACTTGACCCTACTCCTGATTATTCATGGGCTAAACCAATCGACGAACTTAACTCACTTGAAGCCAAGTGCAAATATACCGACTCCTTAATTGCAGACGGAACTATCTTTTACTAGGAACTACTATGAACAAACAGCTTATTCTGAATAACCCTGAATGCTTTCAGCACTGGTTATCTGGTGGAGAGCTACAGTATTTTCACTCATCTAGAGAAGAGTGGACTATTGTCAAATCAACAAATCTTGACACAGAATGTATATGGAATTGGAATGGCGTTTTTGGCGTAGCTCAGGCAAGTACTATGGTAATTAATGATGAGTATGTAGAATTCCGTAAAGCATTAATTGAGGGTATAACAGTACAAACTGACATCGGAGCGACTGGAACTTGGGTAGACTGCGACAAATCTCAGTACCATCTAGCAGATGGCTTTACTGCAGACTTACACCATTACCGGATCAAACCAAACGAACCTACTTTCGAAATAGGTGATTGGATAACTAACCATTCTAGGCTAGTAGGCAGAGTAACTAACGTAGCTGCTGATTTCATACACTTCACAGACACCAGTGGAACTACTGACAGATCTTTATACTTACTAGACGATAAGCAATTCCACAATGATGTCAACTTATGGCAACCTCAACCAAACGAACTTTGCATCTTCTGGGACGACGATGCAGACATCTACCAAATAGCTAAATATGGACTCACTGACTACAACTCTAAATCTCAAATAATTTATAACTCAATTACATTCGACAACGTAGCGCCTTACCAAGGTAAACTACCAACATAAAGGACAAATCATCGACAATTTTAAATACACAGTACAGTACAACGCAATCACTTCGGCTACTACAGCTAAACAACTTGAATCAATCATCAGAGAACTTCAACCAGCACATTTTTCTAACAGCTATAGCAGAGCAACTACTGATGCAATCACGCCGGAACTAGAGAATTGGTATATTTGTTTTACCTATGCTTTAAAGCGGTTCTCAACTAAATCAACCCGTGTCTTACCTGATTTTATTAGAGGCGTTAAAAATAAAGCTGACAGAGGATTAACTGAACACTACTTTACAAACAAACCTGAAACATTAACTTATGAACACTACCTTAAGCTATTCAAACACGCTGAAACTATTGAATTTTCAGGTAATGACGGAGAGTATTTACAACAGCTAGCTGAAATCATCGGCGATAGTCCTCAACCTTATACTTGCAATTACAATTATACGCCTGACACATTCTTCAACTATGCCTCAGCACCATATAGCTTATCGACTATTGATGATATAGCTCTTATTGAATTTTATAAACTTAGAGCTAATCCAGCTATCACATACACAGTATATGAAACTGAACTTACTACTTTATACGCTCGAGTAGCAACCAACACAAATTTACCTAAGCTAATACCTCACCGTAAACAACTAGACGACCTAGTAACTTGCTTATCAACTATTTCAGCCAAACTTAACATCAAGGAACCTATAAATGAATAAACTTAATCAAACTATCGCCTTAACTAATCTTAAAGCACAATTTAATGGTGTAGACGTACTACCTATCAATATTATTGGTAGTAGGGGCACAGGTAAAACTAGTGTAGTTAAACTACTTGTAGCTCAACTTGACTCTCACCTACTTAACTGTTCTATTCCAAGCAAGGATATCTCGTACTTCGGAGGTTAACACACGAGTACTACACATAACTTAGGCTACATTTGATGATAATACACAAATGATAGAATGTAACTTAAGTTATCCCTATAGTACTACGTTACAGCCGTTCATCATGGTGACATGATGATTATAATCTCTCTAATTGCTGGAAACCACTCGAAGCTATTACTAGGATATCACCGCGAAAGCAGGTGACGAACCCTGAAAATGTAATAGATAGAGGCAATCAGCAGCGAAGCCACTAACCCTAACGGTATGTGGAACGTTCAACGACTAGTGCATACGCACGTACACCCAAGTGGGTGGAAACGGGAGACAACTTGTTATACCATAAGAATACATTAAGTACTTCTCAGGTATAATACCTTATATAATTAATATAAGGACTTACAATGAATGAAATTTTTAAAGACATAGAAGGTTACACAACTTACGCTATATCGAATCATGGAAGATTGCGGAAGACTACTAAAAGTGGTTTTAAGTACTTTGATGGATCACCAAGCTCAGGTAACACGCATACACAATATGCGAAAATGACCCTATCTAAAGACGGAACTAGTAAAACAATTATGGCACATCGCCTAGTAGCACAAACTTTTATACCTAACCCAGACAATAAACCTATGGTTAATCATAAAGACTTTAATGGACTTAACAACCATATAGACAACCTTGAATGGGTTACAGCTTCTGAAAACATGCAACACTCTGCTGACAACAAAGACAGCAAGCGTGAAGTTAAACGTTCAGGAGATCTAGAAGGTAAGAAAGTTAGGTTATTCCAAGCGTTTTCTCAGTACCAAGATCACGTAGGTAAAATATTCCATAATAGAGTATGTACTGGCGTTACGTATAAAGTTCATGGTGCTAACGCTGACGGAAGTCGTAGTACTAAGTGGACTGCTATAACTGCTTGCACGACGTGTGGAGCAGAAAGCCATATACTATTCCCTAAGCTACTAAGTGCACCTACTAAGTGTCTGAACTGTGCAAGATTGCACAGCATTAAAAATTTAATTCAACAAGAAGTTGAAGATATAGTCTAGCCTGCATAGAGATATGCAGCAGTTATTAGCGCCTTTAAGGCCATAAGCTTTACTACAACTAAGTTGTATAAAGCCTACTAGGTAACGGGCATGAACTAACGATTCATGTCGAATATACGCGATTCCGGATTTCGCAGACGCACCTGAGATGTATAAATATTCGGAATCTGGGTCTACTACAGCAAAAGCAACTCAATGGTCAGTACCTCAGTTAGTATACTCAGCTAATCATATAGCTGAAACACATGGTAGTTGTGTAATCTTACTAGACGACTTTCACAAACTTGATAGAACTACTGCTTCAGTAATGTATGAATTTCTACTTGAACGTAGAATTGGTGACTTTAACCTTCATCCTAAAGTAGCTATTATCTGTGCACAGAACTTCTCAGAAGAATCTGGTACACAGGTTATGGAAGAACCTATCAAAGATAGACTTTCACTTATGCATGTAGCATTTGACTTTGACTACTGGTACGCCAATTTCGGTAAATACCTTCATCACTACATTTCTTCATTCATCAAAGCTAACCCTCAGTACGCTTTGGAAGATGAGTCAGTAACCTTAGAATCTAATGCATCACCTAGATCATGGAGTCAATTATCTAATGAGTTCGCTTTATATGATAACCAATTCATCCAAGATAACGCAGTATTCTTAGCTTCTCAGAAAATCTCAGCAGAAGCAGCTGGTGAATTAGCTAAACATATTGCTTACATGGAAGCTATTGATTTCTCTGGTATTATCCAATCAGGAAAACAAGTAGACATCGATAACTTATCTATACAAGAGCAATTAATCTGGCCTTACTCAATTAACTACATCCACACACCAGCGGATGCAGCTTATATGATTAAACTAATTAACTCTAACATAGCAGCTACAACCTTCACAGGCTACATAGCAGCGGAATTATATTTCAAATTTCAAGCTAAGGAACTAGGTAAACCTATCACTCCTGCACAGGATATAGTTATTAACAAACTACTTGGAACATTCGATATAGCTAACTACAAATTAACTAAAACTGAATCTGAACTATTGACTAAAACTAATTTCACTGACTCAGCTAAACTACTAGAAGTAGCTTCGGTTTACATCTAATGAACGCGTTTACTTACGCAGCAGAATCTGCACGCATAGCTAAACTAGCTACGCAGAAAGCACTTAAGCCACTTATTAGTGAGTATAGACACAACTGCGATGCATATTACGCTTTATCTAACAGTTATAGACGAGTATCTAATATTACTGAGTTAGCATCAGATAACTTCTATTTCGAGCTATTTCTAGAAGCCAAAGCACGATTTACTGAAATCGGTGGAGACCTTACAAAACTAGCT
>JAOZOU010000137.1 GCA_029933125.1 bacterium | reverse complement strand
GTCTCCGGCTCTCTGTTTGTCGTTCCACTTACAATCAATGGTTCTCCTACTCCTACTGACGCAATTGGGTCTAATCTAACATAAGGAGATTCAACCTTGAATCTAAGTTCCACAAGTAAATCATCGCTCCCTGCCTGCTCAACGGTTTGATCTCTGATTATTGACAGAATTTGATCCTGATTCTTACCAGCAGTAAGGCCAGTGAAACTACCTATTGCTAAGCCACCTGCTTCATCTCCTGTCTCATACACGCCATCACGTCCCGGTGCAAGAATCAGAGCAATCCACGCTCCCGTCTCTAAGTCTTCTGTCATTGTTTCCTCTTCGCTGAATTCGTTATCACTCACTGATGTTGAACTTACCAGAATTCCATTTACAAGACCTGCAGGAGTTCCCGATTTCCATCCCTTGGGACCTATGAGTATATAGTCCACATCGTCCACACCAGTTGCTGTTCCTTCAAACGCATAGTCGTCATCCTCTGCAACTACATCCCTCAATTGTTTAGCTGTGAGTCCCGGTTCAACCAACCTTATCGTTGTTTTTCCATCATCATCTATATCGTCATAATCTGCAAGTACAACTGCTGTTGTCTCATCTATGTATCCTTCTATCGTGTACGAACCGGTTGTATAGCCCGATGTATCCCATTTCACCTCAAATTCATTGTTCTCATCTACCGGTTCATCGTCAGCTATTACATCATAGTCTTTTATAATTAGGTCAACTCTATCGCCAGCGGTTATTGCTCCTTTAATATCAATCTCCTCCCCTATCATTACACTTGCCGGTATATCAAAAGTCACCTTTGCTTCCTCAACTTTTACTTTTACCTCATCGTCGTCCGTTGCAACATCAGAAACATCCTCATCAGGAACAAAGGTTGCTGCTGCAGCCCCTACAGTCCTAGGATGTAAAAATCCAGGTACTCCTGTCGGATCTGGTACTTCGTACACTTTTATCGTATAGGTTCTGTCGTCTGCGCCTGTAGTATCAATTTTAACATCGGCAACTCCGTCACTGCCGGTTTGTATCCATGCTGCCAAATTAGTTTCCACTAGTTCTGTTGCTGTTCCCGGATATGCATCCCCTGCGGTATCTCTTGCCTTAACATCTTCGGTATCTATTATCTCTGGTGCCACTGATGTTTCTCCTGGTGCAACTCTCTTAATACCAGTTACTATCAGATAGTACCAA
>JAOZOU010000136.1 GCA_029933125.1 bacterium | reverse complement strand
CAGCCGCAAAGTCTGCATCCAGGATACGGGAACGAGCCGCGGATACGTTTTCGGACACATTCTGGAGATTGGCAATGGTCGACTCGAAACGGTTCTGGATAGCACCAAGGTCGCCGCGGAGGTTGTCAAGATAAGCTATAGCTCCATCGACTACGTCAATTGCGCTGTTTGCCCCAGTCTGTGATCCAATATTAATACTTGCCACTGAACTTAAGGCACTGGCATTTGATGCAGCGGTGAAAAGTGTGCCGGCAGTGTCGGTAACAACCGAGAAGGATTCCGCGGACTTGAAACTTACAGTTCCGCCTACCGTACTGCTGTCGGTAGTACCATTATCAGTTAGAGTAACAGCGGTTGTGCCGGTAGCACCTTGGAAGCTAATTGTTTCATCGCCACCAGCAGTGCCTACCACGAAGTTCTCAATGGCAATGTCATAGCCTTGCTCACTCACCAAACTGACGGTTCCACCGGAGACACTTGCCGTTATGCCGGTACTTGCGGCGTTAGCATTTATCGCGTCGGAAAGAGACGTCAAGTCCGATGTGCTGGCAACGCTGGCAGAGATAGCTACAGCAGTTGAATTAGACCCATAAAGATTAAATGCAACTGTCCCCGCAGTATCAAGGCCGCTTAAGGTTGCTTCAGTCCTGGCTGTTGCTTCGACACCGGTTTGGCTTGTAACATTGTTTACTGCATCTGCAATTGCTTTGGCTGTAGAACCAGCTGTTAAAGTAGTATTGGGGATGTTAACCGTACCCAAATTGCCCGAGATGGTGAGAGCCTGGGCTGCGAACTTATTAACCGCCTTGGCTGCAGCTGCCGTTGTAGCTGAGTTCATGGTGGCAGCGGCGTTAGCATCACCCGTAACTGTATTACTGCCGATGTAATCAGCCCTTGCATTGTTGATGGAAAAACTTATGGTCTCGTTTGCTTCAGTGCCCACATGGAATTTTTGGGCGGTAAATGTACCATCAAAGAGTTTTTTGCCGTTAAATGTGGTCGTATCAGCAATACGATTAAGTTCCTGCTGAAGTTGAACCACCTCTTGCTGTAAAGAAGATCGGTCTGTTGCAGAGTTTGTATCATTCGCAGACTGCACAGCCAGCTCCCGTATCCGCTGAAGAATATTCGTCGATTCCTGCAAAGCCCCCTCAGCGGTCTGTGCCAAAGAAATACCGTCATTGGCATTCCTGACTGCCT
>JAOZOU010000023.1 GCA_029933125.1 bacterium | reverse complement strand
TCGCATTCAGTGACCGGCTCGACGATGCCGACAAGGAATTCGGCCGTTACCATGCTCTGGATATGTACGCCATCTTGGCGACTACGATGGAGAGTGAATGGGATCAGGCTATCCAATTCCGCGATCAATATGCTGACGAACCCTACGTTATAAAGGCAGGGCGCCTGGTCTCGAGGTATTTTTCCGCCCTTGACCGTCCGGGCATTATCCGATTGCAGGAAAGCCATTATTATCGACCCGAGTTGCAGCTCGATGAATTTATCTCAGCCTTGCAAGAAATGTTTCCAGCAAACGCCGAAACAAATGCCGAAGGAAACTGAGCGGTGAGTATCGTTTCGGAACACGTTCGTAATCTGATCGCAAAGCAGGTCGACGACAATGGCCTTGTTGTGTGGTACGACCCGGATGGCGCCTATTCCGAGGCGGTCGAGGCCTTGGACCTGCCTGGTACCACCGTCCTCCGCTATCAGGGCAGTTTCATCCTTCTACGCTGGGAGATCGATCAGAGGAAACTTATGGATGGTGAGGAGCCGCCTCGTCTCGTGGTCTATGTCCCAATGCATCAGGAGAAAACCCATCACGCACTCATCGAACTCGAGGCGGCAGGTGTGGTTATGCAACCAGGACAGCAGCCGCCTGCCCGAAACACTCGCCTGTCGGTGGTAGCTAGGAATGCACTCAAGGGCATTCTGAACGAAGAAAACCTTGCGGAGGTTGTCGAACAGACCGAAGCAGGAAAGCTCACCTTGGCCGACCTTGACGCCCTGGCAGACAAGGGCGGCGAAATATCAAGAGGCATAATAGCCCTCATCTTCAGTACTGGCAACTCCCAGGAAGTCGCTCTCTCATTTCTCGCGAGCAGCCGCTTTGATGAAAGCATCACGAAGAAGGAAGCAACTGGCAAACTTCTGGAGCTCCTGAGCCAGGAGTTCGGTTTTGATGCTCATAATGGTACAGACGTGACTCATCTCCGTCGGCTCTTTGCTCGCCACGTTCTCATGACCGAACTCATCTCTTGCCTGGGTGATGCCAAACCGCCACGACTAGCTTCAGTTCCGATCGCACGCACGCCGGCAACCACTGAGGCATGCAAGGTCTTAGCGAATAAGTGGCGCTCGCACCGAGAAATGCAGCCAAGCTACGTCGCTGCTGCCGAACGTGTTGAGCAAGAGTTTGGTTTGGCTACCCTAGACCTTGACCCTAAGGCTATTGAAAAACTCCAAACTTTCGCCGCTATTGAAAGAGCGTTGCTCCGCTACGCTGAGACCCGTCTTCTTGAGGAGACGAATACCTCTGCAGCTCAGACTGACGCAAGTAGCGAAGTACTCCGGCTTGCGGAATCACGGATGGACGGCTTCTGGTGTCATGTGGATGGAAGGCTCCAGGCTCACTGGGCGTTGGTCGCCTCAGCCGCCCAAGTGCTACTCCAGGCTGACCGAGTGGAGCAGGCACTGAAGAGGCCCCCGACATCGGTCTCCCAGATGATCAGAGAATACACAGAAGGTCCCGAACCTTGGTGCATGCTCGACACCCATCATCGTCACATGGAAAAGCGCTGGTACGACTTCGAAGCAGACGGCGATGACCACGACAGCCTAGAGAGGCTGATCATGAGGGCGAGACAGCGTTATACGCACGTTGCCTCCGAGGTTGCTAGACAATTCCTTAGGCAGCTACAAAAGACCACCCCTGAGGGGACCATCTTGCGCCAGCGCGAAACCTTCGAGAAACATGCAAGGCCCTGGTTGGGCAAAGAAAAAATCGCCTACATTTGGGTAGATGCCCTCAGATTCGAAATGGCAAAGGAGCTGGCACCGATACTTATGGAATATTCTGAGGTGGATTTGCTTGCTTCCCTTGCGGCAGTGCCGACCATCACGGAGATAGGCATGGCAGCTCTCCTACCCAATGCCCACACCTCGGCCAAGGTTGTGTCCGCAGGCAGTGACAAACTGGCACTCGAGATCAACGGGAAAGTCATCAAGGACCGCAGAGATCGTGTCGCTTTCCTAAAGGAGCATGTAGATGTCAGCGTCTTCGATACTAGGCTCGACAAGCTCTTGCCTAAACCATCCAAGAAGGTTAGGGAAGGGATTAGGGGTGCACAACTTGTCCTCGTGACTTCGCAAGAGATCGACGAGCTTTGTGAATCGGACAATGTGGCACAGGCAAGGAGGCAAATGGATAGGATTCTGAAAGACTTGAAGCGTTGCATTCGAATCCTAAGCGACTTGGGTGTTGAGCGCATCGTCCTGGCCGCAGACCATGGTCACCTTTTCGCTGAAGAGTTAACAGAGGATATGAAGATTGATGCTCCTGGAGGACAAACGGTGGACCTTCATCGTCGGGCTTGGGTGGGTCACGGTGGCTCTGCAGATGACGCCGTATTCCGGATGCCCATCAAAGCGCTTGGTATGGAAAGCGAGTTCGATATAGCGACGCCGTGGACCTTGGCCTGCTTTAGATGCAAGGGCGGTGCGACGACCTATTTCCATGGGGGCCTTTCGCCGCAAGAGCTAATTGTCCCGGTTATGGTGTTGACGCCGTTGGCAAAATCGCCGGCAGCTAAGCTCAGTTCAATCGAGTGGAAGCTAATACCTGGTAGTCAGAAGCTTTCTACCCGATTCTTCTCGGTTCAAATTACAGGTGAGGTTCATGAGCTGTTTGATATTCCTCTGCCACATGTACGGGTTGAGCTCCGAGCGAGGGGCAAGACAATCTCGCGCACTGTTAGTGCCTCATATGGCTTCGAAGAAGCCACAGGAGATGTGACATTGCGATACGATGAGGTTAACACCAAGCAAATAGCACCAAACACAGTCACCCTTATGGTAACTGAGGAACCTGTCCAGAAAACTGTCAGTTTGCACTTGCTGGACGCTGCAACGGGGGTTGAACTGTCAAGAATAGAAAAGATTGACGTTGCCATCTCAATGTAAAGGCGGTGATCAAATAATGTCCGAGCTGGATCGCAAAGTCACGAGAGTGTTTGCCGGCAAGGTGGTCCGAAAGGACCTCGTGCGAAAGGTGAAGGTAGGAGCAAATATTCCAGTCTTCGTGCTCGAATATCTTCTTGGAAAGTACTGCGCTACCGATGATCCTAATGCCATTGAGGCGGGTCTCCGGGTTGTAAACACTACGATCAGCACCAATTTTGTCAGACCAGATGAATCGAATAAAGCTCAGTCAATGGTTAAAGAAAAAGGCAAACATACCTTTATCGACAAAGTGAAAGTTCGCTATTTGTCAGAGGACGATAAGTACTGGGCTGAACTGCTAAACTTCGGACATAAGTATGTCCACATTCCAGACCGCTACCTGCGTGAGTATGACCGCCTGCTTATGGGTGGCATTTGGGCTCAGGTTGACCTTCACCATCTCTACGATCAAGATGCCCGGGGCAAACGAAGTCCTTTCTGGATTGATAGCCTAAAACCGATTCAGATTGCTACTTTCGACCTTGATGAGTTCCAAGAATGTCGCTCAGAGTTCTCTACAGACGAATGGATTGACTTGCTGATTCGTTCCATCGGGCTTGAGCCTCAGCACTTCAGCCGTAGGGGCAAGATGCTGTTGCTGGTGCGCCTGATCCCGCTATGTGAAGAGAACTACAATTTGGTGGAGCTTGGTCCCCGTGGAACCGGGAAAAGCTATGCCTATCAAGAACTTTCACCGTATACAATTCTGCTTACTGGTCCCACGACAGTTGCGAATCTCTTTTACAACATGGCGACCGGCAAGATGGGGTTGGTAGGAACCTGGGATGTCGTTGCATTCGATGAGGTTGCGGATCTCCAGAAGATGAAAAAGGAAGTAGTAACAACACTCAAGACATATTGCGAATCAGGAACCTTCGCTAGGGGGAAAGACGCGCTGACCGGAAGGGCCTCGATAGCCATGTTCGGCAATACCAACCAGGCGGTTGAAATAATGGTACGCTCCTCGCACCTTTTCATGCCTATGCCGGAAGTAATTCGTGAAGATTTGGCGTTTCTCGATCGCCTCCATTTCTATATGCCCGGTTGGGAAATCCCCAAGATGCGGGTCGAGTATTTCACTGAGCATTATGGGTTTGTTGTCGATTACCTTGCTGAGGCGTTCCGTGAGCTCCGAAAACACAACTTCAGCGATTCCATAGATCGGTATTTCTCCCTCGGATCCCACCTGAATGCGCGTGACGTTAAGGCTGTCCGAAAGACCGTTTCAGGATTCATCAAGCTCATCTACCCTCATGGTAAGTTTAGCCGCGCAGAACTTGCCGAGATACTGGAACTAGCCCTTGAGGGGAGACGACGTGTCAAAGAGCAGCTCAAGAAGCTCGGCTCCTTTGAGTATCACCAGACATCCTTCTCTTACATCGATAATGAAACGCGAGAAGAAAGGTTCGTGGGTGTTCCAGAGCAGGGTGGGCGTGACATGATCTCGTCTGATCCCTTGGCTCCCGGCTCAGTATATGCCGCTTCTGTGGATGATCAGGGCAAGGCTGGTCTGTATCGGCTGGAAGTCGGGTGCTCTCCAGGCAGTGGGAAAATGAGGACTGCTGGAGGCATAGATGGAACGATGAAGGAGTCGATCACGAGAGCCTTTGCCTACTTACGAGCGCAGAAAGCTAGGATGGGTATTTCTCAGCATGTAGATATCACTGACTTCCACGTAGAAGCGATCGATCTGCTCGGCAACCATGTACCTATTGAGCCAGGGGTAGCCCTCATCGTTGCCGTGTACTCGGCACTCAAGAAACACTCAGTCCTGCCTGGTCTCGTGATTCTGGGAGATCTTACGATTCAAGGTAATATCAAGTCGCTACGTTCCCTTGTGGAGCCCCTTCAAGTCAGTATGGACAACGGTGCTAAGCGTGCACTAATTCCTTTAGAAAACAAGCGCAATTTTCTAGAAGTTTCAGGCGACATCATAGAACGAGTAGACCCCATTTTCTACTCCGACCCCATGACAGCGGCAATGAAAGCCTTGGGAATGACCTAATTGAGTATTCTCTTCGAAGACTGGCAAAGCCTGTAAATATTTCCACCCTTACGAAGCTATTTCCCTCCTTCCCCAGTTAGCATGTTCCGGGCCTTGAGCTCGAATGAGAAGTCATCCTCAGAAAGAGCTCAAGCGGGTTGATTGAGGAACCGAAGCAAGCTTGGGAAGTAAATCTCGATGATGTGGAGTGACTTCTGGAGGGCTGCAACATGCTGAAGACCGAAAGATCTCAGAGAGTCTTACCAGTGGCGTTCCTCTTAGGTGCCGGCGCATCCTGTGAGGCAGGAATCCCAACAGCCAAAGGCTTCGTCGGAAGTATAAAGAAGAGCCTCCATAGAATGATAGCCGACCGAGAGGACGGCTCGAAGCGTAGAGTTAAACACGAAGGGCGCTGGAAGCGCGATGACCTTAAGGAAATGAGGAAACTCCTCAGGGCTTGGGAAAAGCAAAACGATGGAAATTTTGACATCGAGGTGCTAATGGAGAAGATACAGGAAGGGCTGGTCCTGCGTTCCTCTGGCAGTAAGTCTCCCAAAAAGCCCCGGCTGGTTCAGAAGTTCTGGGACTTTATCGGCGAACGAATGAGAGCTCAGTTCAGGGAAGCAACACCTGGGGACGTAAAATACCTTGAGCCCTTGTTACACCTTCCCGCCCGGGCTTCAGCAAGGAATGAGGCAGGCCGAGCGATTCTCAAGGTGTTTAGCCTTAACTACGACCTTGTGGTGGAGTGTCTTTGCTATGCTGTAAATATTCCCTGCGATGACGGTTTTGGTCCTGTCTGGCTGGACGGTCACAATAGTCACAGGATGAACCCCCCACTTGAGGTTCATCTGCGCAAGCTCCACGGTTCGATTTCGTGGCATAGGGCAGATGGTAACAATGGTGACGGAAGGAAGTATTTCAGAATCCCTCTCCGATCTGGTGCAAAGAGGAAGAAGCTGTTTGCAAATGTCCACTGTGAACCGTTCCTGATATTTAAGGATGATCAGAAACAAAATCCGCCAGGTCCCGCAAGGGCAGCGATTGAAGACTTCAGACGCACCCTTCATTCTCATGACCTAGGGGCACTCGTCATAGTAGGATGCAGTCTCAGAGACAATAGTGTCACCCAAGTAGTTGCGGATGCAATGAGTCAGAATACAGCACTGCGCGTTGCTATTGTTGATCCCGACCACGACAGCGTCAGAAGTAGATTGGATCCTCATAATCAAAACCCCAGAATCACATGCTTCCCCAAGTGGCACGACAAGGAGCCACAGCTAAGCCTTTTCAAAGGGAAACTCTACCAGGTGAGGCGGGGGAAGCCGCGCAAGTGGTCACTGGGAGATTTTCTAAAGACAAACGAAGAGTTCAGAACTTGGCTTGAGCCCATTCTGGGAAGCAACTAATGATCACCATAAGGATGTGGCCCTGTAGGAGGACACTAGAATAGCATCACCTCGGTTCAAATCGCCCCCGTTTTCCTACCCCCAAAGGTCCCAAGCCTCACAGATCTCGATCAGCGGTCTTGCACGTTGCCTCCTCGTTTTGTGCCGCACAATCTCGAATCGCCTAGGGACACCCATCGCCAATCGCCCCCATAACCCTCCAGCATCTCAAATGACGCCTAAGGTCCCATATCTCTGCTCTGCATGGCAATTTTGAACAACCTCCTCCTGAAGACGAAATTCGGCTGCAGGAGCTAGATTCGCGAGAGAGGAAGATCTCAGGGCGGACAGCATGTGCTAACCAATCTGAGGCATACCGACACCACCCTCATCAATACGGACGTCCCTTACTTTGAAGTTCAATTCATACTCAAACAGATTTGGGGGAATGGGTGGTGAGATGGTGAGCCACCTCAGGTGGTGAGAATTGGGCGCCTTGGGAACAGGAGTTGGGAAGCTCAAGCCGACCAGTTCTTACTTTTCCGCGGGTGCGGGGGCTGGCGTGGATGTTGTCCCAACCATTATGGTTCTATAATGTACCAAAATAGTTCCTGATCTCGTAGTCAGTGACAGCTCTGTTGAAACTGGCGCATTCTATCTTTTTGTTCTCAATAAATTTCCAACGAATGTGTTGAGGAAGGACTCTCTTGACCAATTCACTTTTCTCAAAAAACTCAATCGCTATCTCCAATGAAGGGGAAAGCTCATCCAAGTTGAGACTCTTCTTTTCCTGCTCAGACAAATGAAATACATCTACTTCAACTGGCTGTGGCGGCTCCAAGCCTTCCTTGACGCCCTCTATACCCGCAGCATGAATTAGACTCAAAGCTAAGTAAGGATTACAACCAGGGTCAGGGCTTCTTATTTCTATTCTTGTGGCGGACTCCTTCCCCTTCTGATACTCGGGCACCCTTACATAGGCTGACCTATTTTTTGTCCCCCAGCAGAGATAGGTAGGGGCTTCATAGCCTGGAATAAGCCTCTTGTAGGAATTGATCCATTGATTTAGTGCTGCCTGGATTTCCTTCCCAGACTTTATCAGTCCTGCGATATATGATTTTGCGATATCGCTCAAGCCCTCGTTTTCGCCGTCATAAAAGATGTTCCTGCCATCCTTCCATAACGAAAGGTGTAGATGCATCCCGTTTCCATTTATTGTGGCAATCGGTTTGGGCATAAAGGAAGCATGCTTGCCGAATTTCATCGCGATTTTCTTGACTGTGTATTTCGCCAAAATTATGCTGTCCGCCATCTTCAGTGCATCTGAACAAGTTAGGTCTATCTCGTGCTGGCTGTGAGCAACTTCGTGATGGTCAAACTCGGTTTCAATACCCATCTCACTGAGAATCAGTTGAGCTTCTTTCCTTATCTCTCCGCAGGTTCCTGACCTGAAATATCCACCTTCATCTGTATGTACGGGCTCTTTGTCACTTCCAAAGATGAAGAACTCTAATTCAGCACCACACCTTAGAGTCCCGATATCCTTGTATTTCTCGATCAGACTTTTCAACAAACCCCTCGTATCTCCTTCGTATGGATTGCCGCCTGAATCGCATATGTACCCGAAAACGATTGCCTCTCTCCAGGTATTCTCAACACCCTTGTACTCCCAAGGAGAAATCGCCAGAGTTTCGATGTCTGGGATAAATCTTAGATCGCTTTCCTCTGTTCTTGCAAAACCCTCCACGCTGGAGCCATCAAATCCTTTGCCGTCCTTAACAAAACTCTCGAACTCGTTCGTTGGGATTGTGAAATCTAGCATTCTGCCGAGGATATCGACGAATACGGGCCTTATGAATCTCACATTCCTGGTTTTGAGTTCCTCTAGTCTTTCTTTCATGTCGCTCATGCTCTCATCACACCCCTAATCATAAGCGAGGCTAGAATTCTCGTAAACCTTTTCTTTGGTAGAGCTTCTTTGGTCAATCCCTCTATCCCCAGAGTTCGGCCTATTCGTCAGGGTTAAAGCATCGACATCCCGGCTTGTTTCAGAGAGGCTTTGTACGAGCCTCCCTCGATGAGCCAGACATCTTCCTCGATAACGCTGACATGTTCGTCCGTAAGCCAGACATGCTCTCCGATGAGCGAGACATGTTCGTACGATGAGCCAGACACATTCGCCCATGAGCCAGACACGTGCATCGAAAACCCCGGAGAGGCTCGTCCCTGAGCCAGATATGCTCTCCCTTGAGCCAGCCCTGTTCGTCCATGAGCTAAACACCTTCAAGGTGCCAACACCGTCTATCACATCTAAAGAAGCTAAAGTAAGTCCCTATGCGAAGGCGCGGTCTCTCACACAGGATGATCTCACCACAATCACTCTCGAGGTGAAACCCAGGTCTCTGAAACAAGACGATATCCCTGCTGTTTCAGAAGTTCCGAATGCCGCCTCTAGTGCATTTCAGCCTACGATCAATTTTCACACCCAATGTAGTTTCCACCCTGATGGACCTTCGCCCTTCAATCTGTTTTTTGCCTCCAAAATACTTGAATCGGCTCCCTGGCGCACGTAACTTAACTATCTCTCACGTATCCTCAGAAACCACCTCGCCAGATCACGCGCTAGCATTCGCCAAGTCTCTAATAACCTCACTGCTGCTAATCCCAATTTGTGACGTGGAATTCAATTCTGAATTCAATTCTGACATATCTAGCGTTCGGATCTGTTTCATATCGTTCCTTACCGTGGAAATTGCGAATCAATGGAGATCTGGAAAAGATGATGTTCATGAGCGACGGAAGAAGGTAAGAGATAGAAAGGCTCTTGCTAGCGAAGGAAAGTAATTTCATCTCTCCTTGCTATTTTTCTTCATCTTAAAGGTGAAAGTTTGAGGGCTCGCAACCCTTTGGGTACTTGTGAAGATGCCACTTCTTTTAGTATTTCAGTATCACGTTACAAGCGTATCTCAGGTTTCCCGAAGGCGAACTTGGACGAATGCTCTCATGTGTCCAACTCCACAACGGTACCTTCTATTCTAACCATTCCCCCAACACAGAACTCTCTTGCTTCACATCTGTGGTAAAGTGGACAGTAGCCAGTCGTCTTATCTCGCTTTGTACAACCGTATTTAGAAAGATGCCAAAGAGGCTCATCCACGTCCAACGCTATCATCTCTCTGTCCCTAATGCTAAGTCCTTTTACACTCTCAAACCAGGCCTTTCGTATGTATTCAAACACTTCATCTAATCTACCCCTGAACCGCCCTCTAACAATCCCAGTAGCTAATGTTGCTCTTGCTACATGTACATCTACGGGGATAGGTACTTTGTCCAAATTTTTCAATTCGGTGATACCTACGTTGTCTCGAAGCATTCTCAGCCACAACGGACCTATTTTAGGACCACGAAGATATGGATAGTCGGATATCGCTCTTCCGTTATAGAGGTGGGTGTCTTCCCTTAGACGTCTCAAAATGACTGGAGAATCCCAGTTGCAACTTTGGAGAAAGTTGCGTGGGTCTCCTCCCCATTTCTTATAGAAAGTAACACCAACCGTTCGCCAGATATAAGCATCTTTTCGAGGTTTCTTAGATAACCCATACTTTTGCATGTCTTCAATTATCTTCTCACGAGGAGTTTCATGGAGTAGTTTTGGATCAAATAAGTATCTTGTTTCTGGATCGTCAAATGTTTTTCTTGAACTCGCCCATAACGATGGGGCATCTCGTTGATAGTCAATAGAAACCGTGAGGGTTATAAAGAATATATGATCAAGAGAGCCTCTTGCTACACCATTGGGCACTATGTCTTCAGGCATATCCGTCCTTCCATGAATACCGTTAGTAGAGAAGGCTTTATAGACGAGTTCCGCCACCTTTTTCCCTCGTTCTCCATCAATTATGATTGACATATCCTAGTACCCTCCTACAGAATTCGCCCAACGTTTCTGGCGTATACCAAGTTTCGCCGCAGGCGGAATTCGGGCGAACGAAGTGAGCCGAAAAGCCTGTGTTAGGCGATGTGGCCGCATTTTGTTCATGATCCTTACGGCTCACTGTCGCCGTCATTTACTGTTTCCTCATAGCCTGCGGGTCCACAGAGATTACAACAGCATCCCTTGATAGGTCTTCTATATTCATTCTATATCACCGGCGGCGCGGGAGGAAAAGCTCGTCGATGTAAATGCGTACATCGTGGCAGTCAGAAGGCAAAAGCGTCGGTCCTGCGAACCCGATTGGTAGTTCACTTCAACGAATCATCTAGGTAAAGCACTCATTGAACCCCACACCTATGGCATCCGTTGAGATTAGGGTGCGGGCATCCCCGACGATTGCGTACTCGACCCGGTTCCGCTGCTCCATGTCCATGGAGCTGTTGAGGCATACCACCTTGAGGCCGCGCTCAGTCAGGAACTCCTGCGGCATTTCCTGGGTCGGCACGAACTCAGTGAACACCAGCACCTTGAGATCCGGGTCGCCCTCCCCGCCCTCGAGATGGTAGATCCAGTCCAGGAGCGCTTCGACCTTGGCGTCCGGGTGAGGCGCTCGACGAAGATCCACAAGCTCCCCGTTGACTTGATTTTGGACAGGCAGGAGGCCACGACTTCAAAACAGCGGAATCTGATCGGTGTCAATTTGGAGGTTCAAAGGGACGTGGTTACTAGGGCGGCCTTCCTCGTCTGGAAACCTCCACAGATTAAACCGGCGGTGGAGTCCGTATCGCTGTCCCCACGGCGGCTGCTGAAGATCTCGGTAGAAGCCGGGCACAAATTCTCCCAATTTGCGCTTCACGGGTCGGCTTGACGCGGCTACAAGGGCCATCTGAATAGCTCCGAGGATCAAATCGGTGAATTGAAGCAGATCTTCTTCTGCGGAATCCTGAAGCTGCATCGTGAGCTTAACGGCAGGGAAGTACCTGCCGCTTAACTGCGCAAGAAAGCTATCGAGCTCAGCGCGGTACGGCAGATAGTCCTCGAAATTGTCAATCAAGCCTCGATCAGGTCTGGTTGTTCGATCTTTGACATCGGAGACAAATTCCATGTTGAGCTGATCGAAATCCTCTGGGTGTATATGCCAGGCAATCCCAGCCTTTAGAGCCATGGCGGTAAACCGGTTGTATGCATGAAACTCACGAGTGAACCGGCGATGCTCATAAGCCGGGCTGTGACGATCCACGGCAAGACAGGAGAAGTTCAGGCTCTCAGCAAGTCCGTTCTCAAAAGCCTGCATCCATCGACGAGCAACCCGAGCCTTTGCTCCATATGCTCCGTCAAACGATTTCGGTAGCTTGCTGAAATGGATCTCGCCAGAGTATCCACCCTCCTTCTCCCGTGCTGTGCGAAGAGCAGCTCGCACGTGATCGATATCCACTTTCTTGACGAAAGATAGACCGATGAGCAACCAGCGCTTGTTGGGGATGCTCTCATCGTGGAAGACAAAATACTCTCCACGTCTGACCACCGGATTGCCCCACAGATCCCGCATCACAACTCGCCTCGGAATGCTTTATCCAGGATGGAACGTTCCAGCTCTTTGAGGCGGGCCTCGGTCTCTTCCTGGGCTTCTTTGAGCGCCTGCACCCGTTCCCGCACCGCCTCCAGACACGCCACGATCTGCCGCTGCTCGGGGAGTGGGGGGAGGGGAGCGAGAAATTCTTTTAAGCGACGCCCTGACAAGTTTGGGATTGCTGTCCTGCTCTCAGCGCCTTGATACGTGAGGAACACCTGGTATGCAGCCTGCATCCAGTACATGAAAAACCGCGGTTCAACAGAATCCTGTTTAGCACGAAGCCGATGGATGTGGTTCTGGTAGAGAACCAGTGGAAGGTTCCCTTCCCAGACGGCAGTCCTGCCCACATCTCCCCCTTCGCATACCAAAAGGTCACCCGGCTGCAAGCGAAGCTTTTCTATTTCCTCCTCCGTGAAATCCATCTCATCCATTGCTGACGTGTCCAGTTGGCCCCAGAGAATGTTCCTTGTCCGTAAAAAAGGCTTTGGGTTGCGACCAAGGCGTCTCTTGGGCGACATAGAGGCACCTTGCTGAAGCTCGAATACGTCACCCAATCGAACCCAGCGCCAGCCTTCGGGGAGGTCGGAGCCGGGGCGGGGGAAGGTTTCGGCGAGGACGGATTGCCAGAGGCGGTCGACCTCCTGGCGAGCCTCCTCGCGCAGGCGCTTCGCCTCGCCTTCCGTTATTGCCAGAAGCGCCGACGCCCTTCTGTCCTCCCTCCTGCCACGGGTGGCGCAATACTGATACCGGTAAATGCGAATGGCGCGTGATGCCCGGTGAATCCGCCAGGACTTGCTGCCGGCACATCGACCGAGTGTGGTCAGGAACTAACCCAGCGTCTGCTCGAAGCTCTAACCGCTTTGCTCGCTGGCAAAGAGCAGGAACACGCGCACCCAGCGTACTAAGTGGGGTTGAGGTTTGGGCGGGGCCAGCTTCCTTACCCGCAGGAAGTTGGGATAACCTTCCAGTAGGGCCTGCAGCTTATCGTCATCTCCGCTCATATCCAGTCTTTTCATTAGATACAATCTCCACAACACCCATGTTGAGTGGTCTGGTTAGTCGCTACGGCGATTCCAACCAACCCATTCCCCACCTATTCCCCCATTTCCCCGCATTTCCTGCATTTTGTCTTGCCAAGTGCGCACTCGCGTGATATTCTGGCTGCAAAGCCGCTGATGAGTTGACTCACAGTAACGGAGATTGTGTAGAATAGCAAGTTCGGTGTCAAATGGCGCCACAAACTAGAAGGGGAGGAGTAAAGTGAACGTTCGTGACGGCGACTACGTGAAGTGCGAAAGTTGCGGGAGACAAGCCAAGGTGCGCGTCTTCGACCCTGGCAAGATAGCTCTGCTCGGCCCCGATTCGATGGCATCAATGAAGCGCGAGAACATAGCGCTTAAGTGTCAGGATTGCGGCTATATCATTTGTTTCTCGTGCGCATCCTCCCAAGTAGGTTCTGTGGGCATTCCAACCTGCCCCAACTGCAAGAAGGAGGGTGGTCCCTACTTCTTCACGACCCAAGACTGAGGAAGCAACAAGGACGAGCAAAAAGAACTTAGGTCATCGATGAACGAACACCAACAGTCCCGCGCGTCAGACGAGGACATATCCCAGATGATTGATCGTCTCAATGATCCGAATCCTAGGATCAGGGCTGGCAACGCCATTTCTCTCGGCGAACGCCGTGTTGAAGCTGCGGTGCAACCTCTCCTTCGTATGCTGGACGACGATGATGTTATGGTTGTTGGTGCCGCAGCGAGAGCTTTAGGGGCGATTGGCGACAAGCAAGCCATTCCAACACTTGCCTTGGCCCTCAAGCGCCTCTCTGACCTCGCTGGCCTCGTCAAAGCGGCTCGATACGGCTACGGACTGTCAACCGGCACAATAATGTACGAACGACCCACGGCAGACGAAACATCCTATGGACGGCTGAGCCCGGAAGAACGCCACCTAGCCAATGTGATCGACGAGATCACACAAGAGATAGATTTTGAGTTTCAGAGGTTAGGGTTATGGGTACATGCCGAAATAATGAACGCATTGGCTAAGTTCGGAGATGAGAGTGCCATTGCTCCAATTGCAGAGCTACTAGTTTGCCCTCACGATTATCCCAGTCCTCACTTGCGAGAATGTGCCGCTAAGGCGCTGTCTGAACTAATTACAAGACTGCCTGCCACAGAGAACACCTTGAACGTACTGCCCGCTATTGAGCAGCGCCTTCTGTCTGCCCTACAAGAGAAGGGAGGTTCTCATCCAGCAGAGCAGACTGAGTGGAAAAGAGCCAACCAAGCAGTCCGTACCACCATGAAAACTCTGAAATCGAAGAGGAGATTGCTCTCCAAAGTGCTAGGAAGACCGCCAGGTTCTGTTTGGAATAGAGTACTTAACTGGTTCCGACGCATGAGATAAACCATCGGAGGGGACGCATTATGGATAACGTTGATAGAGCTAGAGAACTTGCCGACAACTACAAGCGTGCTCTTGCATATCTGAACAGTATTTCAGAACTGACGTATGAGAACTTCAGACATGCAATTCATTTGGCTGGAAACCCAGTACCTGAAGGCGAGATACGCCAGCAATGGGAAATGGCCAAGATGACACTCCAAGGGACAGAGTCACTTCGTCAAACGTATCGTGAAGTTTGGGAGAAGGGTATTGAGGTGTTTGGCCAGATTGCCCGAGAACTGCCGCGAATCCGTGAGCAGGAATCTCGGTCGTCAGATCAGTCAGATCGGAAGACTTCGCGGAAATGGTGGGAATTTTGGAAGTGACAAGCGTCAGCGTCGCCGCTCACGCGGACCGTTAGCCTGCCGATGGGGACCTAAGGCTGCCTGTTCAAGGGGCGGTTCGTTCGTCCTGGACAATATTGGCAAAGAGGTTGCTTCAAAACCGATTCCAATTGATGGAGACAAGAAAGCCGCTCAAATCTTACTTGAACTCCTGAGTAGGAATTGATAAGTAAGGAAAGAACGGGAAAACTGGCTGGTCAACAAAGCCCTCCATCCGATGGCTATTCAGCTGGCGCTCCATAGCGATAGGTGAACTTGGTCGTCAAGCCGAATGGAGATGAAACAAGGAAATTACGCTATGAATGCACGTTGCTTTACCACAATTTTCACTTTCATGCTGGTACTTCTCGTGGGGTGTAACGAGGAGCAAGCCGGGGAGAGCGACGCGTCTCAGACGTTAGTGGGTAGCAAGGAAATCAAGTGCGCGGTGGCCGGTCGACCGTTGGACGGCAAGCCGAGGTCGAAGGCTGAGTTGCTTGCAGTTGCTGCGATGGAACAGGTGGGAAAAACGACGATCTATGACCCATCGTACATCGAACTTTCATATCCTGGAGGTGATGTGCCTATCGAACGTGGAGTATGCACGGATGTAGTGATTCGAGCGCTTCGAAAATGTGGAGTTGATCTCCAAATTGAGATCCAGGAAGATATGAAGGCGAATTTTGAGAGCTATCCTAACCTCTGGGGATTGAACCGGCCAGACAGTAACATAGATCATCGCCGTGCGCTGAATATCGCAACGTTTCTTCGGGGGAAGGGCAAGGCGGTCCCGATAACAAACGACGGGAGAGGCTACCTACCCGGCGATATAGTTGTGTGGCGTCTTCCCAATGGGGTTCCTCACATTGGGATTGTATCAAACGTTCCTGTGAAGGGTGGAGATCGTTACAAGGTCGTGCACAATATCGGAGCAGGAACGCAACTCGAGGATGTGTTGTTCATGTTCGAGATCACAGGCCATTTCCGATATTTCCAAGAAGTGGAGGAAGAAAGACAGCCCAACAAAGCGCTCCAGCGAACGCGGTAAACCGCGCCGCTGAGCTTCCACGTTAGACAGCCTGGGAGCCTGTCAAGGTCAGTTCTTGCGAAATGGCGGTTTCAGGATAAAAAAGTCGTCAAAGCCATTTTGGGCGTAGCGCAGCCAAGCTTTCTATCCGGCATTAGGCGATGGCGCAGTCTGAATCGATTCCACGGCAACTTTGTAGTACATCTCTTGATCCTCATCTAAAGCCACCTTTCTTGCAGTAATGGACACCACCTTTGCGTCGTTCTCAATAAGGAGCGGGACCGTAGGGTCTAATTCTTTTCGCTTAGATTCCTGAAATGTCTTGTGTAAATAGGGGAGTACCTTAGAGTCAGCTGCTTGAAGGCCGTCACATATCCCAGCGATGAAGGTGTCGAGGTCACCTACAGACTCCAACCGAGATCTCGGAGCAAATACCGTGAGTTCCAGAGCTACTAATGAGCGGAAGCAGTCATTAAGGCGAGCCTTCAGCCTGGCTTCAAGCGCTTTCTCTCTTAATAAGGCGATTAGAGGAGCTTCATCGTCACGAGCCCACATTGACTTCTCCCCATGTTTCTTAGGAGGACGCCCTCTAACGGTGAATTCAATCCGCATTTGGTATACCTCCTCTTGCGCTTTCGCCTAACCAATTCATATCAGAATTGTTATGATATCTTCCCGAATGAGAAATATGTGCGAAATGCTCGCATATATTCACCTCTGGACGATCATTGTCCTCTGTTTTTGTCCTCATGTTCTCAAATATTCTGTGGCTTCATCAAGGTTCGTTATAGGAGAATTCACTTCATCATGGTTCTAGCCGCTTCCTAACGTACCAAAGCTCATAATCTTTTAGCATCGAGTAATCCCCGTAGCAAAAGAAAACGAGAAGTCAATTCTCAAGGAATTTCGCCTTCTCGGATCAGAATGCCACACCTATTCAAGATCCTATTGAAAATGTGTTCCCCTTTTGGTTGGAAATCTGAAGACAGGAGAAAGGAACACGATTCCTCAGCCCTGAAGACTATATTGTCAAAGAGCCAGGGTCTGGCTCTTTATAGTGCTTCTGTGCCTTCGCTTAGAATTTTGAGGTAGAGATCATAGGCAAAAACCCGATTTCGCCGCTGCGCGGTCAACTCCCGTACTATACCCAGCCTCACGAGCCTCGTCACCGCTTTACTAACTGCCGGAAAGGTAAGCCCCGTCTGCCGGCAGACCTCCTTCATTGTGAGTATCGGGCGCCGACAGAAGCACTGAAATACCCGAAACGCTGTCGACGCGGCACGTCCCAGCGACTGAATCCGACCCTCATCATCCTCGAATAACGCCACGAGACGCTGAGCAGTCT
>JAOZOU010000135.1 GCA_029933125.1 bacterium | reverse complement strand
CTGAAGCTGGCGCAGATGTATGAAGCGATGGACCTGTTGCAGGCTCACAGCCAACGGGTGGAGGAAGCCATCTTCTTCCAGACTGCGAGTCTGCTGGACTTGGAGGTGGACCTGGTGTTCTATGACACCACCACAGTGGAATTCTCGGTAGACGCGGAGGATGAAGAGGCTGAAGACAACCAGGCGTTAAGACAGTATGGTCGACCTAAGGACGGGAGTTGGACAGTACAAGCAGTGGTCGCCTTAGCGGTCACGCGGGAGGGGCTTCCTGTACGCAGTTGGGTGTTCCCTGGCAATACGGCTGATATGGCAACAGTGGCGAAGGTCAAGCGTGACCTGAAGGGATGGAAGCTGGGCCGGGCATTGTTTGTGGGTGATGGTGGTCTCAACTCGGAAGAGAATCGCCATGAGTTGGCTAAAGCATGTGGCACGTATCTGCTAGCCACACGGCTGAATAGTGTCAATGAAGTCCACCAGGACGTGCTCTCTCGTCCTGGGAGGTATCGGAAAATCTCTGACAATTTGCATGTCAAGGAAGTGGTTGTGGGTGGAGAAGGCGTTCGACGCCGTCGGTATATGCTCTGTTACAATCCCAAGGAAGCTAAGCGACAGCGAAGGCGACGCAAGCATGTTGTCCAGCAACTGGAACAGGAGTTTGCCAGGCACAGGAACATGTCAGTTACCGCGCAGTGGGCTATCGAGCTGTTAGCATCGCCGCGTACCAAACGCTACTTGACTATCACTCCCAAAGGACAGATTCGCTTGGACAGGAAAGCCATTCAGCAGGCTGCCCGAACCGATGGCAAATGGGTGGTTCAGACCAATGATGACACGCTTACACCAGAAGATGCTGCCTGTGCATACAAGGGATTGACTGTCATCGAACGCTGCTTCCGCACACTCAAGCGCACACAACTGAAGCTGGAACCAGTGCATCATCGCCTGTCCCGTCGCATCGAAGCGCATGTGAAGATATGTGTGATGGCGTTGCTGATAGAGCGTGTTGCTGAACTTGCCTGTGAGCAACCCTGGTCGCGTATCCGTCACTCGTTAGCTGACCTGCAAGCCACCGAGTTTCACACCTCTTCTCACCTTTTCTTTAAGCGAAATGAAGCATCTCCTGAGCTTCGGAAGACACTCAAGAAACTCGCAATCCCGCTCCCCAACAGCGTTTTAAGCGTTCTCCCACTCCCAGAGGACACCCCAGAAGCGTAGGCACACGCAATTTTT
>JAOZOU010000134.1 GCA_029933125.1 bacterium | reverse complement strand
AAGGAGAAGGAGATTACGATTGTGGACGGCAATGGAGAAGCAGTAACTGTTCGCAAGCCAGTAGAACGCATCATAGTCGAATATCTGGACAATGCTGAGCTGATACGAGCACTCAATGCAAAGGACAAGGTCGTTGGTGTTGACTTCATCATTGCAAAGACTGAAATCCAGTTCCCGGAGCTGAGCAAGCTACCGTGTGTTGGAGCTATGCACAGACCAGATTACGAGGCGGTACTCAGCCTGAATCCTGATCTTTTACTGACATTTTCACCTGCAACAGGCGAAAAGAAGAAGAAACTTCCGGGCGTCGCGGTTGTTTTTCTGGGTCTGTATTACCCAGACCTATCCAATCCTGAGGGATCGCGATTCACAGATGGCGTGAGAAAACTCGGATACATCCTCGATAAGGAAGAAGAGGCTGAGGAATATATCAACTGGCGTATTGGTTGGATAAACAAGATCAAATCTAGAACAGAGGGAGTGACCGATGATGAAAAGCCACGGGTCTTCGTTTGCGCATATCCCTACCCCCACATAGGAACGACGACATTCAGGACGTACGCCAAGGTCGATACACTCACTCAGATGAGCCTCATGGCTGGAGGAAAGAACATAGCAGAGGATCTTCCTGAATTCGTTCAACCTTCATATAAGATAACGGTCGATCCTGAGTGGGTAATCAAGCAGAATCCCGATTTCATCGTCATGCATGTTGTACGTTACACCTACAGCGGGATGACACTGGATCCACCCCATGGTTATGATGCTGATGACCCGTCAGGAGTAAAGGAAGGATTAAAAGATTTCATGAGTCGTCCAGAGTTAGCAAACGTAGCCGCAGTTAAAAACGGAAACGTTTATATATTGAGTGGCAATTTCAGAAATGACGCAACAGGCGGCTTCATGGGTGCTGCATACATGGCAAAATTGTTCCATCCGGAACTATTCAAGGATCTAGATCCTGAGGCGCTTCATCAAGAATACCTGACAGAATTTCAGAAACTGGACTATGACCTGAACGAGCATGGAGTATTTTTATACCCACCAATAGAAATCAACGGCGGCTTGGCTGGGATACCCGATAAATACAGAGGGGAGCTATAAAGGAGGAGTAGTATAGAACAATGAAAAACTGGATAGTAGAAACTAGAAAAATGACATCGAGCAGCGAGATAAAAACTAAAAGAGCAAAACGAAAAACATGAAAAGTTTGTTGGACACTTTTTCTTTTTT
>JAOZOU010000133.1 GCA_029933125.1 bacterium | reverse complement strand
ATAATGATTTCCCTCCAGCTCTTCTCGCCGTTAGTGAGAGGCGGCGAGTCCCACTCCAGCAAAGCTGCCGCTAAGCCGCTTTCCGCAGCTTCCAGAGCTTGTCTGGCAGCAAGACTTACCTGCTCGCACGAACGAGCAGCCTCTACGGCTGTCTTCGCCCCACGGAGCCGAAACTTTAGCCAATTACGTTCTCTTGACATTGCCAAATCCTCCTTCCGAAGGACTTTCGTCCTTCGCTTCTTTAATGAGCCTCTCGTAAGAGGCCCTTATTTGCTCTCGCTCCTCGGAGCTGACGTTCAAGTTGGCGATATATTGCCAGAAGGCTCGCCAATATGCTGATAGCTCTCTGAAAGGACGTTCATTCATTTCGGTTCTTCCTCCTTTGAGCCATGCTCGTCCTCAGCCGAGCCGAGAATCTCCTCTATCTGTTCCGCTGTCAGGCCGTCTTGTATGGCTGTGCGACGCAACCTCTCATGACTTGATAAAGTCATGCGGACAATGCTGCCGTCCGTAGCACGCTTGAAAGCCACTGTCGGCGAGAGTGGCTCTCGTCGCAAAGCGACAAAGAAGCGACGTTTTACAAGCGTTACACGAATGCTGACGCTTTCAGCATCAGCCTGGTCGGGATACTCCTCACGGAGCTTTAGCAGGCGATTGCGGAGGCGGGTGGCCTCCGCTTTTGAAGCAGTGGGGAGGAGGAGTTCCTCCCCAGGCTGTAGGGCGAGAGCCTCACAGAACCAATCTTTAAGCATCTTCCACCTCCTTTAATAGTTTGAGGACAGTTTCCAGCTGGAACAACATAACGTCTGCGGCTTCCAGCCATTCGTCCCAGGTGCGAGCCCATCTGACATTTGGCCAAGCGTTCAAAGCCAGAGGGTCAATACACTGGCCAAACACAACTCGCAAAGGGCAGTCATTGCATGGAGCATCTGGGTCTAGAAGGAAGTGCTCGCAGAGCGGACAGTCCTCTGAATACCAGCTCTCGCCAATCTCAACCTCCATATAGTGGTAGTCTGTTATCCACTCTGGGTCTTGCTGCGAGACCCATTCTATCATTCTCTTCCAGTGGTCCATAGACTGCTGGGTTGCTTGGATAGTCTCTTTAGTGACCTTCATCTCTCGTCCCCTCCCTTGCATGAATCTGGATAACGGCTGCAGCGAGCTTTTTAGCGAAGGTCTTTGCTAGGTGGTGAAGGGTCGCTTCTGCAAGTAGCACAGTGAAGAGAGCTTTTTCCC
>JAOZOU010000022.1 GCA_029933125.1 bacterium | reverse complement strand
GACTACGGTACCTGCTCAATCGCTGCCATGGTGATCGCCATTGTTGCGGGGCTGATCGGACTAGTGGCACTCCCTTATTCACCGATTCTGGGTTTCGTTGACATTCTGCCAGCCATACCGCTCTTCTACGTATGGCGGAATGTCAGGGATCGACAGATGGATACACACATCACTGGCTGATTCAACAGGTTTCCATTGTCACCCAAGGTGTCAATGAGAAGGTAGGACTACCTCACAACAAAAATCGAGGTCCCGGGACAAGTTATCAGGGGTCTGCCATCAAGTATCCCAATCTCCCTTCAGAGGCAATACTGGTAGTAATTGACTCGGATGCTTCCCAGTGGTATCAAAATATGTGACAGCTGGAGTAGTGGAGAACTCTTACAATCGAGTGGGAGATGGTATCACTGAGATCGTTGAAACCAGTGAGGCTCAGGAATGTCGCTTATGTCTTCAAGATGGCCAAGACAGCAATGACATCAGGGTCACCGTTTCTGGAAGCCTTTACGCTTCCTCTAATTGTGTTGATAGCGTTACTCCTAAGGGGCTATTTCCTCTACTTGACAAGAGATATTAAGCCCGTCATGGACGAAGTTTCCTACTTGCGGATGGCTCGAGAGGTTGCAGCAACCGGCAGCTTCGGCGCACTCTGGAGATGGCCGCCAGGCCAACCCTACTTTATAGCGGCAATTATCCGGATCGCAGGTGAGAAGATAGTCGTAATCAAGGCGGTTGAGGTGGCACTAAGCTCGCTGAGTGTCATCCTGATCCACAGGATCGCAGAGCATACTTTCGGGTCGAGATATGTAGGCACACTTGCTGCCACGCTTGCATGTATCTATCCCACATTTATCGCCTTCAGTCACTACCTGTGGTCTGAGACTCTCTTTATCTTCCTTTACTTACTGTTCATCCACCTGCTGTTTGAGTCTCCGAAGTCCTGGCGCCCCCACAGGTTAGTCCTTTGCGGAGCACTATTCGGGCTAGCATGTCTGACACGCTCGATCGCCATGGTGTCAGTTCCGGCTGTTGTGGTATATCTCTGGCTGAAGTCTGATCATTCCCGCAAGATCCTGGCACACTTGCTCATCTTCCTGGCAGGTTTTGCGGCAACAATGGCACCATGGACGATCCGTAACTTCAAAGTTCATGGAGGTTGGGTTCTGGTCGCTCCCAACTTATGTATGAACCTCTGGAGAGGAAACTCATTGCTCCCCGGCTCTCCAAAAGGAAGCTATGATTTCTCCAGAGAGAAGTACGAGGCAAGCGGCGAAACCGCATTGGAAAGGGAGCGATACGCTTTCCAGATGGCAATGGATTTGATCAGAATGAGTCAACCTCACTGGTTGCTCAAGAAATTCCTGATCCACTTACATAACTGGCGAGCAAGTTCTCCGTTCGTGCTTCGCCACCTGCGCATGGGATTCTACGGCGACGTTGGCGAGCCGACTCAGAGGCTGCTTTCCATCTTTGTCCAAGCAATATATGGTTTTGTAATAATCGCTGCCATTTTAGGATTAGCCTGGACAAGGCACAATTTGGAGAGCCGTTTCCTGATCACAGTTGCAGCCCTGTTTACTCTGACGTTTGTGGTAACAATAGCCACCAATTCTCGTCTACGAGTCTCAATAATGCCTATCATCCTGATGTTTTCAGCAACTGGGCTTGTCAAGGTCTACGAATTTGTGACCCAAACCCTCTCCAGAGCGAAACCGGGAAAAAGAACCCCAGCCGGTTTCCACAAGCCCCATGAACGAGCAACCCTCTGGCAGATTAGGCTTCTGCTTTGCGTAACTGGAATCGCGTTATTCACCTTTGTCTCGCTTTCAAACGTCGTTAGGCTTGCGCGAATACTCTTTAAGTGGCACTGACCTGGGGGCTATACACTTACTTGGCTTTGCAAAGCATTGGAGAGATCAAAGCTGGGGTTAGGGTTGCATTGAGGACCGTAAGAATGGCGGGGCCGACGGGACTCGAACCCGCGACCTCTGGCTTGACAGGCCAGTGTGCTAACCAAGCTGCACCACGACCCCGCAATTTTCATTATAGAAATTACCAGAACCTCTCCATCCTGTCAATAGAAGTTGAAACCCACTACTCGGGCATGGAAAACAGGAAGGAGCACAAGAAGCGATGCAATTGAAAGACCATGCCAGTTGAGCAGGTATAATTGCTGTGTAAGGGCTGATGAGCCAGAAGATATCAACTGCGCGCTCTCACTGGCGCGGATTTTTAGCTCCGACCCCAAAGGGCGCGATTTGAAGATTTTTAGCTCCGACCCCAAAACGGGCGATTTGGAGATTTTTAGCTCCGACCCCGGTGGTGGAGGTAGGCGAGGTAGGCGAAGGCGCAGGCTTCTTTCCAGTCACTCGAGATCCCGACATCCTCACCTTTGAGTATCTTGCAGTCGCTTAGACCCTCACTGAGGCAAGCCATAATAACTGGATTATGAACACCACCGCCTGTGACGATGACTTCATCAACTGGCATGGACTTAAGTACAAATCTCCTTATAGAATGTAAGATCGCCTTACATGTTGCCTCGGTCAGGGTGCGAATTATGTCAGGCGTCTTCATTCTCCTCTTCATGCGCCTTACGGCTTTGATTGTGAAGTCATAGCCGAACTCTGACCACCCAGTTGACTTGGGAGGTCTGCGCCTGAAGTAAGGATGACTGAGAATGCGAGCAACTTCTTTCCCGTCGGCTCTGCCTTCAAGAGCTATCTTGCCATCGCGGTCATAACTTTTTCGACCATTTGTAAGATAACTGACAGCAATATCAATCATGCAATTGCCTGGGCCACAGTCGAAGGCCTGGACATCGCTCAACTTCCCTCCTTTTGGTAACACGCTCACATTGGAGATCCCACCTATGTTGAGTGCAAGGCGCGTCTTCGTCTTTGATGTCAACACAACATAATCGTAAATGGGAACAAGTGGAGCACCTTCACCGCCAAGTGCAACATCCCCTGTTCTGAAGTCGAATATGGTCGTGATGCCTGTCAGAGCTGCTATGACCGTTCCCGATCCAACCTGAAGGGTTGCTCTTATCCTTCTCCTTCCCAGGCGGATACCACGCGGTTTGTGGAGAATGGTCTGGCCATGACTTCCTATTACATCAATCATCTCAGGCTTAAGCCTCGCAATCTTGATAAGACGCAAGGCAGCCTGAGCGAAGATCTCGCCGAGGAGGAAGTCAAGCGCTGCTATTTCCTCGCTGGAGAACCGTTCACCAGGCTTTGCAAGCACTTTCTTAAGCCAACCAGGATAAGGGAACGTCTTAGCGCAGACGAGCCTAATGCGATTTCGCGGGAAGCGATCTCTTATTTCAATGATTGCAGCATCAACTCCATCTCGTGATGTCCCGGAGATGAGACCACAGGCAAGGGTAGCTTTCATAGTTCCTCCTCACCGACTGGCAAGCATACTTTGAGCAATCTTCTGACTCCTTATCCAGATAACTATGGTTGGCACAGCCGCGAGTATCGAACCGGCCATGAGCAAAGACCAATCTGTGCTGTGCTCGCCCTGCGAGAAAATTGCAAGGCCAACAGGAAGAGTTCGGACCTTATCCGAGCTCGTAAGCACAAAGGGGAGCAGGAAAGAATTCCAGTTTATGAGAAAGGTATTTGTTGCGACAACAGCCAGGGCTGGCTTGAGCACAGGATAGACAACACGGAAAAAGGCGTTTGCGAGACTGGCTCCATCCATAAAGGCAGCCTCTTCTATCTCATGTGGAATAGTTTTGAGATATTGATAAACGAAGAAGACATTGAAAGCATCTACGAGAAATGGAAGCACAAGCGCAAAGTAAGTGTCGATGAGGTGCATCCTGTAGAGCATGGTAAAGAGAGGAATCATCATTATGTGCTTGGGAACCATCATGGTTGCAATCACAAGCACAAGGAAAATCCGTGTCACCTTCGAGTCACTGCGCAGCAAAGCATAGGCAGCCATGGGTGCGAAGATAAGGTTACCAGCGACGACTGCGATGGCAACAATAGTGCTGTTGAGAAAGTAGCGAGCAAACCTTCCGGATGACAGAACCTCCGCATAGTGCGCAAATGTTATCTGTTTTGGAATAAGATCAGCCAGACTCCGCAGGACGCTCCCCTCTCCCTTCAAAGAGACTGAGAGCATCACGCCGAGTGGTAAGAGATTGATAAACAGGAGGATGAGCAATGCTACTCCGAGAACGCTTATTTTTTCTCTTGTCCACCTCAAACCTGCCTTCCCCTCTTTTCACCTAAACCGCTGAGCGCACTTGCCTGAGAAGTCTCACCTGTAGCAAAGCAAATCCAGCTATGAGAGCGAAAACCACAACTGCAACAGCACTCGCCGCTCCCATGTTTATTCTGTGAAATGCCTTTTCATACATGTAGTAGATGAGCGTCATCGTGCTTCCCATGGGACCACCTCGTGTCATTATGACCACTTCCACAAAGACCTGGAAGGCACGGATTGTATTTACTACCACAACAAAGACTATGACTGGCTTAAGAGATGGGAGTGTTATGAAACGGAAGATAGCAAGCCTGCCTGCACCATCCATTCGGGCAGCTTCATATAATTCCTGAGGAATGGTCTGAAGACCAGCAAGATAGAAGATGGCGTAGTAGCCGATACTGGCCCAGATGTCCATCGCTATTATGCTCGGCAGTGCCAGTTTGGGACTCAGAAGCCAATCTCTGGCTGTCCCCCCCATCATCGTGACAATTGCATTCAAGAAGCCCTGCTTTGAATAGATGTACTTGAAAATCAGCGAGACAGCAGCAAGGGAGACAACCGAAGGGATGAAATAGCCACCCCTCAGGCAACCAAGGAGACGTCCGCTCCTGTTAATAAGAACAGCGAGAATAAGTGAAATACCTGCAGTTGGCAAGACCGTGCCTACTACGAATACAATTGTATTTGTGAAAGAGCGCCAGAAAAGGGAATCGGCAAAGATCGCACGATAGTTTTCAAGGCCAACCCAGCGTGTGATCCCGCCACCGAAGGGATTGTAATCAGCAAAACTCAGCCCAAGTGAGAATCCGATCGGGTAGGCTGAGAAGACCGCAAACGAGACAAGCCAGGGCAAGAAAAAGAGTAGCAAGCTCCGGCGAGGAATCATGGCGCTATTATTTCGTTGATTTCACTTTCCATCTTGGAAAGAGCCTCGCTGGGAGAGATCTTTCCATAAAGACATTCCTCAAGGCGATCATTTATTATTTCCTCTATCTCAATCCAGTGAGGTGAAGCAGGTGGCGATCTTGAAATCATGCATTGTTCAAGAAGAAGCCTTTCCATAGGATGATCCTTGTAATAGGCATGCTTCAGGGCATCCATCGAGGCTGGCTGTACACCCTTTACTTTCTTTGCAACTTCCAATGCTTTCGAAGCTTCGACCAGGTATTTTGCCAGCTCAAGAGCTTGTGCCTTCTTTGAGCCTTTGGGAATAACAAGAATCTCAGCGCCCGCAAAGGACACATGAGCCCCCTTCTTGTGACGAGGCACGAGAGCAATGCCAAAGTCAAGCTGGGGAGCATCCACGGGAAGACGCTTGAGGTTCCAACCACCCGATATCATCATCCCAACCCTGCCCTGCTTGAACATCTCATCGATCATATCCTGGCGATCAAGAACAGAAAACGGCTTAAGTGAAACATAGAACTTAAGAGCCTCAAGATTCTCAGGTGAATTGATAACACACCTTGATTGATCATGATTGAGGATACGCCCGCCGGCGCTCCAGGCAAAGGGCATGAACTTCTTGTAAAGGATATATCTCTCACCTGCATTGAGACCAAATCCATAGATATCCTCACCGAGCGCATCAATTGCACGCGCACACTTGATGAGATCATCCCATGTCTGGGGTGGATGAAGAGGATCGAGTCCGGCTCTTTTGAAAAGGTCACGATTGTAGAAAAGCACCCGGCTTCCAACCAGCCAGGGTATTCCATAGATTCTTCCTTTATAGGTTGCAAGTTCCCACATCATGAGATGGGGCTTGATGTCAGAGACAGCATCACTAAGGTCTTCAAGCATCCCTTCTGCCGCGAACTTCCCTATCCAGGTTGAGCCAAGCTCGAGCAAGTCGGGAATCCGGCCTGATGAAAATGCCATGACCACCTTTTCGAACCCACTCTGCCAGGTGAGTGTCTCCATTTTGACATCTATACCGTGGCTCTTGGAAAAATCATCGATCAAAGTTTCCATGATATCGGGCCGCTGGAACTGCCAGAAGACAATGCCTTGCCTCTTTGAAGAGCATGAGAAAACACAGACAGCTATTAGGAAAGTGGCTAACCTTTTCACCTTTCCTCCTCGAGTGCTAGATGAACCTTCCCTTCACATCGCTTAAGCAGACTCATGGCCTTGCGCTTCCCAACACCCTTGAGCATCATAACGATTGCTACCTTAACACTTCCACCAGATGCTTTAAGTGCTCTTGTGGCTTCATCATAAGAGCAACCAGTTGCAAGCATAACCGTTCTCAGCGATCTTTGTCTGAGTTTCTCGCTAGTTGCCATGAGATCTACCATAAGATTCCTGTAGACCTTGCCGAGCTGAACCATGGCAGCTGTCGATATCATGTTAAGAACCATCTTTTCAGCAGTCCCACACTTCATCCTTGTCGAACCCATTATCACCTCAGGTCCCACATCGATCACAATTACAACATCAGCATCAATTCCACCCCTTGGATTGCACGTAACATAAACAGTGCGTGCTCCAACCTTCTTAGCACTCTCAAGAGCTGCTACAACAAAAGGTGTTCTTCGGCATGCCGCGAGCCCAATAACCACATCCCACTTCCTAAGGTGCTTACGAGCAAGGAGCCTTCGAGCCTCGCCTGTGCGATCCTCCGCTCCCTCCTTCGCCCTGAAAACAGCAGATCTTCCACCAGCAACGATTGCCTGGAAAAGCTCAGGAGGTGTGCCAAATGTCGGTGGGCATTCAGCTGCATCAATCACACCAAGCCTTCCACTCGTGCCAGCTCCAACATAGTAGATGCGCCCACCCTTGCGAATAGCGCTAACAACGATTTCAACTGCACGTGCAATATGGCTAAGTACCTTACCCACTGCCGGTGCAACAATGCGATCCTCACGATTTATCATTCTCAGAATCTCGAGGGTCGAGGATCTATCGAGATTGATGGTTCGCGGATTTATGGCTTCAGTAGGAAGGTCAGCTATTTCCCTGAAGACTTGGGGTGGTTGCTTACTCAATCTTGACCACCCAACCCCTTGCCGTTCGCTTCGAACTACCCCACTTTGCGGTAATCCTGTAGAGATAGGTTCCATTAGCAATGCGGTCTCCATCCAGGTCTTCTCCGCTCCAGCGATATTGATGATAGCCGGTGGTGGTCTCAAGGTAGTCACTAAAGATCCTGCGCCCGGCAACTGAGAAAACATCAAGGATCACCTCATCAGCGTCTTTCGAAAGGATGTAAGAAAAGTAGGTTTCGGCAGTGAAGGGATTGGGATAGATAGAGACATCGATAAGCTTTTCCTCTGAGGAAATCTGGAATTTCCTTGAAATGCTGAAACTGAATAGATTGACCTCTATCTCATGGTTACCGGGATCAAGCTCTGGAACATCAAGATAGCCCCGAACAACTGTCGAATCGGTTTGGAAGGTTACTGTCTGAGCGAGGCTATCAATTGCGACATAGATATCTTCGGGAGCAATACCAGATTCGGCTTCAACAACTATTTCGATAGTTGAGCCAACGCTGACATAGTCGTTGTCAACCATAGGCACATCTTCAATGAATAAAGTGATGCGTACGGGTACGTAATTAAAACTTCTTCTGGCTTCAAAACCTTGCACATTCAAGGTTACCTCATGTTGCCCCGAGCCAAGCCTGGGAAGGAAGGCAATCTGCCAGTGCTTGCCCTCACTGTCTTTCATCGTCACATCATAGCTCTGAAAATCTGAAGCAGGTATAGTATCAACATAGACGGTGATGTCATCCTCATGGAAGATGAAGGGACGCTCAACATCGATTATCATCTTCTGTCCAAAAACGAGGCTACCACCTTCAGAGAGCTCAGCGGTGTCAGCAAAGAAACCGACTGAACCCGTTGCGATACTTACTCCGAAAGAAGATGAGGCCCCTGAATAGTCCTCTGACGAGAAGCGCACAACATAGGTACCAAGATGGGGAACGTGATTGTAGGTTATCTCATAAGCACGGCTCGCAGCATAGGATGTGTCAATGAGAGCACGGATCTCGTAAGCATCCTCAGGAACGAGGCTCTCAATACCGTTCTCGATGATCACAATCTTGTTTGAAACTATAGCTTCATCGTCACGCACATCCAGCCTAAAGGAGAGGGTATCGAAAGCTTCGCCCTCAAAGACATAACTTTCATCAAGCAAGGAATCCCCTAAACTTACTGTCATTTTGGGCGGACCCATATCGATAACCATTGCTGGATCACCAAGAGTGACATAAGCCTCAATTATCTTGATCCTGCCAAAACGCAAAAGCCCGCTCAATACGATCTCGCCAAGAAGAAGTCTGGCTGGAATAGGATTACCTGATGGGTCTAGCTCTGGCAGGTGGCTATAAAGCACATTCGCCATTATGATGTTGAGATTCCTGTTGTCGGTAATAGACTCAGCACAGGAACTTGCCACAGATGCACACCCTGCTCCATTGGGATTGGTAATAAACTTCTCTGCAATTGCATCACCGATAGCCGGTGCAGGCTCAGCTCGCATCTGAAAATCCGCCATCCAACAGCCATATCCGAAAAAGATGAAGGGCTTGTCACGATTGGTAAGATTCCGTATGTCTCTATAGGTTGTTCCGAATGGAGTATCATAATCAAGCACGAGCCATTCATGGGTGAATTGCTGACGATTGGCATGACCTTGATAATTTACGATGAGGGCACCATCGTTAAGAAGCGAGATAAGCTCAGGGGTACAATTGCTTCTTGTAAAGTTGATTGTCAGACCGGGTGTAACGGGTTCATGATTCTCACGCTTCTCAGGCTGATCATCCTTAAGACATCGCTCGAGATAGAACTTAACAGTGTCAGGCGCAACAACCGATCCTGAAGCAATTGCTGCAACGCTTTCGCTTGCCTCTTTAAATGGCATATCGCCATCCTTAAACTCCCACTGTCTGTAGGCATCATCGGATACAAGCAGCAGGCGCCTCTTCCAGGGATCCTCCCCGCTGTAGGTCTCAAAGGAAAGAATCTTGCCCACTGCCCCCGATGCTTCCTCATCGCTTCCAACCGGAAGCCTTCCGAGATAAAGATCAGGGTATTGATCTCCAGGTCCATCAACAGAGACAAACCAGTATTCATAAGGGCGAACAAAGAAGTTGGGGTTGCCCGGTTCGGTAACCATGAAGTTATGGGAAGGCAAATAGTCGATATCGCTGGGATCCTGACTTTCATCAGGTGGAACAAGCAGGATACCCTTGCGATCGAGATTGGCATCACCCACAAGGAGCACAAAGGCAGAATTGCTGCGATAGAAGCCATGCTTTATGAAACGCTTTATTGCTACATCTGATTTCATACCGTTGCCAAAGTCATCATAGACCTCTTCAGCGGTAGCAAGGGTAACGCTATGGCTGAGTTCGCGATGCTCAACAAGAGGCATCACTTCGTCGAGAAAATCGGGATGGGTGATCACTATATAGTCGCCAACTTCACCTCTGAGGCGAGGTGGATTCTTAAATGCGATTGCGCTTGAGCTAAGAGTGCTTATTGCTTGAGCAGTCGATGCAACATATGTGTGCTGCGATGAAATGCTATCACGGAAGACGATCTTGTAGGTTCCACCCTCAGGAGTTATCCTGCCCGTTAAGTCTATTTTCTCTACATTGCTCAGATCGGTTATGTCATAGGCAATGATATCTGGAGATGTGAAGCCCACCACTTCGATTTCAATCTCACCTGTTGTGCTACCACTTGTAAACTCAAGCACACCATCCTTAGCCTCATACCTTCGTTCATAGAAAACCTCAAACCAGTCAAGCATATTGCCAGGTTTCTTATCGGCTGGAAGTGAACTTTCAAACCTAAAGGTATTTGGGCCTTCACAAAGAAGACCAGAGGGGATGGCTGATGAGAATTGTCTTATGCTTGGTATTCTATTTACACGAACCGTATCTATGGAGGTGAGCTCCCCACTACATCCTTTGATGAAGAGTGCAATGTCTGAAATCGTTGGAGCACCGCCGTAATTATAGTAGTAGCTTGCAAACTTTGTCTCGAGTGTAGCTGGCTCATTGGGCTCAACACCTGGCAGATAGAAGTTGAGGCTCCGCTGATAACGAGCCCAGGCGAAAAGATCAAAATCACCGTAGGGTGGGGTATTTATGAAGAAGGAATCCTTCTCAATATGGACAAAGTCAGTGAAGTGTGTTGGTTTTGCCGGTGACGTTGCCTCTCGCCACCCCGCTTGCAACTTCACCCTCGCATGTTCACCCGGGCCCCAGGAGAGCCAGTAAACATTTTTGTCAAAATAAATATCCTCGCTTCCCTGATAGCCAAACTCGTCGTAGAAGTCCTTTGCATAGAAGATTATATGATCACCCTGAGAGAAGATGCCATTCTCGTCAGCATCAATTGCCTCAATTGCAATTTCCTTGACTTCAAGGCTGTCAGGATTGCCCTCATGGAATTCATCGCGATAAAGGAAGATATCGTCCGTTGCAATGCCTTCAGGAAAGCCAGCATTGCTTGCAGTATCAAAGTCAAGATCATAAAGCCCGCTTTCACTGACGAGTATCTTGAGCCTGCTATTCGCCCCTTCTCCTCGCAGCATAAGTGGCGACGGGCGCACCCGCCAGGCCCGAGCCTGCTCATAGTTTATGACGACATCCTTAAGAAGCCTCTCCCAGGAAACATTATCATCCAAACGAGCTCTCCCTAAAAGACCCTGGGACTCGAACTCAAGGTGCACCGTTACTTGCTTCGCAATGCGCAATTTCCCCTGAGAGGGCTCATAGATAAATGGAGCAACGAAGAGTCTTATCACATCCTGATTTCTCAATCTTCCAGGATTTCCAAGCCAGACAGCCTGAGAAGGATACCTCTCCGAACCATAAGCGTCAGCATCTTCCTCATAGGTGTAAACAGGAAGACCCCGTTCATCGTCTGAGCCGATGTAGGGAACTGGCATGATGCGCACATTTTCAACCACTTCTTCATCGCTTCTCGTATAGGAGACAATCCTTACCTTGCCAGGAGAGGCAACGAGGGTTGAGTAAAGAGGAATAGCCGGCTCACCAGGCTTTGCAAAGGTTACAAGCTGGGCCGCATCTATTGAAGTGTAGGTTCCTCCATCGAGATCTACATTCTTGAGGGTATAGGTATCAAGTACGATCTTCAGGGTTAAACCACGGGCATCACTGCTTATCCTCTCAACCTCTACCTGTGCCTCACAAAGAGCGGCTACGACAAAGATCGCAAAAACCAAAGTAAGTCTAAAGATGTGCCTATTCCAGATCACTTAGAATTTTCCTCGCCTTCGCACCTATGTCGCCGTTATCAATTTTGACAACCCGCTCAAGAAGCTCTCTTGCAGCAGTCCTGTCACCTTCTGCCAGTTCAACATGAGCGAGATGGAACAATGCATCGGCATAGTTGGGATCAACGCTGAGAGCTTGCTCAAAGGCCTTCCTGGCTTCGTCAAAATTGCCTCGCTTGAAGCGCACCCAGCCAAGGGTATCGAGATACAGAGGCTCGGGATTCTTCGAGACAACCTTCTCAGCAATCTCCTCAGCTCTATCGAGATTGCTGCCGGCCTCAGCGTAGTACCATGCAAGCGAATTTGCTACATCCGGGTCTTGAGGCTCAAGATCATACGCTTTCTCGAGGTTGCCGAGTGCACCCAGAGTATCGCCAACTGCGATAAGAGTCTGCGCAAGATTGTAATATGTGTCTCCACTGTATGGATTGAGTTGAAGCGCCTTCTCGAAGCTAGCCTTCGCAGTCTCATAGTCTCCTTGATAAAGGCAAGCAATACCCAAGCCGTCGAAGGCAAACCAGGCATCGAAATACCTCGGCTCAATCACACCTTTTTCATACTCACGGCGAGCAGCTGCATAATCGCCTCTGGCAAGAAGTTCATCGCCAAGAACAATATGCCTTTCAACATACTTGGAAACAACATATTGATCGCTCGGGGCTGCCTTATATGCTTCGTCAAAGAAGCTAAGTCCAGTGCGAACATTTCCCTTAAGATATTCGATTGTTCCCCTCATGGTGATGGCTCGTGCACGCATGCGCCGGCTTATGCTCCTGTTGATGGCTTCATCAAGATCGGGATAACGCACTGGTCTATAAAGTTGAGCGAAGTTTTGAAGATGACCAAGGTGAGTCTTCTCAACTATTCTTCGGGCTGCCTGATATTCAAGCAGCATGTTGTCATCTGTGTGTAGTTCAACATCGCCACCTGTGAAGGTTCGAAGACCCTCACCGTAAAGCAGCAAAGCACTCAAGATGTCCTCGGGCTCATCTATACCTACTCTCCAGAGATCCTGCCTAACTCTCGGCTGATTCATCCTGCTTATGAATTGGTCGTCTATGGTAATAGGACTGAGTGAGCCTATCAAAACCATATCCGACTCGTTGGAGAACCAGAGCATTGAATTGGGGAAAACAGAAATGAATGTTTTGATGCCAGATTTGAGCTCACGCTCGCCCATGTGGTAAATGTGGAACCATGCGCACATTACCCCACCAGGCTTCAGGCGCTTGCTCGCTTGCTTGAAGAATTCGAGGGTAAAAAGATCGCCAACACCTGAGATCCAGGCATTTGTTGGTTCCGATATAATGACATCGTACCTCTGATGCGTAAGCATGACATGGTTCCGCCCATCACCTACAATCAACTTCGCACGGGGATCGCTCAAGCAATCGTGCGTAAGATGATCATAGAAGTGGGCTGCCTCTATAACATTCTCCAACAGCTCAACACACTCGACATAGTCAATGTCATGGGTCTCCGCTGAGGAGAGGCTCACACCGCTACCGAGTCCAATGAGGAGCACCGTATCGGGCTGAGGATGCACGAGCAGTGGAAGATGGGCAACAAGCTCCTGGGTAATCATATCAGCACCGCTTGAGGCGTCCGCCTTTCCATCAATCCTCATCGAAAGGATGTTATCAATCCTTTCAACTGATACCGTGGCGCCAGGACCTTCGTCGTAGAAAAGAATGTGTCTGCGGGCAAGGTCAGCCTTTAGTCCTTCTAGCGTCTCGTAAAGCGGCGCATAGACATAAACCGCACTCGTCATTACCTTCTCATCCCATCCAGGGGACAGAACCATAGCCAGCACAATGGCAGCCGCAACCACACCCGAACCGATGAGTCTTAAGCCTCTTCTTACTCCCTCAGCAATACTCACCCACAGCAATATGCCAACGCCAACATATATGGCAGCCACAACAAGCATGCCCTTTTCTACTCCGAGGAACCGCAGAAGCAAGAAACTGCCTATGAAGGAGCCGCAAATCGATCCAATTGTATTGAAAGCATAAGCTGTTCCTATGCGCCCACCGACTCTTTTGAGATCGGTTGCATATATGCGTGCAACGAGTGGGAAAGTGCCCCCCATGAGGAAAGTCGGCAAGATCATTAGAGCAAGTGAAAGCAGGAATTTCACCCAGATGACATTCGTCCAGGTCTTGGGAATCGTCTCATAGAGATGCATATAGAAAAAGGGAAGCTTCCCGAAAAGAACGGTACTTGCAAAGACGCATAATCCGATTGCAACGACAAGCCAGGAGAATAATTTCCCCGGATGCTTCGTTCGCTGAGCTACTCTGGCAAAGACAGCACTTCCGACGGCAAGTCCAAGGAGGAAAGTTGTGAGCATTGTGGCGAAGGCATAGACCGTTGTTCCGACAACGAGAGTAAGAACGCGACTCCAGATTACCTCAGCCGAAAGAGCTGCAAGTCCCGTAAGGAGAAAAGCAATAAGGACAATCTTTTCCCTCCCTGAAATCTCTGGTTTTGCTATTGCCTGCTCACCACGAGCCTCACCCCGAGCCCCGAGAAGCTCTTCCCGCACAAAGCCCCGTGCAAGCAAGAGACTCACAATAAAGATCGCAAAGTTCAAGATGACTCCAAGGTGGGTTGTTGAGCTCATTCCAAGTGCTGGCATGAGGAGGAAACCTGTTGCAAATGTCCCAACAACTGCTCCGAAAGTATTGATCGCATAAAGCCATCCAACTCTCATCGTGAGGTTCGATAGATTTCGGCTCACATATTTACTTAAGACCGGCAGCGTTCCACCCATCAGTGTCGTCGGGACAAGCAGGATGATGAAGGATAGCCCAAAACGAACGAGGCTTAAAACATAGAAATGGCTCTGAAGACCTGGATAGAGGGACTTATAGACCGGTGTCAAGCCCTTTAAAATCCAAGGGAATACGAGAGCAAATGAACCAATACCAAGCTCAAGCAAACCATAGATGAGTACAGGATTGCCACGCCTATCTATGATTCGCCCGAAGAGGTAGCTTCCAAGTGCAAGCCCAGCCATATATGCTGCAAGCACCGTGCTGATAGCGAGCGATGTTGCACCGAAGCTACGGGTGAGCATACGGGTCCAGATGACCTCGTAGGCAAGACCGGTTGCCCCGGAGAAAAGAAAAAGGGCAAAGATTGGAAGAACATATGACTTTCTAGACTTCAGCATCAAGTCTCCGGCATTACAAGTCCAGGTTGACTCCTACCTTATCAAGGCTAACAAATTTTGTCAACTTCGCAACTTGTAATACCGGAGACCCATGCCAACCTTCTCATCTAAACATGCTCTTTATGCTACCCCAGGTGGTCGCTTCGGTTGCAATAGGCGCACAGGGATCATCACCTTGGAGCCCATTTGTTCCTGCGCAGTAGTTTGCAACTGGCTGATCGATTTGAGGATCAGGGGCAGCACAGTCCCCTATGTTAGGCCCCCCTGCGGCTGGATGAGGAACAATGCATATTGAACCGTAGGAGTATATCCAGCCGAATCCAGGGATGGCAACAGGTCCAGACTGGCACTCGGACCATGCATGGGAGACCCCATCACCAGCATTGACGATATCTCCAATGGTAAGATCGCTACAGCTTGTGAAGGTGCAACTGGAGCCATTCCAGGTCACCCCATACTCAATCCCCTGATATTCCACGAGATCGAAGAATACGGGGAAGAAATCGACATTATATCCTGCGTTGGTTGTTATGATGTCCTCGCAGGATGTGATGGTGGGCATGTTCTTTGAACATGATCTTGACGAGTGATCTACCACATGAACGGCGACTTTAGCCACGCCGGAATTCGCACCACCGAAAGCACTTGTTGAAACCAAGAGACTTACGAGGCCGATAGCCAAAATTGTTCTCATCACTTCTCTCCTTTCCTCTGGCAACTCAGGCGAGTTGCCACTCTCCTTCATTAGCAAGAATTGCTTTTGCCAGGCTCTTTTTAGGGCACCGGTCTCAATCACCTCCTCCCTTTGCGAAGATCCCTCTCATGGAGAATCCATCTACATTAGTCTTCGTCAAAGCTTTCTCAGAGGTTTAGGCAAAATAGTGCGTGATTTGATTGGCCAATGAGGAAACCTCTAAGCGCGGGGTCAACTCAGAGGCTGTAGCAACACTCTTCTCGGCCCAGAGAGCCCTGCTCTGATACAACCCCTCTGCTATTTAGTGACTTTGTTGCAGTGTCCAACATGGCGATAGGGAATTCTAGTGATCCGGCAGTGCAATTTGTGTCGATAGCAATTTCTGTGCTAGAATGGCCAAAGTGCAGATTTTTAGCTCCGACCCCAAAATAAAAAAGGGGGGCGGAAGCCCCCCTTTGGTGTTGCTCAAGATTACTTGAACATGCTCTTAATGCTGCCCCAAGTGCTCTCCTCATTGGCAGTTGGTGCACAAGGATCATCACCAAGCATACCATTGGTTCCGGCAGCGAAAATGCAGATCGGTGGATCAACGATCGATGCGCAGTCACCGACTACGAGCTCGCCGGACTCAGGATGCGGCACAATCATAACCATGCCATAGGAATAGATCCAACCAAATCCCGGTATACCAACCGGACCAGGCTGGCATGATGTCCAGGCATGGGAAATGCCGTCACCCGGATACAGGATATCACCAATGGTGAGGTCGCTGCAGCTTGTGAACATGCAGCTCGGACCTTCCCACATCACACCGTACTCGAATCCCTGATATTCGGTAAGATCGAACCAAACAGGGAAGAAGTCGACGTTGATACCTTCATTAGTGGTGATGATGTCCTGGCAACCCGAGATCGAAGGGAAATTCTTGCTGCATGACCTCGATGCATGATTTAAGACATGCACGGCAACCTTCGCCTCAGGGTTGGCACCAGCAAAAGCTGAAGCACTGAGGACAAGCGTCAGAGCAACTGCTAACACGAGAACTTTCTTCATGTCCTCTACTCCTTTCCAGAACTAAGCCTCTCAAGTCTTACTTCAGAGCCTGTCCTGGTCCAGCTTCACTACGTCGAAGGAAGTCAAACAGGCTTGCTCCTCAATCGGAGCAATACAACCCACGAAATCTCTTTGGCGCATCACCTCCTCACATGACTGGCTTCTGCCAGTCGCATTAAGGACAACTATGCAGATAGTGATTTGCAAAGTTGATGAAATCAGAAAGTGCTACTGATCCATTGCAGTCATAGTCACTGCAGCAATCGCTAGTGAGATAAACGCCTGCAAAATTGATGAAGTCAGAAAGCGTGACTGAGCAGTCAGCATTATTGTCGACGCTTGCAGCAGTTATAGGCAGACTTGGTCCAAGGATGACACCCTCAGCATCAGCCTGGAACTGGAGGGCACAGTCCGTTCCATCGCATCCACCAAAAGCACTGAAGGTAACTTGGCAAACGCCGCTCGCATCCGTCGTGCAAACCTTTGCATCCTCACCAGGACACCAGCAGTGACCTGTACCTCCCGCAGCTTCCGTCACGGTAACCTCGATACCCTCGAGGGGGGTATCATAGCAATCCTTAACTGTAACAGTCACCGTGACTGTTCCATAATCACCCGCGGGACAATACGCGCCACAATCCGGTGAAGCCTCGACTGTCGATGTCCCAGCACACGGAACACCAGCAAAAGCAACACCGGCACTGAAAGCAAGGGCGACAATCCCGGCGAGAACAAACACCGTGTTTCTCATCACTACACCTCCTGCGGTTTAGCTTGCGCTAAAACCTTCATTCAAGGCATCGGGTTCAAAACGGAAACTCCGCTTCACCCTACCTCCGCTCGTGTGTCAGCGCCAGGATCCGTTTGCCGCTCTCCTTTGAAAAACCTGACGCATCTGCGAGGTCAATAGACCTCTT
>JAOZOU010000132.1 GCA_029933125.1 bacterium | reverse complement strand
CAGTTAAGTTACAATTAAGCAAATAATTGAGCAAATAATGCAATGCCCTATAGTAAACTATAATACTAAGCGATTTACATTCTGAGTAAATTATTGCAAGTGTCTCAAATTATATTACAACCATGGTTGCAATTGTACCCTTTTGTAACCCTACTAGTACACCGTATTGGCTATATATTAAGTACCTATTAAGGTTACACTGCTACAATTATGCAACTAAAGGATACAAAATGGCAAAACCAACAATGAAAGATAGGTTATTAACAGATACTGCTGTTGTAAAGATACCAAAGTCACTACAACACGAAGTCAAACGAGAGGCGTATAGAGTAGGTATGACAATGCGAGCTTATGTGACAATGGTACTATTAAACGAGCTGGAAAAGAAAGGGGTTGAAGTATGAAACTAAGTAAAGTACACAGCATACACCCTAGTGCACTAGACACTAAAATGGACAGTAACTTGATAAATATGAATGCCAGAAAGAAAGTAGATGAGTACGAAGCACTAAAAGACAGTATCAGCTCTATAGGTCAGTTAGATCCAATACTGATGAGGGATGGACTGATAGTAGATGGTAGACATAGGATTAGTGTATGTAAGGAACTAGATATCGAAGTTAAGTATGTGAAGGTTACAGACATATCAGAAAAGGACCTGGCAATAATGATAAATACAGCATCCTACACCGCAAGAGAACTCACTGCAGCACAGAAAGCACTACATGTAAAAGCACATATCAACAATGGATTCACACAAACAGCAGCTATGCGTAAAGTTGGATTCAAAGATAAAACTGCTATGGCCGCAATAAATTTCCTACTGGACAATAAATCATACAGTGTACATGTTAATAACTTACGAGATGGTAATAATGTTGAGATAAAAGAAAACCAGGATGAACAGTACTCAAAAGTACTATATAGAGGTAAAAGTCTACGTAAAATACATGAAGTACTACTCAGTATAGAGGCTACCACTACTATAAGACCAGAGACACCGGTGATAGATTGGACCAACGTACTAAACTCTGAACTAGCCAGGTCAGAATTCTTTAAGTGGTTAGATATGTCAGATACTGATAAGAAGCTTACATACGCTGGTGTACTGAACCATATATACCCAGATAAACATATGGAAGAGGTAAAAGTACAGGAAGAGCGAGACAAGTTGGAAGAGTACGAACAAATGAAAGTAACACTACTTACCAAATAGCAACTAAATAAGTTAGATCAGATAAGTG
>JAOZOU010000131.1 GCA_029933125.1 bacterium | reverse complement strand
ACACCTCGAAGCTTTGCGAAACGGCGTTCCACCTCGCTACATACCAGTAGTTGCCAGCAATGGAAGACAGTGCATCGTCTATCGCTTTGGAGCAGTTAAGCCATCCGACCATGTTCAAGCCCTGTTTCAATTCGGTACTCATCGAAGTGCATGGTGTTCCGTTGTAAGTCCATGTGCAGTTTTGCGTGACGTGCACGAAGTAGCCCTCGCCGGGGTCCATTGTGCTCGCACTTTCAAATTGTTTCGAAGTTGCATTGTATCTATATACCGCACTGACATTATCCCATACCGATGCTAATACACTGTTTGCGCTGTTATCTGAAGGTGTCAGCGGCAGCGACACTAAGTTCCAACCTTCGTAAAGGTCTTTGCTGAAAGTTTCCTCTGTTGGTGCTCCGCAGGTGAATGTTGCGTTGTCTGACGTGCCATCGTGTTCAATCCAATCTGCTTCCGATTCAATCCACTCCCATAATCTCGCCTTTGTGAAATTCAAGTTTGTCTCGCATGGTGGTGTTTCATCGCAGCAGTACAATGTAATATTGCCAACAAGGTATTCCCCAGGAGGTAAATTCTCTGGATTCATTCCAGGAGCTTCGTTTGCGAAGAAACCGAACAAGTATCCACAGTTCCACCAAGCAGCTCCTACATCTTCCCACTCCGGACCCCAATCTATATCAGCAGTTACATTCGCACAACAACAGGTATACGTAATATTGAACTCACCTCGCTGGAAAGGCTTAGTTGTATTAAACCATAACTGCACCATTGTATTGTCACTGTAGCCTAGGACACTAATAGTGTCTGGTTTGAGGTAGTAGATGTGATCATATTCCGATGGCACTGGTAATGCTGCAACGGAAGCTGACGCAATGATTACAAACAATGCCAGCACACTTAGTACTATTCTCTTCATTTTTCTACCACTTTTTAGCATCTCTTGCAGTTAAGTGAACCCTTTCCAAGCACGTAATATTTCAATTTGAAGTAATCGCTCGAATCTCCTTGTATATTACCATTACCATTGGTATCTGCTGCCCAATTACTACTGATTGCACCACCTTTCCCAAGCACGTAATATTTCAATTTGAAGTAGTCGCTCGAATCTCCTACTACGTTACCGTTTCCATTCACATCACCGCACTTATACTGCACAAGCCAGAACCCTTTGTCATCCAGCGTGCTCTGGTTCCAGAGCAGGCAAGTCCTGTTTATCAGCCATTCCGCAGCTTCTTTCGCAAACTCGCTCGTCTTTCCCG
>JAOZOU010000130.1 GCA_029933125.1 bacterium | reverse complement strand
CTTGCCACCATCCTTTCCAACCAGAAGAAGTACTGGCACTGGAATGCAATTTCGGGTGATTATCGTGCCATTACCGGCACTTGGGAACTTTCCTCGCTTTCTTCTCAATATCTCGGCTGCGCGCTTTATAACTCGTCCGCCGCTCAGAATGATGAAATTGCTGTGCCTTTCTTTGCTCGCTCAACTGATAGTCTCACTCTCAATGTCCGTTGCCGCACCTGCTCTTCCTGTGGTATCTGCACTGTTTATGTTGATGGACAATCTCAGGGGACTATCGATTTTTATAGCTCATCTGATCAGTACAATGTCATTAAGTCAATCTCCATCACTCCCGCCCGTGCCGGTTTGAACGTCTTTCGACTCAAAGTTACCGATAAAAATGCAAGTTCTACCAGCTATTATGCTTTAATCTCAGAGATGTGGCTTGGTTGATTTCTCCGCTTCAGAAGTTTTATCAATGATTGTTCCTTTTTTCTCTCATCATGTGTGAATCGCATCTACCGGAAGTGCAAGCCGTCTTACTGCTACGCGATTACCGCATCACCATCCCATCAAAAATCCAGAAACGGCTCGGGTTGAAGCCAGGGGATCTCGTCTTCTGTCGCCTTCGGAAAGCCACCTCTTTTGAAGTTTGGCGGCTGCAGCAGGAGAAGAAAGAGAAAGAGAGAGCGAATCGAACTCAAATTCAAAGGGAGGTGAGTGCTCATGGGCAGCCCGCATAACCACTTTACACGGCTGTCTGATGAAGCGCACAGCCTGCTTCGCGAATGCAGTGAACTCCGTGAAACTTCGATGGCGGAGCTCGCTTCGGATGCTGTCATCGCTTATCTCAAGAACGGTGATTACCGTGCATGCATCGCGAAACTGCACTGGCTGCAGCGTGAACTCGATATCGCACGCCGGTATCTCAGGCTGTATCTCGTGCTATCGCTGCTCTTAATTTTCGCTATCTCGCTGTTCTTCCTCGCACTTTCGGTTTTGTAGCAGGGGAAAAGGGAGAGAGGGAAAAAAGAGAAAGATTATTATCGTTCGCTTATCTTCTCCACCGACTCGATAAAGTTGATCACTTCGTGTGTTATTATATTGCGCTCGTTCATCCGTACGATTTTGCTTTTGCCGGTGAAAATGACTTCCAGAAAGCCCAGCTCTATGAGATCATCCACGACTTTTTTGAGTGTTGCGTGCGCTACACCGAGGCGCGTGCATAGCCCGTGCAAGTTGTCCAAGTAATCTCGTTCATCGTAGAATGTCAGTATCAC
>JAOZOU010000041.1:1989-4954 GCA_029933125.1 bacterium | reverse complement strand
AACCATACTATGGTAGTTTCATCTAGAGTATTCTCACTGACTACTATGGTACCAGTAAACGTGGCTGAGTAATGAAATACCTACTACTATTATTACTAGCTATATCAGCTAACGCTGGACTATTCACTACTGTGGATACTTGGAACGACCTAGAGGTCAAACCCGATAAACGTTTTACGGTAAACACAAGTGGCCTTAACCCTAGAGTATATGTATTCACTGTACCGAACTCTAAGCCAACTATGCAGTGCATACAATCTTATGTTGAATCTAAGTACAAAGCACCAGTTATGTTCTGTTGGCCTAAGGGTAAATAATGCTGAATTTAACTGCACCATTTAAACCAAATCTATCAATGAGGTACACAACTGCACAACACCTTATGGACTTACATGCCAGACTTCAACTAGTAGTTGATAGATAACAACCCGCGACGTAGAGAATAAATATAATAAAGATAATAAATACAAACGGAGAATACCCGTTCCTACAACTAACCAATCCAAAGGAAACAATATGTCAATTTCAAAAGCAATCAAAAATAAAGACTTACCATTATTAATCAAAACAGTAAACAAAGCTGTAAAGAAGTATAAAGCTAAACAACCAGCAGAGCCATCTGTAGAAACAGTTAATGGACCTATGCTATTATCTATGGCAGCAGCTATTGATAAGAAATCGGTATGGATATTTGCTATCCAAGCATATACTGAAATAGTTAACGCTACTGCATCTATCCCTAAGTCAAATGACAGAGTAGTAGAAATCTCTAAACTTATTGCAAGCAATCCAACTTTAAGAACTTTAGCTAATACTAAATCATCTAGCTCAGACGGACTTTTATAGTCCTCTTAGCTTAACTGAACTCTCTCCACCGAGAGTTGACTCAATCTAAGGAATCAAACATGCAATTACGAAACATAGGTATTTTAAAGCACTCTGAAATGGGAGTTTATTGTGAAACAATAGAACAAGCTGATGCAATAACTGGCTACATCGAACCAGAAAATAAGTATAGTATATTTATACATAATACACTATCAGGATTACCTACATATATATCAAGTAATTTTAGCATGAATATATGGAGCAGAATGAGTCCTAGCAGAACAAGTTCTAATATTAATATTCCATTCAATTATCTTGAATTACAACTCGACTCAAACGTTCAACAATCTGACGTAGTAGTAGAATGTACAACGCAAGAACAAGCCAACATAATTAGTTACTTAATGCACCCTAACTGTAATAAACTTATCTGTAATTACAAACAATTAGATGGACATAGTTTTACTACACCTATTTACGTATACTCAAATGAATGTAACTCAGGTAGTAGCTTTAACTACCATAAACAGGTGCCATTGAGCAAAACCGTATTAACTTTCGAGGAAGCAACAATGACTTATTCATTTCAAAATATAAAAATAGACACACAAACTGAATCTATTAATAAACAAGTACAACAACATTTAATTGATAATGGTTGTAAAGGATGGCTACAGAAAGGAAACACTCTCAAACACACAGAGTTTAGGTACCTATATGTGAGTAAAGATGGTTACTTTACCTATGGGGATAATAGTAAAAGTTTTGACAAGAGAAGTAATAGGCAAGTATCAGCGGAAAGCTTAATAGGACCTATTACAGCTATTGACCATACAATTGGGTATAAGTGTAAAATACCTACACAGAAATTATGGGATAAACTAATTATTGCATCAGAAAATTCTACACTTCACAGTATTTCTTTTACACGTGAATGGGATGAATCTAAAATGCTATTTTATTATCCAGATGAACCACTAGGTTACAATTCAGATTCAAATAATTATTTTAACGATCACTCTAGTAAATTAGTAACAGCAGAGCAACTATTAGCTATGTATTTAGCTAATACCGAAGTACTAACTACGAAATCTAGCTATAAATTTTTAGTAACTAGTAAACAGGTAACTACTATCAATAGACTACTGAAACAATCTACATATTATCAGGAAAATACTTTTATACCAGGCTCAACTGGCTCTATATTTTTATCTACTGATGGTACATCTGACTGCACAGTGCTCAATAGTAGCTATAACAATGACGCTAGAATCAAAGTAACATTCGAACAAATAGTACAATTACTGCATACCACTATTACGCCTATATCTCATATTGATAATATCAACCGTAAATGTGTAATAGACAACATACATGATTTTGATGCCATTAATGAAGCTATAACAAAATCACCTATATTTACTTTAGACAATGTACCGTCTTACCCAGATAAAGGTATAAACTACTATATATACAACGCAGTTATGGATATAAGTCATACAAACGACGTAGGTGATGATTATTACAACGACCACGATAACATAGACACAAATTTTAACGATATCCTAACTATGATAGAAGCAACTTATATAAATAAATCTACTAATACGCATACTACAATCGACAATCCCATACTAGCCCCGTCAAAACCTATGTGGAACCACACTAAGCTAAAGCCTAATACACAGCCAGTTGTTACTGGTGACTATGTTATTAATAGCTTTGCAGAAAATCCTATTGAAGTAGCTACTCTTAGTGGAGTTGTAGAAAGTAATTATCCTTTACACAAACTGCACTCTACTCAACAAATTAGATTAAACGACTGGATAGTATCTTCAAATGGTGTATGGCATGAAATACGAATTAAAGCTGACAAGATATTAGCTAAAGATCCAGCTAATACAGCTTACAGAATCACTACTGAATCTGAACAACCTATCTTAGCTATTGACCAACACACGTACCTGTGCGGAGCTGTGAGACATTTCCACAAACAGCAGCCAATCACAGATATCCCAGCAGGAGCTATAGTAACTAAGTCTACTATACAAGTATCACTAGCTCATACTAATATAGCAGACCACTTTGACATCAGCTTATCTAACCTTAAGCACCGTGATCACGAGGTACTTACTGA
>JAOZOU010000041.1:0-1889 GCA_029933125.1 bacterium | reverse complement strand
CTTGATGAAATTGATGCATGCAATCCAAACACATTGCTAATCCTTAATGGACTTAAGCATAAATCGTTCCAATTTCCTGATGCCTTAGTTCCAGTACACTCGAACTTTCGTCTAATAGCTACAGCTAATACAGATGGTTCTGAGTACTCGGAAACTTACTCTAGCCGTCAACCATTAGATCAAGCTACACTAGATAGATTCTACAAAATCAACTATGATATGTTAGATTATCATCTAGCTCTAAGATATGGACTTGATTTCATCAAACAACTTGACTTAACTAACAAATCACCTAGAGTAATCGAACGTGAAGTCAGACAACTACAAATAAAGGACATAAGTGAATACTAAACCAAGCGCAATCCCACAAATTCTTACCGGACATACAGATACTAGATGGGACGATAATACAATCTACAATAATTACCATAGTCCATTAGCTTTCATGCGAGCAGTTGAATCCACTCGTGACTCAACTAACAACGAGGGCAAACAACTAATTGATGATGGTATAGCTGCCTACAAAGCAGCTAAACTTGATACCAATCCAACTCTGTATCTTGACGTTTCTACAAAGGTCAAAGCAGCTTTACATGCCAGAGGTTTTACTACTAAACTTCTATACGGTGATGCTTCTTTTACTTCTGAGAAAACAGGCAACCTCAGCAAGCAACGAGCCTTAATGGGCAAACGTGATTGTTATTTTAAATCTCAATCATTGAATGATTCTAAAGTATTCCACGATATTTATATCAATCTATCGTACTCTTGGTCAGTTGATGATTCAACTATCCAACAGAATGCATATGCCTTATTCGCTCTATTGAACGAACTATCTCGTCTAGTAGCTATCAGAGTATTTGTTGTGAACCATACTGGGCACAATCCACATAACCTATGTTACTCATACTGCCTGAAGAAGTTCAGACAACCAATTAATCACGCTGAATTTCACTTCTTCGTAGGTGCATCTAAACGTACCTTTGGTTGGTCAACATACCACACATTATCTCCAAACGACTCCGGAGCTGAAGTAGGTAAGCCAACTAATACAGTATCTATTGCTAACTTTAATTTAACAGAGGAAATAGATACCATTTGGAACAAACTATTCAACTAGACGCAAGGAAAGCGTAACGAACCATAGTGCGACACACACCATATGTCAATATCTTGTAACTCTTCGGAGCAAGTAGGTGAAAAGCCTACACCTTAGTATATTAGCATGGGTATATCAGCTGTAACTTCAATGTGTTACCCAACAGACGTGAAGATTTAAGTCCGAACTAGAGCCCAACAGAATTAATTACTCTACTACACATTCACTCGGCACAGCCTAGAGTCGGCTATATCGATCCCTACTGATGCTCACGATATACCTATACTAATATACTACCAATAACCTAAAGGACAATATATGAAATTACTACTTATACTATCTCTAGCCATTTCAGCTTATGCATTTACTCCAGCTCAAACCAAGCTAGCTAAATACCTACACGAAGTAGGTAAACTTCATGGGTATGGTAACTCATTACCTGCTATAGCTTTAGTTGAATCTAATCTAGGTTTATACCAAATCGGAGCTATTTCAGCAGATTTTGGTATAATGCAAATCTCTATAAAATCTCACTTAGCCCATATTGGGGTAGCTGATACAGTTCTTAACAGATCTAAATACGCAACATTACTAGTAACTAATCCAGATTACTGTATTAACGCAGCTTTAACTGAACTTAACTATTGGAAATCCGTACGTAACCGTACTAATTATACTAAATACATAGCATCATACAACCAGGGCAACACCATCAGTAACTACGATTACGTTAGAAAAGTATCTAACGCAATTCAACAACTTAAACAAGCCAATATATTACAATAAAGGA
>JAOZOU010000129.1 GCA_029933125.1 bacterium | reverse complement strand
AATGGATAAACATGTAAACTTAGTAGCTACTGTAGTGATAGGTATGATTATATTCATATACACTCAGATAACAGCACTAAGTATAGCTCAAGCCAGATTACAACAGATGGTAGAGCTACACCAAGGTTGGGTACTAAGACTACAAACCAAAATAGAAAAGATAGATGATAGGACTAATAAATGATAAATAAAGACATAAAACTAGCTATGAGGTATGTGGTACTAGGCTGTGCAATGTACATGGCTTGGTTCGTAATACAACCAGGTTATGCGGTTAGCATAAAAGACATAGGTGAAGTACCAATAGCTGCTATATATGCATCAGTATTCGGATGCGTTACTTTACTAATTAATAAAAGTATGGCAACGAAGGTAGATGAGTAATGTTCAATAGTATAAAGATATACCTAACGCTAGCTGCAGTATCAGCTATACTAGGTGGAGTTAGCTACGCAGTTAATGAGTATGCTAATATGCGAATAGACTTGCAGAATGCTAAGACTGAGCTAGTAGTAGTTAAGGGTAACGTAGAAGTTGCAGGGATAGTTAAAGAGGCTGAATTAGCTATAGCAGTAGATGCTGCAGTAGCTGAAGAAAGAAGACAACAACTTATCAAGGAGATGAAGAATGACACAAGTACTACAGTTACTATCGATAGCTGCCGTTACTATCTTACTACTACAGGGATGTAGCTGTAAGCCAAAGGTAATAGTTAGAGATAGACTAATAGAAGCACCTAGGTACGAGTTCAAGCTACTAGATACTAATGGCTCATACATCGATCTAGAGGCTAATACACTGAAGAATACTAGGATTGTTAGCGGTAAGCTAGAAAGCACTGCTAAGGTGCCTCTAGTGTACGCTATAGACGATAATGGTTCAACAGTAATAAGTGCTAAGGGGATACAGAGAATATGTACACCGGCACTGCTACAACTAGATAGCGTAAGGTACGACCACTATGAGTTCATAGTAGATCAAATAGATAAGTATAACGAAACTAGTAAGTAGCTATGTCACTGATACTGACAGTTGGTATGCTAGTAGTAGTGTACCCACTAGGAGGATTATTGTTGATATATGTGTTGGATAGAGCATCGTAGCAACACTAGAAGAAAAAGCATCCAGCGGATTGGTTCACATGCACACCAAATAATACCATAGCAGCTAGCAGGTTTCTATGGCTTCGCCATCGAATTCCAGCCAGCCACTATAATATGATGAGGCGCACCTGCTCCCCAACCGCTTACAATTAATAATAGTTGCGTG
>JAOZOU010000128.1 GCA_029933125.1 bacterium | reverse complement strand
AAAATACAAGGGCTTAACCTTCCCATAGGACAAAACTAAAGGTCCCGAAAGGGGCCGAAAAAGGAAGGAGAAGCCCTATGGAAAAGACAGTAGCAGAGCAAGAGGTAGTTAATCAAGAAACATTTGCAGAGCAGAGCGAAGAAGACGGTCAACAGTTCAGAAGCCTTGATGATTTTCTTGATTATGTAGAGATAGGGGTTCGAGCGTTCGTCAGAGAGATGATTCAGAGTTATGCTGAGGACGAGTTCATGAGGTACATAGGTGCAAGGCCGTATGAACGAACAGAGGCTCGTAGAGATTATCGAAATGGTACGAGGACAAGGGCTTTGCAGACCCGATTTGGATTGATTGAAGACCTTCAGATCCCTCTGGGCCGGAAAGCGGGCATTGGTTATAGCAGCATCCTGGAGCGGTATCGTCGTAAGGACAGCAAGATAGAGGACATTGTCTCCGAGATGTTCCTCAGAGGTGTCTCTACACGGAAGATCAATAAGATTACTAATCTCCTGTGGGGTTCGGAGGTCAGCGCGGCCGAAGTCAGCCGAATGAACAAGCATGTTAAGAAGGAGCTGATCAGGTGGCTTAACCGGCCCATCACCAAGGATATCGCCTATCTGATCATTGATGGTGCCTACTTTAAGGTCAGACGAAAGAGAGTAGGTACGGAGGCTGCTCTCTGTGCTGTTGGGATTACAGAGGATGGACAGAGGGAGCATCTTGGGTTTATCCAGGGTCAGCGGGAATCCCGAGAAGCATGGGAGTTTCTCCTTACCCATCTTGTTAGAAGAGGACTTAATCCCAAGAAGGTGCTTATGGTGGTCTCCGATGGATGTCCCGGAATCCTTGCGGCTATCCGTACTATTTTCCCCTATAGTGATCATCAAAGATGTCTGTTCCATAAAATGGGTAACTTGCAGGCCAAATGCCCTAAGACAGAATGGCCGTTGATCAAAGCAAAGCTACGAAAGATCTACTATGCCCCCAATAGCCTGGAGGCAAAAGCCCAGGCCCAGATGTTCATAGAGGAATACCGTGAAGTATATCCTGCTTTGGTTAAGTGTCTGCAGAAGGATTTTGATGCCTGCATAGCGTACATGAATCACCCACCTATCAGGTGGAAGCATATAAGAACCACGAATATCATTGAAAGGAGCTTTAAGGAAGTGAAGCGGCGTGTGAAGGTCATGGAGCAGTTTCCTACTGAGGAATCTTGTATCCGTATCCTTTTCACTCTGCTTCGAGCTCAGAATGAAATCTGGGAAGGCAAGCCCATCAAGGGATTCTAAT
>JAOZOU010000127.1 GCA_029933125.1 bacterium | reverse complement strand
GCTTGACGCAAGCCTGCCCGTGCCCTGGATTGCATAGAGCTTACCGTCCTGTGATGTGACATAAATAGTGCCATCCGGGCCAATTGCAGGAGAAGAGTAGTCCAAGCCTCCTATAGTAGTATAAACCCATTTGAGGGAGCCATCCGGGTTTATTGCATAGAGGTCAAACGCCGACCCAACGTAAATAGTGCCATCAGAGCCCAGTGCTGGAGAAGAGCGAACAGTGGCTCCTGTAGTATAAGTCCATTTGAGCGAGCCATCTGGGTTTATTGCGTAGAGGTTACCATCCCATGATCCGACATAGATAGTGCCATCAGAGCCTATTGCAGGAGAAGAGTCCACAGGCCCTCCTGTAGTATAAATCCATTTGAGAGAGCCATCTGAGTTTATTGCGTAAAGGTTATTATCATATGATCCAACATAAATAGTGCCATCGGAGCCGACTGCTGGAGAAGAGTACAGAAAGATTCCTGTAGTATAAGTCCATTCGAGATGGAGAAAGCAACCCGGGCTTATTGCATAGAGTGTACCATCGTATGATCTGACGTAAACAGTGCCATCAGAACCTATTGCAGGAGAAGAGAAGATAGCATCTCCTGTAGCAAAAGTCCATTTGAGAGACCCATCTGGATTTATTGCGTAGAGGTTATAATCGTTTGAACCGACATATATAGTGCCATCAGAGCCTATCGCTGGAGAAGGGTACGGCCAGTGTGTTCCGTATACAGTATAAGTCCATTTGAGCGAGCCATCTGGGTTTATTGCGTAGAGTTTACCATACTGTGAGCTGACATAAACATAAATAGTGCCATCAGAGCCTATTGCAGGAGAAGATTCCACCCAGCCTCGTGTGGTATAGGTCCATTTGAGAGAGCCATCTGGGTTTATTGCGTAGAGGTTATAATCGTTTGAACCGACATATATAGTGCCATCAGAGCCTATCGCAGGAGAAGAGTACACAGCGTCTCCTATAGTATAGGTCCATTTGAGAGAGCCAAGCGTGGGAGAGATGGCTATTGGGTGTGGGGCTGACCAGCCGGAGGTAGCACCTCGAGAATCTTTGGCTTGAGCTCTGACATCGTATGTTCCAGTAGAATCCCATGCATGACTCATAGAGGCAACTTCACCAGATGAGACAAACGAGCTCCAGTCTGACGTATCACCATCACCCCATGCAAATCTTATTGCCACCTTGTCCCCATCAGGGTCAGTGGCAGAACAAGAGAATTGGTATAATGTATCAGTAAGACCTGTTGCCGGACCAGAGGGAGTGGATGGTGTATCTGG
>JAOZOU010000126.1 GCA_029933125.1 bacterium | reverse complement strand
GACATACCCCTTGGCCCTGGGTGGGTTTGTCAGGGGATAAGAAGTGGGGTATAATAAGCTGAGCAACCTAGACTTATCCCCCGATTGGTGGCAACACGAGATGACCTGGATCGATCCCTGGCCGTAGAGATTGTGGAAGCTACACGGCCTCGTTACGCACCTGCCTTTGTCGAACACTCGCTGCTTTTGCTGAAGTAAGGTCTGGAGGTTCCTGATGGACACAGTGACAGTGGAATTGAAGCCAAGGGTGAAACAACTTGTGGAAAGACGAACTCAGACAGAACAAATCAGCCCCGAACAGGCGGTGCAAGAGTTAATCGAATTAGGCTTTGAGAGCCGCTTGAGAGAGCTATATGAGCGATACCGTCGTGCCGAATGCTCTTTCGGCTACCTGGCACAAGCGATGGGTATGACTACCTGGGAGTTAACTCATCTGTTGGAAGAAAGAGGATGGGCCACTCATAATCTGCCCAGCAGAGAGATCACTGTGCGGCTTCCAGAAGAAGTACCGGTGGAATTGGATCAGCTGGCAGCCAAGAGGGACGTGGACCGAGATGAAATGCCGACCAGACTGGTGGAAGGCCATCTACGCTATAAAGAGCAGGAGCGGCAAATCGCTGAACTGACCTTATCATATTTGGGGAGAGAACTGCCTCCCAGCCGCTCCATTAGTGAGATCCAGATTGATGCCGGCAAGGTTGCTCAGGCAATGACTGAAACTTATGGCACGAGCGATATCATTGAGATTATCAATGCTTCGCGAGGGCGGGGGAGCAACTAGTGATTGCCATTGACACGGATGTACTGGGCATTTATCATATCTTTAAGCAAGATCCTCGGTACCCGGTGACGGCGTCTTTCATGTATCAGAGTGAGCAAACCGAACGAGGAGTGCCCATCTTCAGCCTGTTAGAACTGTGTGGCCTCATCTCCACAGCTAGACAATCGGAAGAAGCTATGGAGATTTTCGAGACCTACCTTACATCCGAGAGCATTGATATTCTCTATCCTCCCGTAGACCTCAGTTCAGTGGAAGTGTTCTGGGCACGTCAGAATGCCGAGTTGCTGAAGAGAATTGAACGCAAAATAAGGCTGGGGGACGCGGCGATTCTGTGGACGGTTGAAACCCACCCTTGCGATGCACTCATCACTTGGAACATCAAGCATTACAGAGGTAGAACCACGCTTCCAATCCAAACGCCAGACGAGTGGCTCGTAGAGCATGGCTACAGTCTAGAGGGTTGATATGCATTTAACCTGGCAGGAACGTTACGCCGACAAAGTGATGAC
>JAOZOU010000125.1 GCA_029933125.1 bacterium | reverse complement strand
TCGTTACCACCTATAATCTGATTACAACCCTTACAGACAGGCATAATTCCCTCCCTCCTTAAGGGTATATTATCTTCTCTATAACTTTCAATTCAATATCTCGTTTCGTCTATTTAAATACCTTCAGTTTCGCAATGGCGGTTAACGGTTGGCGTGTATGTGAAGTCGCCGAAGGCGATTTGGGTGAGGGCGTAAGCCCGAACCAGATACACGCTGTTAAGCGACGTGTTGGCACTACCGTGTAACTCATACACCCTCCGAGTAGTAGATAGAGTCAAAACCATTTTCTATAGAAACTAAATCAAAAATAGGCGGGCAAAATGGTTTGCCAAACACAAGTTTGACAATTTGCGTGACCGACTCGGAGCCTAACTTGCCGGGTGTACCAAGGAAAAGATTGACAGCGGTCTTCCCTATCGTTAGCAAGCTTGCCCAAGTTCTACTTTTGGCCACTTCTTCAGCCTTATCTCTTATGACGTCCAACTGAAAACTTAGATGCTTGGCTCGGTGTAGTCCTAATGTATATGTTTCCCTTGACAGTATTTGAAACTTCACAGACCGCCGGAGTCGCATAGCCATCTCAACCGGATTCCATGAGCTGGATTCAGAGGGCAACAAAACATGCACCTCACATCTCTTGTAAAGATGGAGAATAGCCAAAAGATCATTAAGTAAAGTAGGATTCTCAAGAATGTTTTCTTTGATAAGATCATTCCGAATAGCCGTGAGTAAAGAGCGAAGTCGATCAATATCAAACACAAAGGGCATCTTGAGTTGACTACACCAAATTAGATTCGTATAGAATTCAACAATATCGTCCCAAATGGATGCCAGCCTTCCTTTGGGGTCAACATCCCATGGGTTACTGCGGAAGGGGAAAAAGGCGGTTTCAAGAATGGGTTCTACGTATTTCCGATAAACACGCGCCTTTCTTTGTATGTCATAAAACTCTAATGGCGGCTTCTCCACAAGGTAATTGCTATGGCTTACCAAAATCTTTTTCGCTGAACAAAAGTAGATGAGATACATGAGACTGTCAAGTGGCCATCGTGGTTCATCATCAAGACGCCACCGATTACAGACTGGGGGCCACATCACTTGATTGGTTACTATCATGGTTTCTATTTCTTAATATCCTCCTATTAATATCGCCGACATGTCGCTTAACTTCGGTATATCCGCAATACTTCGCATATCCTCCCAATTTGGCGGTATATACGAACTTCGTATATACATCCCTCTGGATGAAACCCTTCTCTCTCCAGAACGTTCTCCAGTCATTCTTTTACATCCTCC
>JAOZOU010000124.1 GCA_029933125.1 bacterium | reverse complement strand
GGAAGCTGCAAGCTCGCCAAAATGCCCCGCTGGCCCCGTCCGCATCAGCGAGTGGTTAGCGAGCATCACCATGCGTGGACGCCTCTCCGAAGTAATCGGTATCCAATTCTTTGATTTCATACAGGGTGCGTGTGGTAACACCAACTCCATAGTCAATCATAAGTTCTGCAAGCCGCACACCATCTATAAGGACAACCTTTGTATCTATGCTGCGTGCGTATTCGCGTGCATCATCGGTAAACCGTGACGTAGTGATAAAGATGCCTTTCTTCGCGCGCTTCCCTTGCAACGCGCCAACGAATTTCTGTATCTCGGGCCTGCCAACCGGAGTTCCTGGATTCCACTTCTTTGCCTGCACATAGATGGTGTCGAGACCAAGACGATCCTCGTCGATAATGCCGTCGATGCCTTCATCGCCGCTCTGACCAACAGCGCGTGCAGCATCGCGCTGCGATCCTCCATATCCCATTTTGACTAATAGCTCAACAACCAGTTTCTCAAAGAATCCGGGAGTGCTGTTAAGCACATAGGACAGCAGCTCATCAGCAAGGTCTCTTCGTATCCGCTGGTAGGAGTCTTCGAGCGCCTCCTCAGGAGTAAGTCCCTCTAATCCTTCGTCGGATACATCAGGCTGAGATGGCGCTTTGGTTGTCTGCCGAAACTCGACATATTCAGGGAAACGCTGAAGATACCGCATATCTATGCGGTCCGGTTTCTCCTGCAAGACGGATTTCCCTCTTTCTGTAATACGGAAGTAACCGCGCCTCGGGTCTTCTAGCAGGCCAGCCTTTTTTAAGTAGGTTCTAGCCCAACCTACCCTGTTGTAGAAGATAGGTTGCTGGCCGCTAGGTAGGAGCTTGGCCTTCTCATCCTTAGTTAGGGAGAAGTGCTCAGCGAGTTTTTCAACTGCATCGTGGATGTAATGTGACTTGCCATCTGCGGCCAGCTCAAGCAAAGGAAGCATAATTGTTTGAAAATCTGGAATTGGCATAAGTACTCCCTTAAGACTTCAGATGCTCGCTAACGGCCTCGAGCTATGCGGCGGCTCGGACGCACAATCATTATGACGGAACCCAGGGAAGCTGCAAGCTCGCCAAAATGCCCCGCTGGCCCCGTCCGCATCAGCGAGGGGTTATGCGATGCGGAATCGCGGCTGGCCTCCCTGGCCATAGACCCTTCCCTATTTATCTCGCTCCGGATGTACGAGCTCGGCTCGCCGGCCTGCCACAGTCGGTCAGCACGCCTCGAAAGCCTCCCCGCGGCCTGGCTACACCCGCCACCCCCTCCGGACGATGAT
>JAOZOU010000040.1 GCA_029933125.1 bacterium | reverse complement strand
GATGCGCCACAAGTGACGGTGTCGGTACCCAATGGTGGTGAGGTCTGGGATATAGGCTCGAGCTATGACATCACGTGGACGGCCACTGACAATATAGATGTGACCTCAATTGATATCCTCCTGTCACACGACGGCGGAGCCACCTTCACTGATACCATAGCCACAGGTGAGACGAACGATGGGGTCTATACCTGGACAGTTGATGCAGAAGCAACAACACAGGCACGCGTGAAGGTTATCGCTTATGATGGTAGTGGCAACAGTGGTGAGGATGAGAGTGATGCTGACTTTGAGATCTACGATCCTGTGGCTGGACTGAGTGGGGTTGAGATACCCACTGGGGTTGTGATAGCAGCGATCAAGCCCAATCCGGTCATGGAGCATGCGACAGTGCGCTTTGGCATACCAGTTGATGGCGATGTGGAGATCACGCTCTATGATGTTTCAGGGCGGCTGGTTGCTACGCTGGCAGAGGGGCGCTACAGTGCTGGTTATCATAGTGTTGGTTTGAGTCCGGCAGGGCAGGTACCGAGTGGGATCTACTTTGTCAATCTGCGGCTTGGAAGAGAGAGTACGACTCGCAAGATTGTGATATCGCGGTAGTCTTGAGCATTCGATAGAGGTTTGCTTCGAATCTCGGGGGTCGGAATGCACGTTTTTAGCTCCGACCCCTTTTTATAGGCCGGGTAGGGCTACGGCGTTGAGTGTGATGTGTTTGTCGGAGTATCTGTTGCCAACGATTCGATAGCACGCGATATAAAAGTGGTATTTGCTTACTGAGAATCTCACGACATTGGGCTTGAATCTGCCAGGGCGGCTAATGCGCTTGGTCCCTTCAGCGATACCCACAATCAGTGAAGTCCTTGGATGATAGCCCATGTGCTTAAGCGGCTTGACCCACTCGGCAATGCCTGCTTCATCACCGCTACTGTAACGCCAGCCCTTAACCTCCCTCAGCTCCTCAGCGGTTTCATAGGGGTGGGTATGAAAGTCGCCCACAATATCGAGCTGGGGAAATAGATGCGTCGCAACTGCCATTTGCGTCTCAAGGCTTCTGAGATCGTAGGTTACTTTGTTGGAAAACCCAACGGCGCGCAATTGGATATGAACACTTCGGATATCAATGTGACGCAAAGCGTAGCGCCCACTCGCGGGACGTTCGCGATCTGTAGTCTTGGTTGAGCCAAAGCAAATTCCATAGGTCTCCGTGAACTTCACACCTTTGCGCGGAACGATGTAGGCTTCGAGGGCGACAAGTACGATATCCTCAATTGCACGGTCGTCAAGCCAGATCACCAGCTCCTCGTGTCTTTCATCGACGTCAAATGGCCAGTCTGGTTCAACCTTCGCCAGGAGCTTTGTGTACTCATCTGCCTCATAACCCGTATCGCTCCAGAGCTGTTCAAGCATCCTCAGGTCGCGTCGATTTATTTGCCACCTTGAGGCCACTGTATTCTGGCTTGCGCCATAGATCTTGGTTTCATACCAGGCCTTGGACAGTCGGTAGTCGTCTTGTGCCAGTTGGCGTTCGAGCCGGTTGAGATGGGATCTCAAGTGGCTGGTGAGGTTATCCGAATCAGGCGCCTGCCCACTAAGAAGGGTTGTGAGCAGACATCGCATGAGGTGAGTTCGCAATCGCTTATGGCGCCGATTCCCATAGGTGCGTTCAAGATGAGCGTCAACAGTCTCCTCATAAGCGCGAGCCAATCGAGTATATCTGGGTAATGCCATCTCCCTGTCCTCCGCTACGATTTTATGGCACCTGCCGTCCCGAGTCAAGCCAGCGCAATTTGTCCATAGGCAATGGGTAAGGGAGTACGAAGGATGAATAAGGAAAGTCAAGCCATCTCGAGCATACAAGGGAGGGCTCGTGGCTCCATCTGGGACATTCAGTCCACGCAGCCATAACTCCTTGCTATTGCAGCAGATATGTAAGGTGCCATTAGATCTCGACTGTACCCACTGCCTATACTCGATTCGAAGGACTTTGCATAGCCCTCACCTTAGAATCACCAGCTTCGCTGAGAACCGCTCGCTCCCGGATGCAATCCTGACGAAGTAAATGCCGGGCGACAGGGGCATCCCATGGACATCCTCGGGATTCCAGAGAATGGTGTGAGTTCCGGGTTCAAGGTCGGTGATAGTCTGATGCCAAACCAATCTCCCCCTGACATCGTGAACTGTGAGTCTGATTTCCTGGCTAGATCTGAGTTTGAAGACTATGCTGGCGAGCGAACTTGTCGGATTGGGTCTTATGCTTCTGAGCACAAGGGATGCGTGAGGTATGACAGGAACATTCACACTTGCTGGCTCAGCTACTGGATGCCTAAACTTATAGTAAACTTCCTGATTCCCATCCCGACCCTCCGTCCAGACGACATGGATATCGCCATCTCGATCCACGGTAATGGATGAACGGGAAAGACTAACACCGCCAAAAGTCAGACGCTTACGAGTGCTCCATGCGAAGCCGTTATACATCTTGTAGAAAAGCTCGGGATGCCCATCGGCTATGTCAATGTAGACAAGGTGAATGTTACCGTTGCGGTCAGCTGCAATTGACTTCCAGTAGATGGAGCTGCTACCGAAAGTCACAAGTTCATCGGTAGTCCAGGAAATGCCGTCATAAATCTTGTGGTAGAGTCGGTACGTTCCATCCCGGTCGTCTTTCCAAACAACATGGATTCTGCCGCTGGAATCCACCGCTATGCTTGGGCACAGGGCGAACCCCATTATCTGTGTCAGTGCCTGATCGTAGATATCCCAGTTCGAACCATCGTACATCTTGTAATGTATCTGTGCTTTACTTCCGCCAACCCCTGCCCACACCAGGTGCAGATTGCCGTCCGCGTCAGCAGCTATTGACGGAGCTGTTGCGAAGTCATCAGTCCAGGTCACACGCTCGTCCCCGCTCCAGCTCGTGCCATCATATATCTTATGATAAAGTTCCGCACCATCTCGGTAGTCAGACCAGACCACATGAACATTGCCGTAGGTATCGACTGTTACGCATGGTTTCTCGGAAACGGCACTTTGAACTGTCAGGCGTACGGGGGTCTCCCAGTCTACACCATTGTATTTCATGTAACATATCTCTGGGTTTCCATACCTCGAGTCATCCCAGACCAGGTGGAGATTCCCCCAGGCGTCTGCAACGAGGTTCGGATTTCGTGAGTGTCCATCCAGCTTGTTGGTGAGACGCTGTTCGGGACTCCAGTTCTCACCATCAAACATCCTGTAGTAGAGTTCGGTGAGCCCATCTCGTTCGTCCTCCCACACGATATGAACATTGCCGGCAGTGTCGCATGCGACACACCAGGCGTTGCACGAAGATGTTCTGGAGACCCCGGCGTCATAGGATACTCTTATGTCCTCACTCCATGACGAGGCCGGAATAACATAGAAACCTTCTGGGAGGGTGTCTTGCTTACCCCCCGGGTTCTTGACCACGACATCCCAGTAGCCAGCAGCTGTACTGTCAAGATCGATTGCACAAACGATCTTTTCAGATGATTCCACCCTGAGTCCATACGCAACCATTCTCGATTCGCCAGGGCGAACCAGCCAGACCGAATCCGGGAAAATAAAGCCGCTTCCTGACAGATTTGTAATGAAGACTGTTTCATCACGAAAGTAGCTGGCAGGTTCAATTGAGGCTATCTCAGGAGTGGGAACCGTTCCACTGTAGTACTCCTTCCAATAGATTTCGTTGTTTCCGTCTCTATCATCCTGCCAAACGAGGTGAACATTTCCAGTCCGGTCAATACCTGCTACCGGGTGCTGGGAGTCCCCATCAGAGGTGGTTACTCGCTGATCGAGACTCCAGCTTGTACCATCATAGGTCTTACAGTACAGCTCATAGTTGCCATCGCGATCATCTTGCCAGACTACGTACACCTTTCCAGTCGTATCAACGGCTATTGTTGGATAGGTTGAAGAGGCGGCATCATTGGTCAGGCGCTCATCGGAACTCCACGTGACCCCGTCATAGACCTTGTAGTAGATTTCGAAATTTCCGTCTCTGTTGTCTTGCCAGACCACGTGGACATTTCCGCTCCGATCAACAGCAACCGACGGATGTTGTGACAAACCCGGATCATCGGTAAGCCGCTCGTCTGAGCTCCACATTGTGCCGGCGCCTGTCTTGTAGTAAATCTCGTAGTTTCCATCTCTGTAGTCCTGCCAGACGACATGCGCATTGCCGCTGGTGTCGACAGCCACCGAAGGGAATTCTGAGAAACTTGGGCTGCTGGTCAGGCGAAGGTCTGTCCCCCAGGACGTACCGTCGTGCATCTTGTAATAGACTTCGGCGTTTCCATCACGATAGTCACACCAGACCAGGTGGCGCTTACCATCTTTCCCAATCGCAAGTGACGGGTAGCCGGAAAACTTGGGATCATCCGTCAGGCGTTTGTCCGCACGCCACTTACCGAGATAGTACTTCTTGTAGTAGATCTCGGGATTGCCGTCACGATAATCCCTCCATACGACGTGTACCGTGCCGCCTGGATCGATTGCTACTGAAGGACAGTCAGAGATCTCATTGGCATATGTCAGCCGGAAGGGCGCGTTCCAGCTGGTCCCGTCAAATAGCTTGTAGTATATCTCGTAGTTGCCGTCGCGGTTGTCTGACCAGACAACATGGACATTTCCAGAATCGTCGCATCCGACACACCAGGCGTTGTTACAGAGCCGGGATTCCGATTCGTCAGACGTAAGTCGCCAGTCAAATAGCCAATCGGCATAGGTGTTCGCTGAGAGAACAACAAGGAGAATCAGGGCTGAAATCCCGGTCACTACAGCTCTTCTGCATGCAATCCTGCGCACAAAGCTGTGCCAATCCTTGTCATCGTGATCCCCCCTTGTGTACCGGTATGGGTTGCCTTAAGAAGCGTTCAGCGGGAATATCCGGGAGGCTGCTGGTGGCAAGTACAACGCTGCGCGGTGGACAGCTATTTCACGCAAGCTTAAATATGTTGCCGTGTGCAATGCAGTAGCAGCTCTCCTTCACCGCGACCGACGCTCCACATGCTGCGTTGAATACTATACCACGGTCGACGGATCAAGTCAACGCTGTCGTATAGGTGTCT
>JAOZOU010000123.1 GCA_029933125.1 bacterium | reverse complement strand
GTGGTGCTCCTCGATGAGCCCCTCGAAGACCGGCTCGAGGCCGGTCCTCCGGACCTGGCGGAAGGTGAGTGCTCCGAGGTCCTTCAGGCGGCAGCGCACGGGCGTCTCGTCTACGACCACGGGAGGTCGCCGCTTCCGGGTGACGAACGGGTTCGGCGGCCGACTCCGCGCCGGAGGGAGCTCGATCCGGCCCGCCCGGTGGAGCGCGAGCATCAGCCCCCGGCAGACCATGTCCCGGAGCGCGCCGTTCTCCTGGCGCCAGTCCCAGAGAAGACAGAGCTCCTTGGAGAGCGCCCTTCGGGACTTCTCCGGGTGGCGGGCGATGAGGTCCCGGATCTCGGCGACGTCACCGTCGGTGACTTCCCGGCCCCGGTAGCAAAGGACGACACTCATGGACCGGGAAGGTACCGACTCTCCAAGAGGAACGCAAGTCCGAAGTGCAGATTTGTTTTCAGCCCGCCTCCCGGAGCCGTCGCCACGGCGGGGGCGCCGTGTTCCCGGCCTCCGGATCCCCTCCCGAGAGGAGGAGCTGCACCTGGTGGGCCTGAAGGGTCCTGACGCCACCCTCCCCTCCGGTCGGCCAGAAGCGGAACCGACCGCTGGACAGGCGCTTCTGACACAGCCAGAAGCCGGAGCCGTCGAACGTGAGGACACGAAGCATCGTGCCCCGCCGGTTCCTGAAGACGAAGACCGCGCCCGCGAAGGGATCCGCCCCCAGCTCCTCCCGGCACACCCGGGCGAGCCCGTCGATCCCCTTCCGAAAGTCGGCCGGCTCCACGGCCACGAGAAGCCGCATGTGGGGTGTGATCTGGATCATCGTGCTTCCGCCAGGAAGAGGCGGGAGAGCTCGACCAGACCCGGGGAGACCGCGCCGTTCACCTCCACGCGCATCTTCGCGCCCGACGGGCTCTCGAACTCCACCTGCGCCGTCGGCACGGCCGGGCAAGGGGCGGTCAGGATCTCCACGAACGCGGGGGGGACGGACGCCTCCCCGGAAGGAGCCACGGAGGCCGACTCCAACCGCTTCTTCAAAGAGCAGTACTGAAGCCGCAGAGCCCGCGAGGTGCGGCTCACGCCGTAGCGCCGGCCCAGGCCGACCGCGAGACTCCAGAGCTCCTCCGGGATACGCCGGCCGGTGCGGTCTGTGCGCCAGCTCTCAAAGCGCCGCGCGGCCTTCGCGAGCGGGCTGGGCAGGTCGGGTGCGCGTCTCGCCATCGTCCGGTTCCTCCTCGATTTGCCCCGCGACATTGCGGGCGACCGACGATAGGCGAGACCCGATCACGAATTCACGCACTCTT
>JAOZOU010000122.1 GCA_029933125.1 bacterium | reverse complement strand
CGGCTCCGCACAATTTGCACTGGTAGCGGATGAGCAAGTTGTATGGCTCAGGACACGCCTTGCGTGGTCTTGATGACCTCAGTCTCTTAACGTGAATCTCAATGCCAAGGGCTGTCAAGATGTCGAGGTCTTCGGGGCTCAGCCCCTCGGCCTTTTCTTCTTCTATTGTTATCTTCATGCTGCACCTCCTTTACCCCAAATTGTTCAAGTCCTCTGCCGAGATTCTTTCGTCAGCAGAAAGAATTGTCAAGCCTTCCTCAGTGACCCTGTAAACGATGGGGTCATCATCTTTGTCTGCTTCCTCAAACAGTGTTCCAACACGAGCGAGACAGAAGGTCAGGTCGTCAGTCCGAGCTCCTGTTGCGGTGCTGTCTGTTGCCTCGGCAACAACCCAGAACTCTCCCTCTGTCCCTCGGATACGAGGAGCGAAAGAAAAGAAACCGATATGCGTTGGCTTCCTTGGAGCCGAAGGGGAGAGGACGGCGAGGAATATCTCACCTCGCTTTGTCTCCCTAAGTTCGCAGACGAACGTCTGTGGGAGTTCGCTGAAGAATTTGTCTGGGTCTAGACCAAGGCGGGGGTGATAGGCTGATGAAGCCCTCCCTTCGCATGTACCGAGGATGAGCTCCGCCTCCTGCGTCAGGGTGAGGGCGGAGCACAAAGCCAGTCCCTACGCCCTCGATTGTGTAGGGACTGACGTCCCATTCACCTTTTCTCTCCAGGATTCTTACATTCATGCTCGCACCTCCTACAGTTTTGTTATGTCCATTTGGACATGATACCATTATAACACGCCGTGTTATTTTGTCAATAGCCATAAATGCCCATAAAATGGGCAAAATTTGTTGACAATCTTGCCGTTAGGCCAGAAAAGTCAAAATTTGACTTTATTCCTTGGCTTCACCAAGGGTGGCCTCGATTTCCTCAGCCGACAGGCCATCGGCTTGCATTCGCTTGCGAAGCATCTCCGTCCTCATATCAATGGACTCTTTCGAGCCGTCGGCTCGTCTAAGCGAGACGCCATAGTCACACTTGCGTAGCACCACACATGGCCGTCCTTCTTCGTCTTTGCGAAGAGAAATCACAATTTCTCCTTGACGCTTCCACTTCTTGAGGAAGCGCCAGATACGCACCTTGAGTGCTTCTTGCTCGCTCTTTGAGCGAACATCTATCCAGAGCTCCTCGTCTGGAGACATCTGCTCTAGCTTGTCCATTAGGACTGATACGTCAAGCATTTTGACCTCCACTTGTGTTATTTATTATGCATTATATGATATATGTGGTGTAATGTCAAAACATTGCGCATAAC
>JAOZOU010000039.1 GCA_029933125.1 bacterium | reverse complement strand
AGCGCCGATGGTACTGCCCTGGTAACGGGGTGGGAGAGTAGGACGCCGCCGCATTCTTGTATTTGTTAACCCTTCTCCGACTCCCCCGCTCTATCAGTGCTGACTTTGGTCCAGCCCGCTACAATACGGCAGATTTCCTGCGTCAAGCCCCAAGGCGTCTTGACAATTCGGTGCGGTTGTGCAAATGATTGATTGCAAAGGTGTGGCTCCTAGCCGGGATGGCTTTGCACATGGCTATTTCAGGCACATCGGAGAAACAGTCATCACCACAGATTGCTGCTTGCCCGGAGGGAGAACTTCCGAAGCGAAACGGAGTCGAGGCAGCGTTGGATATGCTTCTTGAACAGATAGATGGCACTATTGCATCTTTGAACAGGAAGGGAGCTGAGGCTTTCCAGTCCGGAAGGTACGATCTGGCGAGCCAAACGACTGGGACACGCGGAAGGATGAAAGAGCTCGGGGCCAAACCTGCTAGTCTGCAGGAGGAATGGGTAGCGTGTTTTGGTCGCTTTAGGACCTCGAGAGCTAGAAAAGGAAGCAAGCGAATCACGGAGAGATTGAAGCGTGGTCTTAATACCCCTGATGAGTTTCGGATACCTGGCCTTCAAGGTTTGGTGGAGTTCGGGGGTTCGGCTCCGGTGGGTGACATACTCCAAAGAGTTGGCGAGGTAATGAAGAACCAATTGAACAAGTACGATCTAATGACCTTGCCGTCGGACCGTAAACAAGTCCGTTGGCGGAATACCGCTCAGTGGGTGCGATTTGCGATGGTGCAGGATCGATTGCTTGCGTCGGATTCCCCGGGAGGAATTTTGGGGAATCGCTCCGGCAGGAACGCGGCGGGTTGCTGCCAGAACTTCCAAGATGTAAGATTCGAAGATAGCCATCTGAGAACGTCTAGTGCTCCGGGGCATCGTGAGACGGCCAAGAGAAAAAGCGAAGTCGTGGAAGAAAGACCTTAAGGACTTTAGGCATGAGGAGGCGAGACGGAAAAACAATCCATCCGTAGGTCTTGCTTGGGCCTGTGAAGCATGCGAACGCCCCTCAGGCGGCTGTTGTGATGATTCGCATATGGACCTGGAATTGGTCTGGCCAGTAAGGCGGGGATACACGTTTGGATGGGGATGGCTTGTCGTGCGTTCAGGAGTGCATTTCTGGAGGAGCAGTCCTTGGGCACTCGAAAGGCTAGAAACCGAAGTAGATGAGTGGATCGGATTCACTGCTCGGGGAAGAGAGGTCGTTTTTGGAGAGGAAGGATCAACGCATTTGGTGAAGCTGGTTGATCTTGGGACTTAGGGAGGCGGGTCTATGAGACTTAGATGGAGGCACCCTGGCGGCAAATTGAGAGAGGAGGGACCAGCAAGCCTGACTGATCAGGAACTCCTTGCGATCCTCATCTCTGCTGGGATCAAGGGCAAGCCAGCGGAGAAGATCGCCAAAGAGCTACTAGAAAGGTTCGGTTCCCTTGAAGGATTGGCTAATCAACCACTTGAGAGGCTCCTTGAAATAAAGGGGCTCTCTGATGTAAAGATCATTCGAATCGCTGCATCCTTTGAATTAGCGCGACGCCTAACGTGCAGAAAGGGGTCTGGACTTGGGGAAGAAGAAAACAAAGCTTGCTGAAAAGCCAACGCGCGTTCCGGATATACGCCGAGCGCACTGGGAAGAAATCATTCCAAAGTACTTGCGGGATGTCGAGCTACTGAACAGTGAACCGGCGCGCTCAGCGCGTTTTGGCATGCTGATGCAGGATCTCCTGGGCATCCAGCCGGGTTTCATTGAGTCGTTTGTGTCGGGAATTGAAAAGCACCTGCGGGCGAAACAAAAGGATCGCATTATTAGGGGGAGAGCAGATAATCTCTTTGGCAACGTCGTCATTGAGTTCGAGACCAGCATCCGCAAGAAACGCTCTGAAGCTGAGGAGCAGCTGCGCCGTTACGTTGCAATTCTCTGGTCACAGGAACCTCCGGAGGTCAGGACACCCTATTTATGTGTTGCTACTGATGGAGTTCGCTTCGTGACTTACTCCCCGGCGTTGGTTGAGAGCTCAAGAAAAGACGTTGACCCAAAGAGCGTGGCTCTCCGAGTAGTCGAAGAGGCTGATTGGACAAAGCTTAAACCCAACGAGATTTTTTTCTGGCTTGACCGTTATTTCTTGCGGAAGGAGATCTTGCATCCGACAAGTGAAATGATTGTGCGTGACTTCGGTGGCCGAAGCCATGCATTTCAGACCACCACACATACACTTCTTGCGTTGTGGCAAGAGATCAAAATCCAAGGCGCCTTCGCCGTCGTGTACCGAAGCTGGGAGAAATATCTTCGCATTGTATACGGCAGCGAGGTTGCGGGGGACGAACTTTTCGTGCGGCACACATACCTTGCCACCTTGGCCAAACTCATGTCGTGGATGCGGATTACCGAAAGTGCAACCTTGCCGGAGGAAGCCAAAATCGTTGAGATGCTTGAAGGGCGACTGTTTAAAGCTCAGGGCATCGAGAACTTTATCGAAGAAGATTTCTTCTCTTGGCTTGCGCGGGCAGACGCTGTAAAAGTGGGCGTCAGTATGGTGCGTTGGTTGTTCAGCTTATTGCAGAATTACAACCTGCGCGAGCTGTCAGAAGATGTGCTCAAATCGCTCTATCAGGAACTGGTTGACCCTGAGACGCGTCACGACCTCGGCGAGTTTTACACCCCTGATTGGTTAGCCCACCGCATGGTCAACAAATTGCTTGATGCCGATCCACACGGCGCCATGCTTGACCCTGCGTGTGGTTCCGGCACATTTCTGTACCTTGCCGTTCGAGAGAAGCGCGAGAGGCTGGGAAACTCGCGTAAGACTCTGCACCATATTCTCAACTCAGTATACGGCGCTGACATCCATGCCCTGGCGGTAATCGTGGCCAAGACCAACTATGTCCTTGCCCTTGGGGACTTGCTTAAGAGGCGGAGAGGCAAGATCAGTATTCCCGTCTACCTTGCCGACACGATCAAGCTGCCAGAGCTCGTGGAGCAAATACCCATGGAGAACATCAACAACGTACTTGTCTCCCGGCTGCCAGGGTATCGGGTGGAATTGGACGGAAATGAAATCCATCTGCCCGAGCGACTCGTCGAGAACGTCGCGCTTTACGATCACGCAATCGAGTTGGCGAGGGACTTCGCGCTGCAAAACAAAGGGAAAAAAGCGGTGCTTGAAATATTTCGCAATTTTCTCGCAGCCCAACGGTTTCCGGCGGCTCGAGATGATGAGCTTGTTCAAGCCCTCTTTACTATTGCGCAGGCGCTGAAACACCTCATTGAGACCGAGCGTGACACCATCTGGGCATTCATCCTGAAAAACATTTACAAACCGCTGCTTTTCAAACGCAAGTTTGATTTCATTATGGGCAATCCACCCTGGATTGCATTCCGCTACATGGAGCCCAGGTATCAGGCTTTTCTGAAACGGCAAATCAGAGAAGAGTACAAGTTGCTCACAGGCCGAGGGGAGCTCATCACCCACCTTGAAGCAGCAACGCTTTTCCTTGTGCGTGCAGCAGATCTATATCTCAAGAGCGGTGGGAAAATAGCTTTTGTCCTGCCCAAGAGCGTGTTCAGTGCTGACCAGCACGATGCATTACGTAAACGCACCTTTGCGCTCAAGGAATCTCCGCGGCAGAGGCTTTTCTGGCGCGAACTCTGGGACTGCGAAAGTGTTGAGCCGCTATTCAATGTACCTGCGTGTGTGCTCATCGCAGATAAAGGCGAGGGGACCGTAGGTAGATCCAGCATTGTCTCAACCGTCCCAGGGCAAATCTTGAGTGGCAAGCTCGTGCGAAAAAACGCCTCGCTCAAGGAAGCTGAACGCTTGCTTACCGTCGACCATGTTCAATTCTCAGTTAACACGCTCGGCGGGCGCTCCTTCTGGTCAGCCGGCAAGGAAGAGCGGGTTACGAGCGAGAGTTGCTACAAGGCAAGGTTCGCTCAAGGTGCGACGATCGTTCCCCGCTCATTCTGGTTCGTGCAGGTAAAGCCAACCCGGGTCGGATTTGACCCTGAACTGCCATTGTTGGAAACGGACCCTAGGGCAATCAAGGGGGCTAAACCGCCATATCGAGATGTGAGGTTTGAAGGAAACGTAGAGAGACGTTTTCTGTATGCGACCCTCTTGTCAACAGACCTGCTGCCCTTTGGACATCTCGACTACCGTTTGGTTGTCCTTCCGATCGAGCCCCAAGGAGAACACTACAAACTCATGGGGCCAGCCGAAGCCCGCCGACGCGGTTACCTACATTTGGGGCAGTGGTTGGACAAAGCCGAAAGAGAATGGGTGAAGCGACGTAGCGCTAAAGCGGGTCGAATTAGTGCTCTGGGCTGGCTCGATTACCGCAAGAAACTCACAACACAGAACCCTCTAGCAAAGTATCGCGTCATCTACAACACCTCGGGGACCTTCTTAACGGCGGCTGTGGTTGAAAACGATCCAATACAGTTTGAGATCGATGGGCAACGTGTTCTTGCCAAGGGGTACGTTGCAGACACCATGACGTATTCTTGTGAGTTAAACACCCTCGACGAGGCCCTCTTCCTGTGTGCGTTACTCAATGCGCCCGTGATTGACAAGTTGATAAAGCCGATGCAAAGCCGTGGATTATGGGGGCCTCGCCACATTCACAAGAAGGTCCTTGAACTTCCTATTCCTCAATTCAGTGTAGAGAATGTTGCCCATTATAGACTGGCAGAATTGGGCAAGGAGTGCAGCGCCAAGGTGGAGCAGTGGCTCAATGCGGGTGGCACCGGCAATATCAAGAGCGTTGGTAAGCTGCGCTCGATGGTACGCAAGACGCTCCAGAAAGAACTGCAGGAAATTGATGCACTGGTCGAAAAGATTCTGAAATGAGTGATCCAGGAAATCTTGCGAACATCCGGGAGCCGCTGACCGGGGAAAGATAATTCACATGGGGACATTGCCCTTCGGCTCCAGCGCGCGGACTATGACGGAATGGGTTTCCATATTTGCCAGGCGTTCATCCATTGTGGCGCTGATGCTTGGCCTAAGCTCCATCACGCTTTGAAGGCCCGAATTGACCCGGTCGCTTTTGAAAAGATGCTGGACAAGGTCCCAAGGGTTGGGCTGTTCGCCCATTAAAGCGGTACGTGAGTT
>JAOZOU010000121.1 GCA_029933125.1 bacterium | reverse complement strand
ATAACCTTCTTTGTGATAACATCACCATCTAATTCAACCATTATCAAATATACACCATCACTAACCTTATCCCCACCTCCACTCCTACCATCCCACTCTATTCTATATACACCACCCCCTACCTCTCCCTCCATTAACTCCCTCACTAACCTCCCACTTATGTCATATACCCTCACCCCTATCTCCCCTCCCTCATCTACACCTACCTCTATCCTAACTACCTCACTAAATGGATTCGGATACCCACCCATTACATAAAACGAACCAGGCTTACCACTATACTCAATCACACCCCTACCCGCCTCCTCTACCTCTACACCCTCTATATACTCTAACCTATACTCATACTCATACCCCGCCTCAACCCCTTCATCCATATATACATGCTCACCTTCACCCTCTATCGGATAACCATTAACCTTCTCCCATATGTCACCCGCACTCACCCCTACCCCTCCTACCACCAAATCACTACTACTACTGCCCACTACCCTCCTGTATAAGTCAAAATACCCCACACACTCACCTATAACCTCCCACCTCACCCTTACACCCCCTCCTCCCTCTCTCAACTCAAATCCCTCTATCTCTATCCCTACTCCCTCCCTCTCCTTGCACAATAACCACCCATCAGGGTCAAACTCCACCCCTATTACCTCCTCATTACACCCTATCACATACTCCTCATCCTCCTCATCATTCCATACCACTACTACCTCTTCCCCACTACCCTTCTCTATCAATATGTCTATCGGCATCTTAAATAATGGAGTCTCGTCATCTACCTCCTGCACCTGCACTATATGCAAATGCACATCACCCCACCCTCCATCATACTCCTGCCACCACTCCCACTCATACTCCGGATAACCCGCCTTATATACCCACTCCCAAAAATACCACCCCATGTCCTCCCCATAATGCTCACTCACCTCCTCCTCTAAATCAGATGTCACCACTGTCCCATACTTGTATGTCTCACCGTAATCCGCTAGCATTCCAAAAAATTCATCGTCCCCCATAATGTGCCTCAACATATGTAATACCCACGCACCCTTCTGATATACAGTGGCACCCCACATATAATCAGGGTCGTATATTGGAAACCGGTTACTTTCATCCTCGTTAAAGTAAGCATACTTAAACTGCTGCATTCTATTATAGAAAGCATCCCAGCCCTCAAACCACTCCTTGAACAGAGCATCGCTGTAAGTAGCAAAACCCTCGTTCAACCATATATCCTTCCATGTCTCACAGGTCACCATATCACCCCACCAGGAATGAGCACATTCGTGCGCCAGAAGCCAGTC
>JAOZOU010000011.1 GCA_029933125.1 bacterium | reverse complement strand
TTGAATATGCAATGGAGGAGATCACCCCTCAAAGAATTTGCGAACAAACCTTGACGCTACCACCTCGCGGGGTCGGGGCTAAAAATCTCCAAATCGCTCAATTCGGGGTCGGAGCCAAAAATCGGCAAACCGCGCAATTTGGGGTCGGAGCTAAAAATCCGCACTCCGTCAAATGTCAGATTCATGCGAGTAGAAACGCATGCAGTCACGTTGTCTGAGCACCGAACTCCAGACCATACATCTCCATCTGCTGCCTCAAGATCGACCCCAGCTACCCCCACCACGTGCGGATTCCACTTGAATGAATCACCCATAGGTATATAAACAGATTAGACAAGCATCTTCTGCGGAGGTGATAGTATGGCAGTCGATACTCCAACTTTGCTCACCACTGTGACAAGTCGCGACATTCTCGTATCCACCGCAATAGTGGTTGCGTCAGGAATCGCCGCGAAAGTCATTTCAGCAATACTTGTTCGTATGCGCACATCCTTGAGTCATGTGAGTAAGCCCATCTACATTCTTGCCTTTTCGATTTCGATCTTCGCTGGTTTGAGAAGACTGGGTGTGCGCGAGAATATGGCCAAATTGCTAGATTCAGCAGCGTACGTCGCAATTGTGCTGGCATCAGCCTATCTCGTGATAACCATCTTCAAGGTACTTCTTCTTTGGTATTCATCAAACGTGGCAGCAAGAACACAGACGAGGATTGATGATGAATTTCTACCCCTCTTCCAGCGTCTCATAAGCATTGGCATATATACGATTGCACTTGTCATGATCCTTGCCCATTTCGGCCAGAACATCTCCGCAATAATCGCTGCCCTCGGAGTCAGCTCCTTGGCAATCGCACTGGCATCAAAGGAGATAATTGAAAATACACTTGCCGGCTTCATACTCCTTATCGATAGGCCCTTTACAATAGGCGACAGGATAAAGCTCCCAAGCGGTGAGATGGGAATCGTCAAATACATAGGTTTGAGGAATACCAAGATCAGAATGGAAACCGATGACAGACAACTCCTCATCGTCCCTAATCTTGAAATAATGCGCACGAGGATTCAGAACTTCACAGAGGAAAAGTTCCAGTGATGCCCTCGTGATCAGTCATCCAGACTTGCAGAGCACTCAAAGACCGGAAAGAAAGGCAAGACCCTGCCGAATTTCTTCACTTGTCACCTTAGACGAGAGCTCAAGCACCTTGATTGCACTATCAGGCGCTTTTGCGAGGATGCCACCAAGGTCAATCTCACCTTTTCCCGGTGCCAAATGGTCATCTGTGAAGATGGCATCGTGTATATGAAGACCAATAACATAGGGTCTCAACATCTCAAACCACTCAAGATGCTGCACGAAACCCAGAACCTCGAGCACATGACCATGCCCAATGTCATGCCAGTAACCAACGAAATCAGAGTCAACAGCCTTAAGCAGAAAAAGCACATCCTCGAAAATCGGTATTTGGTGATAGAAGTAGCGATTCTCGATACAAAGCTTCACCTTTGCATCGATCGCACTGGGAAGGAGATCCTTAAGACTCCCGACTACAGCCTCAAGATACCCAGCCTTAGTGCGCATCCTTGCTTCAATTATAGCGTCTCTCAGACGCCTTGCCGCCTCTGCCTTGACACCTTTCGCCTTGACGATCTCAGCCAACTCCCGAAAATAGCTCCTCCCAATACCTTCAACTTCACCGGTATGGAGAACAAGAGCTCTGGCACCGAGCCTGTGAGCAAGCTCAATCGACTTGAGGGTAAGACCTACGGCTTCACGTCTCTCACCTTCGTCTAGCGAGGCAAGCGAAAGCTTATCACCGCCGCATGACGATGGTTTCTCATCTCTGCCCAAAGGTGAGAAATTATGAATGCTGGTCACGCTGATTGCGCCATTGCGAACAGCCTCCTCTATCCCATCGACCGCTTCCTCACGAACGCGATAATCTACCTCAACTCTCCTGAATCCGAGAGCCATCATCTCCTCGATTATGCGTTTCCCGCCGAGGACACCACTTGCATTCCAGGAGGTTGAAATCCCAAGATCATCTATCCGCATCACTTCATCCTTCGCAACAGAGAATTCAAGAGCCATCCTGATCAGCTTTGCGCAAATGCTTCAGGATGGCTCGACAACAAATATGACTACTTCTTAGCCTCTTCCTTGGCTGCCTTGGCTTCATCGATTATCCTCTGAGCAATCTCCCTTGGGACTTCTTCATAGTGGGAGAATTCGCTTTCGAACATACCCCTGCCCTGAGTCATAGATCTCAGAGTGGTTGAATACTTATAAAGCTCAGCAAGAGGAACCTGAGCTCTTACAACTTGCAGATGCCCCTTCGAATCAATACCCTGGATCTTGCCACGCTTACCTGAGAGATCTCCCATAACATCTCCAAGATATTCCTCAGGCACAGTTACCGTAACGTTCATTATCGGCTCAAGTAGAACTGGCTTAGCCTCAAGAAAAGCCTTTTTGAAAGCCATTGAAGCGGCAATCTTGAAGGCCATATCCGAGGAATCAACTTCGTGATAAGAGCCATCATAAAGGGTAGCCTTAATGTCAACAACCTTATAACCCGCAAGCACACCCTCGTCCATCGCCTCAACAATCCCCTTCTCAACGGCAGGAATATACTTCGAAGGAACAACACCGCCGACAATCGCATCAACAAATTCGAAGCCCTTGGAACGTTCAAGGGGCTCGATGCGCAGCCAGACATCACCGTATTGCCCTCTTCCACCTGTCTGTTTCTTGTACTTGCCCTGCGCCTCAGCCCTGCCCCGAATAGTTTCACGATAGGCTATGCGTGGCTTCGTGAGCTCCACATCAACATTGAAGCGATCCTTGAGGCGTTTGAGCACGACGTCAAGATGAAGCTCACCAAGTCCCGATATGATTGTCTGTTTAGTCTCACTATCTACAACGACAGTGAAAGTTGGATCCTCCTGCTGGAGTCTTGCCAGACCACTTGAAATCTTCTCTTCATCGCCTTTGGCCAAAGCCCTGATAGCATCATGAACAACAGGCTTGGGGAAAGAGATGGGTTCAATGATGACCGGATCGGCTCTGTCACAAAGTGTGTCATTCGTCGCCGTATCCCTGAGCTTGACTGTAGCACCTATGTCCCCAGTGATAACTTTATTAACCTCACGGCGCTCGCGCCCCATGAGGCTATAGAGCTGAGTAAACTTCTCGGTGATGTTCTTTGTTGAATTAAGCACTTCTGTTCCTTCGCTTGCGGAACCCCTGAAAACCCGGAATATCGACATGTCACCCACATGTGGCTCAGAGATTGTCTTGAAAACAAGAGCAGCAAAGGGTTCATTAGGATTGGGCTTGATCTCAATCACTTCGTCAGAACCAGGTTTTCTACCCTTGACGCCGGGCATTTCTAAAGGATTGGGGAAGGCAGAGGCAATGGTGTCAAGAATCTGCTGGGTGCCTATGCTGAAATACGAAGAGGCACAGAGAACCGGAATTATCTTCTTGCCTCTTATTCCGTCCCTGTATGCAGCCTGAATCGCTTCAGGCTTGACCTCCTTGCCTTCAAGATATGCCTCGAGCAATGTATCATCGCACTCAGCAATACTCTCGATGAGCTTCTCCCGCAACTCCTTGGCTCTGTCCCTTAAGTCATCTGGAATCTCCTGCATCATACCGGCACCCGAACCACTGCGATCATACCTGTAGAACTTCATTGTGAGAAGATCGACAACCCCTGAGAAGGCATCATGTGAGCCAACGGGAATCTGGACAGGTACAATAGGACCACCCAAGAGATCACGAGCCTGGCCAACGGTTTTGTCAAAGTCTGCATACTCTTTATCCATACGCGTCACAACAATTGCACGAGGCAGATCATGCTCATCCAGGAATTCCCATACCTTCTCAGTTCCGACCTCCACGCCCGCATCCGCCCGGATGAGAACCAGAGCCGCGTCAGCAGCCCTTATTCCTGCCTTGGTATCACCGTAGAAATCTGCATATCCGGGTGTATCAATGATGTTGATACGGGTATTGCGCCAGTCAAGGTGGGCAACCGAGAGGTTTATGGTTATCTTGCGCTCGATCTCATCATCGGCATAGTCAAGCAGCGAGCTGCCCTCATCAACCCTCCCCAAACGCTGCGTTGCCTTTGCAGTATAGAACATACATTCGGCAAGAGATGTCTTGCCAGCCCCTCCGTGGGAAACCAATACCACATTTCTTATGTCGGTGCTCTCGTACTCCCTCACACGCTTATCCCCCCGTTGAGTGAACCAAAACTAGAGAAAAAGGAAACACGTGAAATCTCGAACCAAGCTAACATACCTGATTAGGAGTGTCAAGCTTGGCAAGAATCAGACTCTGCCGAGCGGAATCTGTCCTTTCTGGCGCTCCTTTGTCTCAGGTCGCCTATAGTCTGGCAAGAGCATCGGTGATATGCGATCCTCAGGTATTCCAGCCTTTCTGAGCTCCTCATGATAGGCTACAACGTGCTCAAGGGTGAGCTTGCCCACCTTCGTCTGCTTTGCTCTTGCGGCTGCATTGCGACCGGCTCTCCGCCCGAAGACGAGAATGTCAAGCAAAGAGTTGCCCATAAGGCGATTCCTTCCGTGCACACCGCCAGATGCCTCCCCTGCTACAAAGAGGTTGGGAACTTCGCTTTCAGAATCCGCATTTATCTTTATGCCGCCATTCTGATAATGCTGAGTCGGATAGATAAGGATGGGATCCTTCGTCATGTCTATGTTGCATCGCTCATACTGTCGCACCATCGCTGGCAGCATGCGCTTAATTGTGCCCTTGCCATGCTTGAGCTCAATGAGTGGTGAGTCAAGCCAGACACCTACCATTCCCGTAGGTGTCACAACGCCCTTGTTACGCTCCCTACATTCTCTGATTATGGCAGCTGACTCGACATCCCGGGTTTCAAGAGGATAGACAAACTGCTCACCATCAACATTTACCACCTGTGCACCGAGACCTCTTACCTTCTCAGTAACGAGCAGTCCAAGGATCTGCTCAGGATAGGCTGCACCGGTTGGATGATACTGGATAGCATCCATATATACGAAAGGAGCGCCTGCTCGGTAGGCAAGTACAAGCCCATCAGCTGTGGCACCGTAATGGTTCGTTGTGGGGAATCCCTGCACGTGCAATCTCCCAGCACCACCCGTTGCTATGATGGTTGTTTTGGCACGACATACGAAGTGCTCCTCAGTTTCCATGTTGTATAGTATGGCACCTGCGCACTGACCCTTATCGTCCTTGAGCAACTCGATGGCTGAGGTAAATTCAAGAACTTCAATGCCTCGATTTCTCACCTCATCTCTCAGTGTCCGCATTATCTCTGCGCCACTGTAATCGCGTGCGGCGTGCATGCGCTTGCGCGAAGTACCCCCGCCATGAATGGTTATGTAGGTTCCGTCCTCTTCTTTATCAAACATCGTCCCCAAGTTCTGAAGCCAATCCATCACATAGGGCGCATCGAGAACGAGTGCTCTCACGAGCTCAGGGAAATTGTAATAGCCTCCGCCACCAATAACGTCCAGAAAGTGCCTCGATGGGCTATCGGTCTTCTTGTCTGCCGCCTGTATTCCGCCCTGAGCCATCATGGTATTGGCATCACCAAGTCTGAGCTTTGTAACCATCAAGACCTTGGCACCCGCCTCATGCGCAAGAAGCGCAGCCGACGAACCACCTCCACCTCCACCGATAACGAGCACATCCACATCGTAGTCGATCTGGGAAAGATCAAAGGATTCAGGATCGACACGGCTATATGCCTGTATTATGCGTTCCACCTCTTTGAAGGTCTTCTCACCTTTGCTCGGTCCCACCTTTATCTCAACCAGTTGCCCCTCCTTGTGATCGGGGTGATACTTCTTAAGCAGCTCGGTCTTCTCATCAGCACTCAGCATCGGATAGTCCTGATGTATTCTCTGGGAGCGAGTGGCTTCGACCTTCTTGATGGATTCTCTCATGTAATCAGGATAAGGATCGACTCCTGGCTGGATTGGCATCTTACTTCCTCCTCAATCTATCAGTCATTAATTTCACCTACTCTTAATGCTTCTCCCAACTCCTCTTCTGGCTCAATATCTCGTGAATCGTAGAGGCGTTTAAGATCCTCCTTGCTCATCTTCATGAGTTCTTCAATCTCTTGGTCAAACTTGCCCTGCTCTATCTCTTCAAGCCGCTCAGCAAGATGCTTAGCCTTGGGCATCATATACTTGCCGTAGAGTCTTCGACCGAGAATAGCGATATAGTACTGAACAAGCTCTCCAGGGCATCTGCTTGCACAGAGACCACACATTATGCAATCAAAAGAAAGGTCAGCCAGCCGAGCTATATCCCCACGCATTGCCGCTGCAATATATTGCATTACCTCTAAGTCCTGAGGGCAGACCTTCCTGCATGTATTACACTGCACACATCTCATCACTTCGGGGTAGTTCTCGACAATTGCTTCAAGGGATGGTGTGAGCTTCTCAAGGTCATAGGTCGCTTTATTGGCGGGATAGAAGGGTATCTGCGTAAGATACATTCCATCCTCAACGACCGTTTGGCAGGCAAGTGCGACTTTGAGCTTATAGTCACCCTCTGTCCTGTAAACCGTCCCGCACGCACCGCAGAAGCCACCTCGACAACCACATCCTCTCAGAAGGCGCATACCCGCATACTCAAGTGCCTTCTGAATAGTCAAGCCTTTGGGAACCTCATACTGCTTCCCCATAATGTAGATTCTGACCATCTCGGTTCTCGGCTCAGCAACTGCAGTTGAGCCCAGTGAAGCTTGACCCGATGCTTTCGATCCCTTCTTTGACCTCTTACTTGCTTTCTTCTCAGCCATGGCTTACCTCACCTTCTCCTATTAAGAGTCCGAGCCCTCTAAGGCTTCGGCGAGAGTTGCCCCAACCATACTTGTCAACTGTTCATCATTAAGATTTCTCTGCTGAGCTGCACCTGTTGGACAGGCTGCGCTGCAAGCGCCACAGCCTTCACAGAGCACTTCAAGAACCTTAACCTTCTTTCTTTCAGTATCAAGTTCCCTAGCACCAAATGGGCATACGCCAACACAGACACCACAGCCACTACACATATCTTCGGTTACCCCTACTATCATCGGATCATGCTCAACGACATCGTTGGCAAACAGAGCAACAACCTTGCTGGCCGCCCCGCTTGCCTGAGCAACCGCTTCAGGTATGTCCTTTGGAGCCTGCCCGGCTCCAGCCAGGAAGAATCCCGCAGTGATGCTCTCGACCGGTCTGAGCTTGGGATGAACCTCTGAAAGGAATCCATTTGCATCTGTCTGAATCTTGAGCCTTCGCGCGAGATCATCACTGCCCTCACACGGCACTATCGGTGCTGCCAGAACGACCATGTCGGCTGCAATCTCGATCTTCTTGCCTGTCAACGTGTCAGATCCCCAGACAATGACCTTGTCACCGTCTTGGAAAATCCTTGAGACCTTTCCACGCAGATAAACTGTACCATCCTCCTCAATGCCGCGCTGGTAGAACTCCTCATAGCCCTTTCCACCAGCCCTTACATCTATATAGAAGATATAGGCTTGACCATCAGGCACCTTATGTTTGTAAAGCATCGCATGCTTTGCCGTGTACATACAGCAGATCTTTGAGCAATACGGCTTACCTCGTTCAGTATCCCTTGAGCCTGCACACTGAACAAAGACCACTTCCTTTGGAATCTTGTGATCAGATGGTCTTCTGACGACACCCTCCGTTGGACCTGAAGCCGAAAGCAGACGCTCAAAATGAAGACCGTCAATCACATCAGGGATCTTGCCATTGCCATATTCCTTTATCTCATCTATCGGGTAAAGATCGTAACCGGTTGCAACCACAACAGCACCAACCGTTTCCTCTATAATCTCTGGTTCCATGTCGTAGTTGATGGCATTTGTCTCACAAACCTTGCTGCACTTCTCACAGGCAAGTGGGAAAAGCCCCAAACATGCTTCAGCATCAAGGGTATAGACTGAGGGGACCGCCTGCGGGAATGGAACATATATAGCGTGGCGCGAGCTCAGCCCACGCTCGAATTCATTCGGAACGACAACGGGGCAAACTTCACTGCACTCACCGCAGCTGTTGCAAAGCGTTTCATCAACATAGCGTGGCTTCTTAAGAATTTTGACATTGAAATTGCCAAGGAAGCCACTGATCTCAAGGACTTCACTGTAGGTTAGAAGTCTTATCTTGGGATGGCGGCTCACCTCAACCATCTTGGGAGTCAAGATACACTGGGAGCAATCCAGAGTCGGGAAGGTTTCAGAAAGCTGAGCCATGTGTCCACCAATGGATGGTTGCTTCTCAACAAGCAAGACCTCATAGCCGGAATTTGCAATGTCAAGAGCAGCTTGGATGCCGCTTATGCCAGCTCCAATCACAAGGGCACGCTTGGTGAGAGGTGCCGTGATGGGTTCGAGCGACTCATTTCTTCTTACCTTCTCAACAATGCTACGGATGATCTTAATAGCTTTCTCGGTTGCTGCTTCCTTATCCTCATGGACCCAACTACATTGCTCACGTATATTGGCTATCTCACACTGATAGGGATTCATACCCTTCATCTCTACAGCCTTTCTGAACGTAGGCTCATGCAGACTCGGGGTGCACGCACTTATCACGACGGCATCAAGGCTGTAGTCCTCTATCGCCTTCTGGACGATGTTCTGTCCCGGATCAGAACACAGATACTTGTAATCCTCAGCATGCACAACGCCAGGGAGCTTGCCAGCCTCCTCTACAACCCGTCCCACATCAACTGTACTTGCAATGTTGGATCCACACCAACAGACGAAAACCCCTATGCGCTTCATTTGGCCACCTCGCACATCATTCTTTAGCTACCGATCGCACAACTGCTGAAGGATCGACAAAGTGGTGCTCACTATCGAGAGCGTACTTGTCAGTGTCCAGACCGAGTGCAATCGCAAGCAATTGGCTGAAATAGACAATGGGCATCTTTCGAAAGCCAAAGTGAATCTTCTCTATTTGATCTTGAGCAACGTCAAGATTGTATAGACAGAGTGGACAGGATAGTGCAACGAGATCAGCCCCTGCTCTGGCTGCAGCATCAAGTATGGTGAAGGAACATTCACTTACAGCAGTCGCTGCTTCCTCGCCAACTGCCTGGCGTCCTTCAGGTGTAAGATCTGTGCACACAGATAGAAAATTGCCGCAGCATTCAGCCTTATGGGGAAAATCGACAACAGTGCATCCCATAGCATCAAGGACTTCATCCAGAATGGTCGGTGCCTCAGGATCGTCTAGCTGGATTTCATCATATGGTCTCAAGAGCTGACACCCGTAGTAGGGAACAACTTTGAGTCCTTCAAGATTGCGTTTGATGTTAGTCTTTATCGTTTCATATCCAACCCTATCTCTGAGGAATTCAAGATAATGAATTACTTCTACATCTCCATCATATTCCATTTCAATGAAGTCTGTTATCTTTGCAAGCTTCTCCGAATCATTTCTGACTGTGTAGTTGGCACGTTTAAGAACATTGTAGCATCCTGAGCAAACGGTAATAACCTCATTACCTAACTTTCTTGCATTGGCAAGGATTCGGATCGGAGGAGCAAGAGCCATAACATTGTCAACTGAGAGGTTAAAAGTGGCGCCACAACATGTCCAGTCAGGGACTTCAACAAGATCATAACCGAAAACTTTAGCTGTATCCCTAACCGAATTGTCAAAACCGATGGCTTTAGTCCTGAGGGTACAGCCAGGAAAGTAAGCTATCTCCATCTTGCCCTCCTCAGCCTCAACATGCTATCCAGTAAACTTACGAAGGCCACTGACAAGCCCTTGCTGAGGTAGTCTCGCCAGAGCTTCCCGTGGGAATTGATTCAGCCTGATTCTGTCTGCGTCACCGGGTCGCAGCTTTATTGCCCTCAAAGCCTCCATAACCTTGGCAAGATCGACACCTCTAGGACACCTTGCAAAGCAAGTCATACATGAGGCGCAAACCCAAGGTGTATTCGTACCTAGAGCTTCTTCCTCAAGTCCGAGCTGGACAAGTCTTATAACCTGGCTTGGAAGAATGTCCATCGCGAAGGTCAACGGACAGCCAGCCGAGCAGCGTCCACATTGGTAACAGTTGAGGACGTTCTGACCGCTTATCTCGTTTACGAGGCGCACGAAATCACTGCGCACTTTGTCTCTTGAGATCCTAACTCTTACTGGGCTCATAAGTCAGTTCTCCCCCGTTCAATAGCGACTCCGGTTTTGGGAAAGCTATTCACGTGAAGTTATCACGCTCCCGCTGCGTTTGTCAACTGCTTTATAACTGCTATCTTTGTCCGAGATGTTGCGATGCCGAACATAAAGTTTTGGCGCCCTAGCTTTATTGTCTTGACAATTCCCATCCCCTCTCAATAATCTAAGATAGTCCTTCGAAGTGGCGCCTGCAAGACCCCGAGGAAAGGGTAAGGGCACCAGACTGTGACAATTATTCTTGCCTTCATACTCAATGCCAATGTAGGAAGCATAATATCGGGATCGGGTACGGTAGCTAAGCTCATACTTGCAGTCCTCACTCTGCTTTCGATTATCTCCTGGGCAATAGCAATTGAAAAGATAAGAGCCTTTAGAGCTTGCCAGCGCGATACAATTCGCTTTCTTGCTAAGCTTCCAAATGAAATATCAATATTCGATGCCAAGCGTTATGGCTCAACTTGCTCAAACTCAAACTTACCCCATCTCCTGCTTGCCGCCGCCGACTCGGTTGAGCGCGACCTTGATGTGCTTTCTAGTGTTGCTCCTCAAGATGCGCCTGTCATTGCAAGCAAAGCAAGATCCGCCATGGAAAGGCTTGCTTTGAAACGCCTTGATGAGATGGAACGCCACCTCGGTGTGCTTGCTACAACAGCAAGTGTCTCCCCCTTCCTTGGTCTCTTTGGCACAGTTTGGGGAGTGATGAACTCGTTCTTGAGTATGGGTGAGATGGGTTCAGCCAGTCTTACGGTTGTGGGACCAGGAGTGGCTGAAGCCCTGATAACAACCGTTTTTGGTCTGGGGGCAGCAATCCCTGCGCTTGTCGCATACAATTGGCTTATCAATTTCACAAGACGAGAAACCATTCAGATGGACAATTTTGCATCCGAAATTGGCGAACGTATCGAGAGGGAAATCCTGCGTGAACTTAACTCAGCGAAAGTCTCTGTCTGAGATAAATGTGACATCGCTTGTTGATGTCACACTGGTGTTGCTGATCATCTTCATGATAACCTCTCCTCTCATGCAGATGGGACTCAGGGTGAATCTACCAAAAGCCACAGCCAAGGCGATAGAGACCAAGGAGAATATAACAATAACCATCCAGAAGGATGGAACGGTCACGCTTGATTCGAAAACCTTGCCCCTCGGCGCACTATCCCGAGAGCTTGAGAAAGCAGCTGGTGCTGGTAAGAAAGGTGTCCTTATAAGAGCGGATAAAGCTATTCCCTACGGGGCGGTTGTCAAGGTTCTCGACATTGCTCGTAAGTCAGGTATATCAAGAATTGGTCTTGTTACAGAACCTGACCAAGAGGCGAGGCGACGGTGAAGAAATCGTTCGCAATCTCTTCAGTCGCACATCTTGCCCTGCTTTCAATAATAATGGTCACCTCAAACGCAACAATCCGCCTTAGCTCCAACAGCGTTATCACAGTAAACCTTGTTGCACCCAAGCCACAGCCAAGAGTCACTGCTCCTGCCAAGGTTGAGGAGAAAGCCCAGCCAAAGAAAGCACCTGATTCGAAAATGAAGTACAGGTCAACCAAGCCTAAGGCGAAATCCAAACAGAAGACATCAAAAGCAAAAAAGTCGACCAGATCGCGAAAAGAGAAATCACAACACAAACCAGCTACCACCAGCACAAAAGGAACTGCTGGTGTTCGAGTCGACGAGGATTTCAAATTCGGATACTATCTTGAGCTCATAAAGGAACGAATAAGCAATGCCTGGTCTCCCCCTCCTGTAGGAGGCAAGACAGTAGCAACAGTCTATTTCAGGATAACCAGAAACGGAGATGTTTCAGATCTGAAGCTCGAGCAAAGCTCAGGCTCCGAAATGTTCGACAAGTCCGCTCTTCGTGCTGTTTCCGAAGTGGCTCCCTTGCCTCCCTTGCCAGCTGGCTTTAAAGGCAAGTGGTTGGGTGTGCACTTCGAATTCGAGCACAGGTCAAGTTAATGCGTAATCTACTATGGCTTCTACTTATAGTGCTTGTTGGTCCTGCCAACAGTCAGCCTGACGTTCACCTCAAGGTAACAAAGCAGGAATATCGAGCTATACCAATCGCAATAGCTGACTCAACAGGCGATCTCCTAACGCCGCTGTTGGAGGCACACCACGATTTTCTCAGCTACTTCAAGTGGGCTATTGAGATAACAGGCTATGCGGAGATTGTGAATTCATCCAGTGGACAGCCGGAAGCCGTGGTTGAGATCAAGGCAAAAGCAGCAAGTGATGGGATAGGATATGAGATAAAACTTGACGATTATTCCTCAAAGGCAACAATCTTCAGGAGGCGTTATACCAGCTCGAGCGAAACTCTAAGGCATACAGCTTATCTTGCTGCTGATGACGTGATTTTTGCACTGACGGGAAGACACGGAATCGCCAATACAAGAATTGCTTTTGTAGCTGGCAAAAGATCTCAATCACATCTTTATGTTGCAACAATCGATGGGAGATGGGTGAAGCAGGTGACAAGGGTTCCTGGAATAGTCATGAGCCCTGCCTGGTCACCTGATGGGAATCTCCTTGCTTATGTCTCCTACAGCCAGGGCAAGCCCGATCTCTATGTCACAGATATCACGAGCTTCGAGACAACAAGATTCCTTGCATTTGAGGGTCTAAATGCAACACCTGCTTGGTCACCTGATGGACGATACCTTGCAGTCACCTTGAGCAAGGACGGCAATCCAGAGATCTATGTGATAGCTACTGATGGAAAGTCCATAAGAAGGGTGACGTTTTACTCAGGCATCGACTGCTCACCAACCTGGGCACCTAATGGCCTCGAGCTGGCTTTTACCTCCGACCGCGCCGGCTCACCTCAGATCTTCGTGACTGACATCGAAGGTATCTCAGTCAGGCGCTTAACGCACGAAGGCAGTTACAATACCTCTCCAGCCTGGTCACCCCAAGGTGACCTCATTGCCTTTGTCTCACGCATAGATGGACGCTTTCAGATATGCACAACCGATCCATTCGGAACTGAGGTGAACGTTCTCACTCAGGCTGGAAACAATGAAGATCCTACCTGGTCACCTGATGGGATGCATATAGCTTTTTCCTCGACAATAGGCGGCAAGACAGGTATCTACATTATGAGGAAAGACGGCGGTGGGAAACGTCTAATTCTTGACAGCTATGAATATGCAAGGAACCCATCATGGAGTGGGTCAGCATATTCGATCACAATGAATGAAGCAAGCCGTTAGGAGGGTCGTCCTATGAAGTTTTTCATTTTGTGCCTTATCGTTGTAAGTCTTATCCTTTTTGGCGCATGCCATCCCAAAAAAATGAGACCTCTTGAAGGACAGGAGCAAACACAGGTGGAGAAGAAATCCCAAGCCCCTCCTCCTGAGAAGAAGATTGAACAAGAGGTAACTCCCATAAAACCCCTTGAGCCTGCCGAAGAGAAGAAAATAGTACTCGAGAGCATTCATTTCGACTTCGACAAGTACAACTTGACGGATGAAGCAATCGCAATCCTAACCAAGAATGCGGAAATCCTGATGAACAATCCTGATGTTAAGATCACAATAGAGGGACATTGTGATGAAAGGGGAACAGAAGAGTATAACCTTGCTCTTGGTGAGAAAAGAGCAATGGCTGCACGAGACTTTCTTGTTCGATTCGGTATTGAAAAATCGCGCATTTCGATAGTAAGCTATGGAGAGGAGCGCCCGATAGATCCCAGGCACAATGAGGAGGCGTGGGCTAAGAACAGACGAGCGGAATTTGTCCTAAGATAGGAGTACGAAATGAGGCTTAGGCATATTTTTGTGCTTTTCCTCGGCGTGGTTCTACTTCCAGGATGTTATGCCAGAAGGATAAGTGAGATGGAGCTCGAGCTTGAGGAAAACCATCGTGAGCTTGAAAGCCTCAGAGACTCACTTGCAGCCGTAACCTATGTCGTAAGTCATCTCGATTCAACGGTTGGAAGAAAGTCAACACCTGTCAGAGCAAATAGAGCGATGCTTGAGAGTAGACTTGATGAACTTCAGACCCGTATCGAGATCCTCGAGTCACTTGTTAAGGAGAATCGTTACAAACTTTCTCAATTGAGCATGGGTAGAGCTTCTCGATCCAGGCGCGATACCCTCCCTGCAATTGTTGACACATCAGTTGCAACCGCTTCCCTTGCAACTCACCTCTATCAGACTGCTTATGCTGATTTCATGAAGGGCAATTTCCAGGAAGCGATAACAGGCTTCCGAGATTTCGTCAAGCGCTATCCCATGACAGATTTTTCAGACGATGCACAGTTTATGATAGGCCAATCCTTCTATGCACTCGGTGAATATGAAAATGCAATAGAGGAACTTCGCAAAGTTATCGATAATTATCCAACAGCTGACCGTGTGCCTGAAGCGATGTATAAGCTAGCACTATCCTATGCTGCTATTGATGATGTGCTGACTGCACGTCAGTACTTTGAGCTCCTCATCAGTCGTTATCCAACGAGTGTCGAGGCAAAGCAGGCGGAGGAGCAGCTTAAGACCCTACCTCCACCACCCGAGCAAGAGGAGTAGTTGTGCTTGAGAAAGTAAAGAAACTACTTGCTGACAAAGGAATCCCCGATGAAAGGATAGAAGAAGCATACCACATGATTAAGAATTCGGGCAGATACCCTGCTCGTATGCCTTCCCATTACCTTGCAATTGCAATAGAGCTCATCGAAAGGGATCGTCAGAATTCAGGTCGTGTGCACATATACATAAGTCCAAAGCCCTTGCGTTATGCGCTCGGGCGTCCATCAGTCACTTTTGCAGTACTCGCCTTGGATTGGCCTGGCTTGATTGATAGTTGCACTGGCACCTTGCACGAGAAAGGTTTCAACATAGCCTTCTGCGAAGCTGTGCTAATCGATGAACAGGATCGCAAGGTTGGTCTCATCTTCATGGAAATTGATGTCAGCGACGAAGGAACTTTCGAAAACCTCCTCCGCCTTGAGCCCGAGATCAGTGAAGCCCTCACGCTCCGAGCAGCTGAAGAAACAGGCAAACGTGACCTACTAATCATGGCTACGAAGAAGGCTGAACAATACTCACTTGTGAGGAAGGAACTGCGGAAGCTCGCCGATCCATCTGAGTATCCAGATCTTTTTGGTGAGAAGGGTGAGGCTGTGAGATTCTTTCTTGCGAGAACCTTTGCCTACCTAGCTGAGCGTAGCCCGAAGGATCTGGCTGAGCAAGTCTACACCAACTACACCTTCCAGAAAAAGGTCAGAGAGACAGGTCGCATCTATGCTAAGGTGACTAATCTCAAAACTGCTGGAGGCGAGCTAACAGGAATATCGATTGCTGGCTACGAACATGATCTGTCAATGGGTGATGTCTTCAGGGTAATCGATGAGACTGTCCCTGGATATCAGCGCAAATATGATAAAGCCTTTATTACCGGTGATGGCATAAATGTCTTCAGGATAGAGATCGTTGATGCCAAAGGTAGAGCTCTTACAAATGATCAGCAAGTCGAGCTAGAGCGCAAACTGATTGAAGTCAAGGATGTGCCGGTTTGCGACAGACTCTCCCCAGGAGTCGAACTGATTGGCAGAAAGATATGCCCCGTCATGCTCGAGGAGGAGCGGCACCTGCGCATACCTCAGGTCTACATGCATCCCCACAGCCGTTCCAATATAAAGGTTGTGCTTGTGACTTCCGGCTCTGATCGTGGCCATGCATTCGATCTCATTGAAGAGATAAACAGGATTCCGGGGCTTGAGGCAGCCATGCCAGATCCGCCTTCACTTGTAACCTCTGCAACAGCAGATCAGGCAAGTGTCCAAGAGATTGCAATAATAGATGTCTGGGTTGATTTCGAAACCTTCTTTGGTACACCGAAGGGACCATATCGTGATGAATTGATATTCAACAAGATCGAGGATGCTATACGTGCAGTCAAACCTATTGGCCCGAAGATTCGCATTTTTGATCGCACAGGAAGGCAGCTACGCCAGGCACGTACTGAGCGGATATGTTCAATGGTGACTCAGAAAGGCTACGATCCCGAACTTGCAAGGCAAATAGTCGCCAGGTTTGGTGATAAACAGATAATCTCACCAACCGTATCCGATGAGGAGATCCTTGGGCAAGTAGAAGCAGGAATCGAAACTATTGAAAAGTGGAGAAGGCAGTCCGATGGAAAACCATTGATAGCCACGCGCTCGATTGAGCTTGGTCCGAGCGGGCGAGGTGCCTCCTACACAGTTTTGACAATCGTGCATCCACCAAAGAAAAAGTTCTTGCCAGACATTATCGAGGAAGCAACCCGTTTCGGACTCGAGAGTTTCACCGTCGTAGACGGAGCTGATTATACACTTCTCATGTTTAGACTGTCTCACCAAGGTCGCTCACTTAAAACCACGGAGATCGAGAGTCTTATCAAAGCAATTGAACCAATTCTTTCACAAAAAGCCAATCAGTGATGCACCGCTTAGTGCTTTGACCCAACCATCACAATACCGCCACAAACCAAAACGCATCCAGCGATAACCTGAAGTGGTAAGGATTCCTTGAGAAAGTGGGCTGCAATCAGCACACCGAAGACGAGCTCAGCCAGGAGCACTACCGCAGAGGTGAGAGCACTGAGATACTTTATAGCAGCAGTCCAGAGTATGAAGGGGATAATGCTGCAGAAGATGGCAAGGTAGACAATTGCCAGATAAGCAACCCCAGAAGCTCCAGCATATGTACTTTTCAAGCTACTTACAAGAAATAGTGGTAAGGACCAGGTAAATATAGCTGTGATAAGGGGCAGCTCGCTGTAGGATCTTCGTGTCACGGTCATTTTGGTCAGTACAACATAGAGAGCATAGCATAGGGCTGAAATTGAAACGAGAAAATTGCCAAACAGTGTTTCGTGGGAAGACGCAGTTGCGGATCTTTCGGCCGTTATGAGATAGACTCCGAACAAACCAAGCAGTAGAGCTCCAATCTCACGCCATCCAAACTTCTCTTTTAACAAAACCAAGCTGAGGGGAGCAACCAGGACAACACTCGAATTAATTATCATGGCTGCCTTTGAGGCAGTGGTTTCAGCTTGACCCCTGAATTGAAAACCAAAACTGGCAGCAAGAACAACGCCAAGCAGGATGACATATCTGTCACCAAGTGCCTTTGTGAATTCATCAAGTTTTCTTGCAACCGCAACGATCCCTACCAGGATTGTGGTTGCAACAGCAAACCTCAGGAGTACAAATACATAGGGATCAAAATACCTGAGACCGATCTTTACCACAGTAAAAGAAGAACCCCAGAGTAACGCAGCGAGAGTGGTAAGTGCTATCGGCAGAAACCTCCGCCGCCTCATGTGTACTCCTTAGGCTGCTCAAGTCCTCGCAGCACTCTCAGAGCACCAACCGCCATTGCCTCCATCTCATGCTCGCCTGGATATATCTTGATATTCTTAGACACGAAACCTACTCGCTCTATAACGAGGTCGACCACCCTTTGGGAATAAGCTATACCACCCGTCAAGACGATCGCATCAACATCGCCACAGAGCGTTGTCGCACACGCTCCGATTTCCTTTGCTATCTGATAAGTCATTGCCCTGACAATGAGCTCTGCACGTTTGTCACCGTTATCTATCATCTTCTCGATTTCTCGGAGGTCATCAGTGCCAAGATAAGCCTTAAGCCCACCCTCGCGGGTGATCTTGGCAAACATCTCCTCACGTGTATATCTGCCGCTATAACACAGGTCAACGAGCTGGGTGACAGGCAAGCTGCCAGTTCGTTGTGTCGAAAAAGGACCTCCGTCATGAGCATTGTTAACATCAATCATCCTTCCTCGCAAATGTGCACTTATGGAGATTCCTGTGCCAAGATGCGCTACGATGAAATTTGCTTCCTCATACTTTTTGCCGATCTCATCTGCTGCCTTGCGTGCTACTATCTTTGCATTGAGGGGATGATCGAGACTCCTGCGTTCGATCTCAGGCATACCGGATATGCGAGCCTCGGGAATGAATTCATCAACTGATACAGGATCAACCATGAACGCAGGGATGCCCAGCTCCTCGGCAAGTTCATAAGCGATGAGTGCTCCAAGGTTTGAAGCATGCTCAGTTTGGACTCGTCCACTTCGTATGTCATCAGCCAGAAGTCTGTTGACACGATAAGTTCCGCTCGCAAGAGGCTTGAGTGCCCCTCCCCTTCCAACAATTGCAGTAAGCGATTTGAGGTCAATCCTTTCCCTCTTAAGAGCTTCCCTTATGGCTTCCTCCCGGTAGGCGCGTTGGGAGAGAACGTCCTTGAATCTCGATATCTCACTATGGGGGTGAGCAATAGTATGTTTAAGAAGGCATTTCTCATCTTCAAAAATGGCTATCTTGGTTGAGCCACCACCTGGATTTATGACAAGAATCAAACCCATTCCATCACCTCACCGAACAATTAGAACTGAGCATGGAGCCGCCTCGGCTATTTTGCGACTGACTCCACCCATGATATCCAGCCCCTTACTGCCGGCTCCTGTTCTGCCAACAACGACCAAATCATAGGAATTTGCTTTTATTTCATCAAGAAGCACAAGGGCAGGATTTTCGCCCTCAATTAGCTTGCTCTTCGGCTCCACACCTTGCTTCTTTGCAACATCAACAGTGTCATTGAGAACACTGTGCCACTCATCAAGATAGGCCTCCTGCATCTCGGAGCCTACGTCACCAGCATAGGCTCGTGGCATGTAGGCTACAGTTGCGACCGTCAGCGAGGAGTTCATAGCCCTTGCAAGGCTTGCTGCAATCGTCGCAGCTTTTATGGCTGGACCCGAACCATCCGATGCAACCAATATCTTGCTATACATTTCCTAATTCCCTCCTGACTCTTCATAGATCTTCTTAAGCTCACTAATTGCCTTCAGACAATCGCGCCGCCTCCGCTTATAGTTCTCAATCGAAGGCCTTATCCAGGCCATTATATGCTTTTTAAGCCAGACATGCCCCCACCTTGTCTCACCTGGATGTACAACAACCTCCCCGGCCTTCTCATAACGCTCACTATCGATGATCGTCGCACAAATCGGGCATAGCAGACCTCCACTGCTCAGCCTAAAAAAATCGCTTCGGCAGACAGGGCAGAGAGGTTCACGCTCTTCAGGTTGAATTGGTCTTCCCTCGGCAAGGAGCCTCCCCAGGTGGCGCAGTTGGCTGACATTTGCTTTGTCGAGAAGGAGCTCGCCTGGACCTTGGGCTTCAATTGCCAGGCTGTGTGATACCTCAAATCCAAGAAGGCTAGCTGTCATATTGACAATCGGCTCGGCAATGCCTCTCCACTTCCTGTTCCCCATGACAGTAATTGTGATCCCCGGGCGCTTTCCCTTGACGGGTACGTTCCCCATCGTCAGCAACCTATCAAGCAATGCAACACATGAAGCTGCCGGCGCCATGAAGTAAACCGGAATCCCAAAGACAAGTGCATCTGAAGAAGTCGTCTTGGTGATCAGACTGTAGAGATCATCATCGAGAGGACATCTTCCCCTTTCTGGAATGCATTTGAAGCAACCCCGACAGGCCTCGATCTTCAAATCGGTAAGCCGAACAAAGTCGATCATTGCACCTTTACCGGCTGAGGCAGCAAGGACTGTCTTCACTGCAGCATCACAATTGCCCCAGACTCTCGTCGATCCAGATATGCCCAGGATATGCATAAGAGGTAACCTCAAAAGACAACCGAATGTCGAGTTTTCCAGATTTGCTATCGTGTGTCAACTAATTGCTGGACAACTTGCAGCTTAGTGACAGACAATATCGCTGAGGTGGAAAATTGTGGAGATAGGTGTTGCTTTTCAAAATGAGGGTCAGATCCTGCACGGTATGCTCCATTTGCCGGAAGTCGGAGAAAGATATCCCTGCGTCATCCTTCTTCACGACTATACTTCCGATAGAATTGGCGAACATCGCATCCTTGTCAAAGCTGCACGCTACCTTTGTAATCAGGGTTTCGCTTGCCTTCGTTTTGATTTCAGAGGATCGGGCGAAAGCGAAGGAGACTTTGCGGAAATGACCCTCGATAGCGAGATAAGCGACACCTTTGCTGCCATCAATTTCATCTCCAACTCGGTTGATGTAGAGATAACACGCATTGGACTTCTTGGACAGAGCCTCGGTGGCTCAGTCGCAATTTGTGTTGCAGCTGATGCAGGGATTGATTCGCTTGTTCTCTGGGCACCTTCGGTTTTTGTCGACTATCTCGTTGAAAGAGATGGTGAGGTCTTTAAGGATCCATATGCCTGGCTCCCGCCGACCCATAAGGAGGTGCTTAAGAAAGCTGGCAGGGTGGATATCGGTGGTTTTACAAGGGGAAAAGCTTTCTTTGAGAGCCTCAAACGCATTGATCCTCTCGAGGCTCTCGCAAAATACCAGGGACCGGTTCTCATCATCCATGGTGGAGAAGATAGCATTGTCTCCCCACTCAACTCTGAACTCATCTATGACAATGTCAGTGGGCGAAGACGTCTTGTGCTCATTGACAATGCCGACCATAGCTTCAGCTCAGGCGTCTGGGAAAATCAGGTGATTGAAGAGACATCACGATGGTTCGAGCAAACCCTCATTCCATAGTCACCCATCATCCCTACCTGTGCTTGCGATAAATGAGAAACGTACCTATTTGACCAGATTTAGCGAAATTTGCCATGAGATAGGCCTTAGTCTTGGGAAAATCATTGAGGCGTTCGCCTGTGTTGAACCACGAGACTTGCTCAAGGACGAGGAGTTGAACCCTATTAGCCTCAAGTGAAGCGACGATGGCGCTATCAAGCTGAGAATTGTTGTCTCGGTCATAGGTAACGCCTCGGTGGAACCAAAGGAGAGGCTGAGGTGAAGGCACACCAAGAAGCCCATAAAAGATAGTAAAATCTGGGAAGATAAAGAAATTGCAATTGCTTCGCTTGAGATACTCATAGAGATTTACAATGCTTGCCTCACTTATCTCATAGGTCCCCATCGCAGTGGGGTGTGCCCAGTGCAGAGGCTTCAGATTCTCAATCTCAATAGGATTGGCAAATGCCGGCTTCTCGAAGATATCATGCACTCTTCGCTCAAGTGAAACCCTTATGCCACTCATCGAGGCAAGAACCAACATGAGAATAGCCATGAGCTGGATAACCGTCTGGATTCTTTTGCTTGAACAAGTGGATTGCTCAGGATGAGATTTGAGAAGTCTGGTTCCAATGCCCGTTGCCAAGGCAAAAGAGACACCCGCAAAGGCAAAACCATTGTCTGCTTGATTGAGGGTCGTATTTATGAAAATGTGCTGAAAACACGGCAAGTAGATGCAAAGAAGAGACCCCAATCTAATGGAGCCCAGTCTCAAGCCTGATGCAATCCTCGAGCTCCTCTGCAGTCCACCTATCCCTATGATCACTGAAATCACCATCATAAGATTTACAATCCATGGACCCCTACCATCAAAGTAGGGCTTGAGAAAGCCAAAGCCTGTGTCAAGGAGTGATGCAAGTCTCTGAGATCCAAGTCTCGAAGGGAGATGAAAAAAGTGGTTGACGAAAGCTCCCGGATCTGAACACAGAAAAAGCCAGCCAAGAAAACATGCTGAGCCTGCAACAATGCCAAGGACAAAGAATCCGATCGCCCTGAAAGCCCTGTGAGGTTGATGAATCTCACCCACAAAGAAAGCTATTGGGAAGAGTGGACCAATGAATGCTCCGACATTCTGTTTGCTTAAGAATGAAGCAAGCCAGGCCACCCCACAGCCAAGGACCAGCAGCACCTTAAGGCGGGAGCTCTTAGCAAGCGTGGATGTCACAAGAGCCAGGATAGCAATCAACGCAAAGAAGAAAGCTGTCTGATCAACCCATGGTGTACCAAAGGGTGCGTAGAACCAGACGGCAGTGAATATGCCTGCAATGAGTTCTGCCAGAAGATTTCTCCCGAGAATGAATCTTACAATAACCATAGCAATGCCTGCAGCCACACATGCTATCGTTGCAGCGCAGATGAGATAGCTCCTGAACGAGATCCCGAGTACTTTGAAAAAGATAGCCTGCAGGTAGAAAGTCACAGGACCGAAGGGGAAAACAAAGTCCTTATATGGGATCTGCCCCGAGAAAATGCGATAGCCTCCATCGAAAACGATCGATTGATCAAAAGCGAAGAAACCTCGCCCGCCCGACAAATATGTGAGAAAAAAGGCAAGCCCACAGCAGAGGGCAAGAATCACAAGTTCAATTGAGGATTTTGAAGACTTGATTGGCTTCATATCAGATGAGGAACTCAAGGGTATGAATTCCTCCACAATCGAGACACTTGCATTGGACCATCTTGTAAGTCTCAATCACAGCCTTCGATCAAGTAGAGCAAACCTGCGTTGATGAGCAAGACCCCGGCTACTATCTTTATCACATTGTCAGTGTTGCGAGCCGGGCAGCACTGGTACTCTTCAACCTGCCATGATGTGATGCCCCAAGAACAAAGCAGAAGTCCGCTTACAAGGAGGGAACCAGCAGCTATCTTGCATGATCTTTGTATCCCAGCCTCATCCTGAGAAGGTTGCTTCTCAGACTTCGACATATCGAACATAAAGGTTGGCAGGTTGAGGGACTTTCCAACGTCCATTGATGTAGAATCCGCAGTCTCAGGCTGAGCAAACACCCGGGCAGCACTAAGCAGGGAGATCATAAAGATGCTTAGCACAAATGGACACAACGGGCGAAGTCTTGCGCATGTACTCAAGTATGCCCTCTCATCGAAGAACTACAATCTTACCTGAGAAAGCATAACCTTGAGCGCCTGCCCTTACAAGATAAATCCCGGGCGCAACACGCCTGCCACGGCTGTCAGTAAGATCCCACAGAAGCTTCTTCTGCCCCTCGGTCTTCTTTATGCTCCTAACGAGTCTTCCATCCACGGAATAGATATCCACTCTGTCGCTTCCCGCACCCTCGCCAAAACCGATGGTAAGTGAGGTTGCGGCAGGGCTTGGGAATATAGTTAGAGCGACTTGGCTTTGGGGCTCCTTCACTCCTGTTCTGACAGGTTCCCTTGAAGCAAAGGCAACATCGTCAATATAGATGCCTTCGGCCTGATCACTATCATCACTTATGAAGCCAAACTCAATTTCGAGTGTATCGCCTGGCTCAAAGTCATCAAGCAGACGTTCCCACTTCACCCAGTGTGAGTAGATGTTGAGCGCACCCACATCAGTCCCAAGTGCACCGCCACTACCAATGAAATCGAGCGTATCAGGTACGCCATTGCGATAGACCACAACATAGATGCCATCGGTCCCATAAGTGGTAAAGTCATACCAGAACCAGAAGGAGAGCATGCTGTGCTCACCTGCGATAAGCTTTTGAGACCTAAGGCTTGCATTGGCGTTTGCCGGATAGGTATGAGTTGAATCTATGCCGAAGTACCAACTCAGAGAATCCGAATGGGAACGCCGGTTTGAAAGATGCCATACATCTGGGGTGCCAGTATGGGTCCATGAGCCCTCGCCTGCTTCAAAATCCTCAAAGTAGTAGAGATCTCCAACTGCAAGATAGACAGTGTCAGTGAAAACATATGGGTTGCTTACAACCGTAACGCCGATTGCTCCGATGTGACTTTGAGGGCATGCTCCAGAGATTGAAATCCTGTGTGATGTATAGCCAAAATCACCTGATCCGACCTCTTCCACATAGCCACCCGTGTCAACAACTGTATAGTAAGGATCAAGACTTACTAGGTTCACATCGCATGAACCAGAAGTTAGACCACTGTTGGCAATCTCAACGGTGAGCTCAATCTCCTCACCCGGTTCGGGAATGTAGTCACCATCACCACCCAGCCGATCATCAAGCCCGTGCGAACTAACACTAAAGACAGGTGTTGCCATAACTACTGGTACTTTCTCAGTCCATGTGGCTGAGGTTGTGTCTTTAAGGATGAGATCGAAGGTCACTGTCTCAGCATTCGCAAGCGTACTATCAAAGACAATCTCGAAGAAATCTTCAGGGCTCACCTCAGACCCACCACCTACTGAACCAAAATAGATAAGACTGTCAACAATCTGGCATCGATCTGAATCTCTCAGGATGCCCATCACACCTGATGCATCTGTGTTTCCGAAATTCCTGATCTTCAACCTGAGATAGACCGTTTCACCTGGGTTGGCAAGGCTATCGTCGCTATCGATAACGCTGAAGTCAGTCAATCCGAGGAGGACACCATTGCTTACAACCGGAATCCTTTTCCGAAATGCTCTGTGATTGAAGGCTGCGACCGTAACCTCAAGCGAATCAGAACTGGAAGTTGAAACCCATAGTGTCGCCTTACCCGATACATCTGTAGTTGCGACTTCGTAAACGTCATCCCCATTTGTTATGCAAACACGAGCATCACGAACGCATCCACTGCCATCATCAACGGTAAAACAAACTTGCTGCCCGCCAGCCATCACGCTCTCAGGAAGGGAAACATAGAGCATCGGGGGTTCGTCTGTCCACATGGGCATCTCAGGATCTCCCAGCAGATTGAGCTGATACTCATTCCAGCGATAGACGTTCTCATCTTGAGCAAAAGCTACGAAGACGGCTTTGCTCAGGGCATGGGCTTCGCCAATGTGGAGAAGACTGTCAACAAAGACCTTCCTGGCAAATTCATGCTGGAACTTGTCTGAATAGCCCAAGCCAGGATTACCTGGTGAACCCCAGCCGTAGCGACTATTGCCAATAAAGGCAACGCAACCACCATTCGGATTGTTGAGGAAATGCTCTGCTATGCAATCACGATCGATTGCTGCTGGCCAGCAACCGATGGAATTGAGGATAAAGGTGCGTGAACCGTTTGAAAGCGTATCCGCATCTTCAGAGTAAATGTAACCCTCACCTGCACCCATCGCATATTCGCTACAATGTCCATCGTGGAAGATGAAATTCTTTCCCGCTGACATGGCTGCAAGCACAGATTCCCTACTTTCATTTCCGAGTGATTCGTAAAGCTTGAGGATAGGATCGAAGCGTGGTGGAATGTAATCCTCATCAATCATGTCAAGCCCTGCCCCACCATCGGTATAGGGATCAAGCCACATAACCTCACCAGCCATGAGCATATCAAGCGCATAGCCAGCAGGTGGATTCTTCTCATAGGTGATGACCTTGTTAACAAAAACCTGAGCTTCAGCAATATTCTCAGCAGGTGCTCTTCCAACGAAAACATCGGGATACATGTCCACACTGTCTGCAACCTCGCCATACGGCTTCACCCCGTTGGCATTCCATGTTCCATCGAGATCACCATAGTAGAGATCACATCTTATACGGTTTCCAGCCACACCACCCATCTCACAATCCATCGCATAGACTGTTCGGCTCGGGATTATTTGAGTATCCCCACCCAACAGAAACCACACAGTGCCCCAGTTCTCATACGCATCCCTTATGAAATTCCTGATCTGCGCCTGAACATCCTCTCCAGGGTAGTTTGTCTCTATCCATTCGCGCGTAACGCACGTAGCACGCACACCTTTTGAGGTTTTCCATTCAACAAGTGGAGCGAAGATGGGAGCAAGCGAATCACAAGTGACGACGACGTATTCAAACTCACCAGGGCTAAGTTGCGTCTGGTAGCCTTGCAAAAGTTTTCGTCCCGCGGCAAATGTCTCAACATCCCCAGGATTGACAACCACCCGCCTAAGAGCCCTTACAACCGACCCGGCAACCCTGGTCTGGCACGCCTCAGACACGCTTTCCCGGGATGTGCTTATTCGTACCTCAATGTGTTTGCGAAGAATGAGCTCCTGGGTTAATGGATTCCACTCAAAAGGTGTAACACAAAAGCTCACAATCCTATTTGCCCCCATATATCCAGCATGGAGATCACGGGCTATATCGGGTGGATAGAAAGCATCGATCCCGTAGATATCCTCCCTGCCATCAGTCCAACTCTTGGGTTGTGTGCCAAGAACAGCTGGAGGCTGTGTGGGTGCGATATTGTGAGTCCCCATGCTTTCGCTTTCGAGGCAGCGTGCTTGGAGTCCAACAGGTCTCATTTCAGGCGGAATCGCAACGTGGAAGATCCTTTGCGGCAAAGCCGGCAGGCCCGCCTTACATGGATAGATGAGGTCCTCACCCACGATGTAGTCATAGCTTCCAACCTGCTCAATTGTAAAGTCGTGCGAGTCAAACTCCAGCGTGAGGACAATATCGTCTTTGCCGATATGGGCAGTGCAAGCAACCTTAGCATCGACTGGCTGCCATGCAGCCAGGTTCATCAGCACAAAAAGCAAGAGGCACGTAGTGGAAGTGGCTCGCTTCATCGTTCTAACTCCTTAGAAGGTCAATCCCCAGGTTTTTGATTTCAGCACAACTAATACATTTTACCATATCTGCCGACGTTTGGCACGCCCTAATGCTAATAAGTGGAGAGCCTTGCACTATTTTTTCTAGACTTTGTGCCACCTGATGTGAGCCGCGCCTGTTTGGCTTGTGAGGATAGATCTGGAGGCGAGCTCACCCCGATCTCCATCAAGGGGACAAGCTCCAAACACACCTTGTCCCCACCCATTCCCCCACCTTGTATGGTTGGACTTGACTTGCGGGCCAGCTACCTCTAAGATTGTCGAGCTATGAAAGCCACAATTTTGAAGTTCTTTGCGCTTTTGTTGCTTGCCGGCTTGATACTAAGTCTTGGGCAGTGTGGGCGGCAGAAGCGTCCACAATACATTCTCATCATCCTTATGGATGCGGTGCGCCCTGATCATTTAAGCTGCTACGGCTATGAGCGCACAACGACCCCCAACATAGATGAGCTTGCAGGAGAAGGCATCCTGTTCGAGAACGCTGTCTCACAGGCTCCGTGGACGTTGCCCTCGCTTGCAACAATCCTGTCTTCAACCTTCCCAAGCCAGCACGGAGCAAGCCGAGTTGCAGGCAAGAATGTACCGATGAAAAGCAAAGCTCAGACCTTCGTCGAGCTCCTGGCAGCCAACGGCTACAAAACGTGTGCCATGAGCACAGCTCGGCTCTTTGTCCCCCAGCTTGGGCTCGCCAAAGGCTTTGGTGAATCATACATCATCGGTCGTGAGCCTCACATTCTTGAGAAAGTAGCTGCACTTGAGCTTTCAAGGGCCGCAATCGATTGGCTGAGCAAGCATCGTAAGGACAAATGCTTCCTCTTCATCCATCATTATGACACCCATTATCCTTACAAAGCCGAAGAACCATGCGTTCAGAAATTCAATCCAGACTATGAAGGACCATACAGGTTGCGCTTCGGCGACAGCTCCATGCGCATCTTGAAATTCGTACGCATTGGAAGATTCAGCGAAGCAGTGAAGCTTAGCGATGCAGATGTGGAACAAATCAAGACCCTCTATGATTGCGAAATCGTCAGGACCGATAAGGCAATAGGGATGCTAATAGACTCGCTTGGCACCTGGGGATGCCTCGATAGATCCATGATATTCATCTCAGCTGACCATGGTGAGGAATTTCTTGAAAGGGGAAGCCTCGACCATGGCCAAAGTGTCTATGATGAGAGCATTCGTGTTCCGCTGGTACTTTCCTGTCCCTCACTCTTCCCCACTTCAAAGCACATATCTACACAGGTTGGTCTTATTGATATTGCTCCAACAATTCTGCATGCAGTAGGTATAGATGTTCCGCAAACATATGAGGGTACAGACCTCATCCCTATTGTTAGGGACAACGTTGAGCTAAGATCTGACGAGCTCAGACCCTGTGGCCTACCACGGACGTGCCTCGTCTCCGAATCCCTGGCGCACCGGCCTGAGAAGAAGGCTTTGCGACTCCCACCCTGGAAGCTCATCTATGATCCTTTCTTTGGCGCCAAGGCTCTCTACAATCTTGAAAGTGATCCAGGTGAGATCCATAATTTCATCAAGGTTCATCCTGATATTGCATCAAACATGACAGACCTTCTCGTTTCCACCTTCTCTTCCTACTGGCCAGGTGGCTGGTGCATCGCCTGGCGTGGGAGCAAGGGAGAGTTCATAAGGGGAAGCCTAAACGTTGCTGGAGGCTTGATAGAGGTTGTTGCACATGGATTCTATCCTGACTTCGATGCACCACTTGATTCACTCACCATAAGCCATGACAATCATGTGGTCTCCTTCAAGACGCGCCTAGATGCTACCTGGAAAGGTGTTGAGGTGAGAATGCCATCTGACCAACGCATTAGAATTGATGTGAGCGCTGGTGGCAAACATAAGATTAAAGCAATCGTCGGAAAAGATGTTAAGCAAGTCTCCTTCCCGGCGATGATAACACCAGGTGAGGCGACAGTTGACCGAAGAACACTGGATAAGCTCTTTGATCAGCAAAAGGCTGAACTGGTCATCTTCTGGCTGCCGCCCGGGACTGAGCCCACGGCCAAGGAGAAGCATCAGGCAGAGCTTAAACGCAAGCCCAAGGCTTTAGGATATATAGACTAGCCTTCACATGATACCTTAAAAAAGTCTGGTTCACTTCCTTAGCCTTCTGCCTTCTGGCGGGCAATAGCCTTGAGGCGATCATTTGCGAAGATTGCTACCTCAACCCTTCGATTAAGGCGTCTTCCCTCTTCAGTTTCATTGCTCGCAACAGGTTGGGACTCACCATAACCCATGATTGTGAATCTCATCGGATTGACTCCGAGGCTTGAAAGATAGTTAGCAACAGCCTGTGCACGTCTGCGAGACAGTTCAAGGTTGTATTCCTCCGAGCCCTTCGCATCAGTATGCCCTTCAAGCAGAATGTTGGTATCAGGATACTTGGTTAGTATGACTGCGAGCTTCTCAAGGTTGCGCTTGCTTTCGTCCTTGAGTGTTGCCTTATCAAAATCGAAAAGAATACCCGAATCGAATGTTATCTTTATGCCCTCCCCAATGCGTTCCACCTTTGCACCCTCAAGGTCACGCTCAAGTTCGGCTGCCTGTTTGTCCATGTAGTGACCGATATATGCGCCAGCTGCACCGCCGATAGCTGCACCGAGGATGGCACCAACGGCAGTATTGTCCGACTGCTTACCTATTACCCCGCCTACAACGGCTCCAGCGGCCGCACCAATCGCTGCACCCTTCTGCTTGCGACTCCACGACGAACACGAAAGCAAACCCAAAACCAGGAGGCAGATAAGACATACAATGACAGATCTTCTCATCGGGATCCCCCTTTAGCCAGACGAATGACCATCTTTCATATCCTCACCCTTATTTTCGGCGCTTTCTCTGTGAGACCTTACTACCACGCTCATAAGGGGAATGGGAACCCATTGGTCTCATGTTTGCTAAGAGGTTTCTTACGAGCTCAATCTTCCCCTCATCGCTCTTCCCATGGATAGCTACAAGCACGGCAGATGGTGTCTCTGGGGTAGAGATATCCACCGCAAAGTATGGGCGCTTTGCACCGTCTAGACTGTCAGCACCACCCTTAAGATATATCTCCATGATGCGAGTTTCATGCTCGTTTCTAAACTGATCAAGCCTTAAAAGCTTGCTTCTATCTGCCCCGTCGCTGAGGGTCCAGGCAAGCAACCTATCAAGGACAAAGTCACGCCAAATATCAAGCGATCCCTCGTAGTCACTCCTGCTCTTGAGCTTCACAACAAGAAGGTCTATAAGCGTATCCTTTGCAGAATCGACAAGAAAAAATGTACCTGCCGCACGAGCTGGCATGACTCTCCATGAACTTGGACGTGACATCATGAATCCATGGGTGCGATTGATGTAAACACTCTTGCCCTCTCCAAAGCCTGTTGAAATCATGAGACACAGAATCAAAAGAAGCATGATGGCTCTTAGAAGTGTCACTTTCCGCTCCTTATCCTCGAGAAGGTCTAAGAACGCCCCCCGTCTGCCGCAGAGGGAAATAGATTCATAAAGCATTACGACCGAATCTTATCACATCCCGGACCTCATGGCAACTCGAGAGCTCGCTGACTCGTGGCAAAATACCTCAAGGCGACCGCAAAGATGAAAGCGAGCGCGCCTAAACCTGCAAACATGAGCATGCTTGCTGAGTACGTCCCCGTATGCTCCCTCAAGAGTCCATTAAGCCAGGGAAAAGCCATGAGTCCGACATTCTGTATGAGAGTCATAAGCCCGTAAGCAGTTCCAAGTCTCGATTCTTCAACGATAAGGGGAACAGCAGGCCAGAGAGCTGCGGGCACAATTACAAATGCCGCACCCAGTATAAGCATGGGACCTGCAGGGGCAAAAGGAGTGAAGCCAAGCATCAGATAAGCGGGTATCATAAGAGCACATCCCCAAACAACTAGAGAAGTCCTTTTACCTACACGATCGATCAGCGCACCTGCAAGCGGAGCAAATACCATCGATGCAAAGACGATTATTGAGGTCGTTCCGGGGGCTGTTGAGAACATGTGCCTGAAGTTGGCAAAAACACTTGCAAAGAAACCTTCCCCCCCACCAGCTGTAAGTGGAAGATTCCATTTTTCGTGGAAGAAGTTTGTTGAAAGAGCAGTGAAAGGGAAAATAGCCGAATAGAAGCAAAGGCAGATGAGGGTGAGATACCAGAAGCCCTTTCCGAACCCGAAGATATCCTTCAGAACAACCTTGTCAGTGCCCTTTTCAGCTAAGCCAAGGATAGGCTCAGCGTGGCGGTCCATAAGGAAATAGACGGCATTGGCAACCATGCTAGAAAGGCAAAGGCCTGCTGCAACCCAGAGCGCAAACGTCGGACCCCTGGTCTCTGCTATGAGGGCTTCCGTGTTGAAGGAAAACAGGGTACCAAGACGCCCGATTGTGATGGCAGCACCGAAGGCGAAGGCGAGCTCCTTCCCCTTGAACCAGCGAGCAAGGATTGCACTTTGAGCAACTATAAGAGCCTCAGAGCCGGCTCCAAAAATCAGTCTGCCTATGTGTATTGTTGTTATTTCCGAAGCTGCGGCGACCAAAGCTGCTCCTGCCGTCACCACGCCTGAGAAGATGAGACTCGATCTACGGGTTCCAAGTCTGTCTATTAGCCAGCCACAAAAGAGCAGTGTGGCTATGGCACCCCAGCTGTACATCGAGTACATCAAGCCAATAGCCTTCTGACCAACTCCGAGTGTCACCATGAGATAATCCTCTATGGCCCCGACGCTGTCGTAGGCGAAATAGCTCCCATAGATCATGAAGCAGACGACAAACAGAACAGTGAAGCGGTAGGGTTTGCGAGCAGGGTGCGTCCAGGACTCACCAGCCATATTCATCTTGTCATTTCTCCCGTATCACTTGCCTAAGATCAGCCTGATTGCAATGCTAGAGCTAAATGCACTAACCCATGCCAAGCTTCTCGATCCTAATGAGTTTGTTGTTCTCATCAACCGTTATCTCAAATGTCCCTTCGATGCCATCCTGGGTTACAAATTGCCTGAGAACCGAAGCTGGAAAACGCACCCTAGTGCCATCAAATGCCTTGACCTGAATCCACTTTACAGTACCCTCGTAGTATCGGAGATATCTTCGAGCGGGTATTTTGAGGCTAAACCTTATCTTCCTGTGCCCACTCATAGCCGCACGAGAGCATAGCATCTTGATGAGGGGCGTGCCAACTTAAATCACGCCTTAGGCGTCCAGAATCTATCTGGATCGATGATATGAACTACTTGCCAGCCACACCGTGTAAGTTGCGCCGCGATGAAGCGACGGTGACACCGCCAGGGGAATCTCTCGGCGCATACGATAGCGACGCTTCCACGGCGAGCAAGGTTTTCGATCCTTTCTATACCCGCCCTGAAAGCCTCCTTCTTCGTATATTCCTCATAGCCACCCCTGCGGTAGCCACCAAGCTCATGACCAGCATAGCAATACCCTATCCCTGCATCCTCAAGCGCCTTCTTGAGATTCTCCTGTCGAAAATGCTCGAGATGACTGGTAGGAAAACGGCGCACATCCACTACGGTGGATATTGAGCTGGCTTTGAGGATAGCAAGGAATTCAGCCAGTGTGCGCTTGCTAGTCCCAAGCGTGTAAATAGGACCAGAAGCAATCTTCTTGGGCTTCATAGCTTTGCACGAGGCAAACGCCTGAGTGGGTACATATAATGTCGTAATTTGTATCAATTTAGGCACTCCGCAGCGCCTGCTGACAAAGCTTTGCACCCACGCATCTATTTATTAAGCTATCAATGCCAATGAGGACTTGACGCCTCGAGTGGTTCCACTGTATCATATGGATGGGAGAGCAGGAATGCGAGTATCAATTGGTGGAGACTCGGTGAAGCTGCTCACCTCAATTCATCGCTACCAGACTCGCTACAAAGTTGCTCACGCTCTCCACAAGGGTTAGTCACCCGTTATCTTTTGTGCGTTAGGACTGAGAGCTTAGTGAACAGGAGGTGATAACGTGGCTAGTCAACTTTCGAAACCATCAGAAGACGGTCTCATTGCAACCGTGCTTAATCGCAAGTTGTCCAGCCGCATATCAACTCGCCTGGCAAGGACGCCTCTTAGCCCGAACACAGTTACGATTATAAGCTTCATCATGTGCATTGCAGCCTCTTTCCTCTTGGGCCGGGGAAGTTATTTCCTTGGGGCAATAGCGGGTCTCATAGTTCAATTGAGCTCAATTCTCGATGGCTGCGATGGTGAGATAGCAAGAATCCGAGGTGAGCAATCACCCTTTGGCGCCTGCCTCGATACCATTCTTGACCGCTATGGCGACGCTGCACTCGTGGCTGGCATCACTTATGCCTATTTCATGAGGCAGCATGAAATCTGGATAGCTGGTCTTGCTCTCATACCCCTTACAGGTTTCATCCTTGCAAGCTACGTCCGTAAAGAGTACCAGATAAGGAATGGAGCACCACCTCCAGCGAGTACGATTGCCAAAATGAGCAAGCGTGATCTCAGACTTTTTGGGATTATGCTCGGCGCAATCGTAGGCCATGCCTATGCTGCAATCATCATTCTGGGCATCATCTCTCATTTCTCGGTGATCTGGATTTTAGCCTCTCACGTTGCAGCGCCAACTGCCGACACGACTTTTCGTGGGAGTGTATCCCAGAGCCATAGAGTAAATACGCTTAAGTAGCTATACCCGCAGGTATGCGGGGTATGATGAGATCAGGAGAAAACCAGAGGCAGTGGTATGCACCCCGCGATCCACCTCAACCATCGATTAGATCAATGTTGAGAATTCTTGGCACAGCCTGGGGGGTGATCAGTAATGAGAGCTCTTTCACTGCTATGCCTTACGCTGGCTTGCGTTCTATGTTTCGCAGGTCCCTCAAATTCAAGTGTCTCAATCCGCCAGGTAATGCCGATGATGCCTCCGGGAATGGCGAAAGGTCCCTGGGGGATAGACGTTGACCAGGTCGAACGAAGAGTCTACGTTGCAGGTCTGGAGGATCCTTACAGGCTAGCTGTTATTAACGCCACAACTCGTGAGGTCATAGCTAACGTTCAGCTCACCGGTGACTTCCCACACGCAGTCGCAGTCTATAGCGATCTCAACCGGGTCTATGTCACCAACACGGGCGGACCCAAAATTTCAGTTGTCGATACCGATCTCTTTAGGGAAATCACAACAATACCAGCATGCTCGTCTCCGGTTGCAATCTGTGTCAATCCCTCGACAGGCCTTGTCTATGTAGCTTGTGACGTTGACAATTGCGTTCAGGTGATAGATGCATCTTCGAACACGTCTGTCGATACGATCACAGTAGGTGCTCTCCCCTACGGAATCTGTGTCAACCCCGTGACCAACCGCATCTATACCGCGAATCTCAGCGAGTCAACGGTCTCAGTTATAGATGGGTACACAAACCAGGTGATTGCCACCATAGCGGTTGGAGCCTACCCCCGAGGCATCTGCGTAGATCCCCTGCGCAACCTTATCTACGTTGCCGAGAGGGATGACAATTCGGTATCAGTCATCGACGGTAGCACTAACCAAGTCATTGCCACCATCCCTGTGGGTGCGGCTCCTCACAATATCTGTGTCGATAGCGTGAGGAACATGATCCACGTGGTGTGTGCAGGTAGCAGACTGGTCTACGCTATCGATGGTTCGAATGATGTCCCGATTGATTCAGTTGAAGTTGGGCGTGATCCGGTAGGTGGAATCGCTATCGATCCAGATAGCAATGAGATCTATGTCACCAACTATGGGAGCAACGACATCTCAGTTGTTGATGGTGCTACCATCGCAGCTGTTGCAACCATAAGGCTCGCCTTCTATGCTAGAGAGGTCGCAGTCGACCAGACTGGTCGCAGATGGTATGTAACAAATTGGCTTGGAAACAATGTAAGATGCTATGAGCCTGCCACTGCAACGCTCGTCTGGGATCAAACCGTGGGCTACAGCCCAGGTGAAATCAGAGCATGTAATTCCGTTGCCGGGGTAACTGTGGATCGACTCTATGTGACCTTGCCGGATACCAACACGCTCGTTGTTCTTGATCTTGCGACAGGCAATCCACTCGACACCCTCATTGTGGGTTCTTCACCGCGAGGAGTCACTGTCAATGAAGTCACTGATAGACTCTATGTTGCAAACAATGCCAGCCGCAGTGTGAGCGTCCTTGAAGCATCTACAGGCACATCGCTTGAGACAATCGCATTTCCATGGTCACCTCTCGACGTCGAAGTTAACCACGAGACCAACATGATATATGTTACGACATGGATGGGGATGCTCTATGCTGTGGATGGTGCAACCAATACGATAACCGACTCCATCTGTCTAAGTGGTACCTGGGAGCCAAACTATATTGCCATCAACGAGCAAACCAATAGAATCTACGTTACCGGACTTAACACGACCGAGATCTGGGTAGTAAATGGCACCGAGCTTACGGTCGAAGCTGACCTCCCCACAACCGATTTTCCTGACCAGGTTGCTGTCAGTGAAGTGCTTGGTCGAGCCTATGTAGCCACGGATCGGTATCTCACAGTGATTGATCCTGACAACACGATTGGTGAGAGCGTCTGGCTCATCAAACTCCACGGCAGAGGATGCGCTGTTGATGCGGAGAGTAGCTTCATCTATGTTGGCTGCCCTGAAGATGAAAGTGTCATTCTCCTTTACGATGAAGCCATAGCGTCAGTGCAAGAACCTCATGAAGGTTCAAGTCCCAGAATTGTGGTCTCACCAAGCCCATTTGGCAACTCCACCTCGATATGCGTATACGGCCCTGGCTTAAGCAATAGCCATCTTGCAATCTTTGACATTGAGGGGCGTCTTGTAAGAATGCTCACACATGGTTCGTCGGGCTATACTCACCCCTACGGCAGACAGATGACCTTGACTTGGGATGGCACCGACACTTCGGGAAAATCTGTTGCTCCCGGTATTTATCTAATTATCCTCGAAGCGCCTACAAGTAGAATTGTCAGCAAAGCTTGCAAGCTGAGATAGGACGCTTGAGCTTTTCCAAGTATGCTCCGTGAGATGTTTACCTCAACGAGGTATTTGCTCCATCCTGGGGGTTGTGAAGGTATATATCAGGCCCAGATAGCGGGATAGATAACGTGCCAGACGATATCAGCCCAGAAGTGGACACCAATTGCCGCCACCAATCCATCTCGCATATAGCGCTCACCCGCCGTGATGCCAACCATTCCATTGAGTACGAAAAGCTCTGTGATTGCAATTCTAGGTATCTCGCTCACACTGCTAACCCCGAGCATCATCATTACACCTGGAAGGTGAGCTGCTGCAAAGGCGATCGCTGCAATTGCATTCGCGAGCCATATGGATAAGGATGCTGTTGAGCCCCGCATTATCGAACCAAGAAGCGTGGCAAGCAAAGCCATCACCAATCCTCGATAGATTATCTCCTCTCCAATGCCAGCGGTCACTGAGGCGATGAGTGACATGGGCAAGGCTGGATGTTCAAAGCCAGCCCAACCTAAGCGGAAGATTAGATCGAGCAAGCTTATCACGCCGCCCACAGCCAAACCTATGGTCATGGGAAGCCCAATCCATCTTTTCCAACCGGCTTGCGCTCTAAAGACACCTGGCAGGCCCGCCTTACTCGCAAGGTACAGCCCCAGAATTCCCAGCAAACCATAGAGCGCAACTACGATACCCGCATTCGCCAGCCCAAGTAGCCATGGTGCTACCGATGGGAGAGTTGCCACCAGTCCCTGAGAAGTTCCGGCTTGCTCATACAAGCCAGTAGCAAATGATAAGAAGGCAAGTATCGCACACGTTAGAATCAGGAGCGCGAGTACCAAGATCTGCTTACGACCACCGATCACTTGAGTCCCCTCGAGGAAATTATGTCAGCTGGCGTCTGAGGATGCAGCGATATTGGCAGGGGAACCCAACCTTTGTCAAGGTTTTTAGATGGTTTTATGTGTGTCTCTCGGTAGCGATTTGTTCACCAACAGGATGGTCTGTTCTTGGTCAGCACCTCAAGTTCCACCGTCCCAGATAAGCAAGATGAGGATCAGGGGCTCGCAGTGAGCCCCCTCTCCCATCTTGTCTTCGATCATCCAACCGAGGTCATTTCGCACTATTACCCCGGGCTGTGCCAGACCCTAATGCGTGGCTCCATCGATAAGGACCACCTTCCGCATCTGTGTTCCCCTATCTGTTGTCATGCGGCAGAAGTAAACACCTCTCGCTACCTTCTGTCCTCCTGCGTCCTTCCCATCCCACATCACACGGTGCTCACCTGCAGACAAAGAGCCATCAACAAGAGTGGCCACAAGCCGACCACTGACATTGTAAATACTCACAGTCACTGGTCCTTCCTCTGCCATGTTGAACTTAATCACGGTAGCATCAGCGAAAGGATTAGGCACAATAGGCCCAAGTGCTAACGCCATCTTGCGGTTCCGCATGAATCCCTCAACCGCCACAGGCACATCGTTGAGCTTAGCCTCAATAATCTTAACTGTACCAAGAGCCGGTGCACCACGACTGCGCTTCCTCTCAAGCACGATGGTCGCAATCGCTCCGTCACCGCTAAAGGAGTTCATACCGGCCATAGCTATACGCAGCAGACCTCCTGAGGGGTTATATGCTATTGAGAAGCCATCCGAGAGACCTGTTGCCTCAACTGAAACAATTGAGAAATCCTCAAGGGTATATCTCATCGTAAGCTCAACAGCCATCACATCCCTTGCTCCCTCGACTCTTACAGGCAATTCTATCCTATTTCCGAAGTGAGTGGGATTGCCAAATGAGACCTTCGTACCGCTTGCTGCTGCAAGCAGGGGAGCACCCGGCGGGCATGGCGGTCCCGTCACATCACCTCGCATCACACCAATCCAGTCCACTTCAGCCGAACAGTAATGGACACAGTCGCACGGGAGAGCGTAGAATTCCCACATGCTCGGACATGGGAATACATCTATGAGACCGACCACGTACTGTAAGATCAAGGAAGCATCCATGGCCGATATCATACCAGAACAATTAACATCAGCAGCAACCCGCTGAGGATAGACCACCTCTCCACACGACTCAAATGGACAATCATCAAGATCATCGAGACAAACTATATTCCTAAGCACAAGCGAAGCGTCTAAGGCTGAGATAACGTCCAGAATAGGGCAATATGCTACGTCAACACAGTAGCACTCCTCTGCCTCAGACAAGGGGTCAAGACAGTCGAAGAGATAATGACCATCTTCATCTGTATGCTGGCTCGCTAGGTGATTGCCACTGCAGTCCATAAGATGCAGAAAAGCGTCAGGTAACTGCATGGGATAGTACGGCTCTCCACACTCGTCATAACAACACTTCCAGTAGTTTACGACACCTGCTATCTCGCACCAGTCAACGCACACCGAGCCATTCTGCCAGCAAACCTGAAGAGGGCTTTCAGGATCATACAGGTCAATGTCCCTAAACCAGATATCACAGCACATGCAGGGCTTGCCATTAGCACTCACCCTAAACTTGAGATAGAAAAGTACTCCCTCGCCCTCGAGTGGCTCCGCACCAGCACCAGCTACATGTATGCAACTACCATCACATGAACCACATACAGGATCGCCCCAGCCTGAATTGCTCATAACCTCACCTGGCAGGCATTCTTGATATTGAAGCAGCCCAGCCGGTATGTCACACCAGCAGATCTCCATGTCAAAACCCATAACTCCCCAACCTGTCACATCCTGAATCCTAACCGGAACTAGAACTGTCTCGCCAGGGTTCGCTCTCAAGTTCTCAAGCCATACGTCTATCCCTCTATCAACAACTGTCACCTGTGCGACACACGTACTCGAATTGCCAGAAAAATCTGTTGCGGTAAATGTCACTGCGGTGGTGCCAAGAGGGAAAAACGATGGTGCATCATTTGTGATAACTGGATTGGGATCAACAATGTCGGTGGCTGAAACCCCCGCAAAGAAATCCGCAAGTTGGGGATCACTCGCATATGTACCACCTGGTCCATTACAGTCAACTGTGATGTTGTCGGGACAAAAGATGTCGGGTGGCGTGGTATCCTCAACCGTCACATCAGCAGTACATGATGCGTGGTTCCCAGCATCATCGGTTGCAGTGAAAGTGACCGCCGTCGTGCCAAGAGGAAAACAAGCAGGACGGTTGTCAACGATATCAACACTCGCATCGCAGTTGTCTGAGGCTGAAACGCTACTGAAGAAACCAGCAAGCTGTGGATCGTTAGCTGGAGTCCCACAGCCATCGGTTGCCTCAACTGTTACGTCTGTCGGACATGTGATAGCTGGAGGAGTGTTGTCAAGCACGGTCACAGTCGCAGTGCATTCATCCTGCAAGCCGTGGTCATCCTCTACTCTTAAGGTGACCACAGTTACACCAAGTGAATAGGGACCCGCAGGAGATTGGGTAAGCGTGATAGGATCCCCGTCCGGATCATACGAGCCATTGTCAACAGATGCATTTGCCTTACAGTTGTGGTCTGCGGAAACCGTCACATCCTTGCACAGTGCAACTGGAGGATTGTTGGGAATGCAACCTGGTATTATGTTCCGGATAAGGTACTCCTCATCAGGGTCTTGAGTCCCCGGAATATTGTCTATGGTAAACCACCCTGTATTAGGTCCTCCCCATCCATAGTTTATGTGATACTGCTTCATCCCACCGGTATCTCTCCACCCATCACATACTATGGAGTGTCTGATTATTCTGTACTGCATTGGCTGATTCGCGTTGATCTGATCCTTGATTATGTTGAACCACTCATCAGCTGTATGCTCGTCACGATCCTCACGATCAATACTTCCGTCGTAACCGAAGTACGTTGGAAAAACCGTAAGAGCGTAAGCAGTATTTGCTCCTGATCCACAAACTCCATAGTCCATGTTGAACGCTACACCAACCTCGTAACAAAGCTCAGCAACAGCGGTTTCCTCCTCAGGTGTGCAGCCACCCGTGCAACTATCTGGCATATGGGCCCAGTCGTAGGCATCGCTAAAGTCAGCACTCAAAGTACCTCCTCCAACATTGCCGCCACAACTCTGATCACCATCCCAGCCGTATGAATGGCTACCTATTCCGTTAGTGGGACATCGGTGGTAGTTCAGTATCTGGGCGGCTGCTGTTGCTACACAGCCTACGAGACAGCGTCCTCCATCCCCCATTGGGCACAGATTGTTATACGGTGCACGCTGATGCCAGGAGGTTGTGAGCAAGGGACCTACCTCAGAAAGTGTTGCCAGTCTGCCCTGGCGAAGCTTTGACCGGAATATGGCGGGGTCAGCCGCAAAGAGACTCCACACTGGCTTGTGGTCTGGACCAAAGTGAAGGTCGCCCGTAGAGGGGCGCGTGGCGTCAAGGCTCCCATAAATCTCTAACCATTTATGGATCTTGCGAGCTAAGTCCTGACGAAGCAACTGAGGGAACCCGACATTTACCCCAAGGTCGAGCTGATAATCCTCAGAGTATGCCTTCACAGGGGGAAGCTCTTTAAGAACAGGCACTACGACGTACCCATTTGGTGAGACTTCGAAGTAGTGAGCGATTACATTCCCATCCGAGGAGATCTCCTGAACCCCAGATATAGATGGCGTCTGTGAACCCGCCCAGTCTCCAGTTTCATGGACAATGTAGGAAAGCCAGTTCTGGCAAACCCACCTCATCTCCTCATCCGTGGCTCTTTCAGCCCATGACACTTGGCAGATAAGCAAGAAAGCAGATAAACCAATGAAAATTGCTGCAAGAAAACGTATGTTCATGACACCCTCCTTGCGATCTTCTGGCGATGCCTCGCAGAAGCATCATACTCTGAAGTCGTGTGGCAATCCCAATAGGAAGGGATGCCCCGCAAGCTTCTTTAGGGTCGGCTCACCACCTCCTTCAGCTATCCGGAACGAAGCTTGTCCTGGAAATTGTGATCCACCAGGCTCAGGGTGAATGAAATGCTTCCCACCCCTATCAAACGATTCCTACCCGGGAGGCGAATTCTGCTTACGAGCCAAAGGTGTAGGTGCGCCCCGCTCCGGCAGACCAATTACTATCTCATGACTACCGTATCATAGCATGCGGACCTGTTCAAGCATTTTTTCAGTGTCTTGATTTTTTTCAACCCCCTGCGAATGCAGAGCAACATGCGATATCGCCGAAATAACTGGCTGCCTGCGAGACGGAAATAACTCGGACGGTGCATGCGGAATTCACTGCTACCCCTCGAGATTATGAAGGATCCTGGCTTATCCATTAAGCTATACAGGCTTTACAATCTCCAGCGCTGGGGAGCCTAGCTTAGGCACCGACAAATGGGCAATCCAAAAGGAGGTGTAGCCAGGACCTTATGTTTTAAGAGAATAGCGTGTGTGCAGGAGAAGCCTCTTGAGCGGATCACGTTTCCCCGGGGCACAATTAGCGAAGAATGCGCATATCCCAAGGCACGCAGATTGACCAGCGCTGGAAAGGGGTAACTGGAAGCTCAGAAGTTTGTTGAAATCGAGAACCATCGTCGAAGGGATTGACATTCGCATGCCAAGTTAATAGGCTCAAGGAGAAGAACTCATTGGATTACGCCAAGTGCCCAATTAAACTTCCGAGAAGGCCAAGTTGCTGCGCACTATGTATCTTTCGGAGCTCACCTGGGAAGAAGTGAGGATCTATCTTGAGCAGAATGAATCCCTCATTGTGCCCCTTGGAGTGTGCGAACAGCACTCAAAGCATCTGCCGCTTGCGACGGATACGCTTGTTGCCGAACATATTGCAAATTATCCTTCACAAGAAACTGGGGTGCTCGTTGCTCCAACCTTTAACTACGGTGTAGGCCTTCCCTGTGACAGGGTCTTCCCGGGTTCGACAACGGTCGGCTGGGAGGATCTGCGAAACCTGCTTGCAACGATCCTTGATTGGTGGAAATCACAGGGTTTTAAGAGTTTCTTCCTTATTACAGCCCATGGGGACCCCTTCCATCTCAAGGCTCTCAGGGAGACTGGATGCGGAGGGGTATTCGTGCTTGATCTCTACGACATCGACCTGACCGGCATCCTTGAGAGGCAAGAGACGGTCAAGCATGTTTGCGAAGTTGAGACATCCGTTATGCTGTATCTTTTTCCTGATAAAGTACGAATAGAAAAAATCGAAGACTTCGAGATCCCAGAAGAACAGATGAAGGCTTATCTGACTCATGAGTGCACAAACGCTATTCCAGGTTCGCCTGGTTGCCAGGGCTATCCCTCAGCGGCAAGCAAAGAAAAGGGGCAAGCAATAGTCAGGCGTATGAAGCAACGCAGTCTTGCCTGGATCAGGAGCTGCCTTAAGGCTCATGAAACCTGACATGACACGACCTAATATGAAAACAACACTATCAAGACAAGGGCATAAGGGTGCAATTGCCGACCCCTTTGCCTATACCCGCATGATGAAGAAGCTAGCCATTGTTGCCTATCGATCTGCCTTCAAGCGCATATTGAGACTCAAGATCTCGGGTCGCTACCTGGATGCCGGTTGTGGACCCGGGATACTGGCTGGAATGCTGGCAGAAGCAATGAGCGAAATCACGATAGTTTGTCTCGACATATCCAGTGAAATGATGGAGCTCGCTGAGGAGCATATCCATGCGCTGGGCTTGGCCAACAGATTCGACTTCGTGATTGGAGACGTAGCTGATCGAGCTACATTTGAAGGTCTTGGAGAATTCGATCTGGTGTATTCAACATACGCTCTGCATCACTGGGAAAGACCAAGGCAGGCACTTCAAAACCTGTGGCAGGCTGTTAGGCCAGGAGGAACTCTCTATATCGTTGACACCAGAAGAGTATGGTGGATCCGCCTGATTCCTTCACACGACGAGGTGACAGAATCCGTAAAAGTGTCATTTACCGGGTCGGAACTTGCTTCGCTCCTAAACCAGTGTCATATAGTCAACCCCTCTATCGAGCAGACCTTCCCATTCTTCATCTCGGTTACTGCGACGAAGTCTCTAGAACACTGACAAACATTAGCCACCGGGGGGCTCAATCACCATGAAAGGAGCACTGTTTCCCTCGGCAAAGTCGTTACCGTTCTCACAGTAGACGGCATATGGATAGATCGTGGGCAACGACGAAGCAACCCGGACTTCCTCAGGGGGCTCCTTCCCTCCAGGTGCAACGCCGGCAGATGCTGAGCGCAACTTCACCTTGACAGCAACAGGTCTGTCTTTGACCTTTAAGACCCCTCGGGACGCAGCCATGCTTCCACCTCCCGAAGGTCGTGGATTATCTTCGAACTCGAATAGCTCAGGCCTTGGTAAGAAGACCTTAGCTTCGGTGTTGACTGCTTTGAAGGTTACAGTTTCACCCTCCTTTACGATGACACATGGTGGCCAGACGATATTCTTGCTACCGTGGCTTATGATCCTGACTTCTGGCACTTTGATCCCTCCTCTCGCTCACTGGTTGACTCGACCCTGACGCCCCCGCTTTACGAATCACTCACTCGTATTCCTCGTATGGAGCTGCTGAAACTCCTGCCTTAGCCTCCGAAAACGCTCATCGGCCCTCAGCAATCTGAGCCCGGGATAACGATCAACCAGGATAACCGGATAGCCCACCTCGAGAGCCTTCCTGATCCACTTGAGAGCCTCATCGCGCATGCCAAGCTGCTCGTAGGTTTCCGCAATCCGAAAGACAGTATTGGTGGTCGAAGGATCAAGTGCTATGAGACTATCAAGCAGCGCAAAAGACTTCGAATCCTCACCCATCATCGCGTAGTAGCTTGCAAGATCGGCAAGGATTGCAGGGTCCTGCGGGCTCGCCTCGAGCTTTGCCTCTGCAAGAGATGCGGCAACCCGATAGATAGCAATCGCTTTATCCCGCTGACCCGGCGTCCAGTAGCAGGCTTCCGCATAGTGGGCCCAGTAGAGGTAGTTGCCATCTGAGATCTCAAGGGCTTTCTGATACATTCTTGCAGCATCCGCATAGCGTGCCTGGAAGAAATAGATTGTTCCAAGGTTGGAGTATACGAAAAGAGTTGGGCTAATCTTGAGAGAAAGTAGAAACATCTCCTCAGCGTCTTTCCAGCGTTCGAGTTGAAAATAGACAACACCAAGATTGGTGTAGCCGGCCGTTCGATCAGGCCCGAGCTCTATCATACGCTCTAGTTGCGGTATGGCGTCATCATAGAGCCCATGAGTTATGTAAAGGGCAGCAAGCTCGTGATAGGTGCGATAACTCGTAGGATATGCAGCTATGGCACGCTTGTAAGCGCCAACAGCATCCTCAGGCTTGCCCGCTTTCGCATATGCACGCGCTAGATCACGGTTTACTTCGAAACTGCCCGAGTCAACAGATGCTGCCTCTTCGAGGATAGTGAGGCACAGTTCAAACCAACCCTGAGCGGAGTATGCCTCAGCCAGCGCAACATAGAAGTCAGCAATCCCGGAATCAAGAGCAATCGCCTTTTGGCAGAGATCTATGCTTTGAGCAAGGGCTACCGTATCACCACCCGCCTTGAATCTTTCGAGATAACTCAGTGCAAGTCCCGCATACGGCAGTGGGTAGGATGGGTCATCTTCAATTGATCGCCTGAATGAGACGATGGCGCTATCTATGCGAGGTTCACCCCCAAAGGGGTGGAGATAGCCCGTGCCGGCAAGGTAGTATTCATATGCAGTTGGCACAGTCGTTCTGAGGGCATCGAGACTAGCTAGAGCCTCCGGCCTTATCCTCACCCCGAGCATTCCGGCGACCCTTGCTACCAGGCTATCCTGCCAGGTTGAGAGATTGGCAATTGGACCCTCGAGTCTGATTGACTCGAGCTCATTGAAGGTCTTCGTATCGAGCAGATTGAGCGTGAGCACGTCACCACCCGTTGCTGATTCGAAAGTCCCTTCGATGGCAAGATTGGCACTCACCTCACGCTGTGCCTGACCAGCGACCGTGACATTGTGACTTTGAATCTCAGCCGCCGGAACAACATGGAAGGATTCATCGAAAGTGGCAAGCCTGCCCAGGTAGCCCGTCAACACATGGGTCAGTCCATCGCAGAAAGCTCGTCTCCCGGGATTTGTCCCCTCCACACGAAACGGCAGCACTGCCACATACTTCACACGAGGCAATACCTTGTAGCCGAAGGATTGGAGCAGCTGTTGCCGCAGTGCCGGACTCATGCCAAGCAGAATTGCAAGCCCAAGAGCAAGACCGGCTGCACCCAGCAGCACTCCCCGACGAAGTGACCCTGGTGTCAGCCTAAAGTGCCTTCTGAGTATTGACCCGAAAGAAAGGTTCTCTTTGACTGCTTCGAGTTCCTCAAGAAGAACTTCGGCTGAAGCGAATCGGTCGGATGGATTCTTCCTCAGACATCTCCCAACTATCCGATCAAGTCCCGAGGGCGGCTTGCGCACAGACCGCGAAACGGGTCTTGGCTCTTCATGAAGAATCGAGCGAATAACTACCTGCTCGTTCGCCCCCCTAAAGGGTCGCTGGCCCGTAAGCATCTCATAGAGGACAACACCAAGCGACCAGATATCCGTTCGGCGATCGACCACTCCACCACCAGCCTGCTCAGGTGACATGTAGATCACTGTACCCACAACTGTACCCGCTCTGGTGATGCTTAGCTCCGAGGCCAGCTTCGCGAGTCCAAAATCAAGCACCTTAACCTGTCCATCTTCAGTCAGAAAGATATTCGCAGGTTTTATGTCGCGATGTACAATACCCTTGGCATGCGCAGCTTTGAGAGCACTGGCAATATGAATGGCAATATCAGTCGCCTGCTCAGGCTTTATCGGAGCCTCCTTGATGCGACGATCAAGCGTTTGACCGTCATAACACGCCATTGCCAGGAAGGTGTTACCAGCCGGGGTTTCATCGATCTCATGGATGGTGCAAATGTTGGGATGATCGAGCTTCGAGACAGCCTGAGCTTCCCGAGCAAAACGCTGTTTTGCTTCCAGACTCGAAGTAAGGTTAGAGGGGAGAAACTTTAGGGCAACACGACGCTTGAGTGTGATATCAAAAGCTTCAAATACGACCCCCATACCACCTCTACCGAGCTGGGCAATGATGCGATACTTACCGGCCACTATGTCCCCGACGGAAGGTACGCCAGGGGAAGACTGCGACGCCCGTGCACGTGTTGGCAGGTCCATCTCGTCCGCTAGGTCAAGCTCAGATCCGCACACGGTGCAGAAACGATTCGAAGGTGAGTTCTCAGAATCGCATCTCGGACACTTCATTGCAGCTCACCCCCTTCCGAAGTGACAGCAATATCCGAGGTGAGAGAGCAAAAGGATGCATTGTCAACCTGGCATCAGATGATGCCAATATTCCTCTTGATTCTGAAGGAGCAGATGAAGAAGGTAGCGGCGCTTACCAACCCTTGGGGACATTCACGCTGTGTCGATGCGAATCGACATCTCAGACGAGGCATTGGCTATCCTTCGCCAGCAGGACTCTATAGCCCTTGGTTCCGGCTTTGCGACACCGGCAGTTTCGTCGCAGCCCAATAAGTTTTCACTGGGGCTTGCAACTGCCCTCCGACCGGAGCAACCTCCACCATGTCTTCGCCAGGTTGCTCACCCTATCTACAACAATAATAGACACAACTAGGCTCACAAGTCAACTGGACAATAGGGATATTCTCCCTGCCCATCCTTCCCTCACAAAAAGCCGTCTGCTCTTATCTTATGAGCACGAGCCTTTGAGTTCTTGTGTAGCCAGCTGATTCCAGCCTGAGGAAATATATACCTGGAGTGACCTGATGACCCCAAGCGTCTGTTCCGTCCCAGACAATCTCATGCTTTCCTGCCAACTTCACCGTATCAAACAGGAGTTTTACCTGCCGACCCAGAGCATCATAGACGGCAAGCCTGACCCACTGGTCATAAGGAATCTCAAAGGATATCGAGGTCTTCCCAGTAAACGGATTGGGATTGCTCGTACCCAGCTTGAACTGCCCCGGCTCGTAGCCTCTGCCTGCACCCGCAAATGACTCGCTCACCCAGAGAAGGTAGTCCTCTGTTTCGCCATCTTCAAACTGCCCTTCCCCATTCCAATCAGCACCGACAGGCGTCGAGCAGATCGTGAATCTCGTCCAGAAATAGCCCGTATCCGGTCCAATCACAAATGACGGTGGATTGAGTGCGGAAAGCGGCTGGTTGAATCCAGGAGGAACGAGAAAATCAACGAGGACATGTTCAGGCACTGGAATTGCCCCACATGAATCCTGCCCTCCCCAGACACCATCACGATTCCAATCCACGAGCAAATTGACATACATCTCAGGACCCGAGTTATTTGTAGCATAGACGTCGATGTCCCTACCCCACTCTACATGCCCACAGGGCGGACCAAGCGGACGGTTATAGTTGTCGTTACAGCGTACAACATTGCCACCCGCGATCGTGTATGCTGCTGGTCTGATAAGTCCTGCATCGCCGTCCTTAAAGCATTCGTCCAAATCATAGGGTGGAAATGGCACGGGTTGCTGACAATAACCTGCGTTTCCATCAGCTTCACCATCAACTCCCCCACCAAACCAGGCCACGCCGCTCACAGCATGCTGTATGAACCCATACCGCCCGATGTGCATGCAGGTAGGGAACTGTCCCTCTCTCCCGAGTGAAGGGTATGCGAGTTCACCTTCAGGGGCATCTCCATAATCGTAGAGAAAAGATGGCTCGGCTATCAGCAACAGATAGTCTTCGGTTTCGCCGCTCTCAAAAACGCCTGATCCGTCCCAGTTGGCCAGGACCGGACTCGGGCTCACCGTGAACCTTGCCCAGACATAGCCACGCTTGGGACCTACTCTGAAATTGGGTGGACCGAGCACAGACAGTGGCCCGCTGTAGGATGGTGGCACATACAGATTGCGCAAAACCAGCTCAGGAACAGATGTCGTACCGCAGTGAACAGTGTCACCCCAGACTCCATCCTGGTTCCAGTCAAACAAAACACTCACATAGGCCTCGCCATATGCGCTGCGAGCGAGATCAATATCAATATCGACTCCCCATATGGCCATTTTGCAAGTGTCCTGAACGGCTTGACCTTGGGTGTCAGCGGGACAGAGCCCAATGCTGTCACCCAGGATGGTAAACGGCTCAGGAAAAAGGAGACCGGCATCATTATCCCGAAAGCACTCGTCAAAGTTATGTGGGGTGAACGAGGGACAGATGCCTCCATTGCCATCGGATTCGTAGTCCACTTGTTGGCCGAAATATACGCCGACAACAGCTGCGTGCCAGACGTATTTTCCGAGAGGATCTGAACACGTTGGAAACTGTCCTGCAACCCCGGATGCAGGATATGCCAATACACCATCGGGAGCATCTCCCCAATCTCCAGTATCTCCAGTAGTTGATCCTGCCAAAGCAGGCTCAAACATGATCCCCGCACCCAAGCAAAAGCCAACCGCAAGCACCCATAGCTGCTTCCCCATGAGCCACCTCCTTGCGAAAAGACCAGCCTTACTACTTGGTGTAGGATTCCTTCGGGAGTCAGCGTGGCAGGATGATTCGCTACACCGTCTCGAGGAATCGCTGCGTCGCACCCCGCGACACTGCTATTGTATCAGACTGACACGCTCGATTCAACTAGAAAGCGCGGCAGAGACCCATTAGGAAGCGAAAGGGTCACCAATTGAGGAGCTTACCAGCCCATCTTGCCCCGTGATTGTCCCTCTGGTTACCGTCTCCACCACCAAATCAGATCTTTTAGCAAAGCAGTGCGCTCTGGTATGCTAAGGGGGATTATGGCATGCACAACAGATTCGGTGGAGGTCAAATCCCGGAGGTACAGCTATGCTTTCATTTGAGTTCACGCAAGAACAGGACCTCATAAGGCAGACTCTAGGAAGCTTCGGCAGGGAAAGAATTGCTCCCACCCTGCGCCAGATCGATGATAAGAAGCGAATTCCTGACGACGTTATCTCAGGGCTTGCTGAGATCGGTGTCCTTGGAATGACTGTTTCAGAGCAATACGGAGGCTCCGACCCTGATCCAGTCACCGTCGGAGTGGTTGCTGAGGAGCTTGCGCGCGCAGACATCAGCTGCGCTGTGCCCACGTTCT
>JAOZOU010000120.1 GCA_029933125.1 bacterium | reverse complement strand
CACAGAGGGCCCGGTCCTCCCCCTTTGAAAAAGGGGGATAAGAGGGGGATTTCTTTTAGGGGCGCGGGCGTAGCCGCACCCGGGGTTGGGAAGGGGTATTCTGTCTTCTGTCTTCTCATTCAGTTTTTCAGGCTTTTTCAGGGGCGCACCACAAATGCAAACTAGTGCTCAGTCCCACAATTGAATAAATAATTCTTGACTTTTAACCAGGTTTGTCATATCTTTCTTCTAATACTTTAAAGGAGGAAGATATGAGTAAACCTGTACCAATTATCCTTAACAAAGAAGAGAAGCATACTTTGGAAAAGATCGTGCGATCACCCTCTGCACAAGCTCGTGACATCCTTCGCTCCAGGATTGTCCTTTTGGCCGCTGATCGTCTTTCCAACCATGCGATAGCGGATCGTCTTGGCTGTAACATCAACACTGCCCGGCTGTGGCGCAACCGCTTTTACGCCCTCGGTATGAAGGGCTTGAAAGATCTGAAAGGGCGGGGCCGCAAACCGATTTATAACGAGCAGAAAAAGGCGGAAATCATCGCCGCCACATTGACCCCTCCCGAGCAGGCTACCCATTGGAGTGCTCGCCGTCTTGGGAAGAAATTAGGGGTCCCCAAATCAACGGTTCATCGCATCTGGAAAGCTCATGATCTTAAGCCGCATCGTGAGAAAAGCTTCAAATACAGCCGTGATCCAATGCTGGTAGAGAAGGTCGTGGATATTATCGGACTCTATTTGAATCCTCCTGAAGGAGCAATAATTCTGAGTGTTGATGAAAAGACCCAGATTCAGGCCCTGGAACGAAGCCAACCGATTTTGCCGCTTGGTCCGGGACATACAGCCGCCCGCACTTACGACTACAAGCGTCATGGAACAACTACGCTTTACGCTGCCTTGAACCTGACCGAACCCGAGGTCATAGGCCGGTGCGCAAAGCGTCACCGGCATCAAGAGTTTTTAAGCTTTATGCGCGAGATCGATAAGATATATCCAACAGGTGAAATCCATCTTATTCTCGACAATTATGGTACCCACACGCACCCCAGGGTGGAAAAATGGTTTGAACGACGCCTTCGTTATCATCGTCATTTCACACCCACGTCAGCCTCTTGGATGAACTTAGTGGAGTCTTGGTTTTCTATTCTAACCCGCCAGAGAGTGCGACGAGGAAGTTTTACAAGTGAAATGTTATTAATTAAGTCTATCCACAATTATATCAGGGATTGGAACAAACATCCTGTACCCTTCAAGTGGGTTAAAACATCCAATGAAGTCCTTCGTCATTATAACATAGTTAATAATGGGACTGAACACTAG
>JAOZOU010000119.1 GCA_029933125.1 bacterium | reverse complement strand
TTATCGCACATCAACCGCCGAAATTCGGCAGTCCATATCCATATTCATTGTCCTTTTGCCCTGGATGGGATTTCTTAATGCAGGACAACTGCAATGCAAAAGCTCCTGCTACGTGTGGTGTTGCTGCTGAGGTGCCGCAGAAGGCGTATGGATAGTAGGCACAGGTGGAAACACAATCCGGACCCACATAGTCAGGTTTTAGCCTTCCGTCGTTCGTCGGTCCTCGTGAACTGTAAGGCTCTAACGTTAAACAATCTCTGCAACTTACTGCACCTGCTGCTATCGATCCGAAAGCAGTCGCCTCAACACATAGACTGCTGTTCTCCACCTTTTCCAAAAGTTCGTGATACCAGGAATACAGCTCGAAGTGAACCGGTTTTGTAGCATTATACTTCGTTATCACGATGTAGAAGCAATCAGTATAAGGAGCTAAGAAACGACAGCCTTCAAATGGAATATGTCCAAAGGACCCAGTTTGTGGATTCACTGAGCCCGTCACTACACCTCCAGATGAATTTAATATATACAAATCGTAATCTTGCGCTGCGTAGCCCCATGTTTCGTTCCAGCTCAAGTGTAGCACAACTAACTCTCCTTTGTCCGCGCAAAACGTCTGACCCAGCTCACCAACAAGGAACTCATGATAACCATCGCCGTCAACATCGTTGAAAATCCCTTCCCAATGCCTCTGTGCTGAATTGCCAGCAGCGTTAACCCACAGAATTCCGTGCTTGTACCATGCATCGTCTATAATCTGACAGCTATAATCCGTACCATCAAAAAGTCCTGCGGTACTACCGGCTGAATGAGATACGATATCTACCTCCTCGGAAATCAGGTAAGGAAGAACCAACACTCCAAGTTGGTAGGTATATCCGTCATAGTTTACCAGGTATAGCTCCGCATCAGGAGCAACATCATGAACTATTTCTGCACATCCTGTGCCATGTATTTCGCCACCACCTGTTATATCTCCATCCCCTCTAAAAGACTTGACTGTTACTTTCTCTGGCAGTTCAGTACCAAGCAAGTCTTCGTATCCTTCAAATCCAAAATCCACTATTGCCACCTTTACGCCTTTGCCCGTTATGTTAAGACCATGTAGTTTCTCTATGTTAAGGCATTTTAAGCCTTCGCGTAATTGCACATCAGGAAATAACTGAGCTTTAAGAGGAGTGTCCATATAGGAAACAAAAGGCAAATCTGCTATATCCAAAATCTCTTTCGTATATATCTCAGCAACTATTCTGTTCTCCTTGACATACAAAATTTCTATGGTATAGTTCTCCAGCTCTTTGATGTTTTCCGTTTTATTTTCAGTTA
>JAOZOU010000118.1 GCA_029933125.1 bacterium | reverse complement strand
GGTGGGGAGCCGTATGGGTACACCGGGGAGCAGTGGGATGCGAGCACGGGGTTGGTGTATCTGCGGGCGCGGTATTATGCGCCGGAGGTGGGGAGGTTTGTGAGCAAGGACCTGTGGCCTGCGGACATGTTCCAGCCGCAAACTTTCAACGCATGGCCGTATGTGATAAACAACCCGGTGAATCGAGTAGATCCAAGCGGCTATTTCAGCAATGATGAGATCGCTCATAGCTTGGGAGTAAGTGACTTTGATGATGTCATTCAGATATTCGCAGGTAACAAAGACTTACCACCATACGCCGGGGGCAGGTGGGGGCTCTTGCGGCTTCTACAGGAGGCGAAGAGCAACGATACTCTGAGCGGGCTAATTGTGAGTGAATTTGGGATTGAGTCCCGTGTTTCGATAGGACAGTTTCATTGCAACAACGGCACAATAAGGGTTGGTTACGATATGGATCTACGGGAGTTGCTCTCTTATTTGCATACATTAGAAAGAGGCACGACTCCTCCTGGCGGAGACGTCATAATATGGCGCAGTCTTCTACAGGGATATTATCTGAACGGCCGAGCCTTTTGCGATGGCTATAAGACAGATCTCCCAGATTTTGCTACGTTCTCCCTTGGCTTCGATGTGTGGGCTCCAGACCTTTTGGCGGGTCTAGGGGTCGGGTACAAGGCGACTTACACCGTTGATCGCTATGGACGGGCTTACCTCTCCTTACTTGGCGCATCGATCGGGGCAGGCGCGCAGCCAATTGATATCGGATACGCAGAAGGTTATGTGAACACATGGAAGGGAGAGCGTCGTGTTACATCTCCGGAGGAATTGGAAAGGCTAATTCCTGGGTGGGATGTAGGATTAGGCGGCGCTCTTGTGATTTATAGTGGCAGCGTAGGAGTCAATTTGGATCGAACCATGTTTGATTACTGGATTGGAATGGTAGGCTGGGCGATCCCACAACTAGAAGTCGGTTTAGAAGGTTCTTATACATTTAAGATCCCATATTCTTTGAATCCCCAAGGATGGCATTGGATAGATGAACTTCCGAGCTATGAGGAAAAGGACATTCCTCAGCAACGAGATTCTGACTCTACTGAATGTGGATGTTGATGTTGGATGTCTAGCTAAAGCCTAGAGTTAGTACGAGATAGCAATGCAGCGGTTTCAGGAGGAAAAGATGGGTTGGAAGAAACATATATACAGGTTGATCGGTTTGTATATCATCTTCGACATAGTTCTTGTGGCGATAATGAAAGAACGAGGTCCTATAGATCCCATCTCGTGGGAGAGTATTCTTAGCGAGTTTGGACTTGCGGCAGCTATGATATT
>JAOZOU010000117.1 GCA_029933125.1 bacterium | reverse complement strand
ATCCATAGAAGCAAGCGATATTATAAAAGTCGTGGATCTTTATAAATAAGTAGGGTTATTATACATTCCAGATGGGGGTATGTGGAAAGAAGGATGAAAGAGCGGAAAAGGTATAAAAGGAGCAATTTTCGGGGCTGTTAGACCTCAATGAAAAGAGGACAGCAACGCCGTTTTAATGGCAATGGTGTTATCAATCGCTTTGTTAGACCTCAATGAAAAGAGGACAGCAACGAACGTTCCTTGTGGGTTCTTTTCGTCGTATATTCTGTTAGACCTCAATGAAAAGAGGACAGCAACCGCGTATCTCTGCGAAGCAAACAATATAGCACCAGGTTAGACCTCAATGAAAAGAGGACAGCAACCGATATAGAACGTTACGGTACTCATTTTCCCCTAAGGTTAGACCTCAATGAAAAGAGGACAGCAACGCGTCAACTCGTTAATCGATACTTCCATGACTAGAAAGAGTTAGACCTCAATGAAAAGAGGACAGCAACGATTCTTCGAAGACGCCAACGGGGAACGTATTCGAACGTTAGACCTCAATGAAAAGAGGACAGCAACCATGTTCAATTGCGCAGTCCTCAGAGCAATAGAAATACCCGTTAGACCTCAATGAAAAGAGGACAGCAACGGTATATACTGTTCGAGGTTTTCAAATCTATTAGTGGTTAGACCTCAATGAAAAGAGGACAGCAACCGACCTTTATATACCCTCAACATATATAGAAAAGTTGGTTAGACCTCAATGAAAAGAGGACAGCAACCTTTTCAATTTCTTTATTTCTGCATCGTGACTTTCTGGTTAGACCTCGATGAAAAGAGGACAGCAACCGTAATGATAGACTTCTGATATTATAGGAAACAATGGTTAGACCTCGGTGAAAAGAGGACAGCAACTGCGATTCCACGGCTGAGAAAAGGAATGGCGGGGAAGTTAGACCTCGATGAAAAGAGGACAGCAACAAAAATTTTTGCAAGCAAAAATTTTTAATAAACGGTTCTTTCTTGAAGTGAAGCGTTTAGAGAGGAGTTGTGGATCTTTATAAATAAGTAGGGCTATTATACATTCCAGATGGGGGTATGTGAAAAGAAGGATTGAAAGAGCGGAAAAGGTATAAAAGGAGCAATTTTCGGGGCTGTTAGACCTCGATGAAAAGAGGACAGCAACCTTGCTTTCGTACCCATCGAATCAACCTTGCGATTCGTTAGACCTCGATGAAAAGAGGACAGCAACTTGTACTTAGTTCTCTTAACAGGCGGAACCTTATTCCAATGGTTAGACCTCGATGAAAAGAGGACAGCAACTCAGGTGAGAATGCTATACCACGA
>JAOZOU010000038.1 GCA_029933125.1 bacterium | reverse complement strand
TCTGGCGTCCGTCCGTACTTCCAATATTCCGCACCAGCCGGCATCTCAGACGGCAGTTCGATTTCAACTGTAACGCTTTCTGCAGAGAGATTTTCTATCCTGAACGAGAAGAAGCCGTGCGGGAACTCCACACCGGAAGGCTTGCCCTCTTCTGGCAGCGTCTCCTCTACCACCGCTTCTACCTTCTCAAAGAAGCCATCGGTTGTCGCGAAAGTCGCAAATTCCTCTCCTGGCGGTGCAGTCTCTAACTTGACCTCCGCGCGAATCGTGCCGTTCTTCGTCCCGCCGTTTGAAGCAATGTTAATTGTGCCGGTCTTTACGCCCCCCTCTGGAAGCCGTGTGTCAATTGTCACGGTTACGGTTGTGTTCGTTCCTGAAGAAGGCGAGACCGAAATCCAGGGCTCGCTCGCTCTCACACTCCAACCCAGCGTAGAGACGGGGTCTCCGCAGTTGGCTATTTCAAAACTCCAAGTCCGCGTCTTGCCAGGCCGAACAATTCCAAAGTCGTGGTCTGGCGGGTCGGGCTCGGTGCATAATTTTGGCTCCGCTAAAACGCAATTGCAAGTGGAATTGCATCTTTTGTCAGCGGCACAAAGGTCTCCTGGCTTTTTTCCGTCGCAAGCAATATCTGCGTTACAAATTGTCGCGTTACATTTCCCTGTATCAGAACAAGTGCCTTCAGAACATTCCTTCCGTGTATTATTTGCTGTGCAACCGCAGTCAGTCCCGTCGGGCTTGTCCCTCGTCTCTCCAGTCTTTACCCACTGTGTCCCGGTTACGCTGTATTCACAACTTCCTCCTCTACCGCCAGAGCAAGAGAAGTCGTGAAACTCCTGCTCCTTCTCCTCCTTCTCCTTGCACTCGTTCGCTGGGTCGGTTATCCATCTTTTATTCCCGGTGTCTACCCATTCATCGTAATCGTTGCAGTTTTCCAAATCAGTGACGGAATAAGAACAGGAGCCATCGTAGCAATAATAATCCTGGTATTCCCGCGTGTCGCTGCCGTTGCAGTACCAGTCGTCCAGAGCGTTGCAGTCCTCTACAAACTGCTCGTCCGTCCAGCTCGTGTGGTCCGTACAGGAGCCAGCAGTGCAGTAAAAGTCGTGGAACTGCCTGTGCTTCCAGACTTCTTCTCCTCCTCCACTGCAATAATTCTCGAAATCATCGTAGTAGTCAGACCCGCACTTAGTTCCGTTTGGCTTGTCCCTCGTGTTTCCGGTCTCTATCCATTGTGTCCCAGTCACGCTGTATTCACAACTTCCTCCCTTACCGCCAGAGCAAGAGAAGTCGTGAAACTCCTGCTCCTTCTCCTCCTTCTCCTTGCACTCGTTCGCTGGGTCGGTTATCCATCTTTTATTCCCGGTGTCTACCCATTCATCGTAATCGTTGCAGTTTTCCAAATCAGTGACGGAATAAGAACAGAAGCCGTCAGAGCAGTAATAATCCTGGTATTCCCGCGTGTCGCTGCCGTTGCAGTACCAGTCGTCGAGGTCATTGCATTCCTCCACAAATTCATCCTCCGGGATGATGTCCTCTAAACATGAACCCTCAAAACAATAGAAATCATGGGACTCCCTAAATCTCCTCACCGCGTTGCCATCGCAATAATACTCCCAATCCGTGTAATAGTCCTGATCATTGCAGTCCTCAACAAATTCATCATTTGCCCAGTAGGTCTCTTCGACGCATGAACCCTCGTCGCAAGAGAAGTCGTGGAAGAGCTGGTGCCGCCAGGCTTCATCGTCTTTGCAATAATATTCCCAGTCATCGTAATCGTCCCGATCATTGCAGTCCTCAACAAACTCATCATTTACCCAGTAAGTCTCTTCGACACATGAGCCACTGTCACAAGAGAAGTCGTGGAACAACTGATGCTTCCAGACCTCATCGTCTTTGCAATAATAAACGAACTCATCGTAGAAGTCTCGATCATTGCAGTCCTCAACAAACTCCTCGTTTTCCCAGCTGGTCTCTTCGACGCATGCTCCCCCATCACAAGAGAAGTCGTGGAAGAGCTGGTGCCGCCAGACCTCATCGTCTTTGCAATAGTACTCCCAGTCATCGTAATCGTCCCGGTCATTGCAATTTTCAACCAGCTGATCGTCTTCCCAACTCGTGTGATCTTTACATTCTCCAGCTTCACAATTGAAATCGTGGAACTGCCTGTGCTTCCAGACTTCTTCTCCTCCTCCACTGCAATAATTCTCGAAATCGTCGTAGTCGTCGAGCCCGCAGTCAGTTCCGTTGGGCTTGTCCCTCGTATTCCCAGTCTCTACCCTCTGTGTCCCAGTCACGCTGTATTCACAACTTCCTCCCTTACCGCCAGAGCAAGTGTAGTCGTGGTAATCCTGTTCCTTCTCTTCTTTCTCCCTGCACTCGTTCGCTGGGTCGGTTATCCATCTTTTATTCCCGGTGTCTACCCATTCATCGTAATCGTTGCAGTTTTCCAAATCAGTGACGGAATAAGAACAGGAGCCGTCGGAGCAGTAATAATCCCGGTACTCCAGCGTGTCGCCATTGCAGTACCAGTCGTCGAGGTCGTTGCAGTCCTTGACGAGCCCAGTATCGACGATTTTGCATTCGTAATCGGTACAGCCCCAGTCCTCAAACCAGACTGCGTCTCCATCACAGTAGTTGTGGTCATAGTCATTGCAGTTCTCGCAGGAGGTGCAGCCACAATCCTCGTCCGTTCCTGGGCAGTACTTCCCATGAATGCATACCCCGTCACTGCAAGTGTCCTCTGTGCAGGGGTTTCCGTCATCGCAGGTTACGCAACTGGTCTTTTCTATTCTTGTTTCCGGCAGTACCTGATGCGTGCAAGAAGTTCCATAGCAGTACCAGTCCCAGTATTCCTGATCCTGACAGGTGCATTTCTTGTTGCCATCACAGCAGGAATAAGGGCTTCCTTTGTTCTTCCATCCATCTTTATCGTTGCAGTTTTCAACCACTTGATCGTCTTTCCAACTCGTGTGATCCTTGCATTTTCCACCGTCACAATAGAAGTTGTGGCAGAAGTGATCCTTCCAAACAGAATCTCCTTTACAATAATATTCCCAGTCATCGCAGTAGTCTGTGTGCCTGTTTGAGTAAGTGTATTTGCAGCCTTCTTCATTGTTCTTGCAATAATAATCCCTGTCTTCACAGCCAGTACCATAATCCTCGCAACCATCATCATTATTGCAGTTTTCACAACTTGGATAAATACCGCAACTGGTATCTGTGCCATCGCAAAACGGAGGGTTATTACCATGATAGCTATATGGATGACTGAACGCTATTGCGCTATATTCCCAGCCCCCTGTATCTAATGAATATGGAATTACTTTAATTACATACATTCCAGGCTCTGATATTTCCTCATGTATGTGCTCAACGTTGTCATGAGAACTTACTGAATTCCATAACGGATTATCGCCATCATTCCCTCGATATAAGTATAAATCTAAATCGTTTAAAGAAGGTGGCGTTGCGGTGTGACTTGACACATGACGTTCCCAAACTAAAGTAACATCCAACGTTGTCGGCACATTATCTATATTGATGGTAAAATATTCATATTCATTTTCACTAGTCGAATCAAAATAATTCCATGCAACTTTATTTGCATCTCCAATAGTTTCGTATGCTTTGTAGGCGTCAATCTGCCCTGCACCCTGATGGTTATCTAATGGATGACCCCACCAGTCAGATAGTTTTGTTGCAGAATTTAAAATAACCGCCTTTATCATTCTCCGATCTACATAACCATAGTCAAACAAAAGCGCCGCTTCACCTGATACATGTGGCGCTGCCATACTTGTTCCACTCTTGGAAACAAAATAATCGCCTGTTTCCAACCAATTGTTATTGCAAGACTTAATATCCTCACCTGGCGCCACCACGTCTGGTTTACACCTGCCATCGGTTGTTGGACCGTGACCACTCTCCCTCCAAACGGCGTCAAAATCTGAATCTGTTGCTCCAACGGCAATGCAATTATAAGCATCGGCAGGTGCTAATATTACTGTAAAGGGATTACCAGATTTATAGTTCCCAGCAGATACCACAACAGTCTTATACTTAGAATACGCAACATAATCTACATACTTTGATAGATCGTGGGACGCATCTGTAGCGCCACCGCCATCATAGATATTGATGCTCATTTGTATTATATCAGCACCTTGAGTTATTGCCCAATCAATCCCACTTATTATGGTATCTATATCGTTTGACTTTCCTCCACCATGAGTCACCTTTGCACTGATTATATCTGCATATGGCGCCATTCCTTCGTATGTCGAATCGGCGCTTCCAACAATTCCTGCAACATGCGTACCATGTCCGTGCGTATCATCAGGATTCCAGTCATAGCCATCCCACAATTTATCTGTAAAATCCTCTCTCGCAATGACGCAGTGCAAATCAGGATGTGTACTATCGACTCCAGAATCAATAACACCAACATCAGCAGAGCTTCCCCATATACCAGCGTAATGAACATCGTCGCCATTGACGGCTGGAACAGAATCATCGAGACTAATATCAACCTCGTCGCCGTTATACCATACAGTTTGCACATAACTCAAGTTCGCTAAACTAACTAACAGTTGTAAGGGGAGTTCTGTTGCGACAAATTTTATCGTTAAACCATCCCAAACACTATAATTCTCGGTGGTTGTGTGTGTGTTTACGACATTAATTAATTTAGACAAATTAGTTGAATCGTTTACGATGAGCATTACAGGTAGGCTTTTTTGGAGAGGTGAGATGATCATAGGAGTTCGGAGCTGAGATTCGTTAAATGAGGGCAATTCTCCAAACTCCTCTTTTATTTTCATTATAAGACTCGTGCTCATCTTTTGATATGGCTTTGGGTCAGACTTCAAGACTTCAATAACTTCTTCTCGTGAAGGTCTATGGTCATAAATATCACCGCTATCATAATCTGCATATAATACTAACTTTTTGTTATTCTTTACATCATTTAATGCCGCCACTAAAAAACTATGTCCAAATAATGTAATGTTATCTACGGAAATTTGAGATGTTATTGGGTCAATATCATATTTTTCAGAATATTGTATAAGATACGAAATGTTAATAGTTTTTGAGGTTGATGTACCTGTCGAGGTGCTTGTTGCTTCAGAATCCATATTAGGAGGCTCATAAGCCATCCCAAAAGCAACAGAAGCTGTAACAACTACTAAAACGCACGCCAGAACAACCCCATACTTCCCAACCCTCGATTTAGGCTTCCTACCTTCCGCCCCCCTTTCGCCGCCTCCCTT
>JAOZOU010000116.1 GCA_029933125.1 bacterium | reverse complement strand
TAAGCAAATTCGTCCCATCAAGGCAGAATGGCCGGTATAAGGATATCGATCAAGTCCGCGGCAATGTCCTTGACGATCCCGGCCCGCAATGGATTGAGATGAAGGTAGCGCACCAGTTCCAGAAGATAGGGCTCCTCCTCGCATACAACTGACTTGTATCGATTCTGGAATACATGCCCGGATCGATTATGTCGCCGATTGAAAATCCCGCGTATCCGGTCAGCAACTAACGTATATTCTTGGAAAGAGGCGTCTTACCCGTTCTGAGAAGTAAATGAAGACTTGGCAGCAAGGACCATGCGTAGACAATGAACTCGCCGCGCTCAGCCAGTTGCGACAACCGTCGAAGGAAATCCTCTCGGTCGGTCTGGTCCCGAAAAATTTTCCTTCGCTCTATCCCCCGAGCCATAACGTGATAGAGGACGCCGGGGGCGTCCAGTCTTGGTTGCCGTGGCATGAAAGGATTCTACAATTTCCCTCTCCTGAAGGTCCAGCCCCTTGAAGAATCGGATATCCCTGGAGGCATCCGGGATGATGACCGGCCGCCTTTTCCGCAAAACCCACCCAGCAACGCCCAGATGGTCCGGGAGACGCATCCTTTTCATACTCTCCTGATCGCCGTTTCTTTCCTCCTCCACGGTTCGGATGAAATAGAATTCCTTTCGCTCTGCATCATGAAGAGCAATGGATGCGCCTTCCACCAGGAAGGCCGCCTTGATCTTGCGCAGGATGATCCGGAGCATTGCATCCAAGTCCAGCACAGCGTGGATCGACGTGGACACCTCATAAAACAGGACGAAATCTTCCGCTGTAAACGACGCCCTTTCCCCTTCTTTCTGCATTTGGCCTTCCTGTCGGAATGTGGGAGATGTCTCCATATAGTAATCAATACAGAATACGGAAGAATCCTGTCAACTATGCTTACACAAATCCTCGGATGCCGCTGAAAGGGGAGGAGCAGAGTCTCCTTCGCTGCGATTTCTCCGCTTGCACAGTGAGTTCTCCTGCCTGGAGACGAAAAGAATGCTTCATCATGGATGCCAGGATTCGTCCCTTAGCGGCAGAGAGCCTTTTCATGACGCTGCTGTCAATTATATTTACATATAGTCTCCATAACCGCATAGCATCTTGACAAAAAAGGAGGCCCCTTCTTACTCTCATGAGGTACACACAGAATCCCTTGCAGCAATATTTCTTTGAAACATCAGCATGTTATAGCCATTGACTTTCAGCAGGCCCTCTCCTCTCGTTTTGTGGCACAGCATTCGCTTAACTAAGGTCTTTGAAACATCAGCATGTTAATGTCTCTTTCAGGGATGGTTGAAATCCCTCGCCTTTAGGCGAAGAGAAGTT
>JAOZOU010000115.1 GCA_029933125.1 bacterium | reverse complement strand
CATCGGCCTTGCACTTCTCGATAGGATGATCCGGCATGGACGCGGTGATCACGCCCACCTGTTCAGATGCCATGCTGTCAGGGGAAACATACTTGGGTCGTTTGTAGACATTGACAAACAACTTGCCCGGCCTGTACTCGAGTTTTTCTGAGACTTCCCAGCCGATCTGCTTCAGCGGCTTGCCCGTTTCCGCACAGATCTTGTCTTCTTCCGGGATGTCCAGAATGATTTCTACTCTCTCCAGATGTTCCGCGATAGGCAGGCGACCGGGATGGTTGCGTTTGGTCTTGACGGGCCTTTTCTTTTCGGGTTCAGCCGTAGCAGGCAGCTCAGCAAGGGGTTCAATTGGTATATCCGGTTGTTCGAGCGATTCCAGTACCAGGTTGTCAAACATCAATTGATTGGGATCCAGTTTCTCAGAGCGACGGCCATAGACACGCCTGAGTAATTGGTCCACCTGGTGCTGGAGCATTTTTACATTGAGCAGGGAAGAATGGAGTTTCTTGATGAGTTCTTTTATCTGGAGGTTCTGTTGTTCAATGACCTCATTGGCCTTTGTAAGCGATGCAATCATGGATATCTATATAGTATAAAATGATAAATATGTCAACAAGTTATCCCATAAAAACGTACCTCCTGCTCACTTTTTTTGGTATGATTCCTTCCAGCAGCATGCTTAACTGACACCGGTCGATCAGTCCATCAACAGAAGCAATTGTAGGTGGTCTGAAGGAGCCCTGTTCAAGCCTTTTATACCAGATGGCGAATCCATCACGATCGAAATAAAGGAGCTTGACCATATTCCGTCTCCGATTGCAGAAAACAAAGAGGGATCCTGAGAGAGGATCGGCCCCAAGCTCAGATCGGATCAATCCGCACAGTCCATCAAAGGACTTTCGCATGTCGCAAGGGCCATGGTAAAGATAGATGCGGGTGGCTGCAGTCAGGGAAAGCACGGCTTTCTTGCTCCGATTGCCTCGATCACGGTGCGAAGGGTGAGGGGATCGAAACCCTGATCAATTTCAATATGCAGTTCATCGCCAAGGCAGATGCGTATACCGCTATCTGAATGTGTTGAGCAGGGGACAAGTTGAAGAAAACCGGTGGACATGGTGCCGGATTCGTTTCCCTTGAATCTACGGCGCCAGTGGTAAAACCGCTGTGGGTTAATGTTGTGTTCCCTGCAGAAGGCCGCTCCGCTCAGGCCGCTGTCAGTCTGCTGATCAACAAGGCTTTTCCAGTAGGTAGTTCGTTCTTCTCGTCTCATTGTCGTTCCCCCCGTTTTTTTGTAATGTGTCGGGGCAACGATATTACAGCTGGTCAGCAAATGAAAGATGGGTTGCTCTGACGGTTAC
>JAOZOU010000002.1:172280-361111 GCA_029933125.1 bacterium | reverse complement strand
TCCGGTCCTTGTGACTCTACCCGATTCGAAAGACAGCTTTAGGACAATCCCCCGGCCCTCCCGATATTCTAGTCGAAATCAACCGCTTTGTTTGCTACACTCTATTTGTGAGCATACGGGAGGGAGCACCAATGAAAAACCCAAATGGAGCTCCTCTTATTGGCGTAGTCCTGGGAAGCGCAGCAACCCCAGGTCAGGCTGATGCGATAGCTTCAAGGTTCGGCAGATGTCCCTTCTGTGCTTCATTCTCGACCCTTGGTAATTCGACAATGGGCATCTATGCATTGCCGGAGTACAGACGCTGGTGGTTTGATCTCATCGCCAAGGATCCATCAGCAAGGCTTGGTCTTGAGGAGGCAGAAGTTGTGTTCACGGATGCCATCGAGGCAAGTAGTCCCTGGAGCCGCTGCGAGGTCAAGCCCGTTCTCCATCCGGCGCCATGTGGTCAGGATTGCCGCAAGTGTCAATACTATGGAAGCAAATGCGAGGGATGTCCTGCCACGCTTGACTATCGGGGTGAACCAATTTAGGAAAGCGCCTCTGGCAATGTGGACCCAGGCTTACTCCAGTTTTGCAGGCAACTCTTATGGCGCCTTCCTATCAAGCTTTTGCAATCACGAATAAAACCATAAATAAAGCATTGACCTCAGGGCGCCGAGCAAGCAGGATTGAGCCTACAGGGTGAGATGCGATATGAAGCAGCCAAAACTTAAGCGAAAGTTGAACCTTCTTGATGTCTTCTGCATCTCGACAGGAGCGATGATAAGTTCTGGTCTTTTCATCCTCCCGGGTATCGCACATGCCAAGGCGGGCCCTGCGGTTATCCTATCGTATCTCCTAGCGGGTCTCCTGGCTGCTGCAGGTATGCTGAGCCAGGCTGAACTCGTCTCAGCAATGCCCAAGGCTGGAGGTACCTACTTCTACGTTACGCGGGCTCTTGGCTCGGGCATGGGCACCGTGAATGGTCTCATAACGTGGCTTTCGCTTTCGGTCAAGAGTGCATTCGCTCTGGTGGGGATGGCAGCATTTGGCATGCTCGTCTTCAATTTTGATATGAGACTTCTGGCAATTGGGATGACCGTTCTCTTCGTAGGACTAAATCTCGCGGGGATAAAGGAGGCAAGCAGAGCTCAGGTTGCAATTGTTCTGGGTCTGCTCACCATACTGGCTTTCTACGTCGTGAGGGGCTTGCCACAAGTGCAACTCAGCAACCTTGAACCTTTCGCACCTCTCGGACTCGACCCGATCTTAAGAACAGCTGGCTTTGTTTTCATCTCCTATGGTGGTCTGCTCAAGATTGCGAGCGTTGCGGAGGAGGTTAGCAAACCGGCGAAGACAATTCCTCTGGGGATGGCACTTTCTCTCATAACGGTGATCGTGCTTTATCTTCTTGTCATCTCTGTTACAACGGGGGTCTTGGATGGCACAACACTCGATAACTCACTAACTCCCATCTCAGACGGAGCCCGAGCCTTTATGGGAACACCTGGCAGCATTGTACTTGCAGTCGCTGCAATGCTTGCCTTCATCTCAACAGCTAATGCTGGCATAATGGCTGCAGCACGCTACCCCTTAGCCCTGGCACGTGACGGCTTCCTACCCAATGTTTTCAGTCGGGTAGGCAAGCGTTCACGCACACCGTATGTGGCAATTCTTGCAACCGGGCTCTTCATGATATTCACACTCGTACTTAAGCTCGATCTTTTGGTCAAGACAGCGTCGACGATTCTTATATTAACCTATGCCTTCTCATGTCTTTCGGTGATTGTGCTCCGCGAAAGCAAGCTCCAGAACTATCAACCCACATTTCGCTCCCCTCTCTACCCGATTGTCCAGATCGTCGCAATCGTCGGCTTTGGCTTACTTGTTTTCGAGATCGGAGGAGCCGCCCTGGTTACGACAGGTTTGCTCATCGGTGGAGGTGGACTTGTATATCTACTCTACGGACGCGTCCGAACAAGTCGCGAGTCAGCCCTCATCTACCTTATTGAAAGGATAACAGCCAAGGAACTCACAACCCGCTCGCTTGAGGCGGAGCTTAAGGAAATAATCAGGGAGAGGGATGAGATTCTTAAGGATCGCTTCGATCACCTCATTGAAGCGGCTGAAGTAATCGACATCGATAGAAGCGTGAGCATGGATGAGTTTTTCCAGATGGCTGCAACAAGGCTCGCAAGAAGGCTTGATACAAGCACCAATGAGATCTATGAGCTTCTTCTTAAGCGGGAAAACGAAAGCACGACTGTTCTCACACCACATCTTGCTATTCCTCACATAATCATTCAAGGGAAGAAGAAGTTTGATATCCTGCTTGCCAGGTCTCGTCCGGGCATTGAGTTTCCTGACTCACCTGATCGGATTCACGCGGTGTTCGTACTGGTGGGCACTCCTGATGAACGACCTTTCCACCTTAAGTCTCTGGCTGCTATTGCCCAGATAATTTCGGATCCAAGATTTGAGGAGAAGTGGATGGCAGCAAAGGGTGCGGAAGGTTTGAGAGACGTAATCCTTCTGGGAGAACGGCGTCGCTGAGGTCTGGCTGCACTTCCTCGCACCTGGCGCTGAGCCTTCGGCAGCTTGAACTAGAACGGCCGTGGTTGGGCTTGCAACATCCGCCAAACGCCTGCCATAATGCTCGAGGGAGGTGAATCATGAGCATCTATGAAAGATTTGCTTACTTCTACGCAAAAGGTCCTTATCCCCAATACAGCAGGAGAATGGTGGAGCTGCTTCCTCCTGTGTTACAACGGTTTGATCTTAGGCCGACGGCGATTCTGGATTTAGCCTGTGGCGAGGGAAGCTTCGCTGTTGAAATGGCGAAGAAGGGACTTCAGGTAACCGCAATCGATCTATCTCCACAGATTCTTGAATTTGCCAGACGTAATGCTGCCAGGGAGAATGTTGAGGTCGAGTTCATGGTTGCGGACATGCGTTCGCTCGACTTTGAAGCACGGTTTGACCTTGTCACCTGCTGGTATGACAGTCTCAACTACCTGCTCGAGCTTGAGGATCTCGAGAGGACTTTTCAAGGAGTTCATCGAGCACTGAAGACTGGCGGACTTTTCATCTTCGATATGAACACAATCTATGGTCTGGCTGTTAACTGGCAGCGCTATCCTTGCGTGGTTCAACAGGACACGACTGAGCTCTTTGAAATCCATCGCCCGGGTTACGATTTTGAGAAAAACATAGCCACTTTGCGAATCACAGGATTTGTGAAGGAGGCAAACACCTGGGGGCGGATTGAAGAGGAGCACAAAGAACGCGGATACCCGCTTGAGGAGGTAAGACTCGCTCTTAAGCAAGCTGGCTTGAAGGTGCTCGCATGCTGGGGGAACATAAAGGAGATGAGCGAGCCTGAGCCCAACAGCGGGCGTGTCTGGTTCGTGGCGCAGAAGTAGGCAGATTCAAGGCGCCGAGGGCCCTCCAGAAATCAAGTGGTGCGCCGCGAAGGAATCGAACCTTCAACCTCCAGATTAAGAGTCTGTTGCTCTACCTAGTTGAGCTAGCGGCGCACCCGCCTTATCTCCAATCTGGTACGCCTGGTAGGATTCGAACCCACAACCCTCTGATCCGAAGTCAGATGCTCTATCCAGTTGAGCTACAGGCGCCCAGTTTGTTTGTTCTAGCGTTCTAGATATTATTGGCATCACCTTGCGCTGTCAAGCCTTTGCACGGGTGATACTCTCGTTGCTGCCTTCAGATTGCAGGTAAGGTGCTGGGGTGGGTGAGGGGACTCGAACCCCCAGCAACTGGATCCACAGTCCAGTGCTCTACCATTGAGCTACACCCACCACCCGTTTCAAGAACCTATTGCCGAAAGCAATTCAGTGGCGCGCCTGGAGGGACTCGAACCCCCGACCGACGGATTAGAAATCCGTTGCTCTATCCTGCTGAGCTACAGGCGCCTCCTCCTTGCCAGTACGACCGGAACCGATCTGGTTCGGTGGTCGGGGCGAGAGGATTTGAACCTCCGACCCCCTGCTCCCAAAGCAGGTGCGCTACCCGGACTGCGCCACGCCCCGTCCAGAATTAGGTTAAATGCACGCCGGCGAAGAATCAATACAAATCATACGGGACAACTTACCTGAGTCATACGAAACAAGTTACATACGGCTGGCACTGATGTCAACCGTGAGGGTGAAGTCCTACGGTGCAGAGGCAAGACCCCTGATAAAATTCTTTATGCCCTCAAGTGCACGCGCACGATGGCTCATCTTGTTCTTGGTTGCTTCGTCAAGTTCAGCAACCGTTTTGCCGTATCGAGGCAAGAAGAAAATAGGATCGTATCCAAAACCACCAGCTCCTCGTGGCTCCTCTGCGATTTCACCCTCCACCTCGCCGCGATTCATCACAATTTTGCCAGCTGGAGTAACAAGCACAGCAACGCATACGAAACGAGCCTTACGCTTTTCCTTGGGAACACCCCTCAAGAGATCGAGGACCTTTGCATTGTTCTTTTCATAGTCGTGCTCACTGCCGGCATACCTTGCCGACCTTACACCTGGTTGTCCATCGAGAACATCAATCTCCAGCCCTGAATCATCAGCAAGAGTAGCTTTTCCCGTTTGTCGCCAAACATGAAGTGCTTTCTTGAGTGCATTCTCCTCAAATGTAGATCCATCTTCCTCGGCAGAGATAACATCGGGAAAATCCTCAAGCGAAACCAGCTCAAGAGGCAAATCCTTGAGTATGTCCCTTATCTCACGAAATTTATCCCTGTTACGGGTAGCGACAACAATCTCGAGCCTTGTACTCATAATCCCAAGACCTGTTTCTGGAGCTGGAGGAGCTGGTTTATCCCTTTTCTTGCAAGGCCGAGCATCCGATCCATTTCAGCCTTGGAGAAGGACATACCCTCGGCTGTACCCTGAACTTCGACAAATCTCCCTCTGCTCGTCATCACAACGTTGAAATCAACATCTGCAATGCAATCCTCATCGTAGCAGAGATCGAGTAGAGCTCTGCCCTCCACGATACCAACACTCGTTGCTGCAACAAGATCCATCTTTGGCATCTTCTCTAGAACCTTTTCCTTGACCAATTGCCTTATCGCCAGATGCAAAGCCACACACGCTCCGGTTATCGAAAGGGTACGCGTACCACCATCTGCTTGTAGCACATCACAGTCCACAATCAACTGACGCTCACCAAGTTGCTCAAGTGCAACCACGGCCCTCAGTGACCTACCAATCAAACGCTGGATTTCCTGAGTTCTCCCAGATATGCGACCTCGAGTTGCATCACGAGGCGTGCGCGTATGGGTGCTGCGAGGAAGCAACGAATACTCTGCAGTTATCCACCCCTGCCCCTTTCCCTGAAGAAAGAAAGGAAGCCTGTTCTCGACGGTAACAGCACAAAGAATGCGAGTATTACCGGCTTCGATCAATGCCGAACCCTCAGCGTACTTAAGGTAGTTAGCTTTGATCCGAACCTTGCGTAACTCGTCAGGCGTTCTTCCATCTTGCCTCACAAACTTCATCATTTCCTCCAGAGCAATCTCAACCTGTTATCTCCTGAAATTCCGAATTGACCACTGTAATCCTTGGAATCTCGGTGCCAAGAAATCTACTTGCCTGAATACGGAGGTTCAAATGCATGTCGCTAACAACAATCTCACACCTAGGTCCACGCAATGCCTTTGAAAGCAAGTGTTTCTGTTTAAGCAATCCCTCAACCACCGCTGCCGTCTCCTCAGCGGAATCCACAAGGCTTACATCTGGACCGACTATCGCACTGAAGACGGGCTTGAGCAATGGATAATGGGTACAACCGAGAATCAGGGTGTCAATACCACAGTCAAGCAGGGGACCAACGTAATGCTCGGTAATCTGACGTGTCACAGGATGATCAATCCATCCTTCCTCAATTATGGGAACAAGCAAGGGGCAAGCCTTTGAGAAAACCTTTGTATCAGGTTTTCTTGACTGAATTGCTTCAACATAGGCTCCGCTAAGTATGGTGGCTCGTGTCCCTATTACACCAACTTTGTTGTTGCGAGTTGCTCGTAGAGCAGCATCAGCGCCCGGCTCAATCACCCCCAGAACAGGAATATCAACCATAGCTTTGATTGTTTCAAGGGCATATGCACTTGCTGTGTTACAGGCAATCACGATTATCTTGGGATTGCGTGTTAGAAGGAAGTTGACAATCTCGGTGGAGAAGCGAATCACAGTCTCGCGTGACTTGGTTCCATAAGGAAGCCGGGCAGTATCGCCGAAGTAGAGCAGACTCTCATTGGGAAGGCGTTCCATTACAGCCTTGAGAACTGTAAGTCCCCCTATCCCTGAGTCGAACATGGCGATGCAATCTCTTGACTCCAGATCTACTACCTCCAGTCCTTGGGCCGCAGTACAGTGGAAATATAAAGATGACCGCCTATGGTTGTTGCCTCTTCGCCCTCAACAAGTATCCTAACGCCATCGATTTCGGGAAAGTTAGCGGCAATGGTTTGAACAAGACTTGAAACCAGAGTATATTCAGCGGCAGTCCCTCCTGAGAAGTCATCGACGATATCCCTCGAGAAATCTATGTAAGCTATCCCTTGGTTAGCAAATACTGCTCGTATCCTTGTTGAGGATGGAATGGTAGCAACTCCACCATTGCGCGGTCCGCTCACAAGCTCATCGATCACCCTGCGTATGTTATCGGTGAGCTGATCGGAGATTTCCACACGCCTTGCCTCAGCCACAAGCCCATTCGCATCGGATGCTCCGTAATAAAGCGTAACTTCCCTGTAGTGCTCAAGGGCAGGCTGTTGCTTAGTCGGCACACCTTTCTCGCCCTGATGCAGGACAAAATATGCAGCGACAGCTACAATCACTATGATGATGGGGATAGCCTTTTTCATGTCTATCTCCTGTAATCCTGCTTGAATCTCAAGATCGCCTGAGCAACTGCATCCGCAACTTGTTTCTGGAAAGATTCATCCTTGAGCAAATCTTCCTCCTGAGGATTTGTGATGAAAGCGGTCTCAACCAAGATTGCCGGCAGGTAGACGCCTTTTAGAACAACAAAGTCAGCTTGCTTCACTCCACGATTCTTTATGGGAAGACGTAAGGCGAGCTCCTCGTCAACGAGCTGTGCGAGATAGCTGCTTTCAGCAACAAACTCGTTTTGAGCAGTATCCCAGAGGATGAAGGCGACATCGTCACTTGGGGAAACATCTTCTGCTGCCACTACACCAATTCCAGCATTCTCCATTGCAGCAACTACACGAGCCTCATCATCGAGAGGAGGTGAAAGGAAATAAACCTCAAAACCTGAAGCACTGCTATTTCCATACCCATTGGCATGTATGCTTACAAAGAGATCAGCGCCGACGGAGTTAGCAACCTCGGTCCGCGTCTCAAGATCGACGAATCTGTCCTGGTTTCGTGTGAGAATAACTTCAATTCCATTCGACTCGAGCATTTCCTTGAGATTGAGCGCTATTGCAAGATTTGCCTCCTTCTCAGTATAACCGCTTGGGCCAACACTTCCAAAATTCTCACCTCCATGTCCGGGATCGATAACAACGAGATCTATCTTTTCCTTTGCCGAAGGTATCTTCTCCTGCCAGGCAAGCCTCCTCGGAGGCCTGAGCTCGGGCTCAGGGATCTCACTCAGGTTGACTTCGTGAACGAGCATGACAATTCCGGCGGGATTTCGTGCAGGGAAGACATTGTAGTTGAGGTTGTAATCAGCAAGGGAAATCGTGACTGTCACACCATCAGCTTCCTGGTGAGTCTCCACCTTTCTTACAAGCCCTCCCTCAGATTCAAAACCGAGATCCCTTGAGAGAACACCACCTGGAATGTGCATTTCTAGCTGGTTAGTACCTGCTGGCAAGAGCTGAAACCTGAGCAAACCCTCGGTGACAAATCGGAGACTCATACGCCCTTTCATGCTGTTTACCTGAAGATCGAGGATGTTGGGTGAAGGCAGTCCAACTATCAGGCGATTTGAGTCAGCCTCCCACATCAGACTTCTCCCGAAGGCTGGAGCGATCACACTTGCTGCAGCTTGAGCACTAATGAAGACAGTATTGTCTTCGAGCAAAGTTATCCCACTGGCTGGAACCGTCCTGCCGTCGATCACCCAGACACTAGCACCCGCGAGTATCTCAAGTTTGTGCCCCTCGCCCGTTAGAGTCATGCGCTTGAGATTGTGATCCCAGGCTGATTCAAGATTGAGGAGCCTCGCCACATCATCAGCAGCGATAAGCACACTTCCCCTTGCCTCGCGAGCATCAAGGTGCTCGGGTGGTCGCCCATTAGCATAGAGAACCTCAATTGTCCCAGCCTTGACATTGCAGGCCAAGATTACAATCGCAACCAACCCAAGCCAGAATCTCATATGCCACCTATCTCCCTTATCTTCATCGGCAAAATCCTGTTCAAAAATAGATCAGTTTCGCTTCCCACGTGCTTTCCTTATCTCGAGCTCCGCTTCACGCTTGGCTATCTCCTGGCGCTTGTCACGTTTGGGCTTTCCACGAGCCAGAGCCATCTCTATCTTAATGCGCCCTCTCGCAAGATAGACCCTGAGGGGAATGAGTGTGAGACCGCTCTCAATTAGCCGACCCGCAAGCCTCTCAATCTCTCGCTTGTGAAGTAGAAGCTTTCTCCTGCGCTTGGGATCTGGTTGAAAACGAGCTCCCTTCTCATAAGGGGCAATATGCATATTGAGAAGGTAAGCTTCTCCATCTTCAACCACTCCATAGGAATCCTGCAAGCTAACACTGCCCTGTCTTACGGCCTTAACCTCGCTCCCAACCAGCACAATTCCAGCTTCGAAGGTTTCAAGTATATGATAGTCGTGTCTCGCCCGGCGATTCAAACATATGGTTCTCTGACCATCTTTGCCGGTTCGCTTATTTCTGCCCATGACTACACCTTTATTGGAAGCCTTTCAGGAGTCCGATGCTGCCAAATACACACATCCTCAAAACCCGCTCTCAAGGCTGCCTGACAACAGATATCAATACCTTCGCCTATGTCCTCGGGATGATGGCAATCCGATCCCATGCTAATTCTTGAGATCCCAATAGACCTTGCAAGGCTCAGGATCTCATCCTCAGGATAGATGGCTGGCAAACCCTTGCGAAGCGCCCCACTGTTGAGCTCAAGACCTATATCTCTTTTCGCCATCTCCTCGAGCACACCTTCAACCACTCCCCTATGTGCAACTCTAATCATTTCTCCATAGTATGCAAATCCACATCTTTTGTAGATATCGATGTGGGCAATGCAATCAAAAAGCCCACTCTTGACTGCAGCTTCGAGGTATTCAAAGTAGATAGCAATCAGGTCCTCCAACTTTGTTCTGCTGAAATAGTGTGGAGCCTCTCGAGGCGAAACAATATCAACCCCTTCAAGCGTGTGGACACCTCCGAGGATGAAATCCAATCTCTGCGATGATATGAACTCCTCAATAAGATTTTCGATGCCTGGAACGTAACCTATCTCGAGACCGCATAAGATTTTGAAATCTTCCTGAGCATACACCTCCGCTGCCTTTGCCACATCAGCCACATATTGTTCGAGCCATGAGTCAGTGACATCGACTATCCTCTCACCCAGTCGCACACGACCATCATGATGTCGGCGCTCAGGATCGAGATCGCAGTGCGTGGTGAAACAGATAGCCTCAATCCCTTTCTGCCTGGCTATTCGAACATATTCCTCAATTGAGCCTTCAGCATCTATCGAATAACCACAGTGAACATGAAGATCTACCATGATGTTAGTCGCCCTTCAGCATTGGTGGTTGACAATGATGACACTTTAAAATAGGATTATCAACAGAAATGATAGTGCCGAAGTGGCGGAACTGGCAGACGCGCTGCGTTCAGGGCGCAGTGAGGGTATCCTCGTAGGGGTTCGACTCCCCTCTTCGGCACCACCTCGCTTATCACTCAAGTCTATTAGGTTGCCTGCCGATTAAGCTAGCGACGCTAAATTGACACCCAAGTGCATATAGAGCAGCGACAAACCGCTGACCCTTTGTGGGGGGCGCAAGGTGAAGTTGAATTATCTCATTATCGCCGCACTGCTATGTGGGTGCGGTGGTGCTGTTTCCACAAGCTATGATCCCAATCTCGTAGGGAAGGTTGACGATATAAACAACTATGATAGCCCTCCGGTTCTCCTGACGGCAGCAGTACCCGAGTATCCTGAGATGGCACTTGAGGTTGGAGCAGAGGGAAAGGTTTTGCTGAAGCTACTGGTTCTCGAGGATGGTACGGTAGGCAGGATAGAAGTAGTTGAAGTATCAAATCCGATCCTTGTGCATGAGGCAATCACTGCAGCTTCGAACTGTGTTTTTGCACCGGCTCGCAAGAATGGCAAGCCTTGCCGTGCTACAACCCTTCTACCTATCCTGTTCGACAAGGATGCTGAACGAGTAAGAGTGAGAAGAACCGTGGAGACATCGAAGGGTGGCTTCCCGAGCTCCGGCTCCACCGACAACCCACCCGAAAATAACCTCCTCAAGTGATGTAGAAAGCGAGTCTCCTTCTTAGCCTTACAACTACCAAGATCCCAAGCACCATTCCTAGGGCGAAAATTTCCCATGGAAAGTGCTGCGGTCGCCCACCCCTGAAAGTGACAGTATGATTATAGGCGAAGGCGAGGAAAATCACAAATGCAGCCCCAATGATCATCAGCCACTCGTAAGCCCTGATTGTCATCCTCTCGGATGCGTCCTCGTACTTATAATAGATAAGCGAGGTGGTAATCATTAGAATCGAGACGAGCACAGGAGCGATCACGGGTCCAGTCCAGATGACAGGTATGAGAAATAGAAGATCCCATGTGAGAAGCGAGCTGGGCCAGCCTATCGTTGCCCTAAGCCAAACATAGTAGAAGATGTCCCAGATTCCAAAAAGAAACATGAAACATATGAATCTTCCCCTAGCGCTTCGCTCGGCAAGGAAGGCAACAGCAAGAAGCATCACAATTGTAGAGGCTTCCCTTACTAGCTCAATCACAGCCATGTTGATCGGCATCTGCTTGATAGGAAAGGTGAAACCTTCAGGATAGTAAAGTGCACGAAGATAGATAACAACACTTGCCTCAAGATATGCCATCGCAATGGCAAAGGTTGAAAGCAGAAGTAGCTTGTTTAGGGTTTTGCGTTCCATCTCATGCAATGGCCTTTTTACTAATGCACAACTGATTATTATAATACTGATGGAGGAGCTAGCAAGGGGGAAGCAATGTTTCTCCCCTCAAGAGCCTTTGCGATTGCCTTCGCCTTGGTTTCGTCTGCATTAAGTTTCACCTGTTTTGCAACTCAGAAATCTGCACACCAGATCGAGAGTCTGCTCCTTACTCATCCGGATTCTTCGAGTCTCTGTGCTCAACTTGCTACGATATATTTTGAGGATGGCAGCATCGATGGACGCCACAGAGCAATAGAAGCAATGAAGCAAGCACTGCGACTTGAGCCCGGGAATGCAGCATATCACGTGATGCTCGGGCAGATATTCCTAGCAAGCACCTTCTGGCACTATGGCGTTGGTGAGCTTGAGAAAGCCCTTGAGATTGATCCTGAAAACGACGCCGCACTTTACCTCAGCGGAAAGGCTTTCCTCGATAGGGCACTTGAGGGCTGGCAGCGCAAGTGGTTCCTCAAGGCGGAGCGAAGATTTGCTCAGGTGCCAGCCCAGAGCGAATTCTACCACCTTGCATGCCGCTATCGTGCACAGGCTCTTTTCGATGGCGGCTTTACAGACTCGGCACTCGCAGTGATGGCAAAGATTGATAATGACAGTCTTCAAACAGATGACATGCTCATGCTTGGCATGCTCTGGTGGAAGCGAAAAGACATGAAGAAGGCCTCTGACTGGTTCATGAGAGCAATTGATAAGATGGATCAACTCAAGCGAGAGCGATACCTTTCAATCGACCTCATAGCGAGCGATACCTACTGGGAGCAGCTTGGCAGCCAAGATAGTGTTGATAGCAACAAAAGGTTTGATCTTTTCTGGAGGAGGCATGATCCTGATCCCGCAACACCTATCAACGAAAGACTCGTCGAACATATTGCACGCGTTGCCTTTGCCGATTTCCACTTCTCAATCCCACGCCTCAACAAGCCTGGTTCAAAAACAACAAGAGGTGAGGTGCTAATTAGGTATGGCTTACCGCTTAAGTGGTCTTATGACCCCTTCGGGACAGGCCTGGTCGCAGATGAAACAGTAATGCCTCAGGAATCAGATTTAGGACGAAGTCTTGCACATAACATCTTGAGTGACTATGATCCAGGAGATCGATATCGTTCGAGACCCATGAGGGTCTCAAAGCCTGTCTGGACATGGCAATACCCCAACTTTACACTCAACTTTGAGGATGCATTTCTCAATGGCGACTTTAGTTTTCCATATGAACGTGATTGGTCAGCATATGTCTATGCCTATCTTAAGAAGCACATACCTGAGATCTATGAGTCCCAGATCCGCAAGCATATCAATGTCGTCATCGATGCTCTCGCCTGCCTTGATGAGAAAGGGCATGAGGCTCTCAAAATCATCTGGGCAGCTGATACCCGAGGTATAACCTATGAAGAGAACATGCGATGGCCGAGGGGTGGCTTTGAAATCCATCTCGCAGTGCTTGACAGTGTGTATAACAGTGTCACAAGAGAAAGTTTTGAGGAGGAGCTCTGTGCGGACTCTTCTGCAATCTACCTTACGCAATATCCTCTGATATCGGCACATACCATTAACATCCCCGAGGGAAGCTACATCGCAGCAGTCTCGCTTACCTCGCTTTCAAATGGGGCAGTGGGGCATGCGAGTGTTCCAACGAGGATCTGCAAGATGAGCGATAGATTCTCGCTAAGTGATATTGAACTGCGCTTTCGCGAGAATGGTCCACCGAATCCATCACACACTTTTCTTCGTAATTCAAAGGTCTATGTAGCTTTTGAAATTTACAACTTGACGCCTGATAGCAGTCGAGTTTATGGAGCAACCATTACCTATGATGTGAAACGCAAGGCCAAGCCAGCCTCATTACTTTACAAACTTCTTGATCGTCTTAAGCTTGCTTCAGCTGAGCAAGCCATCACAGCCTTTTCTGGATCATACCGAACATTTTCTACATGCCCGAGAACCGAGGTTGTCCTCGGAATAGATGTCTCTGAATTGTTAGGCGGGGACTATGTAATCGAGGTTTCAGCTTCTGACCTCTCATCGGGTCTAAAAGCAACTGCAAGCACACCAATGACTATCGCATCGGGGATCGATCAATGAGAAGAAGTCGTCTGGTGCAATTTATTTTTGTTTCAACCCTCATCCACCTTACTCTCATAGCCCTGCCGAGGAGCTTCTTTGATCCCATCTTCCCACGCACATCTGTGGCAATAGTTCCAGGCAAAACTGCTGGAGCACCAATTGAGCCAGATTTTGAGGTAATCAACCTGAGGCTGGAAGTGAGATCTGAGCCCATCTCTTCAAACCTATCGCAAGAGGAAGCCAAATCTGAGAGCACACAAGCTGGAGACAGTCCTCAATCCTCTGAGCCTAAGAAAATTCCATCCAGTGCTTCCCAAGGGGAAGCAGTCTATTTTCCACCTGTCCCGACATATGTGGTTATGCCTTCAGTCAAAGATTTGAAGGACGGAACACTTAGCGTTGTTCTTGAAATACTCGTAGATGAAAATGGCAAGCCAAAGGAGGTAAACCTTCCTGATACGCTTCATTCAAGCAGGCTTAGAGAAAACCTTGAGCACTCCGCCATGCTCTTCAGGTTCAAACCAGCAACAAAAGGAGGCGTACCCATATCCGCATGGGTTCGCCTCCCAATAAGCATTAAGGCAGGCGGACGAAATTAGTCAGATTCAGCCTCTAGATCCGACTTCACTGAGTCAATAACCTCAAGAGCTCTTTCAGCATCGTCCTCCTCCACCATCACAACGATGTCGCCCGTCACCTCAACAGCATATTCGTTGGGTGGAAGATCAGCAACCGAGTCAGCCGAAGCCTGGTAAGCCGGTATGCCCTCTGCCTCAAGCGCACTCAGCACAAAGTCCGCCTGCCATTGCTCATCACAGCTATAGACCGGCACAAGTGACTCGCCAGCAACAGGGCTGGCATCACTCGCGGAGGCGTCCGTGAGCTCCTCCTCACAATAGGGGCAAACGTCGCCTCGAATGTATCTCCCGCAAGTCGGACACTCGTTCATCCCAAACCTCCCGTGTCAATCCCCACATCAATCACAATTTCGTAAGTTAGTCAACAACTTCATAATCAGCATCAACTGCATCGTCCTTGCCACCACCCGAATCCTTCTTCTCGCCACCAGTCTGTCCAGATGCTGCAGTTGCCTGCTCATACATTGTCTTGGCGGCGCCACTCCAGACGCTCATAAGTGCATCTGTGCTCGCCTTTATCTCGTCTATGTCACTTCCCTTTAGAGCTTCCTTCACTCTACCAATCGCTGCCTCAATCTTCGCCTTCTCATCAGCAGGTATCTTGTCTCCCATCTCTTTTAGATTCTTCTCAGTCTCATAGACGAGCTGATCTGCCCTGTTCCTTGCCTCAGCTTCTTCACGCTTGCGTCTGTCCTCAGCTGTATGCGCTTCGGCATCCTTTATCATGCGTTGGATTTCCTCTTCAGTCAATCCACTTGACGCCTCGATGCGAATCGACTGCTCCTTGCCTGTGGCAAGATCCTTTGCCGACACATTCAAGATTCCATCGGCATCAATGTCGAAGGTAACCTCAATCTGCGGAACTCCACGTGGCGCTGGTGGAATACCTGTGAGATGGAATCTTCCAATCGACTTATTGTACATCGCCATCTCACGTTCACCCTGCAGCACGTGGATCTCAACTGCTGTCTGATTGTCTTCAGCAGTTGTGAAGATTTCGGACTTGCGTGCAGGGATAGTTGTGTTGCGCTCAATAAGCTTGGTGAAAATACCACCCTTGGTCTCGATGCCAAGCGAAAGTGGTGTAACATCAAGCAGCAATACGTCTCTGACCTCACCTGCAAGCACACCACCCTGAATGGCAGCACCAATAGCTACCACCTCATCAGGGTTTACACCCTTGTGAGGCTCCTTTCCAAATATCTGCTTCACAACTTCCTGCACTTTTGGCATGCGCGTCTGACCACCAACCAGTATTACCTCATCGATATCCGATGCTTTGAGCTTTGCATCTTCGAGCGCCTGCTTGCAAGGACCGACGGTGCGCTGAATAAGATCGTCAACAAGCTGTTCGAGCTTCGCTCTCGTAAGTGTAATGTTGAGATGTTTGGGTCCACTTGCATCCGCAGTTATGAAAGGCAGATTGATGGTAGTCTCCAGAGCACTTGAAAGCTCACACTTCGCTCTTTCTGCTGCTTCCTTAAGCCTCTGGAGAGCCATTGGATCGTTCCTGAGATCGATTCCCTGCTCCTTCTTGAATTCATCAGCCAGCCAATCTATGATGCGCTGGTCAAAGTCATCACCACCCAGGTGGGTATCTCCATTGGTGGCTTTGACCTCAAAAACCCCTTCGCCAATCTCAAGGATGGAAATGTCAAATGTACCACCACCCAGGTCAAAGACCGCTATCTTCTGATCCTTTTTCTTATCCAGCCCATAGGCAAGGGATGCAGCAGTTGGCTCGTTGATTATTCTCCTTACATTCAAGCCTGCAATTCTGCCTGCATCTTTCGTTGCCTGGCGCTGGCTGTCATTGAAGTATGCAGGAACTGTAATCACAGCATCGGTTACCTTCTCACCCAGATAATCCTCAGCCGTCTGCTTCATCTTCTGAAGAACCATTGCTGAAATCTCTGGGGGTGAATACTCCTTATCGCCGATCTTGACGCGGGCATCACCATTAGGTCCTTTTACAACCTTGTAAGGAACTTCCTTGATCTCATCGAGTACTTCGTCATACTTACGTCCCATGAACCTTTTGATGGAGTAAACGGTATTTTCGGGGTTTGTTATTGCCTGACGCTTGGCGGTCAAACCTACAAGGCGTTCCCCGCTTTTGGTAAAAGCCACAACGGATGGTGTCACCCGCCCGCCTTCCTGGTTGGGTATAACGACAGGCTCCCCACCTTCCATGACTGCCACACAAGAGTTAGTTGTCCCGAGATCAATTCCTATAATCTTTCCCATTGCTATCGCCTCCTTAACAGTCAGATATCAGGCTTACTATCAGCCCGCTTGTATCTATACGCAATGCGCGTGCCAAACTTCAAGAGGATCTGCCTCTTCATGTAATCCTTTGCCAGATAAAGAAATAAGATTAGATGGGGATACTTTGGGGAAACGGGCAAACACCACTGGAGCCAATGTGGCAGGTTGGATATGCCTGTTTGGCGCCAATCATGCCAGCGAGGCAAGCGCTATCTTGGCACGCCAACATAGCCAACAAAAGGATAGCATGGCAGTATCTCAAACTCAGCTGTGAGGTTTTGGCGCAGATTTCGAGCCATCTCAACGCAGTCAAATGGTACAGCAAGATAGAGCTTTGTTGGAGCCGAAGCAGCAAAATCAAGGATCTCCTGTTCTGCTTCGGGGCTCTCGAGCGTACCTTGGGTTTCCACCTCTACTATGTGAACCTCATCGCCTTTCTTGGCAACTACATCGGGTATGTGGCGTCCAATTTGCTCAGGCATCGCTTTCAGACCACCGACATGGTCGGCGAAGACCGCATAGCCCTGCTTCTCGTAGCTGTCAACAAGCACGTTTATCATTAGGCAGTGAAGTGATTCCTCAATGTGGTTTCGCTTAGCCATTTATTTTGCTCTCCCTTGATAGCAATTGCTAATAGACAATTTGCTGCAGTACCCCCATCAGAACACATGCGTCGATGGTCTCCCCGTCATCAGCCATGACAACACTTCGGTTTATCACATTCTTAAGCTCGTGTATGTTGCCTTGCCACGGCAGGTTCACAAGAATCTCTAGAGCATCGGGTGTGAAGCCCTTAAGATTACGTCCTTCCTCCCTTGAATATTGTGAGAGAAACTCGTGGGCGAGGTGGATGATATCCCAGCGACGCAGCCTCAAAGGCGGAATCTCAATCTTTATGACTGCCACCCGCATGTAGAGCTGCTCAGAAAATGCCTGCTTGAGATCACGGACAGGGCACTTGCTACTTGTAAATATGAGGCGCGAGCGCCTAGTAGGTTCACTCCAGATACCTTGATCACGGCGATCAAGATAGCTAAGAAGTCTTTTTTGAGCCTGAGGGCTCAAGTTGTGAACATCTTCAACAACAACTGTTCCAGCTCGAGATTCAAGAAGGCAGAGGGCTTCCACTATGTCCCTTCTTGCAAGCCCCATATCCGTACCCGGGTAGCAAAGCAACGTGTGGAAGCCCCCATCGGCAACAGGCGAGGCCTCGTGAATTCTTCGAGCGAGATAGGTCTTTCCGACTCCGCTCTCTCCCACTATAAGCACATTTGCAAAGCATCTGGCGGCTCTTTCAACGAGCTCAAAAACAGATGCCATAACAGGGTCTTCGCTAATCTTCATCTTGACCCCCGCAGGTCCGGCAGAGGCACCCTAGCCCCTGGGTTCATTCACCAGCATTGACGAAGCTACAGCAGCAATTGGACCGATGCAAAAAAGGCGAATATCATGACCTCCAATAGGGTGCCTGCTGTCGGACTCAAGGTGCCACCTAGCGGCAAGTCTGGCTCCGGGTCACCCGGATTTGTCGGTGGATCGTCACCATCTGCAAAACCTAGACTCACATAGCCAAACACCACAGCAAAAATCCCAATGACACAAAGAACCTTAGCAATTCTACTCTTCACATCTTCACCTCCTCCGTTTGAGTTTCGACCTTGAATAGGGGCAAAAAACGTACCCAAAATTGCCTACATTGATAATTCTGCGATCTGCAAGCCATTGGAATTACATGAGATAATATGCGTTAGGCGAGCTTGAGATGCTTATGGCGAAGGCTAATCGTACGCGTATACGAAAGAAGATAGGATAGAACGACAATCACTGAGGCGCTGCAAGCCGCTATGGGCTTCTCGCTGGCCCTGCACAGGCGTAACTCCTTGGAATAAAAGAGGATAGACAGGAAGGCAAGTGCTTGAGCTTATTCCCACCAAAAATCAAGGTATAAATCGTACAAAGATACGAATCGGCCAAACATACGAAGGAACTGGTGAGTTCTACTCCTCAATGTGGTAGGCTTTGAGCTTCTTACGGAGGGTACTTTCGTGGATGCCAAGGAGCTCAGCTGCTCTTGTTTTGACATTTCCAGTCCTGCGCAGAGCATCGAGGATCATCTCTTTCTCGAGGGTCTGAACTGCCTCGGGTAAAGTCGCACCCCCTGCTTTCCTCACCCTGGCGGTAGTACCTGCAATTCTCACATTGTCAACAATTTCGCGTGGTATATGCTCTATACCGATCAACCTTCCCTCGGCAACAACAACCGCATGCTCAATGCATTTCTCAAGCTCACGTACATTGCCAGGCCACCAGTACGATTTGAGAACTTCAAGAGCTTCACTGGAAATCTCCATGGAGGGCTTGGCATTCTGAGCTGTGTACTTTCTCAGGAAATGGGCTATAAGGGCAGGTAGATCCTCTAGCCTATCCCTCAAAGGTGGAAGATGGATTTGCATCGCATTGAGCCTGTAGTAAAGATCAGATCTGAAAAGCCCCTTATCCATCATCCCCTTAAGGTCCTTGTTGGTGGCACTTATTACTCTCACATCGACTCTTATGACCTTTGCTCCTCCGACTCGTGTAAACTGTTGCTCTGCCAAAACCCGAAGCACCTTCATCTGCGTCTCAAGAGGCATATCACCAATCTCATCGAGGAATATCGTTCCACCATTGGCTCTTTCAAAGACGCCTGGCCTTGCAGCCACACCCGTGGCAACCTTTTTCTCGATGCCGAAAAGCTCAGTCTCGAGCAAGTCCTTCGAGATCGCTGCAAGATCTACAATCACATATGGCTTTTCCTCACGAGGGCTGAGCTCGTGGATTAGACCGGCGATAAGTTCTTTGCCCGTTCCGCTTTCACCCGTTATGAGGATGGTTATCTTACTCTTGGCGGCTTTTTCAACTTGCCTGAATATCTCTTGCATGCGTTTGCCCGGCCCTACGATGTTGGCAAAGCTGTACCTCTCCCCTGCTCTCACTCTAAGATCAACACAGTGATCATGCAGCTTGCCGAAGTAGCGGGCATTGGCAATCGCCAGAGCAACCTGATTGGCAAAAGCGTCAACAAAAGCCTTCTCAAGATCAGTAAATGTGGCGGGAACGCTCCGACTGTCGAGGTAGATTATGCCAAGCAGCTCCTCATCTACCTTAAGCGGCAATGACATGACTGACTTTATGTTGTGCATTGCTATACTCTTGCTCGCAGTGAAACGGGGATCCTTTGTCGCATCGGCTGAAATGACAGGCTCGCGTGTGGATCTTACCTCCTCAACTATGGTCCGACTGATGTCAAGTGCATCTTTGATTGACTCGCTGTCCATACGCCTCTCGACGATTGGTTTGAGTTCATCCGTGACCTCATCAATCAAAAGCAAGACCCCTCTTTCGGCACCAAGGTACTCGACGGCGAGATCCATAGCAGAGTTGAGGACACTCGTGAGATCTCTACTCGAGCTGAGAATCTTTGAAATGCTACTCAGGGATGCGATAGCTGATGACTCAATGTCATGGCTTCCAACCTTTTCCATCATTTCCACCGCCTTTTCTCTAAGATCATCGATTCCCAGTCCCTCAAAAACATGACTTGCTTCTCTAAGGTATTTGCCCGCCCTGACAAACTTAGCTTCACTCAGGGCAACCTCACCTGCATCGAGCAAGCAGACACCGAAATCATAGCGGGCCCCCGCTGTAGAGAAGATCTCCATAGCTGCAAGTACATATTTCCAGTAGGATGCCTGATCGCCAATGAGGCAGTAAACAGTCGCCAAAGCCTTATAGGTACGCCCTAAATGGAGTGACTTTGGAAAATGCTCCCACACATCCTTTGCAATGAGAAGTTCGCTGAGACCGTCCCCGGGCTTATCCGATAGGGCAAGAACCTCACCCAGCAATGTTTGTGTGATAAAAGAATAGAGAGGTGATGGAGCAAGCGCAAGAATCGCTCTTGCTTGCAAGGCCGTCTCTGCTGCCTCTCCATAGCGTTTGCTCTTGAGACAAATGTTTGCCATTTCCAGCAAGGCTTGCCCCTTGCCCTCGGTATCTTTAGCCACGGATGCATAACTCAAACTTTCCTCAACTAGATCGGTAGCCTCATCAATCTTTCCCTGCAAGGCTCTGACCCTTGCAAGGTAGCGCGTCGCGATTGCAAGTTGATAGGCAGTGAGACCCTTCCCTTTCAAAACGGTAGTGATGAGTTTTTGCGCTGAATGCCAGTTGCCACGTTCAAGCTCCACACCCGCAACCATAAGGGTGGAGCTTACCACTCCCGTGGCAACTCCCAGACTCCTGTTTATCTTGAGAGCATACTTTGCAGCTTGCTCAGCCTGATCGAGCTCACCAAGATCAAGCAGTACAAGAGCATGCGCCTGATAACAGCTTGCTCTCTCATAGGGTGCTCTCTCATTCTCGAGGATAGCAATCGATTCACGAATCAAGTGGCTTGCTTCAGCAAGCTTCATATCCTTTCTCAAACATAGAGCTTCATTAACAGCAGCCAGCGCTGCGCGCCTTTGATCCTCGGCTTTCCTGAAAGCCTCCGTTGCCGATCTATATGCAATCAAAGCCTCCTTGAAGTTACCCGCCTTCATCCGAGCAACACCCATCCTGTTATAGGCTCTTGCCTCCTCACCAGGAAGCCCTAGCTTGGAGAAGATAGCAGCTGCCCTGGTTAGCGCCTTGAGTGCTTCTTCAATCTCACCTCCAAGCACATATACATAGCCAAGGTCAGCCTTTATGCGGGCCAATTCACTGAGATCATCTCTTGAGGATGCATCTCTTTCACAGGCCTTAAGGATTTCAATTGCCTCTTCTGTGGCTCCCTTTAATGCTTTTGCCCATGCGAGCTTGCGCCGTGCTGGTGCAAGCACGGGACTTGCGATCTCAAAATGCTGCAATGCCATATCGAGATCATTGGTTGCTAGCGCAGTATCGCCAATCTTTTCATGGATGCTCGCCTTGAGAGTTTCCTTCGAAGTGCACTCAAGTGCAGTCTCATAGGCAAGCATGGCATCAATTGGAGAAATCGAGGAAAGATCGCGACCGGCTTCAATAAGATACTCGAGCGCATCTTCCCCCTTACCAAGTGACCACAGCAGCATACCCAGCCTAAGATTATCCCATGGAGAGCGAGGCATGCGCTCAAGCAGCTCATAAATCTTTCTTCCGACCTCTGAGAAGACCTCGGGTGGACACAATCGCCGAAGGGGGTCTTCCATTAAACCGTGGATGAGGGCAATCCTGGATCGTCGCTCAAACTCAATCACGAGTCCCTTGTTGCGTAATTCCTCAGTAGCTTTTGAGACGCTTTCATCTCCATAGATTTTCTCGAGAATGGTGCGCTCGATCCGTCCCCTTGCGACTGCAATTGCAAAGAGCACGCTCTGCGCATCCGAGGAGAGCGTGCCAAGCCAGTGCTGCAGCTGTTCCTCTATGTCAGGTGACTTTATACTCCCATCCCACTCAACTGTGAGATCTTCCCTGTCAATGGAAAAACCGATGTGACCCGAGTTGAGAAGATATCTCAAGATGAGATCCATCGTGCCTGGATAGCCATAGCCAACGTTGTAAATGGCTTCAACAAGTTTCTCAGGAACCCGGACGCTACCAAGGATGGATTGGATCATCGTGCGAGTTTTCTTAAGATCAAGAGGCTCGAGCTTGAACACCGCTCCATAGTCGGCTAAGCGTTTTGCCTTCCAATGCTCAAAACCATGGCAGCCTATGACAGCCTGCACATTCTGCGGAAGTTCATCGAGGATCTCTATTATTTTGGTTACCTCTTCCTCTCTCACATCTGCATCGTCAATCGCCACGATGTGCTTTCTCCCATCCTTAGGGAGTTTCATAAGATGATCAAAGATTGAAGCCACGATTTCATGCCTGCCGGTCGGGATAGCTCCCGAGCGTAGCGCCTCATCCTTCGAGCCTATCCTGAGGAGTTGGATCAAGAGTGAATCACTCGACCTCGATAGCAAATGATGAACCCTGTAGCCATGCTCAAGCAGGTGGATCGTAAGCTCCCGAAGCGTGCGCGATACACCTGATAGATTTGTGCCATCGACAACAATGAAACGCACCTTACCCCCGATAAGATCATTTGCCAGGCTTTCAATCTGATCAGCTCCGACAAATTGAGCAGCATAGGCAGGGAGAAGGTTGCGCGAGAAGATTCCAGGTGCAGAATGCAGTCGTTCCAGCTCATAGCCAGCATGAATTGCACTGCTATACCTTCGTGAAGGTTCCTTCTCAAGAAGCCCTCGCAGGAAGGTTGCCCAGGCTGGTGATCTTTTCTCAATTGCTTCAAGATCGGGTGGGACGTCAAGGTGGTATGAGAGAATACGATTTATGTCAGATGTGTCAAAAGGTAAACTGCCCGAGAGGATCTCATAAAGAGTCATACCCAACGAATAGAGATCACTCCTCCCATCAGGTCTTGTGTTCCTTATTATCTCGGGAGCAAGATAGGCGGGTGTACCTTGCAGGTCGCTAAGTGACGACGATTGAGTTTCAAAGCCTGCATCGATGAGTTTCACATCCAGCTGACCGTCTTTGTGCGTGATGAGGATGCTGCTGGGCTTGATATCACCATGAATGCGTCCGATACTGTGAAGATAGCGAAGAGCATCAAGAATCTTCGCAACAATCTCTAAGAGGTGTTGCTCACCAAAGGCTTCCACGTAAGATCTTAGATCCTCACCTGTTACGAGCTCAGTAACCATCATGGAACCCTGTGGTGCAAGAGCATCAAATTCGTAGACGCTTACTATGCGCTGGTGATGCGTTCTTGCGAGGTAGGCAAATTGGGATCTGAGCCTGCGCCTTGCAACTTCATCAGAACTTGATACCTTGACGGCGTACCTCTGGCCAGATTGGTCAACTGCCTCGAATACCTCACCAAAGGCACCCTTTCCCAACTTGCGAATAAACCTGTAACCCATCGTAACTCCCTGTCATCAACATGATAGTCTTTTTGGGTGGAAATCTCAATTGAAGGAAATCTGGACACCTCGATGTGCTATGAGTGGAAAAAAAACTGGTGAGCGTGCTGGGAATCGAACCCAGGACTTCCTGCTTAAAAGGCAGGTGCTCTACCGACTGAGCTACACGCTCGACCAATGCCAAATCTAAAGGATAACTTTCACCAAGTCAATTGCTAAGCCCTGAGAATACTCGCCCTTTCCGCACCTGTTGAAACAACTTCCACCCGTGAGTCTGTCCATTCCTCTATGAGCGCAAGGTAAGCTTTGGCTTCACGAGGCAAGTCATCAAAGCAGCTCAGCGTGCCAAGATCTCGCCATGGGTCAACCTGCTTGTATTGAGGGATACAATGGCTCAGGATACCTGCACTTGGAGGTGGAACATCAAAGATTTTCCCTCCGTACTTGTATGCTGTGCATACTTTAAGGATTTCGATTCCACCAAGGGTATCGAGCTTTGTTATTGCCAGTGAGGTAATACCGTTCGTTCTGCAGGCATATCTCAATGCGACAAGGTCAAGCCAGCCACAACGCCGAGGGCGGCCGGTCGTTGCGCCAAATTCCTGTCCCCTCTCCCTGACCTGGCTTTGGAAGGGTTCTTCCATCTGAGTTGGGAAGGGTCCTGCACCCACTCGGGTAACATAAGCTTTTGCCACCCCGACCACCTTCGTGAGTGCACCTGGAGGGAGACCTGAGCCAGTAAGAAGCCCGTGAATACCAGTATTACAAGACGTCACATAGGGATAGGTTCCATGATCAAGATCAAGCATAAAACCCTGTGAACCTTCAAGAAGAATGCTTTTGCCCGAAGCGAGAGCCTCAGCAAGGATGACATGAGTATCTTTGCCAACCCTTCGCATAAGATCAGCAAACCTGCTAAGATAGCCAAGCGTCCTCTCAATTTCTTCATCTGCCTGAGTTCCATTGAAGCCGTGCGCCTCGTAAAGGGCTTTGATCTTTCCAGCCAGGGAGTCACGTTGAAGCACATCACAGATGCGAATGCCTAAACGGGCAGCCTTATCGCTGTAGCATGGCCCAATGCCCCGCCCAGTTGTGCCTATTCTCTCCTTGCCTCTTGCCTCCTCATGAATTGCCTCGATGCGCCTGTGGAGTGGCAGGACGACATGAGCCCTCATAGAGACAGCGAGCCTATCCAAAACTTCCAATCCAAGGGACCTGAGCCGGTTGATCTCCTCACTCAGGACATCGAGATCTACAACAACCCCATCAGCAATCACGCAATAGGTATTGGCACGAAGGATGCCAGAGGGTATGAGATGGAGAACGTGCTTTGTGCCCTCTATGACAACTGTGTGTCCAGCATTGGCACCACCCTGGCACCTGACTGCGACATCCGCTTCCTCACACAGGGCATCAACGATCTTGCCCTTTCCTTCATCGCCCCACTGTAAGCCCAAAACAGCTGTCACCATCTGACCTTCTCCCTTCCCACCACTTTCTTATAGTGCTCGAGACTGTTAGCTTTGATTTCCCTCCCGAAGGCCCCCAGAATCTCTGCCAGTGCGATACCGAGAGCTTCGAGATCGCCGGCGTTTTTCCCAAGTGGTGATATACGGAAGATCCTACCACGCAGATCTGCCTGACCCTGAGCAATGACAATACCATGACGTTGCCTGAGCATTGTTCCCAACTTTATGGGATCCACACTTGCTGACCAGAAAGCAACGACAGCATTACCGTGCACCTTAGCAACAGGCCTAAAACCTGCTGAGATGAGAAGATCACTTATTGCACCTGAAACCTCCTTGTAGTGCCGCCATACATTGTCAAGACCAACTGACAGGATTTGGTGAAGCGAACTATATGCAGCTTTGATTACATTGACGGCTGGAGTAAAGGGATAATAGTTGCCGCCTACATAGTTTGCGAGATTAAGATAATATGCCTTTGGGCTATTGCGTTTAAGCAGATCCATTGCCTTTTGGTTCAGAGCAACCACAGCAAGTCCGGGTGGAGAAAGCAATCCCTTCTGGGAACAGCTTATGCAACAGTCAAGATCCCAAGCTTCCATCATCAGTTCATCAACACAAAAAGTGGAGATGCAATCAACTATGATCGTTATCTCGCGTCCTTGCCTCTTCGAGGCTTCTCTTACCACTTCAGCTATCGCCTTGAGATCTGTAAGCGCCGCGGTTGAAGTCTCACAATGGGTGAGGAGAACCGAGGAGACGTCATGGGTCTTAAGATTAGTCTCTATTTCCTCGGGCCCGGGACTTAATCCAGCTCCAATTTCAACTACGACTGGTCGAACCCCATAGATCCCGCAGAGATTTGCCCAGCGCTCGCTGAACTTCCCTGAGACTGGAATCAGGGCTTTCTCGCCACTTCTAAGAAGACAGGCGACAGCCGCTTCCATACCCCCCGTGCCTGAGGTCGTAAGTACGGCCACCTCCCCTGAACACCTGAAGGCTACCCTTAGATCTTCGCGAAATGAGCCGTAAAGGGCTTCAAATTCCTCCATCCTGTGGTGAATCGTTGGAGCTCCGAGACCCTCAAGGGCAGCTCTTGAAAGATTGACTGGTCCCGGGGTAAACAGATTCAAGCTTCGATGCGGTTTCGAATCCAAGTGATCACTTCCTTCTTGCCGAGACGTGTCTTCGCAGAAAACATCAGAGATTCTATTGGAGGGTTATAGTTGAGTCCAGAGATTTCCCTTTCAACGCGTACTAGTTCAGAGCGGCAGATCTTATCACACTTCGTCAGAACAAGCAGGATATCGTGGCCAAATGACCGCAACCAGTTCAAGGCATCAATGTCAATCTCAAAGGGAAAATGCCTTACGTCAACCAGAAGCACGCAACCTCTAAGTTGCTCCCTTTTCTTAAAGTAAACCATGACATCTTGTGCCCAGCGTTGTCTTTCAAACTTGGGAGCGCGAGAGTATCCATAACCAGGTAGGTCAGCGAGCACGAAGTGGCCGTCACAGAGATATAGATTTATGGTGCGGGTCATACCCGGTTTTGAGCTGACCCTTGCGATTTTATGCCTGCCGAGGATTGCATTCACAAATGATGACTTGCCAACATTTGACCGGCCAGCCACAGCTATCTCAGGATAGGGTAGTGATGGCAAATTTGCACTCGTAAAGCTGCCGAGAAACTCAACTTTCATAGTGGATCCAGGAAAATGGTAAGGCTAGCAAGCCTTCCTGCGGCTCTTCCTGCTAGGTGCTATAACCAGCTCGGGTTCGGTATTCGAGACTATGAAATCACGTGTTATCTTGCAAGCCTTGACATCCTTGCGCGAGGGAAGCTCAAACATGAGATCAAGCATTTTCTCCTCAAGCACCGCCCGCAATCCCCTCGCCCCAGTATTGCGCTTTATGGCTTCAGCAGCCACAGCTCTCAGTGCGTTCTCTTCGAACTCAAGTTTGATGCCCTCGAGCTCGAATATTCGCTTATACTGCTTGCAAAGGGCATTCTTCGGCTGAGTGAGAATCGCAATGAGGGCATCCTCATCGAGCTCTTCAAGTGAGCATATAACAGGTAATCTGCCCACGAGCTCAGGAATGAAGCCATATTTAAGGAGATCCTCAGGCTCAACATACTGAAGGAGCTCGCTAAGTTTACGCTCTGACTTTCTTCTCACATCGGCACCGAAGCCGATGGAGCTGCTCCTAAGCCTCCTTTCGATGATCTTATCAAGCCCATCGAATGAGCCTCCACAGATAAAGAGAATGTCCTTAGTGTTGACCTCAATGAACCTTTGCTGAGGATGCTTCCTGCCTCCTTGGGGTGGAACATTGGCAATTGTTCCTTCGAGTATCTTCAGCAAAGCCTGCTGAACACCTTCACCAGAAACATCCCTGGTAATAGATGGGCTATCCTGTTTGCGAGCTGTCTTGTCTATCTCATCGATGTAAACAATTCCTCTTTCAGCAGCTGCAAGATTGTAGTCGGCATTCTGAAGCAGCCGTGAAAGAATATTCTCAACATCCTCACCCACATACCCAGCCTCAGTGAAGGCAGTAGCATCAACGATAGCGAATGGAACATGAAGGAAACGTGCAAGCGTCTCTGCAAGCAATGTCTTGCCAACACCAGTTGGTCCGATGAGCAGGATGTTGCTCTTGTCAACCTCTACACCACCCTTCGTCCCACGAGACATGATGCGTTTGTAGTGATTGTAGACAGCGACCGAAAGAACTCGTTTGGCTTTCTCCTGCCCAATTACATACTGGTCTAGAAACTTCTTAATCTCAGTAGGCTTAGGCAGTGTCCGCCTTGGTGCTATAGCCTGGCTCTGAATGTCATCTTCAAGGATCGTGCTGCAAAGTCTTATACAGTCGCTACAGATATAGACGTTCTGTCCTGAGACAAGCCTTGAAACCTCCTCCCTGCTCTTGCCGCAGAAGGAGCAAACGATTTCGCCACGAGCACCAGCTTTCCTCTTCACAACTCAACTCCCATCTATTTCTTCTTAAATATCACCTCATCTATTATACCATAAGCCTTGGCTTCTTCAGCAGACATAAAGAAGTTGCGATCCGTATCCCTCGCAATTGTCTCAACACTTTGACCTGTATGTCTGGCAAGAATCTCATTAAGCCTCTCGCGAAGAGTCAATATCTCCCTCGTGTAGATTTCAAGATCAACGGCTTGCCCCTGACTGCCACCGAGGGGTTGATGAATCATGATGCGAGCATGAGGCAATGCGGAACGCTTACCCTTGGTTCCTGCCGCAAGTATAAGAGCTGCAAGGCTTGCTGCCTGCCCCATGCATATCGTTGCAACGTCCGGCTTGATGTACTGAATAGTATCATAGATTGCCAGACCGGCTGGCAGTACACCCCCAGGTGAGTTTATGTAAAGGTAAATATCCTTGTCAGGATCCTCAGCCTCAAGAAAAAGCATTTGCGCAATAGTGAGATTGACAACGTTCTCATCTATAGCACTGCCGATGAAGATGATTCTGTCCTTGAGCAACCTCGAGAAGATGTCGTAAGCCCTCTCACCACGACCAGTTTGCTCAACAACAATAGGTACAAGCCCCATAGGTTGCCTCCTAACTAGCTTCACTCCTCAAGTTCCGCATGTTCATATAGAAAATCAAGCACTTTCTGCCTAACTATGTCCTGTCTCCATCTTCCGATTTCATCAGTCTCTCTGGCTCGCTTCATCACCTCATCCACTGAGACTCCAGCTCGATCGGCAATAGATTTGGCAATCATGTTGATGTCGGCATCTTCAACCTTTATGCCTTCTCTCTTAGCTATTTCGACAATGATGAACTGCTCCTTGACAATATTGACAGCGAGGGGACGCAATCTCTCTTCAATCTCTTTGAGTCTCTCATCCTCAACACCCTCTTCGAAACCATACTCTTCCCTATACGATTTCATAAGAGACTTAAGAGCAAGGTCAACAGCGCCATCAGGAACCTCAAAGTTGCTTTCCTGAACAATCGTGTTGAGCACCTCACGTTTCGCCTTAGCTTTGGCATCTTCTTCACACGATCTCTCGAGACTCTCCCTAATCCTTTGCCTAAGATCATCCATTGACTCTACATTGAACATCCTTGCAAATTCATCATTGAGCTCAGGAACAACACGCTTACCAACCGCCTTGACTTCAATACCAAAGCGTGCACGCTTACCCCTAATGTCCTTATTAGGAAAGTCCTCAGGGAAAACGACCTCGACAGTCTTGACATCGCCACTTTTCATTCCAACAAGGGCATCATTGAAATCTTTGACCACCGAGCCACTGTCAATCTCAACTGGATAATTGTTCACCTTGCTACCCTTGATGATTTTTCCCTCAGCGTCAACCCTCCAGTAGTCGATTATCACAACATCACCCGATTGAGCTTCCTTCTCGAGGCGTTCAAAAGTGGCCAGTCTCTGACGCAGATTCTCGATCTCCGCTTCAACATCCTTGTCCTCAACCATCTTAATCTCTTTCTTTACCTTGATACCCCTATAGTCCCTCACAACAACGTTAGGATAGAGCTCTATGGCTATCTGAAAGCGAAGAGGTCCCTCAGTGCCATATTCCATCCCGCTTATCTCTCCAGGCATTACTGGCTCAAGTTTCTCCTTCTCAAGAGCTCGCTGATAGGCAAGCGGAATGAGTCTTTCAAAGGCTTCCTTCTTGGCAGTTTCTGCAAATTTGGCTCTTACAAGATCAAGTGGAGCTTTGCCTTTTCTGAAACCCGGCAGGGCTATGTCCTTTCTTATGCCCCTGATGATCTCCTCGATTTCGCTCTCAACACGCTCTCTTGGAACCTCAAAGGAGAGCACTCGCTTGAGTTCAGAAGGGCTTGTAACTTCTTTGAGATATTCATCTCCAGGCTTTGCCATGTAATTCAATCCTCCATATGGTGCGAGAGGGGGGATTTGAACCCCCACGAGAAAATCTCACTGGATCCTAAGTCCAGCGCGTCTGCCAGTTCCGCCACTCTCGCTCACATGAGTGTGAAACCACCCTAATATTACGAACACCAAATTGAGGGGTCAAGCATAAAGCAGAGCTCTTTACGAAGGCAGGGTCCGCAGACTGGCTAAAATACGCTCGATCACCTTCGGCCAGGTGAACTCCCTCTGCACACGCTCGTAACCCTGTTTTCCAAGACGGTAAGCAAGCTCTCTGTCACGTAGAATCCTCGAGAGTGCTTCATGAATCTCATTGGGGTTCGTCGGGTCAACAAGAAGCCCTGAAACTCCCTGAGCCACTGCATCAGGTATGCCACCACAGAGTCCCCCGATAACAGGTTTACGCAAAGCACCGGCTTCCAAGAAAACAATACCAAATCCTTCCACGCATGTTCCCTCGACGCGGCTCACCATGATTAGAACTTCACAAGTCTTTACCAAAGAGATCACTCGTCTTCTGGATATGTTTCCAGTAAATATGACATTCGCACGAACACCAAACTCATCGACAAGAGTTTCGAGTTTTGGCCTCATTATGCCATCACCAACGATGACATAGACAGCATCTGGAACCTCCCTCAGGACAAGGGGTAGTGCACGAATAACCATATCCTGGCCCTTATGGACATCAAGCCTTGCTACAGTAAGTATCACCCTCCTATTACTGACTCCCAAGGTTGAAATGAAATCCTCATCCACTTCCACATCGGTAAGTTCACTTACATCCACTCCATTGTATATGACAGCTATTTTATTCTCATCAACGCCAGCTTCGATTAGCTTTCCTCTCGTAAAGCTGCTTACAGCAAAGACTCTTTCAACGCTGTTTAAGGTTGCCACCTGCAATCGCTTCAAAAGCTTCTTGACCCGCTGCCGAAATCCTACATTTGAGTAGACAACCTCATGACCGTGAATGGTGATAGTGCAAACAAATGGCACGAGGAGGCGTGCGATGCGGACAATGAAGGCGCAAGGATAGAATGTGGCACAGTAAACCACGTCTATATTGTGCTTGAGAATAAGATAGAGCAACATGACTAAGTATGCCAGCCAATCAGTCAGCGGCAAACGTCTTATTCTGTATGTTTCAAACGGCTGGCGAGCATCGAATTCGTCATCGCCTGCATAGCCTGGCGCCAACACCCATACCCTAGCTCCCATGTTGCTCAACTGAAGCGCGATCTTATATGTATGCTCGGCGATCCCACCCGGCAAAGGCTTGTAGTCACCACTGAAAATAAGAAAGCTGGGAAGTTTTCTTGACATGTCCAATGAACTGAATTCTGCCTTCCTCTGCTTGAAAAGGCTTACCATTCCTCTGGCAACCATCCACATGGTGACCATTTGCCTGGCAGCAAATTGCGCAAAGTCCTGTTCGCAATTCTAGCCATACACTACATCAGGACCTCTGCCCACCGCTTTAGCTTTCGACGCCTTTCAGCCCAATAATCTCTTCATAGACTTGCATTATGGATTCGACCATTCTCTTGCTGGAGAATCTCTCCTTTGCTACCTCTTGGGCTCTTTGCCCCATATGCTCAGCCACATCACGATCCGAAAGTAGCTTGATAATTGCCTGTGCAAGCTCTTCGGTATCATACGGTTCGACAAGCAATCCTGTTTTGCCATCTTCGATAATCTCACTTGGACCACCAACCTTGAATGCAACGACCGGTAGCCCAAAGAGCATCGCTTCAATGATGACCCGACCAAAACCTTCCGTAAGAGATGGGACAACCAGCAGACAGCATCTAGCCAGGAAATCACCAATGTCAGTGACATAGCCAGTGAATTCAACATTCTTTTCTATGCTAAGTTCTTGAGCCCTTTTCTGCACCTCCTCAAAGTAGATCTCGTCCTGCCTGGTGAATGGGCTTCCAGCGATCAAGAGTCTTGCCGTGGGAACCTGTGATACGATGCTCACCATTGACTCAATAAGTAGGTGGATCCCCTTCTCCCTCGAGATCCTCCCCATGTAACCGATAGCAGAGCAGCAGCCACGATCAAGATTTGTTAGCAAAATATCAGAACTCACTCCCGGGTGGATCACTTTAACTTTGCTACGATAGCGCTCAGGATACTTTGAAGCTATCGCCTGCGATGAGGCGATAATTCGTGTCGCTGCATTCCAAACGAACCTGTCATAGACCGCATGGGTTAATATGACATGATCATGAAAGACCAACGGTGTCCTCGAGATTGTAGCAGCAAGTCCAGCAACGAGGGCAGTCTTAAATGTGTTGGCGTGAACTATGCTTATATTCAGTTTAGTCACAAGCTGGGCTATATGGAAAATACTGTAACCGGAGCAGACAACATCAAGGATCTTGCCCCCCAAGCTATGGTGCCGACTGGTCAGATGCGTTGATTCGAAAGACAGCGCAATCCAATCGACGCTGAGGTCGCTGCATTGTGATCTTAAGAGACTTCCAGGTGGAGACATTACAATGGGTTTGAAGCGAGAGCAATCCAGGAGCTTGAGAATCTCGACGAGGCAGATCTGACCGCCCGCCAAGCCTATTCCCGAATCCAGGTAGAGAATCTTCACGAGCTCTTGACTGATCTTGGGCATTCATTCAACTCTTTTGCTGACCACTTCATCAACAATGAGAGCAGGATCCAGTAGACTCCCATGAAACGATGAACCATGAGCTGATCGCCAGAGGCATTCATGACAATAATGGCAGCCACAGTCCCCGGGATAAATGCCTTAGCTATCGACCTGATGAGGGAATCCGCTATCCTGCTCTGCACAATCCTCCACTGTTGTCGAAGCAAGGCACGAATTACGAGGATCAAAGCAATCAAACCGGCGATTCCAGTCTCAGCTAGGGTTTTCATATAGAAATTGTCAGCAAGCCCATACGTACCGATACCATTTCCAAAGATAGGGCTTTGTGAGAAATTGGAAAGCGCCCTTCTCCAAAGCCCCAGGCGTGCAGCGAACGAAATATCCCTGTGAATACCTGCTCCCACATCCATAATGGACATTGCCCTGGCTATTACCTCCCTTGGGACGAACTTTATGAATAGAATGACTCCAATTATGCTTGCAATCAGAAGAAGGATTCTTCTCCTGGCTTTAAATGGTAGAAACAATGTGACGACAAGACCTACTGCAAAAGCAACATAAGCACTCCTGCTGAACGCAAAAGTTAGACTGTAGAGAGAGAAAGCCAGAGCGACAAATGCAAGAAGCACGATTTTCGGTGAGTCGGCCTCAAGTACAATACCGAGGAAAAGGAACACCATGAAAGTCATGTAAGCAGCGAAGTTGTTATGAATGAAATCAAAAGTGCCGACAACATAGAAACCGGGATTCGTAACCCACTGATAGGACCCGATCAAAGCCTCCACAAAGGCAACAAGCAGAGCTAGTAATATGAGAGCCTTTATCTCGCTCCTGCTAAACTTCATTGGAAGGGCAAGCAGGAAAATTCCGGTGTACATGATGAACTGGATGACTCTGAGAGCATGCTCTCCTGCACTCAACACCAGTCCAGGAGCATTCATAAACGAGCAAAGCATAGAAGCGAACATGATGAGAATGGCATCACTAACTGGATTTCGAATCAATGCCAGGCCTGATCTCACAAGGGAGCTCCGCCAAAGCCATGCCGCGTAGGCAATGAAGAGAATCCCTGTAGTGAGATAAAAGTTACCAAATGACAATGGAAACTTCGGACCAAGCGGTCCCACAACAAGCACAATTGGAAGAAGCAATCTGAGATCCCAGACCAGAAGCAAGAAAAGAGAGACGACCCCAATGGTGATTGTCGTTTCCATCCTGTAGGATTGGAAGAGAATCGTCCCTGCTATCGATACGCACGCTACCGCGATCACAAGTGTCTTTGCTGTAGGCTTCTGAGTAAGTTCGTATCTTGATATCACTGGATCCCTAACCCATCTGAGGGGGACGGGAAAGAATAGAAGCTTTCCCGGCTACTGATTCCGTTGCTTTCTCAGAGCTCGCTGCAACCTGGCAAAGTCACCTTTGATTATCGCCGAAATCTCCTCAGCAATTTGGTCTTGTGACAAACCCTCACCACTCCCAACCTTTCTCACGGCATAGAAGGAACTGATTAAGAAAGCCAGAACAGTGCTCAAAAGGACGATTGCTTTGCGCCTTGGACGGCTCCTTACGCGAGGTGGTTTTGCCCAGTCAAGTATCCGAATTGTTGGCGTATTCTTAGCTTCCTCTATGCGTGCCTGTTCATATTGCTCACTAAGAACGCGGTAAACGGCACTCTTTATCTCAACCTCCCTCAAAAGTCTTCCATAGGTTTGAGCCAATTTGGGAACATGGACAAACCTGGGGAAAAGGAAAAATCCGGTTGAGTCGCTAGACGTCGCGGTTGAATACCCCATCTCAGCCAGTTTAGCCTGAACAGCATTGATCTGTGATTTGACATCCCTGACGGCTGGATTTGAATCAGTGGCGTAAGCCCTTAGCCTAGCGAGCTGGATTTCCAGACCGGTTAGCTGGGCAAAGAGCTCAGCAGCCGATTCAATTGAAGCCTTCATCTGATCACTTATTGACGCAGCACCAGTTGCTTCCTCAAACTTCCTGAGATTCTCCTCTGCCGTCTCGAGCTCACGCTTGGTTTCGGTAAGTCTCTTTTCCACAAACTGCCTTGTGCGGCTTGCAGAAGTCACCAACAGGTGCCGGTTAAACTGGTCAAGAGCCTTGAGATAGGAATTGACTACATCGGCCGCACGCTTTCGGTCCTTATCCTCATAAGCAACCCTAATGATGCCTTCCGGCGTGACATCGATTTGAGTGTGTTTTCTAAGTCTTTTAAGCGTCTTATAGCGATCTCTCAATCCGTATGCCTCGACAAGTCCAACGGAATCAATCACAGCCTCAGTCACAGTATCGCTCTTCAGAATGGCAGCGACCACTTCCGAGGTTGAAGTGAGCCTTGGTATCATACCCGGTTGGAAACCGGCATAACGCATGATTGAGACAAATTCGCTCTGGCTGGTGGTCGATTCTGGAGGCAAGATAGAACCAATAGCCCTATACCACTTGGGCAGGACAAGTGAAACCACCACAGCGATTGCTGCCGTAATAAGAGTCGAGACGAGTATCATCCTTCTGTTTCTGAGAATGATCAATACAACATACGAGAGATTGACTTTCTCATCCATGAGCGGTTACCTCGATAGCACGTTGTCGACAACAATGTAGATGGTTGCAAGTTGGGCTACGACCTGGATGACATCCTTCGTGATCTCCCACCATGACTTTTCTTCCTTCCTAGGAACCCAGATGATGTCACCAGGCTGTATGGGACCCGCTCTTGCTGCCAGTTGCTGACCAGCCATGGCAGTTATGATACGCGTGCCCCTTGTGTCAGCATTTGAGGCAAATCCACCAGCTCGCTCAATGTAATCTTTATAGGTAAGACCAGGTTCAAACGTCACAAGGCCAGGGTTTTCAACCTGACCTGCCACCCTCACGAAGTTTGAGACCCTTGGTATCTCGATTACATCACCAGGATAGAGTGGAACATCGAGGTTCATCTGGCCATCTATGAAGATTTTCTCAAAATCGATGGATACAGCTCCTTTGGGTTCGCGAGCCATTGTGCGCAGGAGATCCTTATCCTTATAACCCAAATTGTCCTGAAGCTCGCCAAGAGCCTTGAGCTCCTTCTCGACTGGATAGGTCCGCGATGCATAGATTCCTCTTATCAATCTTGCCTCAGCAAGTGAAGCTCTGTCAGTGAATCCACCTGCTCGCCTGATTATGTCGGATAGCTTCTCCCTGCCATCATCAATCACGTAGACACCGGGATATTTTACCTCTCCCCTAATTTCAACCTTCGCATCCCTGTGCCAGTCAGGTATAGCTCGAATAAAAATCCTGTCACCTAGCTCAAGAGCGAAATCCTGCACATTGGATGCCGTAGCAGGTAGCAAAATAGAAAAGGACTTTGCTGGATCCTTTTTGTCAAAGCGTTGAACCTCGAGTGTATCAACCAAAGCTGAGGGCTTGAAGCCACCGGCGAGCTCGATCAGACTGGCAAGCTTCTCACCAGGAACATATTCATACTTTGCGGGTCGATAGACCTCGCCGTAGATCCAGACCTCACCAAGCATGGCTGGAACCACAATAACGTCGCCTCCGGAGAGATAAGGATTCGCCTTTTCATCACCAATAAGAATGTAACGCGCAAGATCAACATGTATCGTATCGCTTCCGCGCCGGAGCGTGACATTTCTCGCGGAGGCTCCTTCGGCAAGTCCACCTACGAGACCTATAGCCTGCGAAACCCTCATAGCAGGATTGACTTCAACAGCCCCGGGTTGCTCCACCCATCCGACAACATGCACCCGGAATGTTCTAAGTTCGCTTAAGGAAACCGAAAGCACATCAGGTTTGTAGTGTGCCGAAAGCTTTGCGATTATCAGGTTGCGAGCTTGCGAGAAGGTGAGTCCATCAACCTCCAGCGGACCCACTGGAGGTATAACAACACTACCATCGGGATTAACCCGAACCATCTCACTTCGACCAGCCTCACCCCAGATCCCAATGAGGAGCACATCTCCAGGACCGAGAACGTATGAGTCAGGATCAATGGTCTGCTCAAGCGCCTGCCCCCCCAAGCTTTTTCCACCCCCACCCCCAATAGAAAGATGCTGAGCAAGGCATGAACCCGATAAGATAACCACTAGGGCCAGCACTACCTGATATCTTCTCAAATCCATCCCCCTAACCTAGCAGGTGACGAGGTCTTCCAACATGGCTCCAGACCAAAACGCTATCTATCCGCCTGAGAGAGGATGCAAGCAACCGCAATCGAATTCAGACGAGCCTCATAGGTGTCAGCTCGCGAGACAACCACCATAGGGACCATACCTCCCACAATCACTCCCGCAGTTTTGCAACGCTTGCCAACGAAATAAGTTAAAGTCTTGTAGAACACATTTCCAACATCAGCATGCCCAACGATCAAAATGTCTGCATTCCCAGCAACCTGGCTTCTTACACCCTTGTGCTTTGCCGCCTGGGGAGATATGGCATTGTCGAAAGCAAAGGGACCATCGACGATAGCCCCCTTTATCTGCCCCCGATCTGCCATCTTCGCAATGATCGCAGCATCCACAGCTGAGCGCATCTTGGTATTGACGATCTCGATTGAGGAAAGCAAAGCCACCTTGGGTTGCTTCACCCCTAGCGCATGGGCAACACTAATTGCGTTCTTCACAATCTCAACCTTTTGCTCAAGGTCGGGTTCTATGACTATCCCGCCGTCGGACATGAACATTATGCGATCGTAGCCTTCAACCTCAAAGACAGCAACATGACTCATCAATCTATCGGTCTTTATACCTATGTCCCTATCGAGTGCTGCCCTCATAATCGTAGCAGTGGTAACGTTGCCCTTCATCAAAACATCTGCATCACCTGAGCTGGCAGCTTGAGTGGCCAGTCTTGCAGCATCTGTGGCGTCAGCAACATCAACAATTTCACAACCTCCAAGCGAAAGATGCTCTCGCTTTGCAAGCGAATCTATGTCCGATTTCTTGCCAAATAGAATCGGCACGGCAAATCCCTGTGCAGAAGCATCACAGACTACATCGAGAACGATAGGGTCAGCTGCTCCAGCTATTGCAACCCTAGGTCGATGACGCTTCGATATCTTGCGAGCAAGCTTGATTATGTCACCAAATCTCACTCTCGAATCGCCAGACTTATGGGCTGTCACATCGATCCCCCTTTTTGTGATATCCTGACACAAACGCCTCTGCCTTCTGCAAGAACATCTCCCTCGTCAGTTTCAAGCCTAGCCGCTGTGTTAATAACTCGGCCTCTTTCTGTCTCTATCCATCCACTTATTATGACTTTCTCACCTATCTTGATAGGCTTGCGAAGCTTTATCTCAAGGGAAGCACTGACAGCCGGAATGCCTATCTCCCAGAGCAGCTTGACCATAGCTTCATCAAGGAGACAGGCTGCAAGTCCACCATGCATTATGCCTCCGTAGCCCTGGTGTATCTCACCTGGGACAAAACCACCTTTGAGTCTTCTGGCTTCGATATCAATCTCAAAGTCAGCCTGAAGCCCGCCTGGATTCTTCTTTCCACAAACGAAGCACATGCCGATATCAATCAATTGCATTACATTGCTCCAATTTCCACTTGAATTATCTGATTGTTGCAAGATATTGTAACGGAGAAGCATCCCGATTGCAAATGCCAAAAACCCAAGGAGGGTTGCCTTGAAAATCCTCACTTACAGGCGAAATCACGAAGAAAGGGCAGGGCTTTTGATCAAGGGTAATGTCTATGACGTTGCTGCCTGCTCGATGTTCCTTGAGATTGGGCCTCTTCCATCAGATCTCATGGATATCCTCACATCAGCTAAGCTCGACCTTCTTCGAGAGCTCGAAGAGGCAATAAGGGAGAAAGGGGAAAGCGGCATCGATTTTCCTCTTCATTGTTGGGCAAGTTTGGGTGAGGTCCGAATCTGTCCACCTGTGAGGAAGCCCTCAAAGATAATTTGCCTGGGACGAAACTATCGGGATCACATAGAGGAGCAGGGCGCCAAAATTCCAGATGCTCCCCTCCTTTTTGCCAAGGCACCGACCGCTGTGATCGGGCATGGCGATGCAATTTTGATTCCAAAAGGCTCAACCAAAGTTGACTTTGAAGGTGAATTTGCTTTCGTGGTGTCGAAGCCTGTTCGTAATGCTGATTCTAGCTCTGCGAGGGACTCTATTCTCGGATATTGCTGTCTCAATGATGTCACCGAGCGCGAGATTCAGTTCAAGGAAAAGCAGTGGTTTCGCTCCAAGAGTATCGACACTTTCTGCCCGCTCGGCCCCTGGATCGTGACCGAGGATGACTTGGGAGACCCGCTCAGCCTTGCGATAACCACAAAGGTCAATTCGATAACAATGCAAGCGAGCTCGACAGCCAACCTGATATTCAAACCAGTGGATATCGTTGTCTTCATCTCACGTCACATAACTCTGCTTCCTGGTGACATTGTCTCGACAGGGACTCCGGGTGGAGTTGGAGTCTTCAGAGACCCTCAGGTTTTTCTCGAAGATGGTGACATCGTTGAGATATCGATCGAGGGGATTGGAACACTCAGCAATCCAGTGGTAGCCGAGGCCTAAGAGGAGACAAAAGACCGCCTCACTCTCCCAACCTTCTCAATTCGCTGCATTGCGAACTTGTCAGCAGCCTTGTAAGTGGGGATGCCTTCCTCGCGCGACGATACAAGGATGCGATAAAGAACATCACGGATAGCCGCTGTCTTACGAAGAGCTCGCTTCTCGTCATAGCCGTATATTTCGTCAGTGACATTTATGAGGCCACCGGCGTTTATTATGTAGTCAGGTGCATAGAGGATTCCGAGCTCATGGAGCAGATCACCATGGCGGGATTCTTCGAGCTGGTTATTAGCCGCTCCAGCCACGATTGAACACTTAAGGCGTTTGATGGTGCTATCGTTTATGATTCCTCCCAAAGCACAAGGGCAGAACACGTCACAGTCAACATCAAAAATCTCTTCGGGAGAAAAGACCTTAACATCGAACGACTCAGAAATCCGCCTAATTGCTTGCTCATCAACATCGGCAATGGTAACCTTGGCGCCTCGCTCAATGAGCATCTTAACAATTATGCTTCCAACCTTCCCTACGCCCTGTACAGCAACGCGCAGACCAGAGAGATCATCACTCCCGGTCCTGAAGGCTTGACAAGCCTCAAGCCCCCTCACAACACCGTAGGCGCACATGGGGGATGGATCACCACTTCCACCTCGAGAGCTTGGTATGCCAACTACATAGCGGGTTTCCATCCGAATGTAATCCATGTCCTCATATGTCGTTCCCACACCCTCAGCTGCTATGTAGCGACCACCGAAACTATCAATGAATCTGCCAAGAGCTCTGAAGAGAGCTTCTGACTTGTCCTTTCTCGGATCCCCAAGTACAACGGTTTGACCACCGCCAAAATTAAGTCCCGCCCCCGCTGCCTTAAAGGTCATAGCTCGCGAAAGTTTCAAAGCATCCTCGACGGCATTCTCCTCACCTTCATATTTCCACATACGAACTCCACCAATAGCTGGACCAAGAGTGGTATCATGAATGGCAATTACGGCTTTTAGTCCTGAAACCGGCTCGCGCAGGAACATGACCTGCTCATGATTCGAATCTCTAAGCTTCTCAAAGATGTTCACCTTACCGTCTCCTCTCTGTTAGAGCTCATCGAAAGTCCAATTCCCAGCAAAAGGCTTCGGCTATGATGTCGCAACACCTACTTGCTTAAAGCAAAGATACGCGCTTCCAAGAACTCCGGCATCATCCCCAAGTCTGCTGCGCTTAACCAAGAGATGGGATCGCAGGGCAGGTGCGATCAGGCTACGCGCGTTCTCAATAGCCGGAGCAAGGAGAAAGCTACCAGCCCTGCTTACCCCGCCACCGATAAGAATCAAGGAGGGGTTGACCAAATTGAAAACGTTCGCAATACCAATCCCAAGTGCCTTTCCTGCCTGCGTCACTACACTCATTGCTATTCGGTCGCCATGCTTGGCCCGTTCAACAACTTCCTTTGGAGTGATTGTCGAATGCGCCCTTCTTATGTTTCTTCTTCTGATATAATCCCTTACGAGAGCAGTTCCGCCAGCAAGAGCTTCAAGACATCCACGGTTGCCGCAGGCGCACCTTGAGCCATTCGGATCGACGACAGTATGCCCGATCTCCCCTGCAATCCCAAAGGCTCCTCTCCAGAGCTTGCCCCCCAGAATTATCCCGCCACCGATTCCCGTTCCAAGGGTGAACATGAAAACACTGTCGAAACCTCTGGCCGCACCCTGCCAGTATTCTCCCACTACCGCACAATTGGCATCATTCTCGACAGTGATCCGAAGATCAATTCTCCTCTCAAGCTCATCCTTGATCTCGATATTGCTCAATTGCCCAATATTGGGAGCAAAATAGACCCTTCCACGCCCCCCATCGGTAAGCCCTGCAAATCCAATCCCAACACCTGCCACTTCTCTTAGAAGATTGTCTCTTCTGATAAACCACGAAATAGTGGCGGCTAGCTCACCGTAGAGAGCATCCTTCGAGCTTGGCTGATGCATCCGCCTTCTTGCACGCGAGATGATTCTGCCCCCTGAGTCTACAGCCGCAATTTTGATGTTCGTACCACCGACATCAAGGGAAACTGCTAATTTTCTAGCCATCTTTATCCTGCTTTGTTATGCGTACGCTCTTAATTCTGCGGCGCTTTACCTCGAGAACTTCAAAACGATAAACATCGTACTTTATCACATCACCAGGCTGACACATTCTACCAGCTCTATCAACAATGAATCCAGCAAGTGTCTCATAGTTACCCTCCGGGATGTCAATGCCAAGAGTCTCTCTTATTATGGCTACGGGAAGACTCCCACTCAGGGGTTTGCCAAAACCTATCTCAGGAATCATTGTTCTGTCATATTCATCCTTTATCTCACCCACAATCTCTTCAACAAGGTCTTCGAAGGTGAGAATGCCAATCGGACGACCATACTCATCTGCAACAATTGCCATATGTCGAGGCTCTTCCCTCATGAGTCTTATCGCCATCTTAACTGTCTGGGTTTCAGGAATGAAGAAAGCACTTCTAATGAAGGCTTTTATTCTTGTCTTGCCTCCGACACCAAGCAAGTCTTTCACATGCAACAAGCCAACAATGTTTTCTCTCGTCCGCCTGTAGACCGGATATCTCGAGTGACCGCTTCTTGATGCAACCTGCAAGACCTCATCTACAGTCGCCTCCTCCTCAACACACTCAACCTCATCCATAGGAACCATTACTGAGGTGACCCTCATTCGCGACAGATCCATTATCCTGTGAGCGTATACCTGAGGACCGAGTGCCAGACTGCTTTCGGTTGCCTCTTTTATGAGTGCCCTTATCTCTTCTCTTGTGATAGACGTTTGGGGTTGAATTCCACTCGAAACCTTAGCAAATGCCTTAGCCACCCCTGATGTAAGGAGGGCTATCGGATAGAGAGTATAGTAAGCTAGTTGGAGACCGAGGGATGAGCTCATGAGAATACTCTCAGGCTTGCTACGTGCAACTGCCTTGGGTATGATATCACCAAAGACAAGGAGCAAACCAGTGATGCTCAGTGTCGAGACAAGCACCGAGTAAGCGCCAACAGTAGGCATCAGAACATCAGTCGCAAGGGCAGATGCAAGCACAACAAGGATATTTGTCCCAACCAGGGTCACACTCAAAAGTAGAGCCGGCCTTTGAAGCATCCAGTAAGCCCTTATAGCAGCTCGATTACCCTGCCTGGCTAGTGCCTTTATCCTGAAGCGATTACTTGAGACAAGCGATGTCTCACTTCCCGAGAAGAAGGCTACACCTGCTATTGCGACTGCGATAGCCAATATGTGATACAGATAGCTCATACTACCTTCTCTTCTGCACAAGCACAGTGATTATTCTGCGTTTATCAGCATCGACAATCTTGAATTTAAGATTGTCTATTGTCACTTCTTCGCCAATCTCAGGTATTCTGCCAAGGTGGTTGAGAATATAACCTCCAATGGTCTCAGCTTTGGGGTTTGTAATCCCCGAACCTGTCAGAGCATTGAGATACTCTATCTCCATCCGACCCGAGACTTCCCATTCGTTGCGCGACTTCCGCCTGAAACGGTACCTTTCCTCGTATGCCCCAATATCCCTTCCGATCACCTCCGCCAGAATGTCATCAAGCGTAACAATACCAGTGAACGAGCCATACTCATCAATCACAACGGCGAAATGCGCTTTACCCGAAACAAATTCCTGCAGGAGATCGATGAGTGTCTTGGATTCAGGAACGAAAAGAGGATCCCGCACAATCTCCGCAATCGGAGTTTCTTCGCCTGCACGCTTGTACAAAAGATCCTTCGCATAAAGAATCCCGACTATGCGATCTCGCGATTTGTGATCAAAAACAGGAATGCGAGAATAGCCAGAAGATCTAACCAAGTTGATTGCTTCCTTGACCTTGACAGCAGAGCTCAACATGAAAACCTCAGTTCTCGGTGTCATTATGTTCTGGACTGAAAGATTCATGAGCCTAACAATACCGCCAAGCATGTCAGTCTCTGTCTTATCAAGCACACCCTCGGTTCGACCCGTATCTATTGCTTCTGATACATGAGCGTGTTTCTGCCCGGGCTCCGTTCTAACTGGAGATGCGATCACTTCAAGAACAAATCTTACGATTCTATCAAGCACCACACGAAGTGGCATGAATGCGCCAACAGCCACCGATACAATGGGCACGTTTCTCAATGCGGTTACCTTGGGATTGTTGACAGCAAGCGTCTTGGGAATTATCTCCCCAAAAAGAAGGATCAGCGCTGTCATCACAAAGACACTCACGCCAACGGCACCATGCTTGACAAATCTACCAACTACGTTTGTACCAATACTTGAGGCAGCAACATTTACCAGGGTGTTTCCTATGAGAATTGCGATGAGAAGATGATAAGGCTCAGTCAGGAGGGAGCTAACCATAAGTGATCTTCTTGATGGTTTCCTCTGGAGCTCTCTTATGTGGTAAGGCTTCAAGGAAAAGAGAGCGGTTTCAGAACCGGAAAAGAGAGAGGAAAGCCACAGCAAAACAAGTAGCAAGGCTATTTGAGGAAGAATATTATTCACTTCTCGCCCATCGTTGCCGAGTCGTCTCCTGAAGTAGCAACAGGAAGGTTGATCACAAAACTTGTACCCATGCCTTCCTTCGACTCAAGAGCAATTGTGCCGCCATGGTCAGTGACGATGCGCTTAACTATGAAAAGCCCAAGCCCTGAACCTGTCGGCTTGGTCGTAAAAAACATTGCGAATACCCTGTCACTTATATCTTGAGGAATACCGTGACCTGTATCACTCACGCTTATCCTGAGCCTGTTGTTCTCAAGGGCTGTTGATATTGAAATCTGTCCACCATGTGGCATTGCTTCAAGCGAATTCTGAAGAAGGCTGAGCATCATTTGTCTAAGTTCGACCGGGCTACCTTTCACCTTTGCATCGCGATGGTTGAACTCAACCTTTGCCTCAACATTCTGAACAAGCAAGCTTCCTTTTATCAGGTCAAGCGAATCCTTTATCACCTCAGCTGGATCAATCTCAACATGATCAGGTCTTCCATGGGTGGCAGTATCAGCAAGCTTGCTGAGATAGTCTTCAATTCTTACTATGTCTTCCAAAATCTGCTCGATTACACTTCGAGTCTCGGCATCATGCTTAAATCTCTCCAGTGCAGACCTTGCCATCAAGCCCATCGAAACAATTGGAGCCTTGAGATCGTGTACGAATGTCGCAGCTAGACCCGCAAGGGCAACAAGCCGCTCGGCACGCACAAGCTGCCAGTGCTTCCTGCTGAGCTCCTCGTGAGCCTTCTCAAGCTGGGATAATCTCTCCTTAAGCTTCCCGTGGAGAGATGCATTAACAATTGCAAGAGCAGCTTGGCTGGCAAAGGATTCAAGCAACCGCATATCCTCACGCGTTATGGGACGGCGTGTAACAAAATTGTCTGCAACAATTGCACCGAGCCTTTCACCCTCAGCAACAAGAGGAACCACAATGAAATGATCGTTACCAAGATGGCGAACCAAGTCGCTTAGCCTTGGATCATGCGACCCGCTGGCAATGTAAGAGGAACCTTCGATCAGACAGGCTGCAATGATGTTATCCTTGGCATCGAGGGGATAGCGCAGGTTGGTTGCGAGTCTCATGATGCCATCAGGAGTAGCCATCTTGCGTTGCCTCAGGATTTCGCGAAGGGTCAATCCTTCGGTTTCCATTGCCTTCCAAATGCTCTCGGCTTCAGCTGGATGCGCAGGACCAACTCCCATCCTCCCCCTGAGCTCCTTTCCCTCTTCATCAAGGAGAAGCAAGAAAGCACGATTGAATCCTAGGCCATCACCGGCGGTAACCGCTGTAAGGATGATTCTTAAGGTCTCGTCGAGCTCCATTGTGCTTTGAAGAGCGCGTCCCACCTCACTCAGGAGTGTCACCTGAACCATTCTACTCCTGGCTTCATTTTCAAGCGCCTGGATCCTTGCGGTAAGATCACCGATTTCACCCAGGAGATTGTCCATTGTTGTAAGCATTGCACCATCAGCAAAGCGCTTGCCAAAAGATCTTTTGCGATGACTCAGAAAGACCTCACATGATAGACACCTTGACCGAATCCTTTCGATAAGATTAGGAGAGCCGTCAAAACACCTGCTGTCTTCAGCCAACCAGCAGGCAAAATTCTCATTGCCGAACGCTTGGCATTCTTGCTCCTTGCATGAGAGCACTTCCCAGCAACGGATTGGCAGATTTCGGGGTGAGGTTGTCACTCCAGGTTCCTCCATGAACGCCATCTAGGCTAGAGCTTTATCAAAAACTTCATCAAGACTATCGACAAAGATAAACTCAATTCCATTCTTGACGACATCGGGAACCTCAAGGAGATCCTTCTCATTTTTCCTCGGAAGAATGACCCTTCTTATGCCAGCTCTTCTGGCAGCCAGTATCTTCTCCTTGATCCCACCAACAGGAAGAACACGACCCTTAAGGGTTATCTCACCTGTCATGGCTATGTCACCACGAACAGGCTTGCCTGTTAGAAGTGAGACAAGACTGGTGGCAATTGTAACTCCAGCTGAAGGTCCATCCTTTGGAACACCACCATGGGGCACGTGTATGTGAACGTCATGATTCTCATAGAAATCTTCATCTATCTTGAGTTCCTTGGCTTTGGAGCGGACATAGGTGAGGGCTGCCTGGGCGGATTCACGCATTACGTCACCGAGTCTGCCAGTGAGTATGAGAGACTTTCCACCTTTCATGAGACTACTTTCCACGAAGATGATATCACCGCCAGCCTCAGTCCATGCTAGGCCAGTCGCAACACCGGGGAGCATTGTACGCTCTGCTACCTCACGGAAGAACTTCTGGGGACCAAGGAATTCAGCCACCTTATCCTTTGTAACAACAGTCTTTGCCGCCTCCCCTTCAGCAACCTTCCTCGCTACCTTTCTAATGATGTTGGCTAGCTCACGCTCGAGATTCCTCAGCCCAGCTTCACGCGTGTACTCCGAAATCACTAGCCTTATCGCATCATCCTCAAACTCGATGTTCTCTGGTGTAAGCCCATGAGCATCGAGCTGCCGTGGAATCAGATAGCGTTTCGCTATTTCAAGCTTCTCCTCATCCGTGTAACCTGGTATTTCAATCACTTCCATCCTATCAAGCAGAGCAGGTGGAACAGTAACAAGTACGTTCGCTGTAGTTATGAACATCACCTTTGAAAGGTCAAAAGGTACCTCGAGATAGTGGTCAGAAAAGTAAGCATTCTGCTCGGGATCAAGAACCTCAAGCAGAGCAGCCGCAGGATCACCTCGAAAGTCAGTCCCTATCTTGTCAATTTCGTCAAGCATAAATAGGGCATTATTGGATCCAGCCTTGCGGATACCCTGAATGATTCTACCAGGCAGAGCACCAACGTATGTTCGCCTGTGACCTCGAATCTCAGCCTCATCCCTTATACCACCAAGGGAGATGCGTGTAAATTTGCGACCAAGAGCCCTGGCAATTGACTTCCCGAGAGAAGTCTTCCCAACCCCAGGAGGACCGACAAAGCAAAGGATTGGCCCCTTGGTATCCTTCTTGAGCTTCCTCACCGCGAGGAATTCGAGTATTCGCTCTTTGACCTTGTCCAGATCGTAGTGATCTTCATCGAGTATCTGCTTAGCCTTGCCGACATCAAGAACATCTTCAGTGCTTACCGACCATGGCAGGCTTATTAGCCAGTCAAGATATGTTCGAGAAACAGTATATTCAGCAGCCTGGGGCGGCATCTTTGCCAATCTATCAAGCTCACGCTCAGCAGCTTCACGGGCTTCCTTGGGCATATTTGCCGCTTCTATTTTCTGTCTCAGCTCTTCTATCTCAATAGTGCGCTCGTCGGTTTCACCAAGTTCTCGGCGAATGGCTTTGAGCTGCTCTCTCAGATAGAACTCCCGCTGGGACTTGTCTATCTCATTCTTGACTTGAGATTGGATCTTACTTCCTAGCTCGAGAACCTGGAGCTCGCGATTCAGATAGGTGATGAGCTTCTGAAGCCTTTCCTTGATGTCAAATGTCTCAAGGATCTCCTGCTTCTCGGCAGTTGAAAGATTTATGTTGGAAGCAATGAGATCAGCTGCACGGCTGGCGTTGTCAATATTCATGACAGCTACCTGGAGCTCATCAGGCAGATGGGGCGAAAGATTGACTATCTTGCCGAAGATGTCAGAGACCGTCCGAAGCAGAGCCTGGGTTTCAACTGAAGTGTCACTTACCTCAGGTACAGGCTCAATCTTCGCCTTGAGATATGGCTCCTTCTGGACGAAAGATTTTATCTTTATCCGCGATGTCCCCTGGACAAGGATCCTCGTACTTCCATCAGGAAACTTGAGCATCTTAAGGATCATAGCTGCGGTTCCAACCTTGTAAAGATCAGACGGTGATGGAACCTCAATGTCAGGCTTAAGCTGTGTGGCAAGACCTATGAGACGGTCACCATTGGCAGCTTCATCGACAAGCTGCAGAGATCTTGCTCTACCGATTACCAGAGGAGCAATCATATATGGGAAAATGACGGTATCCCTCAAAGGAATTATTCCGAGTTCTTCGGGAAGCCCGCTGCCTTCAGCTTCGATCTTGGTGGCGAGCTTACGAGCGGATTTCTTACGTGTCCGCCTCTTTGATTTCGCCTTGGTTTTCTTTGTTGACTTAACAGCCTTAGGCAAGTCAGTCCTCCTATCCCTTTATTACGCAGAGTGGCCTAAGTTTGGCAACCTTGCGCGATATCCCCGCCCGATGGACCACTTCTACAACTTTGTCAACATCCTTGTATGCCTCAGGTGCCTCTTCTGCAATCGTTCTTTTGCCCCGAGCCATGACTATTATCCCTTTCTGCTCAAGATCCTTGAGCAGCGCATGGCTATCAGTCACTCTCTTGGATTGACTACGACTCCTAACCCTCCCAGCGCCATGACATGTGCTCCCAAAAGTCTCCTGCATCGCCAGCTGCGTGCCAACAAGGACATAGGAATTGGTTCCCATGTCACCAGGTATCAATACTGGCTGCCCAACATCCCTGTAGCACTCAGGAACGTCAGGATGCCCAGCAGGGAAAGCCCGTGTCGCACCCTTGCGGTGAACACAGACTTCAATCTCCTTGCCGTCAACTACGTGCCTTTCCTTCTTGGCGATATTGTGACATACATCGTAGACAAGCTTCAAGTTGAGATCGGTAGGAGAAATACCTAGTGTCTTCTCGAATGTCTCGCGTGTCCAATGCATAAGGCACTGGCGATTTGCCCAGGCATAATTGGCTGCACAGGCCATGGCAGAGAAATATGCCTCGCCCTCAGGTGACCTAAGAGGTGCACTGGCAAGCTGCCTGTCAGGTAATTTGATATTGTACTTATGAACAGCCTTCCCCATTGTGTGAAGATAGTCATCACAAACCTGATAGCCAAAGCCACGGGAACCCGAGTGAATCAAAATCGCAATGTTTCCCGCCTCAAGCCCAAAAGCCCTTGCCACAGCCTCATCATAGACTTGCTCAATGAGGTCAACCTCGAGGAAGTGATTGCCTGATCCAAGCGTACCAAGCTGCTCCCGCCCTCGTGTTATAGCCCTATCACTGACAGCAGCGGGATCAGCTGCTTCCATCTTTCCACCTTCCTCCGTTCGCTCAACATCTTCCATATCACCGTAACCATTACGCACAGCCCAGACAGCTCCTTCCTTGAGAACTTTCTTCTCTTCCTGGGGGGTGAGCTTTATGACACCCGTCGAACCAACACCACATGGAATGTTATTGAAGAGATTCCTTGCAAGCTCCTCCAACTTTGGCTTTACATCCTCGTAGGTCAGATCTGTCCGTAAGAGACGACAGCCACAATTTATGTCGTAGCCAACTCCACCAGGCGAGATGACACCACTTTCAAGGTCAGTTGCTGCAACGCCTCCAATTGGGAATCCATATCCCCAGTGCATGTCCGGCATGGCAAGCGAGTACTTTACGATACCAGGAAGATGTGCAACGTTGGCAACCTGCTTTGGACTTTGGTCTAGCTTTATGTGCCGCAGGAGATCTTCAGAGGCATAGATGAGCCCAGGAACGCGCATCCCACCTGTCTTAGGTATGCGCCAGCGGTAATCGTCTATCTTCTCAATTCTGATGTCGTTGGCCATTGCACTCACCACTTACACATCAAAAATTATCTTTGTCTTCCACAAGCCATTGACTTTCTTCAGAACCAAGCCATGATATGTAGCCGCTTTTATCTCCATTTCAACCTTATGCTTCTCGGGATCAAACTCCTCACCAGCCCCAGTCGCAACGAACTTGTGCTCTTTGAGATCAACATCAAGGAATTCACAAAAGAGCATCCTTTCCACTGCGTAAACATATAAAAGCTCGTTCAACCAGGCAACCAGAAGTTCCTCCAAATCCTCACCCTCCACCTCGATTATTCTCCTCGTATGCTTCTCAATCGAGTCCAGCCCGAACATGAGATCGAAAACCGCCAATCCGCTGCGGACAAAAATGCCCTCAATGTCCTGAGCTTCAACCTCCAGACCGATGTCAGCCGTGTGCTCAATCACTCTATAGAAGTCTCTGGAAGTCATTAGAATCAACCTGCGTAGCAAAGATTGGATTACTTCTTGCGACTCTTTCCCCTGGCACTACTCCGCTCCCGCCCTGAGTCTTCGTCACCTAGCTCATAGGTCACCTTACCCGCAGCTAGTTCGGCAAGTGCGATGTCCACAGGACGGATCATTTGGGTTTTGACAAGCGGTCGCAAACCAAGGTTCAGCTGCCTCGCTCGGCGGGCAGCTGCAACAACTATCTCGTAAGAATTAGGAAACAGTGTCGGAAGGGCATTCAGAGGAATCTGCTCCTCAACAGGCTTCTCAGGATCAAGGTGAATCTTCTCTTCAACAGCACTCTCGTCGGCTTCTGCTTTCTTACTTTTTTTCTTGGCCATGGCTAGTTGCGTCAACCTCCCGATTCCTGGAATATTTAGCAATCAAACCCATCACCTTATAGACAAGCTTGGCAGCCGTAAAGTCCGGGGCTACGTTATGAGGCTGGGGACAGAGTTCAACAACATCAAAACCCAAAATCCTGCGACTGGTTATGATTCTTTCAAGAAGACTAACCACATCATACCACCCAAGCCCACCAGGCTCAGGTGTTCCCGCTGAAGGCATGATTGAGCAATCTAGAACATCAATGTCGATAGTGATGTAAATCTTCTCAGGTATGAACTCGAGATCGATAGCATCTATGGCACCTATCATATCGCGGGCATAGAAAACCGGTATACTTTTCTGACTGATGAAATTGACCTCAGCCTTGGAAATGCTTCGAATGCCGAACGCAGCACACTCATGCTCGTCGCTAACCCTTCTGAGAAAACAGGCATGACTGTAACGATTGCCCTGATAAGTATCGCGCAGATCTCCGTGAGCATCCAAACTCACTACCATAAGGTCACTATCATCAAAAGTCCTAATGCTTCCGAGAGCGACAGTGTGCTCACCACCTAAGATCACTGGTAGCCCGCCTAAGGATCTTATCTCGCCCACCCTCTCTTCAATTCTTGCAATCATCCCCTCCGGATCACCAGCTACGACAGGCACCTCATCATGAGTAGCGATACCCAGGTCTGCAGGTGCCATTGCGAGCTCAGCATCATAAAGCTCGATCTGGTGGGAGGCTTCGATTATGGCTCTTGGACCAAATCTCGCCCCTGCAACATAGCTTGATGTTGCGTCATAGGGAACAGGAAGAATGTGAAAGTAGCTGGATTCCAGTGAGCTATACCTGTCGGGTATGCCCAGAAACTTCCAGCTCGAACATTCGATCTCTTCCATGTTCAAAGGTGAAATCCCCGGACTCAAATTCCCCAGATCTCAGGCCTCCGCCACCCTCAATCCACACTGCTCGCGTTCTATGCTAATGATCTCTCTAGCAAGATTGAAATCCTTAGGGTATTCTACACCTCTATCCAATATGTTGCGTTCGATTCTTCTTATACCAAAGCCTTCGACAATCTTGCTTTCTGCTGCCTCGATATCAAAATTGCGACACGAAAACACATCAACAGATATAGTCTCCTCGTCGGGGAAAGTATGGATGCTTACGTGACTTTCCGCAATGAGGACAAATCCGGAGAGGCCCCAACGCTTACGGTCCGCATCCTCATATCTGGAAACATATGGACTCATAAGCTTGGTCATGCCAATATCCTCCGGGAATTCATTGAGGAAGTTGCGGATGAAATCCGCATCGGCTAGTTTGCTACGGTCACAATCGTAACCGTCGAGCATAAGGTGCAGACCGAAAGTTTCGCCCATCTCCGGACCACCTCCTCGAGGCTGGAAGGGATGGTATCCCTTCAAGTTAGACCAAACTAGCCGGGGGCTCCATACCACCCCCGGCGGACTCTCCTTGCAGACCCAATGGGTACTTTAAGCAAGAACTAACCCCCGTAAGCCTGTACCAGGAAAACCACAAGCAGGTCTCAAAAGCCCCTTGCCTTTCCCATTCAGGCTGTCTATCTACGGAGCCCAATCTGACTCATCGAGAACCTCGTCCTCATCGGGCCACGCTGGCATGTCATCCTCCATCTCGAGATCGGAGTCGACATAGCGTAGCTCCTCTTCCCACTCCCTGTCCTCGATGTGTCTCAGGGCACGGCGTCTGCGGCTAGGACGCTCATCAGCATCGCTTTTCCGCTTCTTCCGTCTCACTTACCTTCCTCCAGTAAGCAAGATGCTTCTTCTTAATACATGCCCTCGCCGTAGCCGCCTCCCGGCGTCGCCGGCGTCTTCTCCTTCTCAGGTATCTCGGTAACAAGAGCTTCAGTTGTGAGCATAAGAGCAGCGACCGATGCTGCGTTCTGAAGAGCAGTTCTTGTTACTTTAAGCGGATCAATTATGCCAGCCTGTAGCATATCAACCCACTTGCCCTCTGCAGCATCGAAGCCTTCGTAAGTGCCCTTGGTCTTTATCTGCTCGACTATTATTGAGCCCTCAAGGCCAGCATTCTCAACGATCTGTCTCGCAGGCTCCTCAAGTGCGCGTCTCACAATGTTGACTCCGACCCTTTCGTCCTCGGTCAGGTCTTTGGCTCTGGCAAGCTTCTCAAGTGCAGGGACTGCCCTGAGAAGTGCAACGCCACCACCGGGAACAATCCCCTCTTCAACAGCTGCCTTGGTTGCATGAAGGGCATCCTCAACCATAGCTTTTCGTGCCTTCATCTCGACCTCGGTGGCGGCTCCAACCTTTATCACAGCAACACCGCCAGCTAACTTGGCAAGACGCTCCTGAAGTTTTTCTCTATCATAGTCAGATGTCGTCTCTTCGATAGCCTTCTTGATCTGAGCGATCCTGCCGTCTATATCCTTCTTCGAACCTTTTCCACCAACAATGGTTGTGTTTTCCTTATCAATCATGACACGTTTGCAGGAACCCAGATCCTCAAGGCCAACGTTCTCCAGCTTTATACCGACTTCCTCAGCAATCATGCGACCGCCAGTCAAGATCGCAATGTCCTCAAGCATTGCCTTGCGGCGATCCCCGTAGCCAGGAGCTTTAACAGCAGCACACTTGAGAACACCACGCAACTTGTTGACAACGAGTGTTGCAAGAGCTTCACCCTCAACATCCTCAGCAATAATCAGAAGCGACTTGCCAGACCTCGAAATCTTCTCCAGTAGAGGTAGTAGGTCCTTCATCACACTAATCTTCTTCTCATGAACGAGGATGTAGGGATCCTCAAGCTCAACGACCATATTCTCAGGATCAGTTATGAAGTAAGGTGACAGGTAACCACGATCAAATTGCATTCCCTCAACAACATCGAGGGTTGTCTCCATGCCCTTGGCTTCATCAACGGTTATGACCCCTTCCCTGCCAACCTTGTCCATAGCGTCGGCAAGAAGCTTGCCGATGTTCTCATCACCGTGTGCGGATATAGCTCCGACTTGAGCAATCTCCTTGGTGCTCTTGACAGGCTTTGCTATTTTCTTGAGCTCATCAACAACAACTTCAACAGCTCGCTCGATGCCACGTTTAAGTTCCATAGGATTGGCACCGGCTACGACATTCTTAAGACCCTCCCGCAGGATTGTCTGAGCAAGGATGGTTGCAGTGGTTGTTCCGTCACCAGCAACATCGCTGGTCTTTGTCGCAACCTCCTTAACCATCTGAGCACCCATGTTCTCGTAAGGATCTTCGAGATCTATCTCTTTCGCAATAGTGACTCCATCGTTTGTTACCGTGGGTGCACCCCACTTCTTCTCGAGTACGACAGTGCGTCCTCTGGGTCCCAGAGTCACTCTGACTGCCGCAGCCAGTTTATCAACTCCAGCTTCAAGAGCTCTCCTTGCCTTCTCATCATACATCAGTTGCTTAGCAGCCATAGGTCTCACCTCCACAAGCGCAGGGCAAACCCACTAGTGAGTTCTACGCAATGATTGCAAGAATGTCATCCTCTCGCAGAATCAAGAACTCCTCGTCGCCCACCGTGATCTCAGTGCCTGCATACTTGCCGAAAAGTACTTTGTCGCCCTTCTTTACTTCCATCTTGATATGGCGACCATCTTCAGTCATCCTACCTGGCCCAACTTCTATCACCTTACCCTGTTGGGGCTTCTCCTTTGCAGTATCCGGAACAATTATGCCACCCTTAGTCTGCTTTTCTTCTTCAATGCGCTTCACAAGTACCCTGTCAGCAAGTGGTTTGATACTTGTCTTTTTCGCAGGCATGCTCCTACCTCCTTCCCTACGGATTTACATCCCAACTGAATCACAGCAAGGATTTAATCCTATCTACATCCCCCCTTTCAACCTGCGCCAAAGAAGCAGGTGAAAATGAAATTATATTGGTGAATGTTATTTTGTCAATCGCTATCTTCTTTACCAAGACTATCAAAGCTTAACAGACCGTGACACCCCGGCCCACGCCGGGCTACTTCGCACGCTCCAAAGGTAAAACTACGAATTGGGAAGCCTCTGCTCCCGAATCCGAAACATCCATCAACGCCTCGGACTCTGAGTTTTTAATTTGCAACTTTCTCTCTCCAAAATCAACCCAAATTTGCATCTCAGCCACTAATGCTCTCTTGCACAATGCAATAGCATGTGCGCTTCGCATTCTGCCATTTTGACGCTGAAACCAGTCAAAGGTGACATGGTTCTTAATTTATAATTTTCCAAGACATTAGCGGGATCACGAAGAAATCTTTGTTGGCATGCTCTTTGCTACTGAGAGAACTGGGCCTGGGACAGGGTCCTCTTCCAACAGGGTCCCTGCAGGTAGTTAGAGGCTTTGCTCTGACAAGCGCAAGTGGATAGCCAATATCGGCGAGGGCTATGCTTCGGACGGACACCTCTTCTACCTCGGGGCACCCTTTATCTTATGAGACCAAGATATGCATTAAGCAACCTCTCGCCAGCAAGCAAAGATAGAAGGGCAGCCGGTGAGAGGAAAACACCAAAGGGAAGACTCGATTTTAATCCCTTCGAAGTCTTCGCTACCAATATAATGCCAACGATGGCGCCGGCTATTGCTCCAATTAGAATTGTCATAAGCGCAAGCCGATAACCCAGGAAAGCTCCCACCATAGCCATAAGTTTTACATCACCAAAACCCATTCCCTCGACGTGGCGGGTGATCTTATAGAGGGTGCCGATAAGAAAGAGACTACCTCCTCCCACCAATATTCCGAGAAGTGAGTGAAGTAAAGGATTGGATTGGATCACATCCAAAAGGAGTGTGATTGAGAATACCACCCCTAGAAGGATTCCAGGTAGGGTAAGCTTATCAGGGATTATGCCGAGCTCGTAGTCTATGCCCGCACAGGCAATCAAAATTCCAGCCATTATTGAATAAGCGACAGCTGCGTTGGGTTGGAAACGTTGCCAGATAAGAACGAAGAAAACACCTGTTGCCGCCTCGATTACTGGATAGACAAAAGGAATTTTCCACCCGCAACTACGGCATCGCCTCTTGAGGACAATGAAACTGACGATAGGTATGTTATCGTACCATTTAATAGGGGCACCGCAATTGGGACATCGAGATCTGCTGAAGACCAGGTCCTCCTTTCGGGGTAAGCGATGACGGACAACATTTAGGAAGCTGCCAACGACTAAGCCAACGACAAAGATCAGCACAAGGACAAGCTGGCTCATCAAAATAGCTCCATCTGGGATGGCTCATCTGGGGGCATAGGTGCCTCAAGAAACTCCTTGAGGCTAACAAAATCCTGTCGCACTTCGTCATAAAGATCACCCCTATGAAGCGCGGCTGCAGGATGATAGATAGGAAAGACATAGAAGGTGGTGACCTTAATTGCTTTGCGTCTAAGGCGAGTGATACCCTCCTTACGACCTGTAAGCGTCTTTGCGGCAAAATTACCCAGCGTGCATACAACCTTCGGAGCTATTATCTCAAGCTGCTTCATAAGGTAGGGCTTGCAGGTTTCAATTTCCGTGCTTGTCGGATCACGGTTCTCGGGAGGTCTGCACTTTATCACATTCGCAATGTAGACATCACCTCTGCTCAAGCCGAGAATATCCTGAAGTAACTCATCGAGAAAGCGACCAGCTGAGCCAACGAAGGGCTTGCCCTGAAGATCCTCATGATAGCCCGGTGCCTCGCCAACAAAGACTATGTCAGCATCGGGCGAGCCATCTCCAAAAACCACAGTCGTTCTGCCCTGAGCGAGATCACACTTCTGGCATGCCTCAACAACTTCTGAGAGTTGTTTAAGAGCTTTTGCTTTTTCAGTCATTCCCCGATCACAGTAACAACCACGGTTCTGTTGCGTGGACCATCTCTTTCCGCCAGGAATATTGACTGCCAGGTACCAAGGAGAAGCCTTCCATCTTCAACAGGAATGGTAATTGAAGTAGCAAGCAAGATAGCCTGGATGTGACTTGCAGCATTATCATCAACACGGTCATGCAGATAGCCACTCCTTGCTGGAACAATCTGTGCCAGGACGGTTTCGATATCCTGGATTAAACCACTCTCCCGCTCATTTATGAAAAGTCCCGTAGTGGTATGTCGGGTGAAAATCGTAACAATACCATTGCTTATCTTAGAATCAGATACAACTTTAGCTACCTTATCCGTGATGTCCAAAGCCTGAACTTGGCGCTGGGTTGATACGCCTATTTTCTTCCTCTTGACCAAGTTCTCACCAAAAGAAAAGCAGAATACAGCTTAACGACTGTATTCTGCTCTCCCAAAGTAACTTTACCGATCAAAGCATGTTCTTGAAGTCTTTACCAGGGCGGAATTTAACCGACTTGCTTGCCTTGATTTTTATAGGCTCGCCTGTCTGCGGGTTCCTTCCCATCCTCGCCTTCCTTGAAACAACGGTGAAACTGCCAAAGCCGACCAACTGAACACCGCCCCGCTTGACATGTTTCTTGATGCCTTCAAGCGTAGCATTGACAGCCGCCTCGGCACTACGCTTGGTCATCTTGGTCTGCTTGGCGACGTACTCAATCAGTTCCGCCTTGTTCATAAAATCACCTCGCTTTCCCCTGTGATTCTGCGCTCACGCTACCACTAAGCCCAAACTTTGTCAACACTTTTTTGCTAGAAAATGCAGTATTTTAGCATGTCACAGCCCAAGGCTAAAAGCTGCCCAAACTGACTCACTCGCTCTATCGCCGATGTTTCTTATGCCGTGAAGCCTACTTCCATTGAAGTGAATTGCATCACCTGGCGAAAGCTTGTGGACCTCGTCGCCAACCTTAACCTCAATTTCACCCGAGAGCACATAACCACACTCATCACCCTCATGTGCATGCATGTAAGCAAAATCAGAGCCCTTGCCAGGACTTGCTATGAGTTTGTAGAAATGAAGTCTCCCACCCGGAATGCCTGTTGTCATGGGCTGGAGAACAAGTCTTGGTTCCTCAGACAATACAATTGGTGCACCCGTCTCGTGCATAACGCAGACTTCAGGTAGTTCGACATCCTCAAGGAAGAAGCTCGCATGCTTTGCCAGTGCCTTGGCAATCTTATCAAGCACGTTCACAGTGGGCCACGTTATGCCACGCTCGATTTGGGATATGTGTGTTGCAGATATCCCGGAACGCGACTGAACGTCCTTGAGTGTGAGAGCTTGGCGCAGCCTCTCTTCCCTGATCCTTTTGCCTAACTCCACCTTGGTTGGCATTGTAACCTCCTTGCCTGCCAGCCGTGCCCATCTGTGCCAGCAAGAAGCCCTACACAGCCAGCTGATCACGACTATTGAAAACCGATTCTCAGCCTTTTATTAAAGTCCCGCAACTCTATCCTTGAGTTCCCGCGAGACCTTAAAGACTGGCACCTTTCGCTCAGCGAGGGGAACTACCTCGCCCGTGCGGGGATTTCGGGCGGTTCGGGGTTTCCGGGTAACAACCTTGAAAGTGCCGAATCCTCGTATCTCTATGTGCTTACCCTGCTTAAGCGCTGCTTTGACCGCCGCAATGAAATGGGCAAAGATCTCGGCGGTTTCCTTCCTAGTAAGTCCTGTCTTCGCAGCAATTTCCTCGACGATATCAGCCTTGGTCACCGGTGCCCCCTCGTTACCCTGCTTCCCGGCATCCAATTTAGTTGAAGTTGATAATTTGTGTCAAGTAAAAAAGCTAGCCCAGGGCGAGCCAGTCAGACGAGGAGCTTCCGCTTGCGCATTAACCATTCAAGTCCAAAAATCACCGCTAGTAAAGCAAAGGTGGGAAGGTTTAGCTTTAGGACAAGCGTTTTATTGCTCCTAACTACTACCTTTCCAGGACTTACAACTTTTGAAAGGGCACCGATCTCTTCACTGTCGAGTAGTCTTCCCCCTGTTGCTGACGCCAGCCGCTCAAGTCTGGAGAGATCACCATCGAAGTTGGCATCCTCGAGTCCCCTTTCCTCAACGTCAAAATGCACGAGTTGCGTTATCTCATTGCCTCCGTCGTTGGCTCTCACCCTAGCAACATATTCACCAGGTGGAAGTTGCTCAATACGAACCGAGTAGTTACCATTGCCCTTGTCAGTGAAGTCCGCTGTGAGAACAACTTCCCCTGTCCTAGCTCGACCTATCGCAACCTTAAGTTCTGCCCCAGCTATGGGCTGCAACTCCTTTCCAAGGAGCTTTGCCGAGATGTCAATAGGTTCCCCTTGGAGGTAAACAAGCTTGGATGTGGAGACGGCCAGGGGTTTGACCTCAGATTTTTCAACTAACCACGTGATAATGTTGATCAAGAGGCCATCATAGACGTTGACCCCCATCCCAAAACCTTTGGGTGCAAGATCCCACTTCCAAAGATCAAAGCAGCTCAGGGCAGCAACTCTGCCAGCACCAAAGCGGCTTATGGCGAGCAAGGCAACACGATCCTTTCCACTCTTGCCATCGAGGAGTGTCAAGGCACCGGGTCGTGTTCCGGTAATAAATGCTGGTGCGGGAACTGGAGGAAGTCTCGACCATGCGAAGTTGGGACTTTCCATTCCAACTCTCATGATTTCATGATCCTGTCCAGAAGAAGTAACTACCGGATTGTACATTCTCACGTCGTTTCCCGTTTGTGGTGCCAGACTGAAAGGCGAGAGGTCACCAAAGAGCTTCTGAAAAGGCTCACCTGAGACAAAGAGGAGCCCTCCACCCTTCTCAACAAAACGCTTGATGGCATCATACTGCGCTTCAAGCTTGGTGCCCCTGAACACAACGAGTACATCAATGGAGGCTAAGGCATCCTTCAGGCTCTTCACCCCACCCTTAAGTCTTATGCGGGATGGCTTTGCAAGATAGGTGCTGACATCAATGTTGTCATTGTTCACAAGCGCTCTGCGGGCAAACGCAAAATCCCAGGACGGTTGCGCAGCGGCTAGACAGACTCGCATCTTTCCCTTTATCACGCGCACAGCAAAAGAGCTCTGGTTATTGACTACAACTTTCTCACCCTCAAAGGGTTCGATTCTGACTTTGAATCTATGGATTCCGACATCCCCGGCTTCAAGCCTCAAGGGAATTCTTGTTCTTGCACCATGAGGAGGTATTGTAATCTCGCCTGAATGGACTATACCTGTTGAATCGCTTACCGTGATTTTTGTAGCGAGCTCGCGTCCAAGATTGCTGCTTAGGTCCACCCAAATGTTCACAGCACTTCCAGCATAGGCAACATCGTTTGCTTCAACCCGTTCGAGGACAACATCAGGTGTTTTCTCCTTGCTTACAGTAGCGATGCAATGGATAGGAATCGAAAGATGCGTGGCATAATATACAGGATCATCACCATAGTTGTTGGAACCATCACTTATGAGGACGAGAGCGGAAGGCCTTGTACCCAAAGCTTCAATAGCCGCTTTGATCGCCCCAGCAATATCCGTTCGGGATCCATCATATTCTAAGGCAGAAATCTCATCAATTGTGACCTCGGAGATCTCATCCGAGAAACCATAGATCTTCAATCCAACCCTATCTGAAAGTTCGTTGAGCACACTCAGTAAGCGATGGGATTCGAGAAGTTGGATCTTGCTTGAATCTGGATATTGCATGCTCTGGGATTCGTCGACGAGAATACCAACAACAGGTTGACGACTCTGGGATCGCACAAGGGTTACTTTGGGCGTTGTTATAAGAAGCATTATGATAAGAATTGCAAACCACCTCAGACAACCAAGGAGCAAACGATAATTGCGCGGTAGTCTTGGAACTGTTTGGCGGTAAAGCACAACGGCAAGCAGTGATGCCACCGAAACTGAGATGATAATGGCAGCAACCGATCTTGGATCAATCTCAAGCATTATTGCCTCAGGGCAGCTCTATCCGTATTCCCTCGAGCTCAACGAGCTCGTGAGTCCTACGATAGGCTGAGAGTATATCGTGCTGGGGAAGCCCTGGCTCGATAATAAGATCTATTATTGAAGGACAGAGGGCTTCATCATCACATCCACCGAAATACCACTGGCTCGCAACAGCCTGAACCGGTCTGATCTGACCGAAGGAGTATCCATCGTGTCCGAGCATTGCAACAATCACATTCCAGACCTTTCCACCTTTGATAGCTTCCCCGGGGAAGGTAACATATATCGATGAGGTGACGGCATCAGGATAAGACTTAACTTTTGTACCAAGCTTCACACCCCTCGCATTGTAGATGGCGACGGTATCCATACAGGTTCGCACAAAGTATTCCCATGCGTGATCTCTTACTGTTCTTGCTTTTCTTGCTCTAAAGAGGTCCCTTGTACCTGAATCGGGGATGCCATCGGCGTCAATATAGATATCAATTGCCTGAAGGCTGTAACCCGTTATTCCGCCCCAAGGTGCTGAGAGATTACCACGCACACCTATCTTGAAAATCACATTGTCGTTTTCATCAAGCAGCACCTCTAAGGAAGTCATATCAAAGGAACCCTTCTCAAAAACTGGATCAGTGGGATAGGTATAGTAGCCAGGGCCATCATCATCACCAATTGGATCTTCGATCGAGCGGAGCAACTTCAGGCCACCGATTGGCACCTTCAGCTCAAGATAGCTCTTATCAGGAATCCTATCTTCGAGCTTTCCATTACATATCGCTCCCACTACAAGTCTCAGGCTCTCACCACCTTTGAGCTCAAGATCAGCAAATGGCAAACTGATTTCAAAGAAATCAGAGAAGGCACTTTCAACACCACCCACCTTCTGCCATTCGCCCTTGCCACGAGCTTTGAGAAGCTCAGCAGACGCTGGCTGGGTGGGGTTGAGTCTGATGAGGCTGGCAACTGCAAAATCCAGAAAGATCTTTTCACCTCCCGGCTTGACGTAGGCATTGGCAGGCTGAGCACCTCCCGAAAGGTAGATTTCTGCGAGACATCCATTGGAGGCAATATCTTTGATGCTTGGATTTATATCAATGCGGAGGAAGAGCTTCTCACTATCATAACCGTAGTAAAGCCCCCCAAGAATGTCCCCCAGTGCCCGAGCCATTGTTCCCCCTTCAATATCATCAACATATGCACCTTTGTTCCACTCATCAGAAATGGTAAGGTGTCCATCGACAGTTGCCTTCATCATACCGCTTATCTTGCGCGAAGGCTTTTCAGCCGAAGGCCTCACAATAGGTAAGCCAAGATAGTCAGGTATGCTCTCACCACCTATTTCGTAAACCCTGGCAAGTGTACCCGTAAATGCTCTATCGAAAACCTCATCATTTCCAGAGCCCTGGTCAAGTCCATACCACCAGAACCAGTCACTTCCCTCTGCTATGTAAATCTCTTCCATCATGCTATCAAGAACGGTCTTGGAGACTTTGGATTTCTGGGCTCCAACAAAATCGCGTGCAGCAGCAAGATAATCCCAGGCTGTATTCTCTTCCTCCTCACCAATCCATGTGTCGAATGTATGACCGATCCATGAGCCGGGACTAAGATGGCTCAGGCTATGTCTCGGTGGTGACAGCTTGAGAAACTCAGAAATTGTGACAGGTATGATCCAATCAGCCTGAGAAACCTCCGAATAGAAGGTATTGAGAAATTCCTTGCCGTCCCTCTCAAAATGCTCCCATGCATTCTCGCCATCCATAATGATAGGAACGACAAAATCACCCTCAGCATTCTGAAGCTGTTTGGCTATGTTATGGAGCTTGCGAATCATGTCATTGGCGGCATCGGTTCCATTCATTTTTGAATATCTGAAGCCTATGTCATCAGAGAGTTCGTGGTCCCTAAAGATCATGGCCACCTTTCTATCTGCTCCATCTACATAGTACATCCGATACTTATCCTGAAGGCTCAAGCCAGATCTCCCAAGTGACTGAGCAAGTACTCCTTCATCACTTGCGATCCACTTGAGCCCTGCCTTAGCGACAAGCGGAAGAATTGCCTGCGAAACCGCACCTTCGGATGGCCACATTCCCTCAGGTCTTCTGCCAAACAACTTACGATAAAACTCACATGCCTTCTCAATCTGACCCATAGCATCTTCGGGATGCTTGAAAGTCTTTGATGGCAATTCAATTTGAGGATTTGCTTCTTTTGCAACGCTCACATCACAGATCAGAGGAAGAATGGGATGATAGAATGGACACGTTATTACTTCGATTTGACCTCGCTCCTGAAACTTCTTGTGAACAGGAAGAATGTTCTTAAGAATCTTGAACTGACTTTCTATGACCTCTCGCTTTTCCTCCTCAGTAAAGTCACGTCCTTTATCAACCAGATGCTTGACTGATACAATCTCACCATCGGGAAGTGTGACAGAACCCTCTTTGAAATCAGGATCAAACTCAGCAAGGTTGAACCAGACCTGCAAATCACGCCAGTCCTGTTCGCTGAAGTTTTTGATCGAAGCTCTGATCTTTTCGTCGCTATCACCAAGTTTTTTTGAAGCCAGCTCGGCAAATCGCGGATAGATATCAATCATGGTCTCGCGTGGCATTCTGAAGAAGTTCTTGAGGATGAAAATCTTGTCTTCTTGTGTCAATTTCTCGGGTGGGGTAAGTGTCAGGCGCACCCATTTATCGCAGCCAGGTATGGCCATGCCAGGCTCAAAGCTGTTTTTCTCATATGAACTGATAATCTCAAGGAGCTGGGTCAGGAGAACGGGGGTAAGATCAACAGTAAATTTCATGTCTGGATACTTCTCAAGTATCGCCACCATTTCATAGTAATCTTTGATGCCATGGATTCGGACCCAAGGTTCGGTATATTCACCCGTATCCGGATCCTTGAAATAGCGTGGCTGATGCTGATGCCATAGAATAGCCAGATAGATTGGTTTCTTAAGGGTTTTGAGTTCGCCAACAATAGGTGCTCGCCTTTGCCTGGCACCACCCCAATCAATGGAGCCATCGCTGAGAACAGTGATAACCGAGTTACGACCACCATAGGGATCAGGAACATAGCCGGGACTGTGAGGATCTTCCTTCCAGATCTTTCCATCGATCACAAACTTATACTCGTATCTACCTGGCTTGAGCGGAAGAACAATCTGCCAGACCCCTTCTCTGATTTTCTTAAGGGGTGTGCTTTCAGGTGACCAGCTATTGAATTCGCCTGCAATCGTTACCCTCTTGGCTCCGGGTGCCTCAAATGTGAAAACAATTCCCTCAGGCGTTGCTTTGGGGCCGAGGGTCTCCTCACCAGCACCGACCCAAGAGACAAGAGCAATAGTGAAAAGCATGGAAAGCAGATGCTTCTTCATTTCAACTTCACCTCGCTTGCTTCTTAAGGCCAGCCTTGAGTGCCTCTTCCTCTTGAAGAATGGCATCTACCTTCTTGCAGGCAGCCTCCATTGCCTCCCTGACTGATTTCTTGCCGTCAAGTGCTGCCTGCATCTCCGGATTCACATCGTTCTCAATTTCGGGATAGCTCGCAATGGGAGGTCTCGGTTTGGCATATTTCATCTGCTCCATAAATATCTTGAGATACGGATGTCTGCTGAAATCTATCAGACCATCAGCGAGCATATTCACTGGCACCTGCCCAAGGCTATTTGCCCACTTTGCCTGGGAGTCCTTTGAAGCGATGAACATGAGAAATTGAGCAGCTTCTTTGGGATGCTTAGAGGTGCTGAACACCACCATGTTATTACCACCTACATTCGTTGCATAACCCTTGGGACCTTTGGGAATCAACGCGACACCGAAGTCAATGCCACTCCTTTCCAGTCCTTTCACTGCCCAGGGACCGTTGAAAATCATCGCATAGACCTGACTTTGAAAACCCATATCGTCCCTTATGCCACCACTTCTCCAGGCACCCCCCTCCACACGATACTTAGCGTAGAGGTCGACTTTGAATTGGAAGCCTGCAATTGCCTCATCACTTGTAAGCGCACAATGTTTGTTGTCAGGAGTAAGAAGATCTCCCCCAAAAGAATAGATAAATGGCAATGTCCACCAGAGGGAATTCTTCATTCCAAATCCATAAACACCCTTTTCCTTGTTTGTGAGCTTCTTTGCATAATCGATGAACTCATCCCATGAAGAGGGTGGCTTGTTGGGATCCAATCCGGCTTCTCTGAAGAGCTCCTTATTGTAGAAAAGACACAGGCCATTTACCTGATCTGGTATTCCGTAAGTCTTACCATCGACTATGCAGGAACTGAGAGCCACGGGTCTGAGCTCGCTCTTTATGCTTTCAACCCGAAATTGATCGAGAGCATAGAGCGCTCCTCGAATTGCAAGCTTGGGCAGAAAGGCAACATCAACACGAGCTATGTCAGGAGCTGTTTGAGTCGCAAGGGCGGTCAAGATCTTGGGCTCAAGACCATCAAAGGGGATGTTTACCGCTTCAATTTTGATACCCGGATGCTGTTTCTCAAATTCCTCTACCAGCGAGAGAAACACTGGGCGTTCCTCGCTATTGTATGTCTCCCAGACCTTAAGCACTATCCCCTCCCTGGTTGCCTCTTTTGCACATCCCAGGATCAGGGCAAGAATCATCAAAGCCAAGACGTAGCGCATCTTTCCCTCTCCTTTCTATTCTTTCACCGCTCCACGTGTTATACCCTCAATGAAGTAGCGTTGAGCGAATACGAATATAAGCGATATCGGAACTATTGACACTGCAGATGCTGCCATTTTGAGAGTGTATAGCTCCTCGTGCTGCTGCTTAAACATGGCCAATCCAACCGGCACCGTATAAAGATTTTCCTTATTGGTAACAATGAGCTGCCACAGGAAATTACTCCAGTGGAATTGGAACGTGAGGAGAAAAAGTGTAGCAACAATCGGTAGCGAAAGTGGAATCACTATTCTCCCATATATCTGCAAATCATTTGCCCCATCCATCTTAGCTGCGTCAATCAAACTCTTGGGGATTGTTCCCATGTATTGACGCAGAAGGAACAGTCCGAAAACATTTGCCAAATGAGGTACAATCATTGCCCTATATGTATTCATCCAGCCGAGTTTGTTGATAATAGCGAATTGAGGCACAACATACATAAGACCAGGTACCATCATTGAAGCAATTATCAACCCATACATCTTCTCCTTGAATACAAAATTCTTGAAAGTGAAGGCATAGGCAGCAAGCGAAGCAAGAAGCGTGGCAAGTACCCCCGAAGACACCGCAACAATTGTGCTGTTGAGGAAGTATCTAACAAAACCAAATTCAGTAAAGACACGCTTGAAGTTCTCAAGTGTAGGTTTCGAAGGAAGAATCTGTGAGCTGAATTCGGTTCCCGGTTGCTTAAAGGCGGTAATTATCATCCAGATGAATGGGAAGAGAACGACAAATGCTGCAAAGGTAAGAGCCACGTACAGGAGAATCATTTTCAAGCACCTGCTTACCTTCGCTGCTCTCATACCTTTAGTACTCCGTCTTGGGCCTTAGGATGCGGATGTTGATGAGTGACACACATACGGCTATTGCAAGCAAGACATACGACATCGCAGCGGCATAACCAAGCTTAAGCCTCACGTAGAAGGTATCGAAAAGATAGTAACCTGTGACCCATGTAGCCCCATAGGCTTTACCACCAATGTTTACACTCGGCCCTCCGCTCGTCATCGCATAAATCTCGACAAATGCGTTGAGAGCCGCCACAACCCCTACTATGACCATGAAGAGTGTTACAGGACGAAGAAGAGGAATTGTTATCTTGGTGAGCTTCTGCCACCAACCTGCGCCATCTACCTCAGCAGATTCGTAGATCGATTGGGGTATGTTTTGTAAAGCTGCAAGATAGAGAACCATCCCAAAGCCGGCACCCTTAAGAACATTGACAAGAACAACTGCAGGCATTGCAGTTAAAGGATTTCCAAGAAATCCCTGTTCTGAGAAATACCTGATGTTGAGTGCTTCGAGGATGCGGTTCAGAATGCCAAAATGCGGACTGTAGATAAATGTCCAGACAATTCCCACTACGAAAAGATCGAGAACATACGGAAGGAAGAATGCCGTCCGAAAAAGACTGTGAAACTTAAGCTTGTTGTTTAGCAGCACTGCCAAGAGAAGCGATGACGCTATCCCCAGAGGAACTATGAGCCCTGCATAATAGAGTGTCATAAGAAGTGACCACCCGAATAGACCATCGTGGAAGAGTGTCTTGAAATTATCAAGGCCAACAAATGTTAGATTGTTGAAAACATCTACAAGCGTGGTGACCTTGTTAAGACTGAGATAAAAGGAGTAGATAAGGGGATAGCCCAAGAAGAGAACAAAGATAGCAAGAAACGGCGAGATGAAAAGGAAAGCCGTAAGATTCTCGCCGAGGCAAGACTTCCGCATCTGCCTCTACTCAACAGTCAAAACAGAGTTATATCCCCCGTAGGGGTCGGGAACTTTATCAGGATTTACAGGATCCTCCATCCAGACATCATCCACTACAAACTTGTACTCGTATTTGCCTGGCTTAAGCTTCAGCTTCAAACGCCAAATCCCATCATCACCCTTTTTCATGGGAGTGGCAGTTGGAGACCAATCGTTGAACTCACCAGCCAGAAAGACCTTCTTGGCATCAGGAGCATCAAGGGTGAACTCGACTTCCTTCTCTTTGCCGACAGCCCGCTTAGATCCCCTATAGGTACCCGGCTGCTCGGTACCTGTTACAATTTCGTATTTGTACTTGATCGACTCCGGAACGATTATGAGTGAATTGGTAAAACCGCCTTCCTCGCCTGTGTTGGGATTGCTGGGGTCAAGTTCCCATCGAACTCCATTGTCAATCACAAATTTATACTGATACCTTCCCGGAGGCAGTGGTTTGACTATTGTCCATATGCCGTCGCCATCATCGTCACTCATGGGATCAATCGTTGGATCAAACCTCCCACCACCTTCAGTCCCACCCCAGTTGTTGAAGTTCCCAGCAAGATTGACCATCCTGGCAGCTGGCGCCTCATACTGAAAGAGTATTCCACCTTCCACCTCGTGGGGAGGTGGAAGCCTGTCCCTTACGCTATGTGAAATCGTAGAGCACGAAAATGCCAGAACACATGTTAGAACGATACCAATCGCCCATCTCATCTCGAGGCACCCCCAGACCTTAGAAAGCTATAACACCCATAAGCGATATCATTTTAAGGTCCTTAAGCTGTTGCTCAACATCAACAAGCTTTGCGGTTGGATTATCCCAGAGAGCACTGGATATCCAGCGTTCCCTGCCAATCTCCCTTCCCTCAACCGGTGTATCCCTGTAGTAGAGTGGGTTGAGCCCGTAGCCAAGCCTGACCTCAACCCTTGGAACGGGATTCCAGACCAGTGCAAGGTGAGGATTGAAGAACGAAGCGTCCATTTCAGTTCCATCCTCTGTCCACTTGTATGTGACCCTGCGGAGATTGTAATAGAGCCCCCACTTGTTCACGATATCAAGCGTGCCCTTTAAAACCACTTCGTGCCTGTCAAAGAGCGACGGCATCCTCGGTGCCATATCGTCTCGATCGAAAGCGTAGTCCAGACGATAACTCAGTCGCTCTCCGAAAATCTTACCACTGAGCGACGGAAAGACCTTTAGATAGGTAACTTCGAAATCACCAAGTGGCGGCGAAACACTATCTCGATAATCCCACTTGCGGTTTGATAGGTCGAATCCGATTGAAGCATCAACACCTCGAACCTTGGTTCCAAGCACTGCCCTCAGGACAGTTGTGCGGCGCTCGGGCAGAGGCTCGAGCTTGTAGATAGAGAATTGCTCAATGTTGAAGACATTGGTATACGCATCCACATAATCCTGCTTGCTGTGGAGCGGAAACCCGTAGAGGCTCAAAAGCGGGCTGTCTGGATCTTCAATCGGAAGCTGGTGGTGAGTCACATAGACTTCATCGGGGTCCATGCCGTCCGCACTCGAATAGCCGAAGCTTAAGTTGAGCCTGATCGGACCACGTTTTGCCTCAAGCATTACTTCGGCTTGCCTTCCATCTTCATCCCCGACAGGTTCATCAATCTTACCGTCAACGTAGGTATCACCCTGCTTCCTCTCACGATTGCCAGCATCCCATCCAGCATCATATCTGGTCAGAGCATATTCAGCAGCAATTCGAATACCCTGACTGAGATCATAACCAAGGTCGGCTCCGGCAAAGATCTCACTGGTTCCCATCTCAAACCAGAAGCTGCGCTCATACTTTTCAAGTTCTGGGGGGCGACGCTGGGATTCGAAACCAACCCACCAGCCGTTGCGTCTGGAAACGAATGTCATGCCTACATCCACTCCAGCGAGCTTGCGTTTCGCCCTCACCGCCAGAACATCGGTGCCAACATTGTCATATCTGTTGGACTGGCTGTAGGATGAATCGGCTGGATCGTACAGCCAGCGAGTTGGACTGTTATAGATGTCGCTATCGTAGGTGTTTGCATAAAGGGCTCTCAATGTGGCACCAGCAATACGCAGCTCAGTGATCAATCCTTGAGTGCCTCTTCCAAAATCTATGTCATCCTTCCAGGGTGTGCCATCGAGGTCTTCATGCCCAAGTGCTCCAAGTGGATCATCAAAGCTCAGGATCTCCTCGTTGTGATAGGCAGTGACGTCAAAGTACGAGCTTTTGTACTTGAGCCAACCTGCATAGAGGTCCGCCGTTATCTCCCTTATGTCACCTTCACCACTATCGATGCGAATTGTTCCTGAGCCCTTGACATCGTCGCCAATCGTTGGATTGAAACTGATATACATTTCGTGTGCAGGTCTTGAGAGTCTCCATCTCACATCCCCAAGGGCGTCTTTGCGAGTCGTGTAAGTTCCCCTGAACCAGCCTGTTATCATGACCCTCGCATTTGCAGGTGTATTGGAGATAGCCTGGATGAAGCCTCTGACAACTGGATTGCCATTTTCGTCTATCTCTATCTCTGAATTACCATAGGCGCCGACAACTTTGGGATTATCAGGATCAGCCATCCAATCCGACCCATTGACAACAAACTTGTACTCATATCTCCCTGGAGCCAGTGGAATTACCACATGCCAGGTGCCTTCCTCATCCTTTGTCATTGGGTTGGCACGGGTGTCCCAATTGTTGAAGGTGCCTGCAAGGGAGACAGAAAAAGCAGCAGGGTCATAATAGGTGAATTCAATTCCACCTGGCACTTTCTTCGTCCCCCCATAGGCAAGAGAAAATGTGAGCAATATCAGCGCTACACAAGCCAAGGTTTTCCTCATCTCAACTTCCCCCATTAGTAATACAACTTGACAAAGGCTTTGAAAATTCGCCGTGTGGTATCATTATTCTCATGGCTTATAAACCACTCCGTATTCACAAGGTCGTTGCTCTGACCCCAGTCGCCAAATTCAAGGAAGAATTCAGCGCTATCCCAGCCTTTATACTGAAGCTGGGCAAAGATGGTTTCACGTGCCTCGGTTTTTTCGTCAACAAGCAGCAATCTTGTATAGAATTTCCATTGCTCCGTAAGGTTGGCATTTGCCTCAAAACCAAAAACCCGAACCTGGTACTCAGTATCAAGATCCTTTATTCTGAATTGCGTCTTGATCTTGACAAGATTGTTTTCACCTGAGACCTCAAAAAGCAGATTGGGCCAGATACCATCCTTATTGATGTGTCGCTTGTATTCAACTCTCCCCTTGAAGCCATGGACAAACTCAACATAGATCTCTCCACCGGTTTCCTCAAATGGTTGTCGCTCACTTGTGAAGGTATGGGGTTTGTTTCTGTAACGCCATGCCTTGAGGTTTATAGCCTTTTTAGGAAAGCGATAGTCAAGTTGGAGATAGTGGCCATGGTAGTCGTTGTCATCCCAGACGTCGCCCCGAGCTAACCCAAGAGTATAGAAGTCATTGTCAAAATCATAGGCATTGGCAATGAGAGTAAGAGGCCCTATTCCAACATCTCTCACCTCTACCTTCCACCCCGATGGGGTACGGTTACCAAGCCATCCAGAAAGATTGGCTCCCCCCTCGGCAATAAGGGTTACTCTGCCAAATCGCAGGAGGGGATTTATCAGCTCGCCAAGGGCGAGCTCGAAGTCACCAGTTGCAACCTCGTCAAAGTCACGCTTGCCTGTAGCATAATCCTTGCGTGCATAGGTCCCACCAACTATCACACGATCCCTAAGGAAAGACCTCTTTAGGCGAGCTCCTCTAAAGTCATCTGTGCTGACAATATCTGGAACTGCATAGACATTACCAGCACTCACAGGTGGTGAGACGACTGTTGGATATGGAGTGCTCTTGTCGCTGTAGAAGAAGGTTCCGACAAGTCCCCATACATCCCAGAAGTCAAGCCTTATACCCTGTGCCTTTGGACCGTAGTCATCATCCTTAACAATATCATTGCTAACGACATTTAAGAGGGGTTCATTAAGCCAGAAGCGATCCTGTCCTGTGAAAACATATGTCTCGATGTGGTTGCCTCTGAACTTAAGGTGCCCTTCTTTAAGGAAAAGGAAGTTCTCCCATCTCTCGTTATCCCACTTGTTGGAAAGGCCCTGGACTTTGAGAAAAGCTTCGGTATTCGGCCATGGAGTGCTGATGAATCGGAATTCGGTCAGGAGCTGCGGGTTATCGAAGCGCCACACTCGAGATTCACCACTCATTTGAGCATAGAACTCAGTGTAACCCTCAAGCCTCGTTGCACCCCAGCAGATCCCTGTCATAATCAAAATCATCAAAAGTGCAATCGAAAGCTTCAAGCCAACCCCCCCATTTCTCCAACTCAATCCAGCGAAAGCGAAAGGCGATACTTGTTGCCGGGACGCCTCTCTGAGATGATCGCTGCATCTATCGTGAGCCTGTCAACTCTCAATCCCAAACCTGCTGTTGCCCTGTCTCTGTTGACACCGGCACGAAGGGCAAAAGCGTTGAAAAACCAGATCTCCGTCCCGAGATGGAAACTTGTCTTACCATCATAGTAACCTGGAGCCTCACGCACTCGTCTGATCTCGCCACTTATCAACATGACCTCACGAAAGACATACGTTCCACCGATCCTTATCTCCGAGTAGATCGGATCCGGGGTTTCAGTCGTGCTCAACAGGCTTAGCTCGGGCTCTCCAATGTTACGCCAGACGAGCGCAACTGACCACTTTGGTACCTTGTATATGACACCGAGGTCGGCACCATAACCGGTATCGCTGCTCCTGAAGGCCGGATCGTTATAGTAATCATAGCCTGGAGCTGAGATCCTGTAGATTCGCAGGGCGCTACCAAAAGAAAGCCTGCCATCGGCAAAACCCTTGGCTATCGAAATCACAAAGGCATTCTCATTATAGATATCTTCAATTGCTGACCGACTCCAACCGAATCCACCAGCGAGACTGCTCCCCCTCCCGTACCCGATAGCAAAGCAATCCTCAGTAAGTCCACTGACCCCGAAGAGTCTTGTTCTCATACCGGTGAGTTCGAGTCCATCGAGCATCGTTCCACCAGCGGGATTCCAGAAGACAGTGCTCGCATCATCGGCCACAGCAACGAAGGCACCACCCATGCCGGTTGCTCTTGCACCCTCTTCCATGCTTACGAACCCACTTGCGGCAACTGATGGAATTGCCACAATCACCATAAATGCTGCAAGCCTCATGTTTCTCTCCTACTTTATGACCGCCACTGCAATATTCTGCCGTTCATTGTAGGGTGCAACCTTGAATCGTACCTCGACGCGCAAAATGTAAATCCCATACGGGACAATCTCACCGTTGTCATCCCGACCATCCCAGACAATGTCAAAAGCATTCCTGCCGACCGAAGTAAGCCCTCGTTGCCATCTTATAGTACGAACATCCTCGCCGGAGATGTCAAAGATCTCAATTGTCACCCAATCGGCTTCACGAGAAAGGAAGAAACTGATATGCGTCTCATCATAAACGCCATCACCATTTGGCGAGAAGGGATTGGGCTCGGCTCTTACTCCTGAAAGACCCTCCGATGTGTCGTAGGAAAGCCGATTGTCGGCGAAAAGTCCGTACCTTCCGACCGCATCCACTTCAGCGGTTACCGCATTGCCGAATCGATTGACCGAACCAAAGATCGAAATCCACCTGTCGGTAACTTCATTGAACCGGAAGATGCCGATCTTGTTTTCATCCAGGTCAGCGAGGTAGGTGGGATAGTGGAGTGATAGAGAAACAGGCTGTCCAAGCTGGGCAAGGGACTCTTCAAAGTCATCTTTCCAGCAGGTAACCACTATATCCCTTGCCACTCCCAGATAGGTCATTGTCGATCTCAGATTTGTGAGATCGATCGCCTCCGGACCAGTCTCAGACAGTGGGATCAGGGTGACTGAGAAACTGTCTGAAGAGGCAGGCGACATCTCCTCAGGCAGGCTAACGATAGTGCCATCATAGAAGATTACACTCTGGCCCGGTCGGAGGCCTCCTCTTGTATCATACTGCAAGGGTACGTCGGGAACAGCGAATGTAATAAGGGGAGTTTGGCTTTCATTACCATCTCCATCAACAGCTCTTATCCTGGCCTCGAAGGGTCGGGCTGGTGTACCATCAACAAGCTCAGTGGGTTGGATGGCGGACTGGAACTCATCAGGATCGATATCAGCAATCCAGTAGTCCCCGCTTATCTTGACCATCTCAGTGCTGTTCCACTGGGAGCTCCCAAGCGGTCGCCACCTGAATTCTGCCTCTTCAACCATGTTCTCATCGGTTATTAGTGTCCAGAACGAAACAGGGGCATGTTCAAGGATATACCAGACAGCATGGGCAAAACCATTTGTCGGGAAAGGTTCAATCACAGGAGGCGAGATATCGAGCGAGGAGGTTGCTTCCAGTATACAAGCGGTGAGCCCATTGTCAAATCTCCTTATCGCTTCAGGCGCCAGGTAATTGAGCATCTCCTCCTGGGTCCTGCCCGGCTGCTTGCCCTCACCTGGCACAGCTACCACATCTATTATGTTGGCATCCCTCTCCCTCCCGGCTTCTCCATCACGACCATTTCCGAACTGCCACTCGCTGGTAGCATTGTTCACCCAGCGAATGCCACCCAGATTCTGATCGTCACTATTGCCATCGTGACTTGCCATGGTTATTATGAAATCCCACTTCTTTATTTCCTCAGGGGTCGGATCACCCAAGACCGAAAGTCCGATCCACACATCGATGAAATCCTCGATGTAATCTGTGCAAAAGTTGATCTGGTTGGTCTGCCGAAGGATTGTCCAGAACGAAATTGAATTTTCACCGTTTGAGACAATCAACCCACGCCACCAGCCTTCGATGGCAACCGCATATTCCCAGGCGTCACTGCGAGCGATATCAACGTATCTGAAGGGCAGGCCAGCTGTTGCACCTGAGCCCTCCTTGCTATCGATGTAAATGTCAATCTTCTGCAGGTTGAGATCTGCCTTGTTGGGATTGAGGCAGGTTGCATCTGGATAAGGTGCGTTCCATCCAACAGCATCAGATGAGGGGACGTCACCAACATGGATCCTTATGACCAGAAAGCCTCCAACTATCATGAAATCAACCTGCTCGATATCGAAGACACCAGGCGAAAAGACTCCATTTGTCGGATAGATGTAATACAGTCCATCAACAGGATTGCCAGATGGATCGGTCATGTTGGGTCCGTGGTCATCACCAATGGAGTCCACCACTGATATGATCACTTCTGGTGGGTTTATTATTTCAAGGGTGGTCACCGCGGTTGCCTCGGAAACATTGAGACTATCCTTGGCTGTGAATTTGATGACTTGAATCCCCTGAGAGACGACATCCGGTATCTTGAATTCTACAGAATAGACCCGGTCACCTGCAGTCTCATCACCATTTGTTCCATCATCATACAGTCTTGTAAAAGATTCCCCTCCAACAGGGCTCAGATCGACGAGCACATCTCCTATGCCGCCACCTGAGTCAACGACCTCAACACTGAAGATGACCTTATCATTGGTCGAAGCAACTGCAGGCATAGCCTGGGCCGATCGAATTCCAGGTGCTTTACCTGGTAAAGGGAAAACGTATTCCGCATAGCCTGAGAGATTCATCGGTCTAGTAGCCGTCTCCCACCATTCTCCTTCATCTGGTTCCATATCGTGAGTCGCATCCTGAGGATTGGAGTCGAGAGCATTGTACTTGGTGCCAAAAGCTTCCTGAGTCACATAAGCCTGGATTCTTAAGGTGTCGCCAGGGGAAAGATCTCCTATTGCAGCCAGTGGGAATTTGAAGAACACCTGCGTATCGCTCTTTTCCACCAACCCGACTGCATTCTTGTCGGGGTCAGACTCATCTATGGTCCAATCACGATTAACAAGCTGCCAGAACTTCCAGCGATTTCCCTCCCATTTACGCAGATCTGCGTAATCATTGGAGCTGTACTTGTAGGTGAAGACATAGTCCGGTTTAAGCTGGTGCCGATAATAGATCGGGAACTGAAAAGGATCCTGGTTACCACCATCAGCATCCCCATTGACCTCAATTGCGACCATTAGGTGGACGCCGTCCCAGCTGCTTGAGAAATCAAGCATGACAACCATTGTATTTGGTTCAAGCCAGGCAAACATTGTCGTAAGGTCAACATCAGGGTTCGAGTTATGGGCGGTATCACTTTCAGGTGCAGTCTCATCAGTGGAAACAAGCCTCGAATCAATCGCAAGATCAAGGGCGTCAACGGGATAATCCGCTGCGGGCTCGATTCTCACGATGCCATAGCGGTCATCGACAGCTACCTGTGAAGCTGCAAAGCCGGAGGTGTCGGTAAAGATGGGGGTCATGATCGAGGAGATCAATTCGGCAGGTGTAGCACTAAGATCGATTCGGAGGTTCTCGAGCTTCACAGCATTCCCATAGGAATCCACAACCTGGAACGTAGCAATTGCTGTACCACCGAGCTTAACCGTTCTTGGAGAAAGCTCTGATCTGATGCGGTCAGGATGCCCGGGTCTTAAGTAAACCTCAACTGTATCGGCTGGCAGTCCCGCATATTCACCGGGTTCAACTGAAGCTGTAAACCTAACTCTACCTGCCTCAAAACCAGAGAGATAGCTTATGAAGAGTCCGTTGGCATTTGTCACATCGAGCTCGGGTTCAAAGATGGGATTGCCCTCGACTGCAAGGAGTCTTATGGCTACATCAGGCGTCGGAGCTGGATTACCGCTAGCATCGAGTAGCTGAACCTCAACCTCGATCTTCTCCCTCCCACCCACTGCTATTTCAGTAGTATCAGCAGTCAGCCTAACGCGGACGGGCTTTAGCTCTCCAACACCGACTTCGATGGCTCCACGAACCTCGCCTCGCAAAACCTCGACTCGCAAAACCTCGACACTGTCATCACTTACAAAGAAGCGACCGATGCCATCGGTAAACATCGAACGAAGAATGAGGCTGTCAGCGAGGCTCTCCCCTGAGGTATCGGCGAAGACTACATGGCCCCTTGGCAACACGGTTACGTCAAGCAGGGTTGCGCTAACCTTCACGCTATCGATTGCACTCTCATCGAAGATAGCTGCGTTATCGTAGTCATCACGGGGTTCAAATCGTAAGTCGGCAAAATCAGAGAAACCAGCCGTTCCACCATCTGAAGGAAGACTTCGGGAGATCCTCACAGCCTTAATGGCTATTCCTGCTGAATCCAGGAAAACATACCTGGTTGCAATCGCCTTTCTCAGCTGTATGTCAACCCAAGCGGTATCTGCCTCGATTGTAATGAGCGAATCAAACCTAACATAGCCCCTTGCTTCGGCGATAAGATGATGAATACCGTCCTCAATTGCCAGTATCTCAAAGCTGCCACTGCCACCCTCGATCTTATGCACCCCATCCCCACTGATCGCCCCTGTTGACACATCGACCGTATAGACCGTAACGTCGGCTTGAGGACCTTCAACTGTGACCGTGCCGATGACAGCTCCAGGCACCTTATTCAGAATGAAGTCCACACTATCGACCCCGACGCCCTCATCGATCACAATTCCTTCGCGGCGCTGCGCCCTGTAAGAGAACGCATGTACCTCAAGGTCATAGCTTCCATCAACGAGCCGCTCAAGTCTATAAGCCCCCCCACCCGGAGGTGCTGTCACACTCGCGACCAGATCGCCACTCAGGTATGCATCAATTGTGGCAACTGTTTGGGTATCGTGAGGATCATCAAAGGAGATCGTACCCGCAATGTAACCGCTTGGTGGAAAATTCTCATCAGGAATACCGTCATTGTCAACGTCGATCGTGATTTCGAGAAATCTATCGAGGTCGGTGTAGTCATCCCAGTGAAGATCGGTATCATTCTCATCAGGCACACCATCACCATCAGCATCATGGCTTGAGTTGGGAGCAGCGTCATATGCACCCGAATTGTCATTTCCAACACTCACCGCTACGATTCTCATTGCTGCGCCTTCGTCAACAACACCCTCGGCATCTGGATAGATTCTTGACCATGGAATCATCACCTCGAAACTTCGCATCCCTGGATTAAAAGCTGAAACGAAATCGGGAATAGACTGAGCGTTGGTCGGATCACTGCAGTATCTTACGTCGAATGGCATCTGGAAGGACCATCCACCGATTACTATGTCAGCTCCCATGCCTGAGAAGGTTATGTGGCGTGGGTAGAAGTTGGCATTGGTGAAGTCGGTTGCTCCTGTTATCGAGGCAAGATGCGCATCGGTGTCGATGAAAACCACATAGCCATTGCCGTAGCCTCCAGGAGCGAGGTTGGTCTTTACGCCGATATAGAAATTGGTACTGTCCCAGGTGACATAGATATCGTCGATATCAGCCTCGTGGTATCGCGAATCCTCGTTGGCATCGTCAAGCAGGAATTCATCCTCGTCCCAATCACTGGGACTCACACTAACCGTACCGTCGATCTGGGGTGAATTATAGGTGGTTGCCCCCGCATAGCCAGCGACCAGAATGGCAAAAAGAACAAATGCATATCGCCTCATCAATGTACTCCCTTGAAGGTATCCTCCTTGCATGGAGTCTAACAATGTCGAAAGACAGCGTCAACAACCATTTAGGTTGATTCAAAGAAGGCTTGGTAAGCCTTCGGAAAAGATCATCCAACCCCTAGGACATCAAGCAGTGAGGTCGCCAACTCGGGAACTATCTCGCCAGCCCTACCACGGAGAGAGATATCAGCAAAGGGTGTGATCGGTGTTTCCTCGGGGTTTATCTCGACAACAGGCGCACCAGCCTGTCTGGCAAGAAGTGGCATCGAGGCAGCTGGCTGAACGACTGCTGAGGTTCCAACAACAAGCATGAGACTTGCGTGGCGACAGGCTTCAAACGATCTTTCGAGAAGATCGTGTGGTATTGGTTCACCGAACCAGACGACATCGGGTCTCAAAAGGGCTCCGCATCTGCAGTGAGGAGGAATCTCCTTAAGCGGTACTTCCCGATCTTCAAAGACGGTGCCTTCGGCCGTGCACCGAACCCTGAAGAGATTTCCGTGAAGTTCAATGACCCTTCGCGCACCGGCTTCAAGATGCAATCCGTCAACATTCTGAGTGATAAGCTGAAAGTGGGGGATTTTCTCATCAAGCTCAGCCAGGGCTACGTGAGCGGGATTGGGTCGCTTGGTAGCAACTATCTGACGGCGATAGTCGTACCATTCCCAGACTGTCTTTGGATCGCGTTCAAAAGCCTCAGGTGTTGCCAGATCCTGAGCCCTGTATGTTTTCCATAGTCCGTCCTTGCCCCTGAAGGTGGGAACCCCGCTTTCAGCAGAAATACCTGCGCCAGTAAGAACCACAACAAGAGAATCCACATCGAGATTGAAATCGCTAAGTCGATCGGCAAGCGATGTCATTGTTAGGAACCATAGCCTACAGTCACCGTAATCGCGTGTCTGGGACACTTAGTGCATTCAAGGCACTTGATACACTCAGGTGAATCGAGTTGCCTTACGACATCGAGGTCAACAGGACAAAGCCGATTGCACAGACCGCAGTTGTCACACTTGGTCTTGTCGTAATGCATCCTGACCAGGCTTATGCGATTGAAAAGTGAAAAAATCGCGCCGAGCGGGCAGAAGGTTCTGCAGAAAGGTCGCTTGATGACAACCATTGCTCCAAGAAATGCTGCCAGAATTGTCATCTTCGTCCAGAAAAGCCAGCCTATCATCGATCGAACATCCAGACCTGCTAAATCAGGTGAACGCGAACTGCCTGCTGCCGCCCAGGGGATCGCCCCTTCAACTCCACCGGCGGGACAGAGTTTTGAGAACCAGGGATCCATGAGAAACCACGGCAACAAGATGACAAGACCAACCAGTGAAACATACTTGAGATAGGTCATCCAGTGAGGAAGACCAACAACCCTGCGCGAGATCTTCTTGATCATGTCCTGGAGAAATCCGAAGGGGCACAGCCAGCCACATGCCATCCTTCCCACTCCTGCTCCCACAAGCCCCAGGAATCCTAAAAGGAAGAAAGGAAATTGATGCCGACCTGCGAAATGCTGAAGTGTTCCAATCGGACATGAGGTAAAGGCACCAGGACATGCGTAACAATTTAGGGTTGGAGTGCAGTAGCCTTTGAGAAAACCCTGATAGATAGTGATGTTTATGTAGCCAGGCAGGAAGGCGTTATTGAGTATTGTAGATGCTGTTTGCCATAGTCTTCGCTTCATGCTCACTCACGGAGGAATCACCCGATTCCTATGCAAGATAGTCAGAGGAACCGCCCGTTGGAGTAAATATCCATGATCTCGTCAAGGTAGATGCCAATAAGAATGAGTACAGCAAAGAAGGCGAAGAGAAGGATGATCCTAAATCTTGTCAATCTGTGACCTCGTCCTTGCCGTGATCAATCTTCTTGAGCGCTTCTTCATAGTTCCAGTTGGGACTCCACTTTGGCGTATGGCATCTTCGGCAAACACTCTCTGGCACCAGGCGCATCGAGCCATCCCGGCGATGCTTTGTTCCCATGCCATGGCAGGCCTCGCACTGAACATTCCACATCTCAGGTCTTACATCTGTGGAATCCTTCTTAGCCTCTATCTCATAGCCAGTCGTATGACATGGCAGGCAGGCAGGATCATTCCACTTATCATCCTTAGCCAAGGTTGCAAATGCCTTAGCATGAGGAAGTTCAAGCCATCGCTCGTAGATCTTGGGATGGCAGATCTTACAGGTTTCCCAGCCCAGATAACCATTTGCTGCAAGAACCTCAGGTCTTTTTGGAATAGATGGGAACTTGTACTTGCGTTTGGCAAGCAGACGCTCACGCTGTTTCTCGCGCTCTTCACAGGCAGTGACAAAGCGATCAACTTTCTTGTTAGTCCTGCCTTTCTTCTTGAGCGTATGAGATGAACCATCGAATGCTATTATGTTGTTAGCGTCGTCAAGAGCGAGAACCATAGTTCCGATTGAACTGCTCTTGCTTCCAGGTTTCATGATGATGGTCTCGCCAACCTTCTGAGGCATTGAGGTGCGATCACCACCATGACCTACAAGGATGACATCCAGGTCAGGCACCTGCTTGGCAAGCTCGCGGGCATTGGCAAGACCAATGTGAGCCAAGGCAACAACAAGGTCTGCTTTTGACTCAAGCTCAGGAAGATACTTCTTGGCAGCTTCAACATAATTGGTCACGTAGAGATTTTCCAACTCCTGAAACACGCCAACCTTCCTAGGGTCATTATCCAGCAACCCGATAAAAGCAAGGCGTGTACCACCCACATCCTTAATCAGATAAGGCTTAAAGAGGAGTGTACTATCACTGCCCTTGTATAGATTGGCACAGACAACGTTAAGCTTACCCTGCTTGATCTCCTCGAGGAGAAAGTCAAGTCCATAGTTAAGCTCACGCTCACCGACCGTGACAACGTCATACTTGACCGTTCGCATGTAGTCAACGACTACTTTGCTTCGCGTTCTCTCCTGCCTGGGTACACGATTACCGAAGAAGTCACCGACGTCCGCAACGACTAAGTTATCATGAACTTCTCTTAGCGAATCAATGAAGCCAGCCCGCCGGGCCAGACCACCCTTATCCTTGGCATGTCAGCCACATGGATTGAGCTCGCCCTCAGTATTTGCCGTTATAGCAAACATGATGCGCTTGGTCTCTTGACTGGCCGTTGTTCCCAGAAGTAAGATAAGAAGCAGGGCAAGCACAACGCCGACACTCAACCACCTCATAGTTCCCCTCCTGCTCGATCAAAACATCACTTAGCACTTTATTGTAGCAAGCCTAACCCATTGTGTCAATCGCGGTCTATTAAGACCAATTGTCCCTTTGGATTGGCAAGTAGAATCCCCACCCCAATGATCATCAGTATGTCGCGAACGAGTAGGTCTACAGCGACTCCATGGCCACCATCAACCGTAAAACAACCACAGCTTATGTCAAGTCCCCGAATGAGCGCGCTCGAAAGGGCGACGATGAAAACCGCCAGTAGCACCCCTATCATAAAAGCACTTCCCCGCCACAGCACCCCAACTATCAAGAGGATGCCACAGAAAAGCTCAAGCCAGGGCATCATAATCGCCATGAGATTGATCGTCCAGTAGGGGAGCATTCTGTAGTTGTAAATCGCCTCGGCAAATCCAGCAGGATGGGCAATCTTATCGATCGAAGCCCAGATGAAGACAACACCAAGCACAATCCGAATTGCCAGAAAGACAAAGCGATTGGAGATGATCTTCGAGATAGGGTCCATCTCAGTTCTCCTGTTCGCCAGTTGGTAGTTCTGCTTCAAGCCATGCCTCAAGTCCACCCCGAAGCACATAGACCCTGCTGCAACCCATATCAATCAGCCGATCGGCAACAACGCCAGCCTGTCGCTGAGTCTCACGTGAAGCATAGGTAATGATGTAGGCATCCGTCTCTGCAAGCCATCTGAAATCATCAAGATTGCCAGTAGGCTCAATGTTGATTGCACCCTCAATATGCTTGCGTGAGAAAACCTCCGCCGAGCGTGCGTCGACAAAGACAGCAGCACCTTCATCAAAGAGTTTCTTGGCGTCCTCGATGTGCATCAACTCTGCCTTGGTCGAAACCCTGAAATCTTCAGGTGAGGCTACCAGAGGGATACCGTCGTCCCGGATAGCATTGACCCCAATGCCAACCACAGCGGCGATAACCGTAACTATGAGCGCTTCTCTAATTGTATTCGCCAGATGTCTCCTCATTTCGCCTTTCGGATATATCCAGTGATATCAACCTCAATTGGCGGTTCGTCAGGACAGTCCGCCTCGAGGATGAGCTTGCCAGAGACTCTACCCTGGGGAGCATCCCCTTTGACCTTAAGCCTTATCTCACACGTGCCATCATCAAGTCTTGTGATCTCTGGACTCAGGTGTTCAATTGTGCAGGTTGCCTTGGGCAAGCTGAACTTCCTCCCGTCAACCGCGTAGACTCTAACCTTTTGTCTTACATAGGCTCCCGGTAATGTCGGACCGAAGGCAACAACATCAGGCTCAGCGAGTATATGCCCGGCAAAGCTGGCACTCACCGGTACCCTGACCTCATTCCTCAGGGAGTCAGATGTCAGGATTGTTACAAAACCTGCAAACTTGCCGCAACTTTCGGTATTAGTGGCTATGACAAGGAAGTCGTGAGTCAAGTCACTTACGGCACCAGCATCGACCACAACTATGCATGCCGTATCTGAATAGGCATCGAGAACGTCAATGCGCTTCTCATGCGGTAGATGCACGGTCAGACGAAGTGTATCACTCTCTCCTCTGCACAAGGTACCGAACGCCAGCGAACGAGGCTCCGGCTCAGGACCCACCTCTACCTCCGCTCCAAAGGTAAGCATGACCTCAGGGGTCTCCATATCGGTTGTGGTCAATCGCACGAATTCAGTGAAATGCCCTCGATTCTCATAGCCCATAGGGTCGAAGAAGACTACAACCTTCCCCTTAGCGTGAGGGGGTACTGTCTCCGGAATGATCTCGGCTGTGGTGCAATCGCACGACGGTTCGATATCAACGAAGTAAAGCGTGTCGTCGGAATCATTCTCAAATTCGAATACCAGCTGCTGGGGCTCATCCCGATAGATGACGCCCATGTCAGCTTCCTCTCTGTCAAAGACGACAGCAGCCTGTAGCTCGGCTGTCATAAGGAGAAAGGTAGCTATGCAAGAGCCAAATATACCCCAGCGCTTCATCACAATGTTAAACGTTCCAGAGACTGTTAGGTTCCCCTTTGTCGCCGTCTCAGTCCTTACCTGTTTATCTCTTCCTTTAGCGTCTTGCCGGGATGAAATGCCGGCGATCGCCGTGCGGCTATCTGGATAATCTCACCGGTTTGCGGATTTCTACCTGTCCGAGCCTTTCTTTGGCGAACCTCAAATGTCCCGAATCCAGCCAGAGCGACCTTCTCACCCTTATTGAGCACTGAGGCAATGATCCCCTTCTCCGGCGATGGACTGAAAATAGCATCAACAACTCGTTTGGCCTGAGTCGGTCCAAGCTTGGTTCTTGCCTGGACAGCCTCGATAAGTTCCTGCTTGTTCAAGGCTTCTCACCTCCTTCTTGGCTTATTCCAACCTAAGCCGTGCCTCTCCTCGATGTCAACACAAAACTACGGGCTTCGCCTTTCGGAGGTGCTGGTGCTGGATACACCAAAGGGGCGTGCCTTCGAGACCAGCACGCCCCAGTGTCGGCTTAGGCAACGAGTCCGAGATCGAGCATGGCATCAGCAACTTTCCTGAAGCTCGCTATGTTGGCACCGTTGACATAGTTGCCAGGGGTACCGTAGGCTTCTGCAGTCTCATAGCACTGCCGATGGATGCTCTTCATGATCTCCCGGAGTTTCCTGTCAACTTCCTCACGCGTCCAGCTGTAGTGTAGTGCATTCTGTGTCATCTCAAGACCGGAGACAGCCACGCCGCCAGCATTAGCAGCCTTACTTGGACCGAAGAGGATGCCGACATCGAGGAATACCCTGATGCCTTCGGGTGTGGTTGGCATGTTGGCTCCCTCTGTGACAACGTAGACACCATTCTTCACCAGGTTGGCCGCATCCTTGCCATTGATCTCATTCTCAGTTGCGCTCGGGAATGCCAGTTGTGCCTTGTGGTTCCAGAGCGGATTGTGATCCAGTGAAGCATCTCTCGGTGTGTACACGGCACTCTTAAACTTGTCCGCATACTCCCTTATGCGACCACGCCTGACATTCTTAAGCTCCGTTACCCAGTCGAGCTTCTCACGAGTTATGCCTTCCTCATCGTAGATATAGCCATTGGAATCAGAAAGGGTAACCACCTTGGCACCGAACTCGAGAAGCTTCTCAACAGTATACTGGGCTACACTTCCGGATCCAGAGACCAGAGCTACCTTGCCCTCAAGTGTCTCGCCACGGGTCTGAAGCATCTCGGCGGCGAAGTAGACAGCACCGTAGCCTGTGGCCTCGGGACGAATGAGACTGCCACCCCAGTTGATTCCTTTACCCGTCAGCACCCCTGTAAACTCGTTCCTGAGCTTCTTATACATTCCAAGAAGGTAACCAATCTCCCGCGCCCCAACACCGATGTCGCCAGCGGGCACATCCGTGTTTGGACCGATGTGTCGGAAAAGCTCCATCATGAACGATTCACAGAAGCGCCTCACCTCAGCATCTGACTTACCTTTGGGATCGAAATCCGAGCCACCCTTGCCCGCACCCATCGGTAGAGTTGTCAGGGCGTTCTTGAAGATCTGTTCAAAGGCAAGAAACTTGAGCGTGCCAAGATCAACGGTTGGATGGAAGCGGAGCCCACCCTTGTATGGACCGATGGCACTATTCATCTCAACCCTGAAACCACGGTTGACGTGGTACTCGCCCTTATCATCCTCCCATGGGACTCTGAAGATGAGGATTCTTTCAGGTTCAACTATGCGCTCGAGAATCTTGGCTTTTCGGTACTCCGGATGCTTCTCGAATACAGGCTTGAGCGATTCAAAGACTTCCTTAACTGCCTGGATGAACTTCGGCTGAGCCGGGTTTTTCTGCTCGACGTGCTCAAGAACATCGCTTATGTAGTCGCTCATGGCTATCCTCCCTCCTGTCTAAAGTTGAAGTGGACGCTAATCCAAACAGGTCTGCTCTTAGGACACCTCTCAGCCCCACCCACTCGCCTCCTTTTTCAATCTTGTCAAACCATCAGGCCAACATCTGCCAGGAAGGTACAGTCAGCCGGCTGTCTGCAGCTAATCCCACCACACTGTCTGCTAAGGCACCCAATTCTTATCCCCCAGGGGTTATCGCATCCATACCTATTCCCCTCAAAAGGATAAGAAAGGGGTTGACAGAATGGAATCTTGTTTTATTTTTAGATGCTAGAATGTTTCCCTGGTCATAGCAGAATAGGAAAAAAACGGATTGACAAGGCGGAATCTTGTTCTAATTCTAGATGCTGGACTGGGACAATTGCTGGAGCAACGGTAGCACGACATATCAGTGCAAAGTTTAAGTCCGAAAAGAAGTTGATGACCACAGCTGAACTCGAGAGTTGGCATGCAAATTTTTTTTGCCAGAGTCAATGGAGGTAAATCATGCAAGTCGACACAGAAGCGCTTGATTCCCTAATTGACAAGTACGGCGCAAGGAGGGAAGCCCTGATACCTGTGCTCCAGGATATTCAGTCTCGTCTCAATTGGCTGCCGCAAGAAGTACTTATAGCAGTTGCCCAAAAATTCGAAATTCCTCTCATAGATCTCTACGGTATTGTTACTTTCTATAAGTCTTTTAGCCTTACGCCCAGGGGAGACCATCTTGTAACGGTTTGTCTTGGAACTGCCTGCCACGTGAGAGGGGGTCAGCGAATCGTAGAAGCCATTACAAGAGAGCTTGGGATAAGCCCTGGAGGGACAACTGAGGACTTGAAGTTTTCTTTAGAGACTGTTAACTGCCTTGGATGCTGTGCCATAGGGCCAATTGTAGTGATAGATGGTGAATACTATGGAGGGATGACTTCTCAGAAGGCTCTCTCACTCATAAGAAGAATAGCAAAGGAGGAGCATTGAAGAGAATAGAAAACCCAGATGAGTTGTTTGCACTCAGCTCGCAGCTGAAAGATAAGTTCAAGGAGAGGTTCATCTCCATATCATCAGGCACGTGTGGTCAGGCAAGGGGTTCAATAAAACTTGTAGAAGCCTTCAAAAAAGAGGCAAAGGGAAACATTGATATTAAAGTCACAGGATGCCATGGTTTCTGCGAGGCTGAACCGAATGTAATCATCTTCCCCGATGGGATCTTTTACCAGCACCTTAAGCCAGAGGATGCAAAGGAAATTATTGAAAGGACCGTATTAAAAGGAGAGATAATTGATAGATTGCTCTATAAGGATACTGCAACAGGTGAGACTTTTCCCTATCAGAAAGATATTCCTTTCTATAAGAAACAGATGAGGCTCCTTTTGGGGAATAATCCCTTCATAGACCCAACAAACATTGAGGACTACATCGCGAGAGGTGGATACCTATCACTTGCAAAAGCCCTGAAGATGTCACCTGAAGAGATAATTGGGATGATAGAGGCTTCAGGACTACGCGGAAGGGGTGGCGCCGGTTTCCCCACAGGAAAGAAATGGGACTTGGCAAGAAAGCAAAAGAGTGATCTCAAGTATATAATCTGTAACGCGGATGAGGGTGATCCTGGTGCCTATATGGACAGGAGTCTTCTTGAAGGAAATCCCCATTCTGTTATTGAGGGAATGATCATTGGTGCCTATGCGATTGGCGCAAACGAAGGCTGGATTTATGTGCGAAACGAGTATCCCCTTGCAATTAAACATGTAACAATTGCGATTGAACAGGCACGAGAGATTGGATTACTGGGTGACAACATACTAGGGTCAGGTTTCAGCTTTGACATCAAAATAGCAAGAGGAGCAGGTGCCTTTGTCTGTGGTGAAGAGACCGCTCTTATGCTTTCCATTGAAGGGAAGAGGGGAGTCCCAAGACAGAGACCCCCATTCCCTGTTGAGAAGGGCCTGTTTGGCAAACCCACAGATATAAACAATGTCGAGACCTGGGCAAATGTGCCAAAAGTGATAGAGAAGGGAGCAGAATGGTTCTCGAAAATAGGGACGGAAACCAGTAAGGGAACCAAGATTTTCTCTCTGGTTGGAAAGGTCAAAAATACTGGACTTGTTGAGGTTCCTATGGGCATAACTCTCAAGGAAGTTATCTTTGATATTGGCGGTGGTCCCGTTGATCGCAAAGGATTCAAGGCTGTTCAGACAGGTGGTCCATCCGGAGGATGCATTCCCAAGGAGCTCTTAGATTTACCTGTAGACTATGAGTCCCTAGCCCAGGCGGGCTCAATAATGGGCTCTGGCGGTATGATTGCGATGGATGAGCGTACCTGTATGGTGGATGTGGCAAAATACTTCCTGAATTTCCTTCAGGATGAATCCTGCGGTAAGTGTTTATCCTGTCGAAAGGGTATCCAGAAGATGCACGAGATAGTTACAGATATAACTGAAGGCAAGGGGAAAGAAGAGGACCTTGAGACTCTGGAAGAGCTTGCTCAAGTTGTAAAGGATGCTTCGCTCTGTGGATTGGGACAGACGGCACCTAATCCTGTCCTCTCAACCCTCAGGTATTTTAGGGATGAATATCTTGCACATATAAGGGACAAGAAGTGTCCCGCAGGCGTATGTAAGACACTTGTCAAGTATACAATAGACCCTGAAAGGTGCACAGGCTGTCTAGCTTGTAAGAAGGTTTGCCCCCAAGAAGCAATAGTAGGAAAAGCTAAAGAGCCACACTCGATAATTGAGGATAAGTGTATCAAATGTGGAATGTGTTATGACGTATGCAAATATGATGCTGTTGTCATAACTTAAGGAGGTAAGATGCCAAACATAAGGATCGATGGTATAGATTTTGAAGCACCTGATGGTTGGACAGTCCTCGAGGCAGCGAGATTCCTGGGGATAGAGATTCCCACTTTGTGCTACCATGATGGGCTTAGTGAATGGGGCGGGTGTAGACTTTGTGTGGTTGAGATTGGTGATGGTGAAAATACAAAGCTCGTTACTTCCTGCACCTACCCGGTTCAGGAAGGGCTTGTTGTCAGAACTGCCACAAAAAGGGTGATTCAGGCAAGAAAGGTGTTAATTGAACTTCTGCTTGCCAGCTGTCCCACATCAAGGACTATTCAGGACCTGGCAGCGAAATTCGGTGTCCAGCGAACAAGGTTTAAGCCCGATTGGGAGGATTGTGTATACTGCGGACTCTGTGTTCGGATATGTGAAGAGCAGATGGACGCGAAAGCTATAGGCTTTACAAACCGTGGAGCTGGCTTGAAGATAACCACTCCCTTTGATAAAACCTCTGAAGTCTGCCGAAGGTGTGGAGCGTGCATGTATATCTGTCCTGCCTGCGCGCTCAGGTGCGAAGGTCCAGATCCCCTTTCTGTTGTATGCGGCAGGTGCTATAACACCCTACAGCCCACCTGTATTGATTATTACGATGACTATAAATGCTATATGGGATTGAAAGAAGAATGTGGAACGTGCATAAGAGAGAAGCCAGAAGTTCACAGCAAGAAAGCAGATAGCAAAGAATGAGAGATATAGATCAGTGTCAAAAGACAAGGAGTAGGGCCAGAGGAATGTATAGAAAAGTCAAGAACCTTTCTGGACTTCAGGCTAGTTAAACAAAGGAGGTAAGATGTCTTTTTCAAGACTAAATGCAACAGCAGCCACATTAACAAAGAATAGGACCGAAGACTCTATTGTTCCCATCAGTGGTCTTTGCGCCACCTGTGTCGACGGCTGTATAGGGATGTGCGAGGTCGGCAAATCTGCTTACAGGGGTGCAGAGGTTATATACCCTCAACCCTTTGGGATAATTACAACCGCTGCTGAAAAAGACTATCCTGTCGACCTATCTCACTTTACAATCTTGGGAACGTGTGTGGGTGCGCATGGGGTAGATCCTGACCCTGATAAGGCTATCTTCCCCAACGTGAATCTTGAGACCAGGATTGGGCGGGACAAGGGCATAAAGGTTAGGCTCCCTATCGTTATCCCGGGAATGGGCTCAACAGCTGTTGCCAAGAATAACTGGGAAGGTCTCGCCATAGGTGCAGCTCTTTCAGGCGTACCCCTTACTATTGGTGAGAATGTGTGTGGAATGGACCCAGAATGTAAGATAGAAAACGGAAGGATAGTCCATTCTAAAGATATGGAGATAAGGGTAAACCTGTATAAGGAATGGCAGCAGGATGGATACGGTGCTACCATAGTTCAGGCAAATGTAGAAGATACAAGACTGGGAGTTCATGAGTATGTCATAGAGAAACTGGGTGTTGAGGTGGTTGAATTGAAATGGGGACAGGGTGCAAAAGACATTGGTGGAGAGGTCAAGATAAAGGACATAAAGCGGGCACAACTTCTTAAAGATAGGGGGTATGTAGTTCTCCCCGACCCTTACAATCCAGAGGTTATAAAGGCCTTTGAACATGGTATCTTCAAAGAGTTTGAGCGGCACTCAAGAGTTGGGATGGTTGAAGAGGAGAGCTTTGTCAAAAGAGCAGAAGAGCTACGTAAGGCTGGTGCAAAGTATGTATTCCTAAAGACTGGGGCATACAGGCCTCAAGATTTAGCAAGAGCGGTAAAATACGCATCCCTTGCAAAGATTGACCTATTGACCGTAGACGCTGCTGGCGGTGGAACGGGGATGAGCCCCTGGAGAATGATGAATGAGTGGGGTGTCCCAGGTATAGAGCTCTGGTCCCTGCTGTATCAGTATGCGGATAAGCTGGCAAAAAGAGGGCAGTATGTCCCGGATATTGCTATAGCTGGCGGATTTGCCTTTGAGGACCAAGTTTTCAAAGGGCTTGCTCTTGGCGCCCCTTATTTCAAACTCATCGGAATGGCAAGGGCTCCTCTTACAGCAGCTATGGTGGGAAAGACCATCGGGAAACGGATCGCAGAAGGACGGGTGCCTGTATACGTAGAAAGGTTTGGCAATACTCCGGACGCCATATTCGTTACTGCGACTGAACTGCGACAGAAATTCGGCAACGACTTTGAGCGTATTCCTACTGGTGCTTTAGGAGTTTATACCTATATGCAGAGAATCGCTCAGGGCCTGCGTCAGTTAATGACAGGAAGTCGCAAGTTTGCCTTAGAGTATATAACCAGGGATGACATAGCCGCCTTGACAAAAGAGGCAGCGGAGATATCGGGCATTGCCTACATAATGGACGCGGATAAGGAAGAGGCAGAGAAGATACTGAGCAGTTAAGAAAGGAGGTCCATTGTAGAGGAAACAAGTAGGTTCAACACCACCTGACGCAGATGCAATCCTTTGCGAAAGGAGAAGTTGAAGCGGAGCAGACAGCAGTAAGTTTCGCTCCAGAGTAGGTTCTCTCGTGAGCGTCGTGGTCTGGCTTTGGGAGGGCAGGTTCAAGTAGCCTTGGAATGAGCATTGCTGCCTTCTGTAGTACCCTCCAACCGTTGTCCCTGAGACACCCATTCTTACCACCGCAGGTGGGTCACCATCTCCCCACCCATTCCCCTACCCGAACGTAGGCCGGGTTGACGCGGAGGGATCGGATAGGGTAAAATTGAAGGTGTCCGGGCAAGGGATGCCACTCAAGGAGCTGTCGTGTGAAATCTTTTGTGACGTTTGCAGTCGCCACTTTGCTGGCAATGAGCATGCTTCTGGCTGACGAATATGTGCCACGCAAAGGCTTCGTTACCCTGCAATTTGACGATGGCTACAGGCTTCATCATACCCACATCGCACCCATCCTTGAAGCCCATGGCATGAAGGCCAGTTTCGGGGTTATCACCGACTCATCTGAGATGGGGGTTGAGAACGAACCCTGGCGGATGGTCGAGCTCTATGAAGCCGGACACGAGATTCAGGATCATACAATGCATCACAACTATCTTTGGGCTACCCATGTTGATACCGTGCCCGATAGCGTCTACGAGTGGATCCCTTACACCTTTGCCGATCCACCAACCTGGCATAGTCTGACAAGTGCGAGTCTCGCAATTCTCAGAGACCTCGGAATCAGCACAATTGGCTGGAACCAGCCAGGTGGAACAAGCGGCACAGGGGCATTGCCGGGACACCCAACCTGGGAATGGCGGGGGCTTGTCAATTTCGATCTGTACAATGTGATAAACTCTCGCTTCTGCTACATGCTCGGGGCTGGTGTCTCCCCCTGGACAGCCCATGTCAACACTCATGGCAACAATTTCCCCAAGCGATTTCCACTCTTCAATGTCCCTCACTGGAATATCGAGAAAATGAGTTTTGACGAGATAAAGACCAGCATAGCAGATGCTGTTACCGCTGGCATATGGTATGTTGCTGCAACCCATGCTAAAGATCTGGCAGAAGTAGCCAAGATCGAATCCCTGGTCGAATGGCTTGATACCAACAATGTGGAGGTGCTGAGATGTGTCGATGGGTGGCAACGTATCTACTACGGCAAACCCAATCCCCTCGAGAATCAGTTCCCTCAGGCAAGGATGCTCCATGACATAGACGGTAACGGCAAGCCCGACGGCTTCCTTGGGGATTGTGTCTGGGACACCACTTGCTCGACACCGGTTGACACCTGCTATTCCATCAAAATGGTGGGGCAAACCGAATTCTACTGTTATGGACCTGAGCTGGGAGAAAATGCCTTCTCCATCTGGCTCAAGTTGCTCTCTCGCGACATAAGTCAAGTTCAGATCATTGCCGTGGAGATAGGCTTCGATTGGGATATTCTCGAGGAGATCTGGACAATGGTGACTATCGACACCAATTGGTGTTACATCGATTCCTCCGTCAGCCGGAATTTCATCATCGCTGTCGACCCGGACGTTGACAGGATAAGATTCGCGATAAGACCCGCTGAAGGCGACACCCTCCTGGCATGCATGCCTGAGCTCATGCATATCCCGAATGAGGCAGGCTTAAGATCCAGTGACAATAGAACGCTTGGACTCACCCTCTCCAGAAACATTCTCAATGTGGGCGAAGCCATTGCAGTGAGATGTGCCCGGCCTGTTGCCCTTTTCGATGTTCGTGGTCGAAGGCTGAGTCGAGCCTGCTGTCAGGGTGATTGGCAATCAATCAAGACGAGCAATCTCGCACCCGGCATCTACTTCGTGGCAACCGTTGATGAGCCTCACCTTGTCTCCAAGGTCGTACTCTACCGCTGAGATCACGGTAGCAAACTCCTTAGCCTCAGGCTTCCAACGCCTGCCTCCTGGATAAGACCGGGTTGGAATAGATGTTGCTACCAAAGGTTATCGGAATCCTGATTGGCACATTCCTGGTAGCACCCCTGATTGCCAGAAAACGTATCCGAAAGATAGCCAAAATGCGCCACCGTGAGGGAATCATACGTGGACTTGACGAGCTGATCGAGCCGACCGATGCTCAGCAAGACAGCCCCAGAATCATCCTCGTAACATACGGCGAACGTTTCGAAGGCATCTTCGAGCGACAACGGAACGAGATCACAGCCCTTATGGATTCGCTGAGACCCAAGCTCGATCCCATCCTCACAGATCAACAGAAGGTCTCACTTGCGCCCGAGCATCTTCTCGACTAAACTAAGTGCAGGCAGCAAAACCACCTAAAAAGCACAACACTTGATCATCCCTGGAGTGGATGACTGTGAGCAAACGTGATCGAACGCGTGAGGTGAGCACCCTTACGGAGGCTATCCTCGAGAGTATCTCCGATGGCGTTTTCACGGTTGACCTCGACTGGCACATCACCTCATTCAATCGAGCAGCTGAGGAGATAACAGGGATTCCGAGGGAGGAAGCCATAGGCAGGCGTTGTTCCGAGGTATTCCGCTCAAGCATGTGTGAAAGCGATTGTGCTCTGAGGAAGACTATTGAGACAGGCAAACCGATTATCGGTAAGTCATGCTACATAATCGACTCCGACGGAAATCGCATACCGATTAGCGTCTCAACCGCAGTCCTCAGAGACAAGGATGGCAAAGTTGTTGGAGCCGCAGAGACCTTCCGGGATCTGAGTGAGATAGAGGCGTTGCGGAGTGAACTCCAGGGGCGTTTCCGAATCGGCGACCTTGTAAGTCACAGCCCCCTTATGCAGAGGATCTTTGAGATCCTTCCAGCGATCGCAGCCAGTCCGAGCACAGTCCTCATTCTCGGCGAAACGGGAACAGGCAAGGAGATTGTCGCAAGAACAATCCATAGTCTCAGCCCGAGAAGCAATGGACCTTTTGTTGCCGTAAACTGCGGCGCTCTGCCTGATACGCTTCTCGAATCAGAGCTTTTCGGCTACAAGGCCGGGGCATTCACTGGAGCTAATAAGGATAAACCTGGCCGCTTTGCCCTGGCAAAAGGTGGAACGCTATTCCTTGACGAGATCGCTGAGATAAGTACCGCACTTCAGGTTCGCCTGCTCCGTGTTTTACAAGATCACACCTATGAGCCACTTGGGTCAACCAAGACGGAGGTCGCAGATGCGCGTATCATTGTCGCCACAAACAAGGACCTTGCCCAACTTGTCAAGAACGGTAGCTTTCGTGAAGATCTCTACTATCGCATCAATGTTGTGCGAATAGAACTCCCTCCCCTGAGGCGAAGAAAAGAAGATATCCCCTTGCTCGTCGATCAATTCATCACGAGATTCAATCGCTTGCACAAGAGAAACATCGAGGGAATCTCTCCTGAGGCACTTTCTCTACTCATGGCATATGATTGGCCCGGTAACGTAAGGGAGCTTGAAAACGTCATAGAGAGAGCTTTCGTTCTGTGCACCGAGGATACCATTGATATAACCCACCTGCCCGAGGAGCTTACGATGCACACCACATCCGGCCATCGCCAGGTGGATATTCAGGTGGATATAAGGACAGCCCGCGATCTTCTCGAAGCCCAGGCAATCAAGCAGGCTCTTGAGCGTCACAACTTTGATAGAACCTTGGCTGCAAGAGACCTCGGAATCCACAGGAGCACACTCTTTCGCAAGCTTAAACGCCTCGGGATAAAGCCTCCGAAAGCCCGCAAGAAGAGTGGCCAATCTGCAACATAGCACCCGCTCGAAGTCGCAGACTCGCAACCAAGTCTAATTCTTGCTCAATCATCAGAATTTATCTCACATAATACCAAAGACTTATGTCATTCATGGTTTGAGCTTTCCTGGCACGCTATGTGCATGGCAGGGGGAGCGGAGGGAAACAATGGTAGCGGCGTTCTCGGTATGGCAGAACCGTATTGCTCCAGTTTTCGATGTGGCAAAGCATCTGCGAATCGTGAAGGCTGAGGATGGTAAGATAATCAAGGAAAATAAGGTGGAACTACCGACTGATACGCTTATGCACAGGGTTGATGAGCTCCTTGAATGGAATATCGATCTCCTTGTCTGTGGCGCAATTTCACGTCCACTTTATGCTTTGATAGCTGCCTACGGAATCGATGTTGTTCCTTTTGTTGCCGGTGAGGTGGATCGAATAGTTGAAGCCTGGCTTAGTGGGGAATTTGATCACAAGTCCTATCTCATGCCGGGCTGCTGGAGACGGGGAAAACGATTGTGGTTTCGTGGCTTTCGCCATCTCGGAAAGGAGGAGTATGTGATGCAAGGTCGAGGTCAGGGTGGAGGGACTGGCAGAGGTCGGGGATCGAGGGGTGGTCGAGGAAGAATGGGCGGACCTTCAGGGGCAGGCCCAGGTGGTTCGTGTGTCTGCCCTCAGTGCGGATATCGTGAACCTCACAAGCGAGGCGTTCCGTGCATAAACCTTAAGTGCCCCAAGTGCGGCACTGGTCTGGTACGTGAATAGCCAAAGAAAGGAGGGATGGAAGATGCCAGGAGGAGACAGAACGGGCCCTCTGGGAATGGGTCCAATGACTGGACGAGCAGCTGGCTATTGCGCCGGCTATGGTGTTCCAGGATACGCTAACCCTATCCCTGGCCGTGGGTTCGGAAGAGGCTTCGGAAGAGGCTTCGGACGCGGTTGGGGATTCTGGGGAAGGGGTTTCGGTGGAGGTGGACGTGGTTGGCGACACTGGTACTACGCTACGGGGCTGCCAGGCTGGGCTCGCTTCGGATGGGCTGCACCTTGGTTGGCTCCGTGGGGCTATGCCAAGCCTGATCCCGAAGCCGAGAAGGAGATACTGAGGAGCCAGGCAGAAGCTCTTCAGTCCGAGCTAGAGGAGATCAAGAAGCGGCTCTCGGAGATTGAGGCAGCTGGTGAGGAGGGTCAATAATTCCTGCCCCCGCAGGGCGGCCTGGGCTGACTGGCTCCTGGGTCGCCCTGCTGGTCGGCTTGCAAAAGGAGAAGAAGATGAAAGTGGCTCTGACTGCTAAGGGAACTGATCTTGAATCGCAACTTGATGAGCGCTTTGGACGCTCACAATACTTCATCGTCTACGATACAGAGACAAAGCAGTTCGAATCCTTCGATAACTCTCAGAATGTTAGCGCAGCACAAGGAGCAGGCGTCCAGGCAGCTGAAAAGGTAGCCAAGCTTGGCGCTGACATCCTCATTACAGGACATTGTGGCCCCAAGGCATTCCAGGCACTCTCGGCTGCTGGAATCAAGGTCTATAACACCCAAGCCCCTACTGTTAAGGAAGCACTCGATCTTTATCTCCAGGACAAACTCACTGAGGCAAACAGTCCTGATGTAGAAGGTCACTGGTCATGATTATGGGGATTGCATCAGGGAAGGGTGGTACCGGCAAAACAACGGTGGCGGTCAGTCTGGCAGCGGCGATGGGAGAGAAAGTGAATCTCCTCGATTGTGACGTGGAGGAACCGAATGCTCACCTTTTCCTCAAAACCCAACACAAGGAATCCAAGATCGTCAAGGTGATGATTCCCAAGGTGGATGAAGAACTTTGCAATGGATGTGGAGAGTGCTCAAGTTTTTGCCAGTATAATGCTATAATCACCCCGGGTCCAAAACCTGTAGTCTTTGCGGAGCTTTGCCATGGCTGCGGAGGGTGTGCCTTGGTGTGTCCTAAGAAAGCCATAAGCGAGACCCAGAAACGGATCGGGACAATCGAGATTTCTGAGGGCGATGATATCACTCTCATACAGGGGAAGCTAGACATAGGAGTTGCAATGGCGCCCCCCCTTATCAGATCCGTCAAGGCACATCTCAATAGCCATGATGTGAGCATCATTGATTCACCACCTGGTACATCATGCCCGGTAATAACTGCGATTAGAGGATGCGACTTTGTTCTCCTCGTTACCGAACCAACACCTTTCGGGCTCAACGACCTCAAACTCGCAGTTGATATGGTCAGGAACTTGGGTGTGAACTTCGGTGTCATAGTTAATCGCCACGGAATCGGCGACAACAGGATTCATGATTTCTGCAAGGCTAATGGGATTTCCATCCTACTTGAGATACCTGACGATAGAGAGATAGCTGAGGCATATTCACGCGGTGAATCTGTTGTTGAGGCTTTGCCTCATTATAGAAGGGCCTTCGAGGGTCTGGCCTCATCAATTCGAGGCATGCTTCTTAACAGAGGTGAATAGCGATATGCCAACGTACGAGTATGAGTGCGAAAAGTGTGGCTGCAGGTTTGAGAGGCAGCAATCAATAACTGAGCCACCAATAAAGGAGTGCCCAAGATGTGGTGGAAAGGTACATCGTCTGATAAGCGGTGGCTCAGGCTTTATCGTCAAGGGCTCATCTGAACGAGCCCTTGGGCAAAGCAGTTGCTCCTTTGAGCAATCCCGCAGGACATGCTGTGGCAGGAACGAACCCTGTGACAGGCCTCCGTGCGGCGACTGAGGAACCACATGAAACCAAGCGAGATAGTCTTGATAAGTGGTAAGGGGGGAACAGGCAAGACAACGATAACCGCTAGCTTTGCAATTCTTGCTGGCAATGCCGTTATTGCCGATTGCGATGTCGATGCTGCGGATCTCCACTTGCTACTTTCCCCAACCCCAATCGAAACTCATGAATTCAAGAGCGGTCATGAAGCAGTAATTCGCCAGGAAGACTGCACAGGTTGTGGAAGATGTGAGCAACTCTGTCGCTTTGATGCTATTGAGGTGCACAACAATCCGACAAGTACAGTTACATATTCGGTTGATAGCGTCGCTTGTGATGGATGCGGAGTTTGTGTTCGCTTTTGCCCTGCACAAGCAATTGATTTCCCTGAACGCACCTGTGGTGAGTGGATGAAGTCAGAGACACGGATTGGTCCTATGGTTCATGCGCGTCTTGGCATAGCTTCAGAAAATTCAGGTAAGCTCGTCTCCATCGTCAGGGCAGAGGCGAGGCGGATTGCAATTGACAGGCAACTCAAGCTCGTCCTTATTGATGGACCTCCAGGAGTAGGATGTCCAGTAATTGCATCAATTACCGGAACATCTCTTGCTGTGATCATCACAGAACCAACCGTTTCAGGCGAACACGATCTTGAGCGTGTGCTCGGTCTCGTAAACCATTTCGGTATCCCCTCGATGGTTTCCATCAACAAATGGGATCTCAATCCGGATATAAGTGAGCGCATCGAAGGCAAGGCAGTCAGGCTCGGTGCAAGGGTTGCACCTCGCATTAGGTATGATAGCACTGTGACGCAAGCGCAGATAGATGGCAAAACACCTGTTGAGATAGAAAGTGTGGCTGGTAAGGAAATAGCCAAGCTTTGGGAGTACGTAAGTTCAGGAGGATTGTGATGGCAGAGAGATCGACCCAGGAAACTTTCATTTCGTCCTCTGAAGAGGAGCACGAAACCAAACAGACCAAAGATGGTAACGCCTCCACACACCAAACACCAAATGACCGCCATCAGAGGCAGCTTGAGCAAGAACGCAAGCTCCAGGAACGCCTCAAGCACATCCGCTATCGGCTCGTTGTTCTCTCGGGCAAGGGCGGTGTTGGCAAGAGTACGGTTGCGGTTAACCTTGCTGTAAGTCTGGTGCTTGAAGGCTGGAAGGTTGGCCTTCTCGATGCAGATATTCACGGACCGAGCATACCAACTATGCTTGGTCTCGAAGCAACAACCGGTCATGTTGAAGGTGGTGAGCTCTATCCAGTTGAAGTGCAAGGGCTCAAGGTGGTTTCCCTCGGATTTCTATTGCGCAGCCAACAAGATGCTGTGATATGGCGTGGCCCACTCAAGGCAGGAATCCTGAGACAGTTTCTAAGCGATGTCGCCTGGGGTGAACTTGATTTTCTCATCGTTGATTCACCACCTGGAACTGGGGATGAGCCGCTTTCAATCTGTCAGCTTCTCGGCAAGGTGGATGGTGCAGTAATAGTTACAACTCCTCAAAAAATTGCAGGAATAGATGTTCGTAAATGTGTGACGTTCTGCCGCCAGCTCGGTGTTCGTGTGCTCGGAGTGATCGAGAACATGAGTGGCTTTGTATGTGGTCATTGCGGCAAGATAACGCCGATCTTCCAAACAGGTGGTGGCCTTCGAATTGCAACCGACATGAATGTTCCCTTCCTTGGCTCAATTCCAATAGATCCCAAGATCGTAGAAGCCTGCGACACAGGCGAGGTCTTCGTAACCAATTATGCTTCATCGGAAACTGCCAAGAAGATGCATGAGATAATTGCCAAGATAGTCTCCAAAGTTACGGGAAGACCTATCACAAAAACCAATTCACCAAGTCCTGAGGAGAAAAAGACCATGAAAATTGCAATTCCATTAGCGAGTGGACAGCTTTCACCTCACTTCGGTCACTGTGAGCATTTCGCTCTTGTTGACGTAGATCCTGAGAAAAGGTCTATCATTAAGCGTGAAGATGTCGATGCACCTCCCCATCAACCCGGACTCCTACCCCCCTGGCTTTCTCAGAAGAAAGTTGACATCATAATAGCTGGGGGGATGGGGCGCAGGGCTCTGGGTCTTTTTGCTGAACACGGAATACAGGTAGTTGTTGGTGCCAAGGGAGGTACACCCGAAGAAATCGTAGAGGACTATCTTAATGGAAAACTCGAGCTCGGCCAAAACATTTGTGACCACTAAGAAGTCACATCGTCACCGCAAAAAAACGCATGCCCATTGTCTTCTTTGTGGCAACCACAATCCTCTCTCACTCCGCTTGCATTTCAGCGAAGATAAGGACGGCGTCTATTCCAAGTTCAAAGGTAGGAGATTTCTTCAGGGCTACGATGGCATACTTCACGGTGGTGTAACTGCCGCACTTCTCGACTCAGCAATGACCCACTGCCTTTTCCACCATGGTATCCAAGCTGTGACTGCAGAAATTCACATCCGATACCTAAAGCCTATTCCCTGCGAGGCTGAGCTTGAACTCAGGGCAAGTCTCAGGAAAGTCCATCCTCCCCTCTTCACCGTTCATGCTGAAATTACCCTCGGGGACGACCTTGTGGCTGAGGCAGATGCTAAGTTCATGGAGTGGCTGCCATGAGTAGAGCCAAATGCAGGGCAACCCTTGTTGTGAATAACCAGGCACGAGGTAACCTCCAAAGTGAGCACGGCTTGGCAATCTGGATAGAAGCCTATGGGCATAGGCTACTTTTCGATACAGCGGCAGGAGAAGCTGTTATCGAGAATGCGATCAAGCTCAATATAGATCTTAGTCAGGTTGACTTCATCGTGTTAAGTCATGGTCACTATGATCATACGGGTGGCCTCAGTCGGGTCCTCAAGATAGCTACCAGCGCAAAGGTCGTACTGCATCCCGATGCTGTAACTCCCAAGTATGGCATATCCACCCATGGCAAGGTGAGAGAGATCGGAATGCCAACCCAGGCTAGAGGTGCAATCGCTGGGCTTGACGAAGAAAGGATAATATGGGCAACAGGTCGCATTTTGATAGGTGAACATATTGGAGTTGCCACAGATATTCCTCGTAAGACTTCCTTCGAAGACACCGGCGGAAACTTCTACCTTGATCCTGAGGGCTTCCGCAAAGACCCCATCGCAGATGATCTTTCGCTCTTCATCGATACACCCCATGGCCTTGTTGTCTTTGTCGGCTGCAGTCATGCTGGCCTCATAAATATCCTCAATTACTTGAGGAGCTTCACAGATAGAGTACATGCGATAATGGGGGGCTTCCACCTCATCAATGCTGATAACGAAAGACTCAAGGAGAGCCTCGGGAGTCTTGAGGAACTTTCACCTCAAATCATCATACCCTGCCATTGCACTGGTAAGCGAGCCGTTACCATCCTTAGACAAAGCCTTGGCGACCGTGTAAAACCATGCCTTGCTGGTATGGAATATCACTTTTGAGGTGGGTTGCGTCGAGCCAAGCAATCTTCACTTCTTGGAAGTCTTGGGAAGTAAAAGGCGAAGATTTGAAATACCACCTTTACCACCACGATCCACAACATATATCTTGAGCTTGGGTAAAATCTTCTCCATCCTTTCAAGGTAGAGTCGTGAGGCCGTAAGGTCCTCACTCTTCTTATACTCTTCAAGCAATGCCAGGAAGCGTTCGGCCTCTCCGGTTGCTCGCTCAACCCTTTCCTTACTATATGCCTGTGCATCCAGCAGTGCTCTCTCCGCTTCGCCACGTGTCATTGGGATCACCTGATTACGGTAGCCTTCAGCCTCATTGACGAGTCTGTTTCTGTCCTCTCGTGCACTTGCGACATCCCTGAAAGCATAGGCGACCTCAACAGGTGGACCAATCTCCTGAAAGTATGCTCCGATTGCTTTGACTCCAACATTGTAGGAGTCAAGCACTTCCTGCATTCTCTGCTTGACGAGCGCTTGAGCTCGAAGCTTCTCAGTTGTGAGAAGTGAATCAACACCCATTGAACCAACGATTCGGGTTAGTGCCTCTTCAGCAGCGGCCTGAATGACGATATTGGGATCCTCAGTTGTAAATAGATACTTGACAGGGTCACTAATAGCATACTGGATAACAGCCTGAACCAGGATGACGTTGGTATCACCCGTGAGCATTTGTAGGCCCTTTGATTGGGAAAGCCCCCCTGTTCGTTTTCTCCTAACACCGAGGAAGATTTTCTTGATCTCAGCTGTCTTGGGCTTATAGACCTTCTCAATTGGGAAGGGAAAGTGGTAATGGATACCTGGAGCCACTCCATCAGCAACAACCTTTCCAAAGCGTACAACTACACCGAGTTGCTGAGGGCCAACAGCGTAAATTCCCGAGAGAACGTAGGCAGCTACGGCGATGAGTACGACGAGTGAAATGAAGCGCCTGCTTCTAAAGGGAATTGCATGAAATCCTGAGAATAGAAGATCTCTCCAGGCAGTTTCTCTCATTTCATCCATTTCACCCACCTACTTGGCAGGCTTCCCTTGTTTAAGCAGCTTGAGAAGCTCCGAATCAGTAGAAAGTACAACAGTCGTCTTCTCATTAAGGAACTTCTCGTATGCCTGCAGTGTTCGGACAAGCTTGTAGAAACGTGGATCTTTGCTAAAGGCATCTGCATAGATCTTTGCAGCCTTGGCTTCGCCTTCACCTTTTATCTTCTCCGATTCCCGATAGGCTTGAGCGAGGATCGTACGCTTCTGCTTGTCAGCCTCTGCTCGAATCTTGATAGCCTGTTCCTGACCTTCAGACCTATACTTCTTCGCCATTCGCTGGCGCTCAGCTCTCATCCTTTCGAAAACACTCTCGAGATTCTGCTCTGGTAGACGAAGCTGCTTCACTCGCACATCAAGCACATCTATCCCATAGTTGTTAAGAGCTCTGCTCCTGCAGTTCCTCGTAACCCCCGCCATTACGCTATCCACGACAACACTTTCAGCTTCGGTTGAGACCAGAGCTGAAAGTGGAATGTTTCCTATTGCTGCACCAACCTCGGCGATTGCCACATCCGCAAGCAGTATCTCAGCTATAGAACGCTCTCTGACGGATGCAAGGAATTTCCTGGGATCAACGATTCGCCAGGTCACATAGACATTGAGAATAAGATTCTTCTTGTCAGCCGTCAGGAATTCACTTGGCTTTACATCATAGACAAGAAGACGCTTGTCAAACCTTCTAACAGCCTGGATGGGATCAGGTAGCTTCACATAGAGCCCCGCATCGCTTATGACACGAACGGGTTTACCAAATTGCGTTATGACAACCTGCTCTGTCTCGCGAACTTCGAAGAGGGCTGAATTCAACATCATAAGCCCAATAGCAATTACAACAATCAGAATCACGGTTGACCTCTGCATGGCTACCATCCCCCGGGCTGTCCAATAACATTCTCGTCAAAGAAACGCAAGTCCAGCGGCTCAGCGCCTATATCAGGCTCAACAAGGAACTTATCCAGACCTGGAAGCACATTTTCCATTGTCTCAAGATACATCCTCAGGGCTGTTACATCGCGATGGCGTTCATACTCCTTAACCACGTAAAGGAAGCGCTTGGCTTCGCCATAGGCATGCTCGACCATCTCGGTGCTCTCGGCATGTGCCTCCTCGAGAAGTCTTACTGCTGCCCCCCTGGCTTCGGGTATGAGGCTATCCTGATAGGCCAGAGCCTGATTTATAAATCTGTTCTTATCCTCCCTTGCACTTGCAACTTCTCTAAAAGCGCTCACAACCTCGATTGGAGGATGAACATCTTGAAGCTTTACGCCAACGACTTCAATTCCCGACTTGCTCTCATCGAGGAGCTTCTGAAGTTCATTGGCAACATCTTGTTCAATCTTCGACCTGTCTGTCGTAAGAAGGCTTTCGATGTGGGTCAAACTGATGACCCAGCGTAAACATGCAAGTGCATAAGATGATACCAGAGCCTTGGGTGCTTCCACATTTAAGGCATACTTGATGGCATCTCTTATGCGGTATTGAACAACGGTATTTACATCGATTATGTTCTCATCACCTGTGAAGATGAGGGATTCATCGAGGCGCTTCTGATAGCCACCACCCTGGTGCCTGCTTTCCCACTCATAGGCACGGGCAGTCCCGACCAGTGGACCAACACTTCTGAAACCAAGCTCGACCCGCCGAATCTTAGCGACCTCGATTTTCTGAACAGTCTCAATGGGGAAAGGAGCATGGAAGTGAAGTCCAGGTTCTATCCCGCTCTCTATGAGACTTCCGAATCTATAGACAAGTCCTTCCTCACCTTCCCTGATAATAAAGAAGCCTGAGAAGACCCAGAGGATTACTACGAGGCAGGCGATTATGTAGACATATCTCCTATCAGCTGAAAGCCAATCCACAACAACCCTGATACGCCTGAGGAAACGCGAAAATCTCGTATCCTTCCGGCCCCTCTCAAAGACAAACCAGAGGAGATACTCAGAAAGCGAGGCGCCAGCGGTTATAGCCCTGATGGAGGCTATCATTATTTCAATGCCCGTCATAGCGATAAGAATCGAAACAAGCCCGGCTGCAGCTCTGTCAAGATCTATCCCCATCGTTACACCAAAGAGCCCAATGATGACCGCAACAGTTGAATAGACATCCATCTTTGAGTGATAACCATCAGCAACCAAGCTTGGTGAGCCCTTGATCTTTCCCACCCTTATTTTCATGACAGCTATAACGTAGGATACGAGTGCGCAGACAAGCGCTCCAAGAATCACCCAGCCAACATTGCGAAGACTCACCGTGGGTGGACGTAGAGCTCCTGCAAAGATGCGCCAGGCTGTATATATGATAAACGCTCCAACGCCGATCGCTATCACATGCTCAAGCCCGCGCCAATTCACTATGCTTCTCCGTTCCTGTGTGGAGGTAACCTTCAACCCTCCCAGGACAAGGAAAGAGACAACAAGATCTGAAAGTGAATGCCAGGCATCAGCATGAATAGCTGCGCTGCCTGAGATGCGCGCAAGGAGGAACTTTAGGGCTATAAGGAAGATATTGACAAAGATTGAAATCAGCGCGGCCTTGATTCTTAGATCCACGATCTCAAGGTCCTCTACCTGAATGCGGTCAACTGCTCACTGCTTCGACCCAATGCCGAGGGATTCCTTTACAACTCAATACAAGATTTTTCTCGACACTCCTCTGGCCACATTTATTAAAACCAAAAATTCCTGCTTTGTTCCTCGTCATCCCAACGCTTGATACAATCACGTGACTGTGTCTTATTCAAGACTAATCTTACGACCAGGAGATAGATTCAAGCCTCACCTTCCAATCGGCAATTCTCTTAGCGCTATTGCGTTAAAAGGGCACTTATAGTCACAAATATGGCAACCAGTGCACTTACCTTTCACCGCTTCACGATAAGGCATTTGAGAGGAATGCACGATTTCTCGCTCAGGGCATACCCTATGGAATAACCAAGAATGTTTATAACGTTGGCAAAGAGCATGAGCCAAAGCGACTTGATGAAACCCCTGGTCAAAGCTCGATGCCCACCATAGAAAAGCCGGACAATGAGAGCAATCGCGAAAAGAATGGTAGCGACTGGCACAAAAGGAATCGCCATCCTCATGTCTGCCATTGTGTCTGGATTCAAAACAAGAAAACCACCAAGCACAATGAAAGCAAGTATTACATCGACCGCGACACCAATCGCAAGATTCCAGACCTCAATCGACACGCGCAGGCTGAACTCTTCTCGAAGGGATTGTAAATATCTTTGCACAAGCATGAGGCCAAAAGCTACTAACCCCAGAGCAATTGAGGTATTGAGCAGAGTCTCGAGACTCCAGATCTCGAGGGCTTTCGTAAGGGGGTTAGTCTCCATCGCATCAAATCTCGGCAGCAAAACGCTGAATCCTACCCATAGTACGCCTCGGGTAGATCGTCAATATGCAGAGATAGGATCTAACGAGACAGGTGAATCTCAGTAGCTTCGATAAAGAGCTCTTAGACCACGCTCTGTATAGACCTCAGGATGAGCCTTTATGTTTATGCGGAAGTAGTATTGCCACTCCCCTCCTGAGTAGCGCCTGACGAACTGAGCTTCCCAGCAATGCAGATCTCTGTAAATCGAATACTCCTGGTAGGCTGTCTCGCGATTTGCAAGATCAAATCTGCCGCTATACTCGATTCGCCAGTTCGTTGAGAGGTTGAATCCAGCCGTCAGATCCAGCCAGTAGCTATCCTTGCCTCCAGTGTAAGCTTTTGTATAACGAAAAATTGCACCTGCGTGCCAGGGCTTCTGAGTTGGAGACGTGATGTCCGATCCTCCCACACCCTCTTCAGGTACAACCTCGGGTTGCTCAATCTCGGGCTTGGAGAAACCGGGAGGGAAAGGACCGGAACCGGAATAGGAAAAATTCGCAGTCGCATTGAGCGATTCGAAAGAAAGATCAATAGGATTGTTGGAGAATGCCACATCAAGTGTCACATGATTCGACGGATAGATTCGAAGGTGATTGGTGATGATCGAGAAAGGCGTTTTTCGCCCCTTGTCCTTGTAAAGGAAATCGTAGGATGTTGAGGTCTCCAGACTTAGAAGATTATCAATTCTTCTCACCTGCTCCCCATGCCTCACCTTTGCCTGAAGTCGGTTTGTGAGGCTGATTGTTGCTGATGTTGCCTTGCTGACTTCTCCCGATATGCCTGGAAGACTGAAGAAGCGCCCTTTGTATTTTGAAAAATCTGGCCGATGGGTGAAGGAAATTCTTGGCGTTATTACATGCCGCAAAGCCTCGAGCGCTCCAAGGCGAGGAAAGAAGGTTCGGTAGATTGATGCTGTCGTTGAAAAGCCCCCCCAATACATGAAACGCAACGGAAAATGCCTACCCTGCTTGTCGTCATCATAGAGGGTAACTGACATTGCCAGTGATGGATCGAAATTCAACCAGCCAAAGGGAAGAAATTTAGCTATGAAATTGATCTGGTCTGAGAGAGCAGAATTAACAACCTTCCCACCAGTACATCCTGTGCACCATTCGCTTAAATCCTTGCGAACAGATGAGACAATCATTGAGCTCCTTACACTCTGAGACCTTCCGCCAAATCTCAGATCCGAATCTATCTTGACATTGATGCGAGCCTGCTGCTGGGTTTTACGATCCGAGGCTGTCTTACTCAAAGTGCTAGAGCCGCTTGTCGTAGCGGTAAGATAAGTCCCCCTGTGCCAGCCATCCTTTGAGGGTTCGATAAGTGTAAGCTTGCTCAGAAAGAAATTGAAACGAGGTAGTGATTGGGTAACCTGATCGGTGTCAAGATTCTCGCGCCTCTCGGCTGCAATTGTAAAGCTGCCACTTCGCCACCTGCCCGAATATGAGACATCAGACTCAAGTGTTCTCCTTAGCTGCTCCTCAAGGATATCACTTGTTTCCTTGCGATAAGTTTTATCGCTGACGAAATCGGCATGCACAATGAGTCTACCATCATCGCCGACTTCTTGGATGTGGTTTCCACCAAGATCCCAGCGGGAAGCGCCTGTGTTGATATCTTTCAAAAATGATCCCTTAAACGAACCCGTCAGAAGATAGCGCACTTTATAACGTGCCTCACCATGAGCAATCCAACGAGATCTTTCATAGTAGTCTGCCCAGAGCGTCAGATCGAAGTAATCGTTAGGTGCCCAGTAATAGCCGGCATTACGAACAAAACGTCCTCTGTTTTCATCAAAGCCAAACTCAATTTTGGGAATCAAGATACCCGAGTGGCGTCCCCTGCGTATGGGAAAGATAAAGAAAGGTAAGGCAAAAATCGGTACCCCTCTTACTCTGAGAACCAGGGGCTTGGTTATAACCTTATCATTGACATACATCTTCATCTGGGAGCTTGTGAAGGTATAGTGGGGATCACGGAGGTTACAGCTCGTATAGGTTCCGCCTTCAACGTTGAGCGTTCGAAGCCCCGTTTTTCTTATAAGCTTCCCTGTGTAAAGACCGCGTTCATATGCTGTGCGCCCAGCAACTATTGCTCCACGCTTGGTCTTAAGATTATAGCTCAGGGCTGCACCTGTGATCTTATCATCCCCTTCCCAGAGAACAGGGTTTACAGGAGCATAGAGATTGCTAGTGCTTGAGTTATATTCGATGAGATCGGCTAGCAACCTCATTCCAGCATATTCAATCCTCGCATTGCCTTTAAGATGCATGAGTGATACAGGAACATCGTAGTGGAGGCTGTCACAAGCATAGTTGACGACGCCTATCTTGCCTGAAGCTTCTTTAAGATGGTATGTACCAGTAACACCTCCACCAACGGCTGCCTCGCGGGCTCTTGTCTGGTCAAAGTTAATCGTGATGGTCGCACCCTCGACTTCGTTGCCAATTCCTTCCGAAGCTTCCGAGCCGAAGATGCCTTTGGCATTTCCCTTCACTTCCACATGCCGGAGCTCGCCTCCGTCAAATTGCAGATCTATCTCATCTCCTGTAAGATCTGTGCGCGGCTCGCCGGAAGGTTGATATATGCTCCTTGCATTACCGGAAACCAGGATTCTGGAAATTTCACCATCATGGGAAAAAATGCTTATGGTTTCTCCCGACAAAGAGCTCCTATCATCCACGATAATCGGTCCATCGGTGAGCACAGTGCGATTCTCAGCATCAAGAAAAATTGCACGCCGGCAGGTAGCAACAGCTGAACCTCGAATTATCTCAACATTACCCAGAGCAAGTGCTCTTCTGTCATTGGCAAAGACTTCCATCGAGTCAGCAGCAATCAGGGTAAGGATTTCCTCTTTGTCCTGTTTGATTTCAAGCAATGGCTGTCCTGTTGCAATCCCATGCCCTGTCTTGCGGTCGTAGCGAATTGCAGCAGCACGTAGCACACCCCCACGGGATCGATCTCGCATCACAACCCCACCCTCAGCATAGATGCTGCCTCCCGCGCGATCATATCTGGCACTGTCAGCAAGAATCTCTCTTTGACGCTCCCTATATAGAACATGACCCTTGACTTCGACGATCTCGTCTCCAAGGTTGTATCTTCCCCAGTCAGCAAACAGTGCAATACCATCCTCACTTGCATCAAGTCCGTTGGGGAAGAGAGCGATGCGGGCCAGCCTCATATACTCCGCCTTTGGAGCCTTTATTTCAACACCGCTCCGGGTTATGACTACATTTCCCTTGAGCTCTACAACCTCAGCTGTCTTATCATAGTAACCTGTGTCGGCTTGAGCCCTGGTCTCTCCGTGAAGTATCTTGACATTACCCTCAAGCAAGACGAGTTCTTTCTCTGGAGTTCTCTTACCGGTCAGTCGGTCGGCTGAGATGTTGAAAATCCCCTGGGCAAAGAGGGTAGGTGCTAGCAGCACAATGCAGGTAGCCAGTTTCGCTAAACTCTTCATCATGAAGTCTAGACCAGGGTAAGATCTTTTGCGGAAAGCGCTGCTACTTTGGGCAAACCTCAAACGATTGTCTTCTCGTTCGAAGGATCAAAAAAGTGAACCCTTGTCATGTCGATGACAAATTCGACATCGCTATCGGGTTTGAGATCCTTACGCGCTATAAGCCTTGCGACAATTGGCGTCTTCCCAGTTGTCACATACACTATGGTCTCATTCCCCATGGGTTCAACAACTTCCACCTTTGCCTTAAACGGAACAATTTCCAGACCAATCTTATCGGTCTTTTCCTGGATGACCTCAGGTCGCACCCCAAGCGTTATCTCTTTTCCTTCGAAAGCCTGGAGATGGGAAGCTATCTCGTCTGGCACCTTTGCCTTAAATGTTCCCTCGTCAAAGTAAAGGGCACCGTCCCGCAAAAGCTTGCCATCGATAAAGTTCATAGCCGGGCTTCCAATGAAGCCAGCAACAAACTTATTGACAGGTGAGTCATAGAGTGTCATAGGGTCCGCAACCTGCTGGATCATGCCATCCTTCAGTACGACAATACGATCGCCCATGGTCATTGCCTCTATCTGGTCGTGGGTAACATAGATTATCGTCGCCTTAAGCCGATTATGGAGTTTGGAAAGCTCAGCACGCATTTGAACCCGCATCTTCGCATCAAGGTTGGAGAGAGGCTCATCAAAAAGGAAGACCTTGGGCTTGCGCACAATTGCTCTGCCAACGGCAACTCGCTGCCGCTGTCCTCCTGAAAGCGCCTTGGGTTTCCTATCGAGAAGCTGCTCAATACCAAGAATACGAGCTGCCTCATGGACACGCTGCCTTATCTCCTCCTTGGGAAACTTGCGAAGCTTGAGCCCAAAAGCCATGTTGTCAAAGACAGTCATATGAGGATAAAGAGCATAGTTCTGAAAGACCATAGCTATATCACGGTCCTTAGGAGGAACATCATTCACCAATTTCCCGTCTATGTAGATCTCGCCGGCCGTCAACTCCTCAAGCCCAGCAATCACTCTCAGGAAGGTTGACTTCCCACAGCCGGAAGGTCCGACAATTACGAGGAACTCACGATCTGCGACCTCAATCGTCGCATCCTTTATAGCAACCACCCCACCTGGGAAAATCTTTGTGACATTTTTCAGTACTACGTTAGCCATACCCTCCCCCGAGCTCAGTGAGTATAGAAAGCATCTCTGGGCATGTCAAGCCGTTATTGGCAAAGGACGTGCCAAGGTTTGTACCCAAACTTCTGCATCACCTCACCCAAAAGATAGATAGAACCACACACAAGAATCTTGCCATTATCTTTGCAAATTTCAAGCGCCTTATCAAGAGCATGAGAGCTTTTCGCGCAGGTAAAGCACCTAAGACCTATGCCTTTTGCTGCCTCCCTGAGCTCGCCCACACCCAAAGCACGCGGGGACTGAGGTTTCGTAAGGATAAAGACACGAGAGAGTTTTGCAAGAATCCTCAGCATCTGATCGTAGCGTTTGTCACGTAGAACTCCGAAGACGATAACGTCAGGCTCAAATCCGAAAGCGACAAGCGAATCTGCGAGACTCCTAACACCTGAAATATTATGTGCTGCATCGCATATCACAAAAGGTCTTTGACGCAGAACCTGAAGCCTTCCGGGCCAAAAGGCATTCGAGAGACCTTCTTCAATAGCCCGCCTTGCGATGCTGAAACCACATTCATTAAGCACTTCCGCGGTAAGTACAGCAAGCGCGGCATTTCCGACCTGATGTAGGCCTGGAATACCCACCTTAAGCTTGAGGCTATTCGCCAGGCCCTTATATTCAAAAACTGAGCCGTTGATGTCACTTGATATCACCGTGTAGCTTGCGTCTTTTCCTAGGAGATAGCATGGCGCTTTCTTTCTTGCTGCAATCTTCGTTATCACCCTTGTGGCGGAAGAGGATGTCTTACCGCAAACAACCGGGACACGTTCCTTTATGATACCTGCTTTCTCACGAGCTATTTTGGGAAGTGTTTTGCCAAGATAGAGTGTATGGTCGTAGTCAATGGTTGTGATGCATGTAACCTCTGGAAGCAGCACATTTGTTGAATCCAATCTCCCCCCCATTCCAACCTCAACAACAGCTACATCGACACGCCTGCGTCTGAAGTATTCGAAGGCAAGGGCCGTTGTTGCTTCGAAGAAGCTCGCACCAGAATGGATTATTCCTTCCCTAAGATAAGTTGTGAGCTCAGAAAGCTCACCTCGCCCGATCACATTTCCGTTTACCCTCATGCGCTCACGGTAGGATACCAGATGTGGGGAAGTGAAAAGTCCTGTTCTGAAGCCACCGTGCACAAGTATAGAATTCAGGAAGCAAGCCACCGAGCCCTTCCCATTTGTGCCAGCTATGTGGATACTTTTGAAGCTTTTCTCAGGATTTCCAGCCCACGATAGGAGATTGATGGTCCTATCAAGCCCCAGTTTTATGCCGGATTTCTCCAATCCATATAGAAAGTCAATGCTGGCTCGATAGGAGAGTGGTCTCATGCCTTTGGCGGGAGTTTGTCCTTATCTGCTTTCACCTCTATGTGAGGTGGAGTTTTGAGCACAGCTGGCTTGCGAGCCTCTTCGGCGGGTCGGCGTTTTTCACTGAAGAAGTCAAAAATACCAACAAGTGTCTTCTTTATCTGAGGTCTTGACACAACCATATCCAGCATACCATGGTCAAGCAGGAATTCTGAACGCTGAAAACCAGGGGGTAATTCCTGATTTATTGTCTGCTCAATAACACGTGGACCTGCAAAACCTATCAAAGCTCCGGGCTCAGCAATAACGATATCACCCAGCATTGCGAAACTGGCTGTGACCCCTCCAGTTGTTGGATGAGTCAAGATGGAGATATAGAGTCCACCAGCTTCAGAGAATCGCGCAAGCCAGGCGCTTGTCTTAGCCATCTGCATGAGGGAGAGGATACCTTCTTGCATGCGGGCTCCACCAGAGCTTGAAATAAGGACAAGAAAGCGGTTTTCCTCAAGTGCTCTTCGCGTAGCTCTGGCAACCTTCTCTCCAACAACTGAAGCCATGCTCCCACCAAGAAATCTGAAATCAAGGGCACCTAGCACTGAAGGATGTCCGCCAATCTCACCCTTACCCGTAAGGATAGCCTCCCTTAGAGCTGTTTTCTTGATGGCAGCCTTAAGACGATCGGGATAGCGCTTTGAGTCCTTAAATTCAAGGGGATCAACCGAGGTGAGATTGGCATCACTCTCCTCAAAAGTATCCTCATCTACAAGCATGGTGATATAGTCGCGTGCGGAAATCATGAAGTGATGGCCGCATTTGTTACATGTCCAGTAATTGCGCTGAATAACACGCTCGTAAACTATTTCCCCGCATCCGTCACACTTGCGCCATAGCCCATCAGGCATTTCACGCTTGATACTTCCTTTCAAACCTCTCTCGATCCGCCTGAACCAGCTCATAAGTCGACCTCACATCGCATCTATGACACCTGTGATCAATCTCTTTAAGTTGCTGCTTCCTTTCCTGGCAAGCTCGATTACCTCTCTGTGACCTCCACCATGCCATGCAGCCATGTTGGTAATCAAGGAAATTCCTAGTACTGAGATTCCGAGAGCATGGCACATGGTTACCTCGGGTATAGTGGACATTGTAACGGCATGTCCCCCAGCTTTTCGAGCGACCTCAACCTCAGCAGGGGTTTCATAGGTCGGGCCAGTCGAAGCAACGAGCACACCTCTTCTAATACGTACCTTCTGCGAGAGGGCAATGCTCTCAGCCAGATCAATCAATCTCTTAGAGTAATACGACTTGTGAAAGACAAGAGATCCGGATAGTTCTGGAGACACGTTGAACATGAGATCAACATGATCCTCAATCAGCATGAGATCGCCGGGAACAAGCCATTCCGTCAGCGACCCAGCCGCATTGGTTATCACGAGTGATCTTATGCCAAGCCTGTGCATCACTTTTATCGGGAAAGTAACTTGTTCAAAGGAATAGCCCTCATAACGATGCACACGCCCATCCATAATAAGAACTCTGGTTCTTCCTCTTCGGGCAATAAGCAATCTTCCTCTGTGGCCAGGAACGGTTGAGATCGGGAAGTACGGAATCTCCTTGTATGGAAAAGCTATCTCGGAGTGGAAAGCGTCACGCACAACACCAAGCCCTGATCCCAGAATGATACCTATGCGCAGGCGATATGGTATCCTGCGTCTCAGAAAATTATGCGCCTGGCTAAGCTTTTCGTCCTGTATCAAGACTTGCTCCCACCTGTGGCGGACCTAGTTTCGAGTATCATAACAAGGGCATCTTCAGCGTTGTCCACATAATAGTTCTTTCTGATGGCAACGCCTTTGAAGCCATACCTTCTGTAAAGATTTATCGCTCTCGCGTTGCTGATGCGTACCTCAAGAGTAACGATTCGCACACCGCGCCTGTCAGCCTCGGCCAGGAGATTCTCAAGCAGAGCTTTGCCGTAACCCTTTCCCTGTTCACTTCTCGTTACTGCAATATTGCCGACATGTAATTCCTCACTAACAAACCATCCAACCGCATAGCCTATTACTTTACCATCAAGTATTGCAACAATAGCGTAGCTTCTCTGCCTGTCACTAACCTCATATAGAAAGCTTGCCCGTGACCAGGGCATACTAAAGAGCTCCTTTTCGATCGCAACTACCTTGTCGATGTGATGTGCCTCCATCCTAGTTATCTCAATTGCCGCCATGCTTCTGCCTGCGGAGATTTCGCTCTGCCTCAGATGGCCTCACATAAAGAGGTTGAGCGGTGTCCACATCCAGCGTCTCCCCATTGCGGAGCATACGAATACCAATCTCGCCAATCACACCAGGCCTTGGACTCCAGAAGTCAGTCGGAGCAAAAATACAGCTGCTAGGGAGTTCTTTCCTAAGCAAGTCACCGTATCTCGCCAGTGCATCACCCAGGACAAGGATTGGCTCACCGTCGGCAACATCACGAATCATGCACGCTGCTTGAGAGGGTTCAAGTGCCAGGTAATCGGCAATCCTTTGCATCTTTCCATGAGATGATCTGTAGATGGAGAAATATATTTCGCCCCGCCTTGCGTCGAGCATCGGCACGAGCACACTGTCACACATCCTGACCATCTCGGCAACTGAGTCAAGCGTTGGCACTCCGGCGAGTTGCTTACGAGCTGCAAAGCATATTCCCTTTGCAAGAGCCAATCCAACCCTTAAACCCGTGAAGGAACCCGGACCGAGGGAGACGGCGACTGCGTCGATGTCTTGGACACTCACTGATGCCGTTTCCATAATCATTTCGATGAGTTTGGAGCCCTTCTCAACATGGGCACCCTGCATGTCAGTAAATATTTCACAGACAACACCGGTTTCGTCCACAATTGCAAAACCACCCTTACGGCCGGATGTCTCAATGCTAAGAAGTTGCACTGACATGCTCCTTCAAGAGATCCACTGCAACAGTAACTAATCGATACTTAACATCAGGATCAAAACTTTCTAAGGTGATTAAGCGATGATCACGCTCCTCGCAAGGTTTAATATGGATAAAAATCGTGTTACCGGGTAGGAGTTCCTCAATCTTTTCAGCCCATTCGATGATGCTAATGGCATCAGAGAAAATCGTATCCTCGATACCAAGTCCTGCAATCTCACGCCCAGATTCGATGCGATAGAGGTCAATGTGATTGACGTCAAACCTTCCTCTATAATTTGCAACAGTGATGAAGCTTGGACTCGGGATCGGGCCTGAGACAGCAAGCCCGCGCATTATGCCTCGCGCGAGAACGCTCTTTCCCGAACCCAATTTGCCTTTCAGAGCAACCACATCGCCACCCATCAGGCAGCCTGCAAGCAGGCATCCAAACTTGAATGTGTCATCTTCAGATCTGGAGACAAACTTGATAAGGTGAACCACAGGTACTACCCCTTAGGCTGCATCGTGATACACGGAAGAATCATTTCCTCCATGGAGATGCCGCCATGCTGGAAACTATCCTTGTAATGCCTCTCGTACTCGTGAAACTTCGTGGGATAGACGAAGTAGAAGTCTTCTTTTGCTATCAAGTAGTTCTTATTGACGCCACCGTGGGGAAGCTTAAAGTCAGCAGGATTCTTTACCCTTATCGCCTGGCGAGGGTCACAGTTAAGATTGTTTCCAAACTTGTATCTCACATTGGTGGATGTTTCTCTATCCCCGAGTGCCATTGCAGATCTGCGACCAAGAACCGACCCATGGTCTGTCGTGATGACTACAATGGCATCTTGCTCAGCTATCATCTTCAAACTCTCGAAAAGGGGGGAATGGAGAAACCAGGATTTTGTGAAGCTCCTGTAAGCGGACTCATTGGGGAGCATCTCCTGCAAAACCACGGATTCACTGCGGCTATGTGCGACTATATCGACGAAATTAAATACAAGAGCGACGAGGGGGAGATTGCGAAGGGTCGGGATCTGTTTCTTGGCAAGATGAGCATCATCGGCGCTATAGATCTTGAGATACTTAAACCCAGGACTGATTTTCAATTTCATACGTTCGAGCTGCTTCTCAAGAAGCTGGCGCTCAAACCTGTTCTTACCCATCTCATCCGCACCTGTTTCACTCCAGTATTCCGGATATTTCTCGGCGATCTCGCTGGGGAAAAGTCCCGCAAATATGGCGTTGCGTGAATATGGCGTTGCGGTAGGAAGGATTGAATAGTAGTGGTCTCGCTTAAGGGCAAAATAGGGCTCCAGCATGGGTTCGATTGCAAGCCATTGATCAAGCCGCAGACAATCTATGATTATGAAGTAGACGCGTCGTCGAGCTGCAAGATGGGGAGCAACAAATTTTGAAAACACATCCACTGACATTGTGGGCCTGTCGTAATCTCTCATCCACTCGGGATAAACCTTCTCGATGTACATGGCAAATTCCACATTGCACTGTCTGCGCTGATCGAGATGGCTCTGCATGAGACCGCTGTCAGGAAATTCATCAAGCAGGGTGTCCCACTCGCTGAGCTTAAGATGTATCTCTAACCAGTCTTTCCAGTGGTTTGCACTGGCTTTCATCGCCTCGATCGCCTGAAAGTCCTCAGCATATTCACGCGATAGCTCACGCTCACGGATCTGACGACTCTCAAGAATTCTGCGTGTAACAGATAGAATCTGAACGGGATTGACAGGTTTCAGGAGGAAATCATCTATACGTTTCCTGAGCGCCTCATCAATGAGATCTTCCTCCTCAACCTTGGTTATCATGACAACTGGCACCGATGGTCTAACCTGCTTTATTCTTACCAGAGTAGTAAGTCCATCCATGCCAGGCATCATCTGGTCAAGGAAAACAAGATCGAAGCTCTCCCTGCCGATCATGCTGACTGCGTCCTCCCCGTTGGCGACAGGTTTTACCCTGTAGCCTCTTTCCTCAAGAAACATTATCTGTGACTTCAGGAGGTCGATCTCATCATCAACCCAGAGGATAGATGCTTTCTTTTCCGCCATAATCTATTCCTTCTCTCTACCGGGGACAGGGAGCTCTATAACGAAGAGAGAACCCTTCCCGGGTGAGCTCCTCACCAGTGCTATTTTACCATGATGGTATTCCTCGACAATGCGCCTGGCGAGGGGAAGTCCGAGTCCCCACCCACCCCTCCGTGTGCTGTAGCCAGGCTCGAAAATACGTTTAGCAAGTTTCTGGTCAATCCCTTTTCCATTATCCTCTATCTCAATGCTTATCTTGTGTTCACCGGGTATGTAGGCTGTTCTAACCTCTATGAGTCCTGTCTTCTTGTCAATGGCGTCAATAGCATTCTTTATTAGATTCTCGATTGCCCACTCGAGCAAATCTGGGTTGACCATTGCCTTTGGCAGATTACCAAAGTGCTCCTTTATTTCAATCTGGTGACCAAGGGAAGGCAAACGCCTTCTCTGATAGTCAATCGCGTCTCTAACAATCTCAACAACATCATGAAGGTCAAGGCGTGGCTGCGATCCAACCTTACCAAATCTTGAAGATATCTTGCTCAGACGCAAGATGTCTTGTTCCATCTCCTTGACTATGCGGCGCGTACGCTCGTCGCTGCAACCCTCCTTAAGGTGCTGCAACCAGCCCATCAAGGAGGACAGGGGAGTTCCCAGTTGGTGAGCAGTTTCCTTAGCCATGCCAACCCATATCGCCCTGCGCTCTCCAACTATTATGCTCCTTATGCCGAGATAGCCCATGATGATGAAAAGGCCAAGAGCTGCTGCGCTGGCAAATGGTAGCCAGGTGAGTCCGCTAGTGATGGATGGCCTCGCATAGTAGACCCTTCCAAGATATCTTCCGCTTGAAGGATCAATCATGAGGACAATATTGCCCTGATCCCCCATCTTGCGCACTATTTTTATCACTTCTGCCAAAATCCCTGGCTTAGGATTCACGGGGTCAGTCTCAACGAAGTCCTCCCAGCTCACACTATCGGGGTCAAGCTCTGGACGAAGGTTTTTCCACGTATAGGGAACGCCTCTCTGGTCCGTTATGACAATCGGAAAGTTTATATCTTCGATGACTTGATCGAAAATCTTGCGGACTTCCTCGTCCTGGGCTGCCGGGAAGGTAGCCACAGCACAGAAATTTGCGATGAGACGGGTGAGGACCTCGGTCTGGCGTTCAAAGCTCCTAACCAGGGAATAGGTATAGAGAAATATCCCGGCAACCACTATAAGGGCACCAATGAAAGCATATGTTCGTATCTTTACTGATTGCCGAGCTGAGCTCGTTCGCATAAAATCCCCTTCCCCATCACAACCTAACCAAGGCGACGCCGAAGTCAAGCATCATGACTCAACTTTTTCCTTGCTTCCTCAAAGAAGGGTTCAGCGAACTTTGTCTCCCACACCCTATCCTCAAACCTGCGCTTCTTAACAGTGTTCAGAAATCCCTGGAACTCCTTGAAGTAGGAACCGTAGATATGGAAACTGTCGATAAATTCGGCATAGCGACCAACCTTGACAGGCTGTCCAAGCCTCTCGGAGAGCTGCCCAGCGATTCTGTGCATGAGATTGGTCAAAGCAAAAAGATTCATAAAGGCAGCCTTGTATGCATCGCGAGAACGCCAATGAGCATTCATGTGAAGTATGAGTTCTGAGTCATTCTGGGTAATGCGCCACCACAGGCGCTGCAAACATGGTGGATCCGTAACTGTAGGATCAAGCTTAACATTCCACGTTATTGCCTGCGCCCGGCGAGTGTAAGTAGCCTGAGAAAGTTTTGAGAGTGCGTATTCAATCTGGTTGATCTTCTCACCCGCATAATCGTAGGAGAAGAGGCGCTGGTGATAGGTGTAGCTCCATTTGCCGTGTTCAGGGTCTATCCAGTGATCATGGATACCATCAACCACCTCCTGACGATAGATTTCAAGATCTTCAAGCCCTCCTGGAAAAGCTCTATGGATGCGTGGCTCAGCCATTGGCTTTCTTATAACCATTATCATTGAACAATCCCTACTGGGCGGATCCGTCTCCCTATCATATTCAGTTCGCATGGGACAGCCTTTCTCCCAGCAGAGGATTACGGCTTTCTCCCAAACCTCCGGGATCGTATCGCCCTCGACCATAAGAACGGGAATTGAAACTGCTGTTGAGACATTATCATGCATCTTGGCACCCTCCTAGGATCTCATCTATACGTTTCGTCATCTCTTGCCAATGAGTCCCTCGCCAATAATACCGACCGCAAACAGGACATACAGCAAATTCATCATGGGTATCATAAACGTACTGGGGTACTCTTCCCTTGACCTCTTCCTTTGCTATATCCTCAAGCACAGCATTGCAGATGTTGCATCTCGAGAAAGGCTCGCAGGCATCCCTACCAAAGATCTCAACTACTTGACGTATCTGATCTTCGAGATGTTCACTCTCGAGCAGGATGCTATCTGTTCCGAGTCTCTCTGCAAGGCTCCTTGTCCTGGTAACAGCTTTCCTCCCAGTTTGCCTGGCGATCCTCGCTATTACGGAGACATCGCACGTGGCAACATATTCGACATCAAAGCCAAGAATACGTAGCCAGCGCCCAAGCCTACCAGCAGTGCGATCGACAAGAAGTTTGATGGCAATCCCTTCCCCCATAGAGGAACGTCACTCGATGACTTCAATCCCATCCATGAATGGTACCAGTGCCGGCGGAACCTTCACCTTACCATCTTTGGTCTGATAGGTCTCGAGGATAGCAACTATTGTTCTGGGGAGTGCCACACCTGACCCATTAAGTGTATGAACAAATCTGGCCTTTTCACCAGCACCAGGCCTGTAGCGGATACCCGATCTCCTCGCCTGGAAGTCTTCAAAGTTGCTGCACGATGAAACCTCAAGCCACTTTTGCTGACCAGGACTCCAAACATCTAAGTCATAACACTTCGCTGCCGCAAAACTGAGTTCGCCAGTGCAAAGGAGATTGACTCTGTAGTGAAGCCCAAGAGCCTGAAGTATGTCCTCTGCATCTCGCACGAGGGATTCAAGCTCATCATAGCTCGTCTCAGGTGTGACAAACTTAACAAGCTCAACCTTGTCGAATTGATGCACACGGTTAAGACCCCGGGTCTCCTTACCATATGAGCCAGCCTCGCGTCTGAAGCATGGGCTGTAGGCAGTGTAATAGAGAGGAAGCTGAGATCCATCAAGGATTTCGTTGCGATGGAGATTGGTCAATGGAACCTCAGCTGTGGGAATCAGAAAGAAATCATCCACTTCGCACTTGTACATGTCATCTTCAAGCTTCGGGAGCTGTCCCGTCCCGGTCATGCATTCTCTGTTTGCAAGCGAAGGTGGCCAGATTTCCTTGTAGCCATGGCGCTTCGTATGAAAATCGAGCATGAAATCTATCAGTGCCCTCACCAGCCGCGCACCCAGCCCCTTAAAGAGGGCAAAATTGCTTCCCGCAATTGAGGATGCTCTTTTGAAATCAACTATCCCGAGAGAGTCGGCGATGTCCCAATGCGCAAGAGGTTTGAAGCCAAACTCTGGCTTCTCTCCCCACTTACGAACAACAACATTATCCTCGGGTCCAGAACCAATGGGAACAGAGGGATGGGGTATGTTCGGAAACCACATGAGGCTCCGATAGAGCTCATCCTCAATCTGGCGCAGGCTATCATCCATCTCCTTGATTCGTCGTGAGACCTCACGCATCTGAGCGATCTTCTCACTCGGATTACCACCGGCCTTTTTCTCCTCAGCGATCTCCTTGGATACTCTATTCCGCTCTGCCTTGAGCGCGTCAACCTCCTTGAGAATAGATCGTCTCTTCTCATCTAATTCCAGGAAGTGCTCAACACTTGCACCTTCCCCCTTTGCCTGGATTGCCTGTTCTACTTTCCCGGGGTTGGCACGTACAAATTTAAGGTCCAGCATGACTCCTTGCTCCCAATGTTTTGGTCAAGTTAACACACCCACCGCAACGCAGTCAAGCAACGAAAGCCACGATCGTTATGAGACCTTCCCACCATTGTTTGAGCTCCCGCGCAATTCCAACTTTGGAGCTTGAACAGTTGAAGGGAAAATGGTAATATAAAAAGTGACTATTCTAGAGAGGAGGTGAATCATTGAAGAAATTGCTAACTTTACCAGTGGTGTTCATTGCTATTCTTGCGCCGGCACTGGCTTTGGCTTTCGCACTCGAAGCTGAGGATTTCGTCGCCTCACATGATGAGGGAGGTGTTTCAATATACGTAACCTCCTGTTCCGGTGCCAGTGGCGGGCTCGCAGTCGAAGGGTTTGATTTTGTGGGCGACTGGATAGAACTTTCACTCAACTTAAGCCAGCCTGGCTCTTTCGTTGATACCCTCAGATCGGCTGGACTTCTCGAAGCAGAAAATGATGTAAGGATAACCTACGTAGGTGCTGGTCCAGAGGGAAGCGATCTTACCTCAAGTTTCCACACCGTCGGCTTCGGTATTGGCTGAAGTGATGCAAACTACACTGAGGTCGCCGGGAGCGACACTCTCAGTCTAATGTCTGGAAGTCACACTGTCAGGGTTGAACTTATAGCTGGTGGGAGAACAAGATTGGATTGCATCTATCTTGGTGAGCTCGCTAACTCTGGCATCGAGGCTGGCAATGCTACGTGGGGAAGCATTAAGGCTCTTTACAGATAGGGGTTTCAAGGCAGGCTACTCAGGATGATGTCTGACTAACTGTCACAGGAGCTTCTTCTTTGCAAACCTGCTCGGGCTTACCTTCGTCAAGCAGAAACCCCGAAATGCTGCGTCCCGGAAGAAGATGATATTTGCTGATGTAAAGCTCGAGTAGCCTGAAGCGCTTGACTACAAGTACAGCTGCCACACAGGTCCCACCAAAGGCCAGAAGCGGTCCCTGCCCATTGAGCTTGAAATAGATGAGCAGGGCAAGACCGCTAAAAGCAACTGTCATCAAGTAAATGATCAGAGCAACCTTCCTTCGACTTCCGTTCCTGAGGAGAAGCTTGTAGTGCAGATGATCCCTGTCCCCCTTGAAAATGCTTGTACCATTGACCAGCCTGCGAAGCACAGCCCCAGCACCATCAATCATAGGTACACCAAGCACAAGTATCCCGAGTAAAGAAAGGTTGTGCCCCCCATCAGCACCACTAAAACCCATGATGACAGTTGCAAACATGAAGCCAAGGAAGAGGCTTCCACTGTCGCCCATGAAGATCCTTGCAGGCGGGAAGTTATGAACGAGGAAGCCACTGCAAACCCCGAAAAGTATCATGCTCACAACGCCAACCCAGGGAATACCAAGGCTTATGCCAATGACGAATATACTCAGGCTTACAATTCCACCTATGCCAGCTGCCAAGCCATCCAAGCCGTCAGCCAGATTGAAAACATTGGTGACCCAAACAAGCCAAAGAACGCTACCGAAGATGACAAGGCTGTCACCAACAGAGCCGAGGAAAGCAAGGCTGCCATGGGGTAACACTCTGAAACCGAAGCTCACAACCAGAACCGAGGCACCAATCTCAACGATGAGCTTCACAACGGCAGCAAGGCCAAAGATATCATCAAGAACGCCAACGCCGAGGATAAGACCACTTGCAAGCAAGAGCCCTATGAGCTCCCTGTCAAAACCTGCCAGAGAGTCACCATAAATCAGTCTTAAGAAAAGCATGCTAAGCCAGAAACCGCAAAAAATTGCAAGACCCCCAAGCCTAGGCATGGGTACACTATGCACTTTCTCTGGCTTGGGTATGTCAACGGCTCTAAGGAGTTCCGAAATCTTCCTGCTCAGAGGAACACAGAGCAAGGAGAGGCTAAACCCCAACAAGCCGATGCCACCGAATAGCACCATATCCATCGCAGGCAATACTCCCCATTTGGCAACCTGTGGCTATCATAGGAACGGTCAGCACAGTTGTCAAGACATTTTGGGCAGGCACCTAAGCTCTCATGTGCTCGATGACACTCATAACGATATCATCAAGGCTCATTCGAGGCTCATATCCTATGTAAGCGCGTATTTTTGAAAGGTCAGGTACACGCCTCCTCATATCCTCGAAACCCCTGCCGTAGGCTTTCTCGTAAGGGATGAACTCTATCTTCGAGGAGCTGCCACTCAGGTGCTTAACCTTCTCAGCCAGCTCCTTTATCGTGATCTCGACATCACTTCCTATGTTAAAGATTTCACCAATCGCACGATTGCATTCAGCCAATCCAATAACCCCACCTACTACATCATAGACAGATGCGAAACACCTTGTCTGGCTCCCATCTCCATAAACAGTTATGGGATTTCCAAGTAAAGCCTGCTTCACAAAGCGAGGTAATACCATCCCGTACTGACCAGTTTGACGAGGACCGCATGTGTTGAAGCAACGTACAATGACGATAGGTAACTTCTTCTCCCGCCAGTAAGCGAGAGCCATTATTTCATCAATTGCCTTGGTAACGGCATAGCTCCACCTTGTCACAGTCGTTGGTCCAAGGATGCGGTCATCTTCCTCTTTAAAAGGAACGTCCTCACTTTTTCCGTAGATTTCCGATGTCGAGAAAAGGACAACCTTCCTCTTCCAGCGATTGGCAGCCTCCAGCACGATCTCTGTACCCTTAACATTTACCTGAATCGAACGCAGTTGATTCTCGATCACGTAATTGACTCCAACTGCTGCAGCCAGATGGAAGATAACATCACAGTCCTTTATCAGCTTATCCATTACCCGAGTATCAAGAACGGTGTCGATTGTATATTCGAAGCAATCATCCTTCTCAAGATGGGCAATGTTATCAAAACTTCCAGTTGAAAGATCATCGATCACATGCACATGGTAGTCTTTTGCTATGAGAGCCTCAGCAAGGTGTGAACCGATGAATCCTGCCCCGCCGGTGACCAAAGCCCTCGGTTTAGCCATTGGCAAAGAACTCCTTTATCGCAGCAACAACGTATTCGATTTCATCGGACTTCATCTCTGGAAACATGGGCAGTGAGAGTACCTTGCGGGACACATCTTCACACTTTGGCAAATCTCCATGCCTGTAGCCAAGACTGCTGTAGGCTTCCTGAAGATGCAATCCAAGCGGATAGTGAATTGCTGTTCCGATTCCTTTCTCAGAAAGGAAGGATCTCAACCCATCACGCCTTGGTGTCTTTATCGTATATTGGTGATATACATGATATGCGTAATCAGCCACGTGTGGAATCTCAACATCGAGCTCGCCCAGCATCTCATCATAGGCTCTGGCAATCTTACGACGTGTTTCATTCCATGACTCAAGATGATCGATCTTTGCAAGAAGAATGGCTGCCTGAATGGAGTCCAAGCGGCTGTTGAAGCCAGTGAACTTATACAAATACTTACCCACCTGCCCATGCTTCCTTAGAGCCCTCAGACGCTCAGCAAGCTCTCCGTCATTGGTTAGCACCATGCCTCCATCACCGTAGCATCCAAGATTCTTAGTGGGATAAAAACTCAGGCATGCCATATCACTAAGGCAACCGACAGGCCTGTTCTTATATTTTGCCCCTATTGCCTGTGCAGCATCCTCTATGACTACTATCGAGTGTGCTTTTGCAATCTTCAGAATGGGGTCCATATCGGCAGCTTGCCCATAGAGATGGACAGGGACAATGGCTCGCGTCCTATCCGTTATCTTTGCTTCAATAAGACCAGGGTCGATATTGAATGTTTTCTCATCGATGTCCACAAAGACAGGCTTGGCACCTAAGACAACGGCAACTTCAGCTACTGAAACAAAAGAAAACGGAGATGTGATCACTTCATCGCCGGATTCTAAGCCACATGCCGAGAGAGCAAGTTTGAGAGCATCAGTACCACTTGCAACCCCAATTGCATACTTGGCTCCGCAAAGTTCTGCCACCCTTTCTTCAATCTCACTCACCCATCTGCCCATGATAAACTGACCACTTCTTAGAACTTCACTTACTGCTTCATCAATCCTCGGTTTGAGTTCACTGTATTGTCTCACAAGATCAATCTGAGGGACCCTCAATGCATTTACCTCCATCAGTCCTCAGGGTAGCCCTGATTCTCGAGAAGTTGTTCCTGAGGTGTGTCTTTGATTATGCCAGCTGGAACTCCAGCAACGACCTTTCGAGGCGGGACGTCGTGCTTCACGACCGAACCGGCTCCAACAACAGCATCCTCGCCAATCACAACGCCCGGCATAAGGATGGCGTTAGCACCCACCCTTGCCCCCTTCCTAAGATGGGGACCCTTCGTATACTTGAAGCGCTCCTCGGTTCTACCAAGGAAATTATCATTTGTCATGGTGACCATAGGAGCAATGAAGCACCTGTCCTCCACTACAGTATGAGCCGTCACATATGCATTTGTTTCAATCTTGACGTACTTGCCGATGCGAGTGTCATTTTCAATTGCAACGCCTCGGCCAACTATGGTGTTCTTGCCGACTTCAACATCCTCTCTTACGGAAGCCAGGTCAGCGACGAGTACGCCTTCCCCCAACCGCGATCCCCGATAGATTGAAACAAGGCTTCCTATCATACATCCCGCATCTATCTCAGCGGGAGGGAGTTCAACAGGCTTAAGCGTACTTATGGCCGCCTTCATTGGGGTCTTGCCTATCACTGCTGCATCACCAATTGTGACATTCTCACCAATTCTTGTGTCCGCGTAGATCACTACAAAGTCGCCAATGCGGCATCCCTTTCCAATCACTACACCAGGTCCTATTTTGACATTGTCACCGAGGCTCACATCCTCAGCAATTTTCGCACTCGGATCAACTATTCTTGCCACCGCTTAACCCTCCACAGGTATTGCTCGACTATCCTCCTTAAGTGACTTCTCAGCAGCCTCAAGTACTTTGAGCACCTCAAGCCCGTGGCGCCCATCTGTTAGAGGCTCTGTCCCTTTTGTCACACAATCGAGGAAGTGTTGACACTCAACCTTAAGGGGTTCGACCATATCAATCTTTGGAATGTAGATATCACCTATCCTAACCGAAAGCGACTCAGCATAGTCCCCATAGGATGGTGTAAAGTCGACACCCTTGTCATAGATGCGAAGCTTTTCGGTTGTCTCCATGTCATCAAGAACTGCCATCCTTCTATCACCCACAATCGTAATCTTCCTTATCTTGTGAGGATCAAGCCAGCTCACGTGAAGATGCGCCATGATATCATCGGCATAGTGAAGTGTCACGAAGACCACATCGTGAACCTCTTTTCTCAGGTAGGCCTGACCCGTGGCTGTAACGAGGTGTGGCTGCGAACCGATGAGAAAATTCACAACGGATACGTCATGAGTGGCAAAGCTCCACAGAGCACTTTCTTCCTTCCTGATCCTTCCAAGATTGACTCGTGTGGTGTAAACGTAGAGGATTTTGCCAAGATAGCCTTCGTCGATGTAAGATTTGAGCTTCTCAACTCCTCTGTGATATCTTAGAAGATGGCCTACCAAAAGAACGCGTTTGCGGCGCTCAGCCTCTTCGACAAGGCGAGCAGCATCCGCCGAGTTGAGAGCAAGTGGTTTCTCAACAAGTACATGCTTACCATGCTCAAGGCAATCCAGAGCGATCTTGAAATGGCTGTCCGAGCCAGTTGCGATTACGACTGCCTCAACCGATTCATCCCTGACAACGCTCTCAAGATCGCTTGTGAAGGTCAAGTGGGGATAAAGGGCAGAGAGTCGCTCAAATCTCTTGGCTTCCTTATCACAAACATAGGCGATCTCTGCATCAGGCAGCTCATCCATTATTCTCACAAAGTTGGGTCCCCAGTAGCCAACCCCAATGACAGCAAGTCGAACCATGGAATCCTCCAATCCCTTAGCTAGGCGTGTTCAATTTCCTTGAAGTATTCGATTGCTTTGGCCAACCCATCCTCAAGTTTGACCCTGGGTTGCCAGCCTAGGAGGTCCTTTGCCCTCGTTATGTCAGGCTGGCGCACCTTGGGATCATCAACAGGAAGCTTTTCAAAGACAATATCGCTCTTACTCCCCGTCAGCTCGATTATCTTGCGAGCGAAATCGATTATGCGCATCTCGTGAGGATTGCCGAGGTTGACAGGATCATTCACCTCAGAAACAAGGAGCTTGTAGATACCTTCTATGAGATCGCTCACATAACAGAAACTTCGTGTCTGGGTACCATCACCATAGACTGTCAGAGGTTTCCCAGCCAGAGCCTGCGTTATGAAATTGGGCACAACACGACCATCGCCTGATCTCATCCTTGGCCCATACGTATTGAAAATTCTTGCAATCTTGGTATCTATTCCGTGTGTTCTGTGGTAGGCGAAGGTTAAAGCTTCGGCAAAACGCTTTGCTTCATCATAGACTCCCCGCGGACCTATGGGATTAACATTACCCCAATAGTCTTCACGCTGGGGATGAACAAGGGGATCACCATAGACCTCTGATGAAGAGGCAAGCAGGAAGCGAGCCTTCTTCTCACGTGCAAGACCAAGTGCTTTGTGTGTTCCCAGGGCCCCAACCTTAAGCGTCTGGATCGGATATTCAAGATAGTCCACTGGGCTTGCAGGTGAGGCGAAATGAAGTATCGCATCAACAGGTCCTGAAATGTAAATGTATTCCGTGACGTCATGCTTTATGAACTTGAATCGATGATTGCCTGCAAGATGTTCAATGTTCCTCGTCGTGCCGGTGATGAGGTTATCCAGACCTATTACAACATGTCCCTTCTCAATGAGGAAGTCACAAAGATGTGAACCAAGAAAACCAGCTGCACCGGTTACAACAATTCTCATTCGTTATGCAACTCCGCATACATCTTTCGGTAGTATTCCTTGAACTCGCCGCTCTTTATCTTCTCCCACCACCAGCGGTTGTTGAGATACCAGTCGATCGTCATCCTCAAGCCTTGATCAAAATCCGTCTCGGCATGCCAGCCCAGCAGGGAGGCTATTTTTTCGGTGTTTACTGCATGACGTCGCACATGACCTGGTCGATCCTTAACCCGTTTTATGAGGGTCCTCGGCTTGCCAAGCAGTTTCAGGATTCTATCGGCAACCTGAAGGATGCTAAGTTCAATACCACTGCCAATGTTGAGCACTTCCCCCTCAAGCCCCTCTGAATTCATTATGAGATCGAGTGCCTTTACATGATCGAGCACATATATCCAGTCCCTTGTATTCTCTCCTGTGCCATAGACAGGCAAGGGTTTATCCTCTATGGCATTGGTGATGAAAAGTGAGACCATCTTCTCAGGATACTGATTGGGACCATAGTTGTTGCTGCAACGCGTGATTACAACAGGGGTACCATAGGTCACATAGTAGGAATAGGCTAGGCGATCTGCACCTGCCTTGCTTGCCGCATATGGACTCTGAGGCATAAGGGGTGAATCCTCACGTGACGGCTCACCTCGCGCATCACCATAGACCTCATCAGTGGAAATCTGGATGAACTTGGGTATCCTGAGCTTGCGGGTTGCCTCGAGGAGAATGTAGGTACCATAGACATCTGTCATAATGAAGCTAGAAGGGTCACCAATGGATCTATCTACATGGGTCTCGGCAGCAAAGTTTATTACGCAGTCACAACCCTTCATCACCTCTTCAACGATCTTGGCATCACAGATATCGCCACGCACGAAAGTGTAGCGTGGATCGTTTTCAACCTCCTTGAGGTTGTCAAGATTGCCAGCATATGTGAGCTTATCAAGCACAATAACCTCTATATTTTCATACTTACGAAGAAGGTATCTCGTAAAATTGCTACCTATAAAACCGGCGCCGCCTGTGACCAGAAGTTTCCTTACCATTGGCTAACCATCCTTTCTGCTCCAATCATAAGGAATCTCCCCACTGTGAGGGGATATCCTGTACTCATCGGGACTTTCGTGGTTGTAAGGCTCAGTCGGGCAATTTACAAGATAGCCAGGTTCGGTTCCTATAGCTTTTACACCGTGAACAACCATGGGCGGAATGACAACGAGAATGGGATTCTTCTCACCCATGAAGAACTCATTTATCACGCCATGGGTTGGTGAACCTTGACGCTGATCGTAAAGCACAACTTTAAGCATGCCCTTTACAACGACAAAGTTGTCAGTTTGCTTCTTATGATAGTGCCATCCCTTCACGACTCCAGGGTACGCCACTGAAAGATAGACCTGTCCGAATTTCTGGAATATCTCATCATCACAGCGGAGCATCTCCATTACAAAACCCCGTTCATCGGGGATCACCCTTAGTTTCTTGACAGCAACGCCTTCTATAAGATCCATCTCAACCCTCCGTTGATGGCCGTCCCACACTATAGTATCTGAATCCCAACCCTCTCATCCTCAAGGGCTCATAGATATTGCGGCAGTCGATGACGGTTGGTGATTTCATCAAGCCCCTCACCTTGACTAAATCAAGATCCCTGAATTCATTCCATTCGGTTACGAAGACTGCTGCATCAGCATCCCTGACAGCCTCAAAGACGTCCCTTGAAAATTCAACATCCTTAAGCAACGCCTTTGCCTGATCCATGGCAACTGGGTCATAGGCCTTAAGTTTTGCTCCCTTGCTCTGAAGGGCAGAAGCTATATCCAGCGCTGGTGCCTCCCTAAGATCATCGGTATCTGGTTTGAAAGCAAGCCCGAGTATGGCGATTGTCTTTCCCCCGACTGAGCCCATCGCTTTCTCAATGAGCTCAACCATGTGAAGGCGTTGTTCACCGTTAACCCGAATAGCGGCTTTTACTATCTTAAGATCGTAGCCAACGGCTTCTGCTGTTTTAACTAGAGCACGGGTGTCCTTAGGGAAGCACGAGCCACCATAGCCGGCTCCAGCCCTCAGGAATCGTGGGCCGATCCTATTGTCAAGGCCCATTGCACGAGCCACAACAGAAACATCTGCACCAATTCTTTCACAAATGTTAGCAATCTCATTTATGAAGGAAATCTTCGTGGCCAGGAAGGCGTTGGAGGCATATTTGATCATCTCGGAAGTCTTCACATCCGTCTCAACAACAGGTATATCTTGCAGAATCAGCGGACGGTAGATCTCTCGCATCACCTCTAGTGCCCGCTCGCTCGATGCTCCAAGAACGATGCGATCCGGTTGCATGAAATCTTCAACCGCAGAGCCCTCCCTTAAGAACTCTGGATTGGAGACGACATCGAAGTCGTGATTGCTCGTTGAGGTTTCGCCTATGATGCGCTCAACAAGATTGGATGTTCCAGCCGGGACAGTACTCTTAAGTACAACCACCTTGTATCCGTTGAGATGTTCACCAACGCTGCGAGCAACCATCTCGACATAGGAAAGATCAGCCTGCCCCTCAGGACTCATAGGTGTTCCAACGGCAACGAAGATCACAGTTGAATCCTCGATGCCTTTGCCCACATCTGTTGAGAAGGAAAGCCTTCCTCTTTCAACATTGCGCTTGACTATCTCCTGCAGACCAGGCTCATAGAAGGGGACTTCTGAACGCTTAAGTCTTTCTATCTTTGAATTATCGATATCCACACACGTAACACTATTTCCGAAGTCGGCAAGGCACGCACCGGTTACCAAACCAACGTAGCCTGTTCCAGCAACACAGATGTTATACATAGCACCTCCCCAGACAGATTTCTTCGCTTTTATCTTCGGCTTTAAGCAAGTCTATCATAAGAGTTTACTTGACTGGTTTGCTCAAGTCAAAGCCTAAAGGTCGGAGTCAGCTCCATACGAGCCACGTAAAGGCAGAGGCTGCAGCTGTGGCGGCGAGAGTGAAGGGGAGCCCGATCTTTGCAAAGTCAATGAAGGAAGTTCTATAGCCCTGCCTGGTAAGATAGCCAACAGCAACTATATTCGCAGCTGCTCCTATCGGGGTGATGTTGCCACCAAGACAGCTTCCGATCAGCAGCCCAAACGGGAAGAGATACGTGGCAATCCCGAGACGCTGAGCAAGCAATGTTGTCACAGGTAGCATAGCTGTTATGTATGGTACATTGTCAACAAATGCCGATACCAGCACGGAAACCCACACGATGAGATTAAAACCTACAAGAGGTCTTGAGCCTATGACATCCTGAGCTGCATCTGCCATGCGTTCGATTACCCCAGCCCTTGTAAGCGCACCTACAAAGACGAAGATTGCAATCAGAAAAAGTGTTGTGTCCCAGTCGATCTGCCGAAGAGTTCTTGTGACATAGGCAATCGGCCTATCCTCACCTAGCCTGCGTTCCCAGAGTTTCGAGATGATTCCGAAGCCAACACAGATTGCGCCTGCTAGAAATCGGAAATCGGGATCAAAAACTGGAGAGATTGCAAGGGCAACAATCATAAGAATGAGCATAGATGCAGGGAACCAGCTCACCACGCTCACCTGCGGAGGATAAGTAACATGCTGGCGGTATCTTCTGAAAATCAGAAATAGTACCCCAAGAGATGCGATGGCACCAATCTCCACTGCAAAGAAGATGCTAGGCTTACCATTTAGTACAATGAAATCATTGAAATTGAGTTTCATATGTGCCGCAAGAATCATGCTCGGAGGGTCACCGATGAGAGTTGCTGTGCCCTGAAGATTTGATGATACGGCAATTGAAATCAAAAAAGGAACCGGGCTAACCCCCAACCCTCTCGCCATCTCTATTGCTATGGGGGCAAGAATTAGAACGGTTGCAACATTCTCAACAAAGGCTGAAAGCAGACCTGCAAGCCCTGCAAGCAGAACAATAGCAATCCCAACCGATTTCGCCCTTCTCACAATTGCACTTGCCAGACGCCTCGGCACAAGCGATACTGTGAATGCTTCAGCGACCCAGAATGTTCCGATAAATATCCCGATCACATTCCAGTTGATATCACCTAAAGGCTCGCTCACAGCCTTCCAGAAAGGTGCGTCGGCAAGGGTGAAGTTGAAAATTGCTAGCAGGGCGATGGCGATCCAGACTATTCGTGCTCGCTTTTGCTTCTGAAACGCAAGCACAGCATAGGTAGCAATGAAGACTACTGATACAAAAACCAAAGTCAGCAATCTCTAGTCCTCTCCGTCACGGGTTGACGTAGTAGCATAGCCCAAGAGCCCATGTCAAGAAAGGAACAATTGGTGGCGCCTTAGCTAGGTCGGGGCTAGCGCGCCAGAATGACTTTGGCTTCAACTGGCGTCCTTGATGGAACAATCCTCACAAAGTAAACCCCATTAGCCACCTGTCTGCCAAAGGAGTCATGTCCATTCCATGTAAATAAGTACCCAGCTGAGGCTTTCTTACCATCAAGGACACGAACAAGCCTTCCCATTGTGTCGTAAATACGAAGATGGGTTGGTGTATGCTTTTGCCCATTATAGAGGATCATGACATACCTGTTGAAGGGGTTGGGTTTGATGATGAGGTTTCCATGCTCTCTCGGTGGTGGCTTCAGGCCAGAGAAGGACCCTATGCTTAGGGCGACGGTTAGAGAGCTGTTGCCGAAGGGAGGTACATCGAGTGTCCAGTAAGGGCTTATCTCAAGACCGAAGACATTATCCTCCGCCGTTATCTTATCGGGCTGAGTCATAAACTCAAAAAGTAGCCCCTTCCCACTTACAACGTTGACAGCGCCCCGCATCGAGGGATAGAAAACACTTGAGGTATCAGTTCCATCCCAGTACTTAAGAGATTGCCTGCCATTGAAGAGGACATTCAGGCAATCGGGTGAGAGCCCATTTTCAACACCTATCTCAATAGTCGTTAGGCTGGAAGCACTTGATTCGAAAACATATTCTACTGCGATGTTGTGAAGCGAGGTGCTTATGTGCTTGGTTACATCTATTGGTCCAAGCGAATAATAGAACTCAACACTTGTGGAATCGAGACTGTAGGTAAGCTCTGTATCAGCAAGGTCACCCTGAGGTGAACCATCGATCCAGATTGAATCGTTCAGACATCTTCGCCTCGCCTCGAACCTCCACGTGTGAATCTCGGGAAATATCATGTTACCACACAGCCAGGAATAAGCCTGGCAACCAATGGTTGGCTCAACATATCTGGCATCATCCGTATAGGTTTCGCCGTAGCTCGTCATGAAATTCTCATTGCCAACATCTTGTGTCCCTTCTTCCAGGTCAAACCAGTAGAGCAATCTTCCACCGTAGGGCGAGAAGACGAACATGTCCCCATCGGTCACAATCACTATCTCATCAATGCCATCGGAGTTTATGTCACCCACGAAGGAGTGGGGCACTCCTTGAAGTGCTTCCCGTGCGGCCCTGGCACTAACGAGAGCGCAGCGAGCAAGATCCCACTGAGTTGTACCCACTATCCCCTGATAACCATGCACGGCGAATTCGTACTGATGAGCACAAAGCGTAAACCAGGCATAGTCAATCAGGTGCCGAGCAGACAGGGTGTCAGGAGCATAGGATGGGAAGGTTGCATGAATTGCATTAATTGTGTCTCGGATGGTATCGAAGAACTGTCTGTATGCTTGGGCCTCAGGCTCACTGTTCTCATCGAACCAGGCATCGCGCCCCATCCAGTCAGCTGCACCATCGACGATGGGTGTCACCTCTTCATAGATGTGGTGGTTCTGGAGAAACTCTGAATAGGTTGTCACCCTTATCCACGGATTGTTTTCAAAGGCTGTCAGGAGCTTGTCAAGATTGGCAAGATCGATTGCAGGATCTTCACCATTTTCATAATCCCAAAGCCCAGTTGCCTCCATGTCCTCGTGGTAGCAAACTGCATAGAGATCATCTACATCCTCAAGATATAGATGATGGAGGAAGCCGAGGACGCTTGATGTGTCACCACTGTCGATAGCCCCATTTATCATGCCTTCAAAGATCTTGTCATCTGTGAAGACATATACAGATTTTCCGTTGTAAGTTGTCGTCCTCACAGCATATTCGCTACCCGATATCCCGCTATCCCAGAGTATGTGATCCTCGACCTGAACGGTTGTGTAACCATTGTCGGTAAGGAGCTTCACGATATTTTGTGTCCATACCCTTTCTGGATTCCAGAAGCTCACCGGAGACCTGCCAAGCACATGCTCAATCAGACTCTTGTGGAGAGCTATCTGATGTTGATTGAATTGAAAGTCGTCCGGGCTAAGTCGCGTTGAGTAGATGATATTCTGAATGTATGTGCTACCGACAATCTCAAATTGCCCATCTGCAATCCCCTGCCGAAGGATATCAATGGTTTCAGGATCAAACCAGAGAAGATCACTCAGAAGCGATCCTGAGAAATGGATGACAAACCTGAGTGAAGGATGTGCTCTCAGGGTTGTGAGCACCCCCTTGTAGCAAGCAAGATTTGCGGCTCTCCCATAAGGGACTAGATTCTGATTGGCATGGAAAAGGAGAATTACATCAATTTGCCTTGCAGGTTGGTTCAAATCGATCTCAACTGTGCTCGATTCGGCTTGTCCAGGGTGGAAGGCAAGATCCTCAGCCCGTGCGACAATCCAGTAGGTTCCGTTTCCCACAACCTGCGATGAGGAATCCCTGCCATCCCACGTAACTGTAAGAGTGCTTTCTGCAAAGGTGCTCTCAGCAAGACTCCTTACGAAAGCCCCGCTCGAATCCCTTACAGTAACACTTAAATGGCTGGGTTCACTGACCTTCAAAGTCACCGAGGTGAAATCCTTATAATTGTCACCATTAGGGGAGAAAATAGCTGGATCGACTTCAAAACCCTCAATGAGTGGTGGGGTTGTATCAGGAGCAACGGGTATAGAAAAAGGATTGGATGAGTCGGGCAAGGTTGCCGGATTGGTTGCATCTGTCGCAAAGATGTAATACTCGAGAGCCGGTTCAACAACTTCCGACCCTGCCACTTTTGCTTCCCAGTGCGTAGCACTCGTGCGTACAAAATCGGTTGAATCATAGGTCTCGTTTGGCATCCGATAGAAAAGCGTTACCGACGTTACAACATCATCACTTATCTCTGCGGTTACAATCAGAGGCTGGTGTGCTTCCCAGCCAGATGGAGGTGAGTGGTCTATATCGGGAGAAGAAGCATCAACTCTGTTTATGAGAATCGGCTGAACTCGTGTCTCAGGATCGTAATTGGCAAGCAAAGCCTCCTGATTGACTCCCGCTTCAGCAACCATATCAATCACATTTGAATCATACTGGCTATCATCACCTCCCCCTAAGACCCATTGCCCTACATTCTTCAGGACAGGCCTCACTCTTCCGAGCTCGTATCCGTTCTGACTAAGCATAAGGCAGATGTAATGCCAGGATGAGGTTGGGGTGCCAATTATTGCCTCAGGTACATTGATAGTTATAACGTCACTGCTCTCATCAGCACTTACAGTGATACCATCGTGGTAGGTATTGCCTTGCGAGTCGATAACATGGGTTTGAAAACCATCAAACGGTGGTGCGCACCAGATAACGTATTCCCATGCACTTGATGCTGAGAAGGTCAAATTTCTCCGCTCAAGACTCGCCGTTGAGCCTGATCCAGATATGCCATCTTTATCGATGTAGATATCGATGCTTTGAAGCGAGAAGCCCGCGCCTGAGCCCCAGGGGTCAGTTATTTCTCCAGCAATCTCAACTTCGAAATGTAGATTCCTACCAACCTCCCGAACCGTAAGCCTTGTTATATCGAAGCATCCCGGGGCGAACACCGGATCAAGAGGATAGATATAGGTCCCCGGACCATAGTCATCACCGGTTGGATCGGTCAAAGTGATGCTATAGCCTGATGCATGTGCAGGTGCAGCCATTACAAACAAGAGAAGAACCACAAGACTATATTTCATCTTCACAACCTTTCCTTCACTCCCCAAATTGTACCACATTCTGGAGGGGTCGGGGCTAAAAATCTGCACGCTTCAATCTTTGGCATGGAAATTGCTCTACGGAGCCCTGTCAGGGTCACGCAATGTCTTTTGACCCTTGGCGAGAGATTTGATGAAGGGAAGCATCTTATGGACCAAGAAATCGCCTATTACGCGGTGAGCATATTGGTTCCAGTGCCCCTTGCGCTGGCTACCTGCCCACCAGTTGGGATCGATTCCACTTCTTGCTAGGCTGTCGAGCCTTGCGGAAGGATCCCAGACGGCAACGCCATTGTTTTTCGCAAATTCGACAAAACCCCTCGGCAGCTCACCACGAGTCACTATTATTGAGACTGGTCCACCCTCCCGATTGCTCATGCCGAGTTGCCTAACTATTGCCCTATTGATCGCCTTCCGCTCGGGTCTCTCTACCGGCACAGAGTGCTTTTCTGCGCTCCTGCCAGAACCCCGAGCGAGGATAAAGAATTTGTCAAAGATTACCTTGGGAGCATCGCCACGATCATAGATTTGTTTCCCCTTGCGCAGCAGTGAGTAAAGGGCCAGACGTTTCAAGGGACTCAAACGCTTTGAAATAGCGAATCGCTTACTCGATCTGAAAGCATAGCTGATATGGACAGAATCATCTGTAACAACTAAACGAGGGCCAACCTCATCACTCGGCTGATTGAGACTGCTTGTCCCGATAACATAGATGACAAAATCAGGTGCGAACTTTCTGGCAAAAACTTCATAGTATAGGTACATCTGTTCAAAGTTGAGGGCAGGAAAGCCAAAATTGAGCACCTCGACGTGACTATCACAGAGTTGATTGAGCCCCTGCTCAAGGAGATACCTAAAGTGATGCCTATCGAAAAGGTGGTGACCTGCAACATAGGAATCCCCCATAAGTGCTATTCTTACCGTTCCTTCTTCCTTGCGTGGAGCATAAGCAGGTCCAAGATAGCCATAACGATTGATCCTGCCAATTCGCAGACCCTCATTGACAAACGTTACGTCAGTGGAAGGCTTCATCATCTTGCCAAACATATCATCATCAACCAAAACGGATGGCGTTGTTGTGGCAGAGAATCGCAAGAAGAGTTCAAGTAACACCATAGCAATTGTGAATGTCAAAGTCATTTTGAGGAAGAACCTAACGTGCTCTCTCACAATTCCCTCCACCTCAGAACTGGAAATACACAAACGGATACGATCGTGCCTGGAAAAGATAGACAAAGGTTATGCCAAGTGTTGCGAAGTACAATCCTGTTCTGTAAGCCGGCTGCAACCGTAGCAGGAAGGCATGATCCTTTGTCCAATACTCGATAACATCGATAAGGATTGTGACAAAGTAGTAGGTGAAGACGATAGTGAAAATCTGACGATCGAAGCCATAGGATTTCCAGAAAACAAACTCCTTAAGAATATACGAGGCATTTGAAAAACTCTGGGCTCTAAAGAAGAGCAACCCAAAGAGGAACAGGGCATGGGTCCAGACAACCTTGCATAAGAAGACAAAAAAGCTCCTTCCACCTGCATAGGTAAAGCCAAGGGTCGCTTTCTTGCCTCGAAGTATCAGCTTGTGGATAGCAAGAAATGATCCCTGCAGAAAACCCCAGAAAACGAATGTCCACTTTGCGCCATGCCAAAGACCGCAAAGTGTCATTGTCAGCAAAAGGTTGAAATATGTTCGTCCTGTTCCCTTTCGGTTACCCCCCAGCGAGATGTAAACATAGTCCCTGAGCCAGCTGGAAAGCGATATGTGCCAGCGTTTCCAGAGCTCTGTAATATTCGCAGAGAGATAAGGCTGATTGAAGTTGACCATAATGTGAATACCCAGGAAGCGCGCAGTTCCACGTGCAATGCTGCTGTACCCCGAGAAGTCAGCATAAACCTGAATAGCAAAAAGCATGAGCCCCATCATCAGCTCAGGCGAACTATAAAGCTTGGGATCAGCGAAGATCTGATCAACAATCCTGCCACAGGTATCACCGATCATTACCTTCTTGAAAAGTCCAATAGTGATAAGCGCCAGCCCTTCCCTGAAATCCTCAGCGGTTGCAGATGGACTCTTCTCAATTTGGGGTAAGAGATGCTTCGCTCGCTCAATCGGACCGGCAACAAGTTGGGGGAAAAAGGCCACAAAGAGAGCAAAATCTCTGAAGGAGTCAGTCGGTTCAAGTTTTCTACGATAAATGTCAATCGTATAAGACAAGGTCTGAAAAGTGTAAAACGATATTCCAACAGGAAGGATTATGTTGAGATGAGCATAGTCAAGCTTGAGGCCAAAAACAGATGCAAGGGCTGCAAAAGAGTCAGCGAAGAAATTGTAGTATTTGAAGAAACCTAGTATGGTGAGATTGCCTGCAACACTCAGGAAAAGTAAGAACCTGCGTCTACCTTCATCCTCATTATGATAAATCGCCCTGCCCACATGGAAGTCGAGAAGTGTCGAAGCGAGTATAAGGGAGAGAAAGCGCCAGTCCCAGTAGCCATAGAAGAGGTAGCTTGCACCGAGCAGAAACAGGTTACGGTAACGCCGGTTCAGAAAGTGATAGATAGGTACAACGCAGCAAAGAAATATGATGAAAATAAAGGAGTTAAAGAGCATGCAATAGCCTCTTACCTAGTTTTTCTGAACAAAGCAGGCGAGGACTGGGCCTCGCATACTCCGGCTGCTTCTAACCCTGGGCTGTGCTTAGGAAGGCCAGGTGGTTCCGCCAATCCTAAGGTTTAAGTCACTTTTGCTAATTATACCAGATTTATTAAGCACATGAAAGCCGAAATGCCAGAGAGCAAAGCGGTGAACAGCCATCATGACCGAGGAGCACCGGACCCTCGCATCTACGTTAAGTCTTGCATGGATGGCATGCAGTCAATGCTGGCATCGGATGAAGGGATGCGGCTCCTTAGAACAGTTTGGGAATAGGCAATAGCCTCGGCTATGGCCTTGAGCCCCAATGATGCTTGCAAAAGCTCTTGTGAGTTTGGTTGCGCCTTCTAAGTGAGATTATCGCGCTCACATTGCCCCGCTCTCGCTGAAAAAGCGCCTACGCCACCTGGGGTGCCACTAAAATAGTTCAAGCACACACCCATCTGAGCCGAAAAAATCAAAGGCAAACTTGCCTGAGGTTTCTCCTGTTGCTCGACGAGTAAGACGTACTTGGACGCAGAGGCTCAGGCTTTTTGGGGACAGAAACATCAGGATGCGTAGGAGACAGGATATTCAAGATGTAAATCAACCCACAGACAAGGACTGAAAGTGAGATCCACTACACACAGTGAGCATGACACTCTAAGCTCAATGCCGGGGCTTCTCACAGACGCGGAAAAGGCGAATTTTGTCCTCGATAAAATTGAAGAACTGGTTGTTGATCACGACCTCGACCTGCGAATCCTCTGGGCAAATCGGGCTGCTTGTGAGTCTGTCGGATTGCATTCACGAAGCATCATAGGCAAGTACTGCTACGAGGTATGGTACAAGAGGAAACAGCCGTGTGAAGGTTGTCCAGTTCTTCAAACCATCGAAACAGGAAAACCCCAGACTGCTGAACTCACAACCGATAGTAGGACGCGCATCATAAAGTGCTATCCGACAACTGACAGCAATGGCCGTGTCAAAAGCGCTGTTGCAGTGACAGTGGATATAACCGACATAAGGCAAGTAGAGATCAGCAAGGAGGAATCCGAAGCAACCTACAAGCAGCTTGTAGAACAATCATTGCAGGGTATCATTGTGATTCAGGACATGAGGCTTCTCTTCGCAAATCCTGCTCTTGCAAAAATGACTGGGTACACTGTTGATGAGATTCTCAATCTTGATCCAGATGGCGTTAGAAATCTGGTTCATCCAGACGACCAGGATCTCGTCTGGGGTAGATATCAGACAAGGCTAAAAGCTCAAACCATACCTCAGCATTATACTTTTCGCGGAGTGCGCAAGGATGGCACAATCTGGAATGCCGAAATATACGCAAGCGCAGTTGTCGTCAACGGGAAACCAGCCATTCAAGCTGCTCTCCTCGACGTCACCGAGGCTGTGCGCGCCGAGGAGGCACTAAGAAAATCAGAAGAGAAATATCGCTCACTCGTTGAGAACATCAATGAGGTGATTTTCACCTTAGACCCCTCCGGCAGATTCACTTACATAAGCCCTGTTATCAAGCAAATGCTCGGCTACCAGCCTGATGAGATAATTGGTAAGCCCTTCGATTGCTTTGTTCATCCGGATGACACGCCCACACTCCTGGTCACTTTCGAGCGCTGTGCAACAGATCCCCAGCAAAGCGAAGAGCTCAGGGTGATATCCAAGGATGGAACGACCCACTTCATCCGCATTTCATGCACAGCCTCCTATGATACAGAAGAATTCAAGGGCATAACAGGTATAATGGCAGACATCACGGAGACCAAACGAGCGAGTGAAATTATCAGGGAAAGACAACAGATGTATGAGACCCTTCTCAAGACAACAACCGATGCTGTGGCTGTTATAGATCTTGAGGGAAATTTCACCGAGGTTTCACAAAGGACAGCAAATCTTTTTGGGGTTGAATCACCAGAAAAACTCATTGCCAAGAATGCATTCTCTTTTGTTGTCCCATCGTACCAAAGAAAAGCTCTAATGAGTTTCAAGGAGGCTCTTAGATCTGGGTGCATAAGAGAAAAAGACTTCATAATGACCCGCAGCGATGGTTCACATTTTTCAGCTCAGATTGACGCAGCTCTTATCCATGATGGAACAGGTAACCCTAAAGCCTTTATCTTGACGATCAAAGATGTGACAGAAGCAAAACGTTTCGAGAGGCAGCTTAAGAATACTCAACAGCGCTTCAAAGACATTGCACAGCTGTCAAGGGAGTGGATCTGGGAGATAGACCCCAACTGTGTGGTCACCTATTCAAATGGTGCGGTAGAGTCTATGCTTGGATATAAGGCTGAAGAGATTCTTGGAGCTTACATCCATGACTTTGTCTTTGCCAGTGATGCGCTCAGCTCATGGGAAAAGCTTGTCCAGCTTTTGCAAGGCAGGCAAGATCTTGATGATTGGCTGATCACATTTCGTAGCAAACAAGGTCGGCCCATTCCAATGACTTTGAGAGCAGTCCCAGTTCTTAACGATGATGGTAACCTTATTGGCTACCGCGGCACGGCATCACAAGATGAGCATTCAAGCAGTAAAGCAGATGATCTCATGCTAAAACTTCTTTCGATGGATGAAGCTATTATTCTTGCGGACATGCATGGTAAGGTTCTTTTCATAAATCGAAATGCCGAGAACTTACTGGGTAAGGACCGGGAAGAAGTGCTCAATAGAGACCTCGATAAGACCTTCTGCCTATCATCTTCTACGTCCGAAAAAACCGATTTAAGACAGAGCGTCGAGACCGGGAAATTTCAAGGCACGGCAAATCTCATTCGTAGCGATGGAAGCCACCTTGAAATCTCCTTCTCCTCAGCCATAGTGCACGATGCAAGTAGAAGCCCATCTGGCATTCTCATAGTTTTCACTCCATCACATTCGCATTAGGACCACGAGGCTTAACAATCTCAAACCATATCCTTGCCTTTTCCATGAGTGAGATTGCCTGTGAGAAGAGGGAGGACTTCGCCCGCGACCCTTCCCGAAACCGGAAGCCGTGGCGCGACCCATTACCACCGATTCAAGTCAGCGGGCGAAGCCTTGATTGCTAGTGAGACCTCCTCATCGACTACCCCTTCGTTTGTTTTCAATCTTAGGCTACTCTTTTGATCACCATTCGGAGCAAGGGTTTCATCTTTTCTAATATCATCTTGCTGACTCTGCTTGACACCTGAGGTGCTTCATGATAAACATAACAAGCTATTGGACACTGCAATGAAACAAGAGTCACTTTTAGATCCCGGCATTGTTCGCCAGTCACTAAATGCCGCTCTTGCACAGGGTGCAGATTTCGCCGAGGTCTATGCTGAGCGGCGCGTTACTGATACAGTTCGCGTCGAAGAGCAAGTTGTCAGGGAAGCTTCTCGCGGACTTCTCCTTGGCGTTGGTATAAGAGCTCTCAACGGTGAAGAGATTGGCTATGCATACACTGATGGCATTGACCCTAAAGCCATAGTCGAAGCTGCCAAGGTTGCTGGACAGATAGCAAAACAAGGAAAATCCATCCATCCCATTGAGGTTGGTAAGGTTAGCTTTGCTGAACTCAGGTCAAGACCGCGAATATATCCTCCTGACTTTGAAGGGGCTAAGAAAATAGAGATCGCCCGCTCAGCTGACGATGCTGCCAGAAGCACCGATCGGCGAATAAGAGAGGTACTTGCGGCAGTTATCGATTCAGACAAGATTATTACGGTTGCTAATTCGGAAGGCACTTTTGTCACTGACCACCAGGTAGTTATATCTCTCAGAATAATTGTCATTGCTGAGCAAAACGGTCTTAGACAAAGGGGGATGAAGGTTGTAAGTGGAAGCATTGGCTACGAGATTTTTGACGAACATGATCCTCGGAGCTGTGCAACTGAAGCTGCTCACCAAGCCATAAGGCTTCTCGAAGCACAGGAAGCTCCAGCCGGCAAGATGACACTCGTCCTTGGCAGTGGACGAGGTGGCGTGCTTCTACACGAAGCAATTGGACATGGCTTTGAGGGAGATTTCATAAGAAAGAGAACCTCCATCTTTGCTGGCAAGATCGGACAACAGGTCGCTAGCGAGCTTTGCACAATCATCGATGATGGATCCATACCGGGTCTAAGGGGAACAATAAACATTGATGATGAGGGTACTCTTTCTCAGAGGACAATCCTTGTCGAGAATGGCATTCTCAAAAGTTTCCTCTATGACCGCCTCAATGCAAGACTTGTTGACGCTAGACCAACAGGCAATGGAAGACGGCAATCATATAGGTTTATGCCTACAGTTCGCATGACGAATACCTTCATGCTTGGGGGATCAAGTGCAGTGGATGAGATAATCGGATCTGTCAAGAAGGGGTTCTATGCCAAAAGAATCGGTGGTGGGCAGGTTGACATCGCCAGCGGCAACTTTGTCTTTGAAGTGATCGAAGGCTACCTCATAGAAAATGGTAAGGTTGGACCTCCTGTAAGAGGTGCGAATCTCATCGGTAATGGGGCGGAAATTCTCAAGAAGATCGACATGGTTGGCAATGATTTCGCCTTCGACACCGGGGGAGGTACATGTGGCAAGGCTGGCCAACTTATACCGGTGGGCAATGGAATTCCTACTGTGAGAATATCCGAAATAACAGTCGGAGGAACAAAGGCATAGCAATGGACAAGGTTGATCTTGCCACAAGCATAGTGAAGAAGGCTAAGCTTAGAGGTGCAGATGAGTGCGACTGCCTCATTGAGATGGGCACCGAAATTGATATCAAAGTCAGAAAAGGTGAAATCGAAAGCATCGAACAATCGAACTTTTGTGGTATCGGCATCCGCTTCTTCATAAACAGATCGCTTGGCTTCAGCTTCACCACCGATTTTTCTGAAGCTGCGATCCACGATGCCATTGAGCAAGCGCGTGCATTTGCCATCAACGGCTCACCTGATCCAGCATCAGGAATTGAGAGCTATGCCAAGCCTGAGGCTCTCGAGATCTATGATTCAAAGATCGATGATACGCCTCTTGCCAAGAAGATTGATATGGCGCTGGCTTGCGAGCAGGCTGCTTATGATTTTGATTCCAGAATAAAGAACACTTATGGCGCATCCTATAGTGACCACAAGGTGACAATTGTGCTCGCGAGCGATAAATCTGAGCCAATTGGTTACAGTGCTACTCGATTCGATCTTACATGTGTCCCCGTCGCTGAGCAAAACGGTGAGAAACGTATGGGGATGTGGCTGTCGACAGAACGTTTTCTCGATGAACTCGAACCTCCTCCAGTTGTAGGTTCGACAGCAGCCCAGCGTGCAATCCAAATGCTGGGCGCAAGACCTATCAAGACTCAGAAGGCGAGCGTGGCCTTCGATCCTCGTACGGGTGCAGAAGTGGTTGAGAACATTTTTGCGAGCGTAAACGGTGAAAACATACTCAAGGGAATGTCATTTCTCAAAGACCGCAGAGGTCAGAAGGTTGGTACAAACTTAGCCACATTTGTCGATGACGGAAAACTGCCACGCAGAGTTGGCTCACGTCCATTCGATGCTGAAGGTATACCGACGCGTCGAACGATCTGTATCGATAAAGGCATCGTGAAAAGCTATCTCTACGATGTGCGCTCCGCCAGAAAGGCTGGAGCCAGATCAACCGGGAATGCACGTCGTGGTTCCAGCTCCATCCCTTCGGTTGGAGCCAACAATTTCTATCTAATACCCGGCAAGGCATCGCGTGATGAGATCATAGCCAATATCGGCAATGGTATTCTGATTACAAATCTGCTTGGCTTCGGGGTAAACATAACAACAGGTGATTTTTCAAGAGGAGCTGAGGGATTGTGGATAAACAATGGCAGGATCATCAAACCTGTCGATGGAATTACGATCGCCGGCAATCTGCTCAAGATGCTAAGCGATATAGAGGCTGTAGGATCGGATCTCCGCTTCTTCGGTAGAATCGGCTCACCCACCTTCGTCATTACTGAAATGACGATCGCTGGTGATTAAGCCCTCCCCCACAATCCATTGCCTTTGGAGATAGGTTTCGTAAAGGCGCCTAAGGCTGACCTCGCTAATAAACGCAAGCCTTTCAAGGAATGTGCCTATGAAAGCAAGCCACAGGAATCCCGGCGAAGAAAAAGCCACGGCTGCGGTCATTCCCAGGAAGACAAAGGAAAGCCCAATGATACGACCCATTCTGGCAGCCAGGCGCGTAGCTTTGAAATAATTCCCCGATGACTTCCAGAGAATTGCACGCAAAACCCTTCCGCCGTCCAGTGGAAAACCTGGAAGCATGTTGAAGCAACCGAGGACAATGTTGGCAATCATCACATATCTGGCCAGAAGCACCGGTCCGCCAGTAGCGTGCCTGGAGAGTAGCCCGAAGCGCAAAAGACCAGCGACCCCAGCAATTGCGAAACTGGCAACAGGTCCTGCAATTGCCATCTTGAGCTCTGCACCAGGCGTGGCGGGCTCAGCTCCCATCTGAGCGACTCCACCGAATATGAAAAGAGTTATTCTTCTTATCGGCAACCCCTGACTTAGTCCAACAAGGGAATGAGAGAGTTCGTGGACAAGTACTGAGGCGAAGAGAATAACAGCTCCTACAATGCTGATAATCCATGTGGTTGTTGATCCAATATCCTCAACATATCTGGCGAAATATTCAGTGCGCAATGAATAGACCAAAAGAGCAAAAACAATGAGCCACGTGGCGTTGACATCTATTTCGATGCCCTTAATTCTACCTAATCTGAGTGAAGCACCGGGAAACAATTTTTCCTCTCAATCGACTAAGATGAGTCCAAAATAGTCACCCTGTTGCTCTGGTGATGTTACGACCCTTATGGGAAAGCCGTTGACACGCGCAGTGTGGAAGACATCAATGCCACAGGCTTCCATCGCCGGGCGAGCATCATAGGGGTGTTTGCATCTTCCCCTTATGTTGCACCTCTGACAAAGATAGCAAGGACCTGAGCCAAATCCCAAAGCTTTGTAATAACCCGCAAGAAAGATTTGCCTTTCGAGATTAGGAACAATCTCATTGACGATGTCATAATCATTAGCGTGAATGAGAATAGCCCGCTCGTAGCATGCGACAGCCTTAGCTGTTTGCTCGGGGGTGGGCGTAAATGGGGGGCAGGTAAGCCTCTTGTTATAGCCACTGCAGCCAAATTGGCATTTAAATCTCACCCAGGGTTCGCACCGCACGCTTGAAGCTTTGATGACCTTCGCAGACTTTGCGCCCCATTCAACCGCTAGCTTGACAAAAGGCATCAGATCATGTCGTCTCATTGCCCTAGCCATCAGTCAACTCCCCCAATCTGACTTCGCTTGGTCCCTGGTTTCTCAAGGGGCAAACCTTGTTCGCACAAAGGACAGCGATCTGGCTCATAGGTTGGAATATCGCCTTTAACAAGATATACAATCGGCATATCATATCTCAAGCCATGACTCCGGTTGACGATCATGCCGAGAGCAAATGTGCTTGCCCCTGCAGTTCGAGCAATCTGTAAGACCTCATCGGCCGAACTTCCAGTGGTAATCACATCCTCAACAATTATCACACCCTCCCCGGGTTTTATCTCGAATCCTCTCCTCAGGATCATCTTGCCGCCAATCCTTTCAGCAAAAATGTGGCGACAACCCAAAGATCTCGCAACCTCATGTCCAATTATCACACCTCCAAGAGCTGGACTTAGAACAACTTGCGGCTTGCGTGGGGCAACTGAATCTTTAAGAAGACCTGCGAGCTTGGTTCCGATTGTAGATGCGTCAACGGGGTGCTCAAGAAGCTTGGCACACTGAATGTAGATTGCACTGTGCAGACCAGACGCAAGCTCGAAATGGCCATTGAGAAGAGCACCAGTTGATATCATCAAATCAATGACTCCACTTACCCCCTCAGCTTCTTTGAGCATTCTCTATCCCCTCGACGACATGCTGGAGTGCTCGTGCTGGATCACTTGATCTGGTAACAGTTCTGCCGACAACTATATAGTCAGCACCAGCCCTTGCAGCATCCTCTGGAGTTGCAACCCTTGCCTGATCATCTTTGTTTTCTTTTGTAAGTCTTATACCCGGAACAACAGTGATAAGATTATCGCCATAAGCTTGCTTTACAGAGGCAACCTCCTGTGCTGAGCAGACAATGCCATCAATGCCGCTCTTCGCGGCCACTTCGGAAAGGCGCAACACATCATCATGAAGACCACGCTCTTTGCTCAAACTCGTAAGCCGCGTCACACCGATGAGCAGGGGTTTGATGCCACCATATTTCTGGCTTCCTTCGATGGCACCATCAACTGCTCCTTTGATCATTTCAATACCTCCAGCAAGATGAAGCGTAATCATTCTGACACCAAGTGAACATGCCGCTTTTACGCCACCCTTCACAGTATTGGGTATGTCATGGAGCTTGAGATCGAGGAAGATCTCACCCCCGCCATCTTTAACGACATCCATCGCCTTAAGCCCATGTGAGATGAAAAGAATCGGACCAATTTTAAAGATCTTAACCAGCTCTTGTGCAAGCTTGGCAAGATTTCTTGCCTCCTCGATATCGTCTGTATCAAGAGCGAGGATTATCTCAGATCTCCTTTGTTTCACTTCTTTCCTCCTTACGATGTGCTTTGCCGAGAAGTTCACCTATGTCTCGATAGCCATGAGTGCGAATGAAATTCTTTATTCCATGGACTATTCTCAGAGGGGCATCAAGATCGCGCAACATTATGCTTCCAATTTCGCAGGCACTGGCACCAGCGAGTAAGTATTCTATGCAATCCCTTGAATCCTCGACGCCGCCTGAGGCAATTATGGGAATCTTCGCAACCGTATAGGCTTTCCAGACGAGCAGCAAAGTCAGCGGCTTTATGGCTCTACCACTGAGTCCACCACTGATTGCGCCCAGGCTCGGGCGTTCGCTATCGATATCTATTGCCATAGCTGGGTAGGTGTTGGCGAGAGTGAGAGCCTGAGCTCCTGCATCTTGCGCGGCTTTTACAATTACCTCAATGCCAACTGTAAGAGGCGGCAACTTGGCAATTATTGGTAGCTTGGTATTTTCCCTGACGCTTGATATGACTTCAGCTGTCAGTCTCGCATTTGAACCGAAGGCAATGCCACCGTCGGATACATTAGGGCAGGAGATGTTGACTTCAAGAGCATCTATCCCCGTGACACAGTCAAGTCGCTTTGCAATTTCAGCGTACTCATCAACACCAAAGCCACCAATGCTCACAAAAAGACAGGTGTTGAGATCGAGGCTCGGCAATACCTCATCGAGGAATCGATCAATGCCGATGTTCTCAAGACCAATAGAATTGATAAGCCCGAAGCCGACATCAACAAGGCGTGGCCCGTGATTGCCCTGACGTTCCTTGAGTGTGATTGTCTTGGTAACAACTGCTCCGAAGAGATCAAAGCCTATGAGGTCACGATATCCATCTCCATATCCGAATAAGCCTGAAGCTCCGATAAGCGGTGTACGGAGCTCAAGATTTCCCAGTTTCACAGCAATGCTCATACCCTGCACCACCTGTCCCAGGCAATCCTGTTAGCATCGATCACAGGCCCATCACTGCAAGCATGGAGGAAGCCACCGCCTTCTCCAGGTATGGCACATCCCAGACAAAGCCCAAGCCCACATCCCATCTTCTCCTCGACGCACACTTCGCAGGCTATGGAACTAGCTTCTGCAACCTCCGCAACTCGCCTGAGCATCAATTGCGGTCCGCAGGCGATTATCATTGAGGGCTCCCCGTAGCGCTTGATAGTCATGCTTAAGCCTTCGACAGCGGTACCCTTGTTCCCTCGCGAACCATCCTCAGTAAAAGTTATTACTTCCACACCCTCTGCTAGCAGTCCAACAGGTACGAGAAGCTCGCTTCGGCTTGAAGCACCAATGATGAGGGTAAGTCTCTCAGCAATGCCAGCATAGCGCTGACAGTAGTAAGCAAGGGGCGGGAGTCCAATCCCACCAGCAACAGCCACAACCTTGCCTCGAGGAGGTGAGAATGATGTCCCGAGAGGACCTATTACGTCTACCTTCTCACAGGACTTCATCTTCGTCATAAGCCGGGTAGCCCTACCAACAACCTTATAGACCACCTCTATATGAGATTCGCCGTCGGAGCTATAGATCGAGAATGCCCGACGCAGATAGGGCCAACCATCTTTTAAGCCTCGGAGAAAAATGAATTGACCTGGCGCGCAGTGACTCGCAAGTGGTGGAGCAACAATCCTCAGGAGATAGAAGTCATCTGAAATGCGCTCGTTGGCTATGACTTCGCATATGAGATTTTTGACCATTAGGGATTTGCTTCCTGAACTCAATTCTTTCCTTTGAGGCTATCGACTGGTTCGGGTCTTTCCTCCGAGCCTGGCAGAGTTACCCTTGATGTGCCGGTACTGCCACTCGTATCAGCCTCGTCTCCCCCAACTGAGTGCATTTGTATCTCCTGTATTGTATCGCCTACCTGAGGCTTAGAGCCAGCCTGATTCGTATCAGCTTCCTCGCCTGGAATTACAATCTCATGTGGAACTGAAACCTTGAGGCTCTCAGGCACGGCAGTCGTATCAGCCACCTCCTTTACAATATCCACGAGAGGCAGATTCAGTTTGTGGCGAGCGAAATTAGCATAAGCCGTTTTGGGGAAGAGCCTTATGACTTTTCTGTAATAAGCATTGGCAAGCGTATCCCCATCAGCCTCCATTATGGATGCCAGATGAAGCATCGCTTTAGCGGCTGATTGTGTCGCTGGGAAGCTATCAATCACGGCTTTGAAACTAGCAACAGCCTCTCGTTCCCATCCAAGATCCTCCTGGTAGATTTCACCTATCAAGAGAAGTGTCCTGGCTTTGTCCTGGGGCAAATCAGGTATGGAATCGTTCAATGTGTTCTGATATTTCTCGAGAGAATGGAGCGCCTTCGCCCTCAGCCGAGCAGCATCTCCTAGGTCCGACTTGAGCTTACTTGCTTTGGAATAGGCTTCTGCTGCTTTGCGAAGATCACCCAAATACTTTTCATAGATTTTCCCAGTGGTAAAGAGCACCTCTGATCTCAAGACATCTTCCTTCGGCGGAAGCAGACTATCAGCTTCAGCAAGAGCTGATAGCGCACCATCAAAGTTCTTCTGAGAAACTTTCATGTCAGCAATTTCAAGGAGTGCACGAGCCTTAACAGTGTCCTCACCCGCCTCAGCCTCGAGATGTTCAAACACCTTTAGAGCCTGGTCATTGTCTCCAATCATTCTGAGAGCCCTACCCATAGTCATCGAGGCAGCAAGTCCGAAGGAATCATCTCTTCTGCCGAGCTTCTTGAGGAGATCAATTGCTTGTTGCGGCTTGCCAACTCTGAGAAAGCTTCTCGCAAGAATTAGCCTTACCTCCTGAGCTCGCTCTCCATCAGAAAACTGATCCAGATAACTCTCACAATCTGTGATAACCTTTTCCCATCTCTTCTTTTCAAAATCGATCCTTGCACGCAGATAGAGGGATTTTTGCCTTATCCTTTTATTCTTCGTGGTCTCGAGGAGGTGTTCTATCTCACTAAGGGCTTGCTCAGGAGAATCCTCAAGTACAAGCGTGTAGGCTTTCATATACCTCGCTTCATCACTCAGAGGACTATCAGCAAACAAAGTCAGAATCTCCTCATATTTCTTCATAGCTTTGGGTAAATCACGTTTGAGAACGAAGCAATTACCCATGAGAAGCAGTGCGTCGTCAACCCACTTACTTTTCGGGTAAAGCAAGAGAATCTTCCCGCAACGCTTAATACATGAATCAAGGAGTTTGACACTTCCGCCGGTGACTTTTGGCTGCGAGTAGGGATCCCAGAAATCATAGTTGTTCATCTTGGTGAGAACCTCATCATACTCGTGTTGAGCCATCCAGTATATGTTGTAGTAAGCACAGGATATTGAGCTCGCAATAATTGCAAGGGAAATGAACAGTATGCGCATAGCTAGAATCCCAGATCCTCATTCACGAGGATCACATTGATACGATCTTTCACCTTCTGCCTGTCTATGATGAGGGTAAAGCTGCAGATGCGCTGAGGGGATTCGCAATCGCTGCATCTGGCTGTCATGACACAAGGAGTATTTAGCCCAAACCTAATTGCGTTGATGGGTGCAGCCACATTTTTGGCGCGATAGATTGCAGCATCAATGTCTGGAACGATCTTGTTCCTCCCAATCACAATTATAACCTTCTCAGGGCCGAAACAGAAGCCAGCCAGACGATTACCGATGCCATCGATATTGACGAGCTTTCCATCCTCAGTAATGGCATTCGTCCCCGAGACAAAGTAGCGAGCCCTTGCCCCCTTCATCCTCATCTCCATAGCCTTTGCTTTAGAAAGGGAAGGCTGGTACTGATCATAGAGTTTGTAATTGCCCTTGCGTAAGGCATCGAGGAGACCGATTTCAGCGACTGTTCTTGAACCTCCAAGTCCAACTTCGGCGCCTTTGCGAATGAGACTAAGTGCTTTTCTTAAGGCATGATGCCTGTCTTTTGCGACATAGGCTCTCATACCATTGCGCTCAAGAGCCTTTTTGACTTTCTTCAATTTCAGAAGATGGAAGCGTTCCACCTCGTTCATCTATTCCTCCTCCATTATCTGACCATCTCGAAATAATACCCTACCATCTACTATGACACTAATCACTCTTCCCTTAAGCTTCCAACCCGAAAATGGGCAGTTACGGGATTTTGAGTAGAATTTTGAAGGATCGACCACCCACTCATAGTCTGGATCGAAGATTGTAATATCAGCTGGCGAGCCCTTCCTCAGGGTTCCAGCATCGATCTTGAGTATCCGCGCAGGTCTCGAGCTCAGAAGGGCAATCAGGGATGCGAGGGGAATGATTGCCTCGTGATACAGGTAGGTGCAAGCAATACCAAGGGTTGTCTCAAGGCCAATCATCCCAAAAGGTGCAAGCGCGAATTCCTGATCCTTCTCCTCAGGGGCATGGGGCGCGTGATCCGAAGCTATTGCATCGATTAAGCCTTCCCTGAGAGCCTGTCGCAGGCAGATGATGTGTTCCTTGCTTCTCAAGGGAGGATTTACCTTCATGTTGGTATCAAAATCCTTGAGGTGCTCATCCGTAAGAACCAGGTGATGAGGCGTTACCTCACAGGTTATACGGATGCCCTTCGCCTTTGCCCGATGTATGAGCTCAATGCTTTCACATGTTGATACATGGCAAACATGCAATCTCGATCTGGTTAGCTCCGTAAGCATAAGGTCACGGGCTACGCTGATAGACTCAGCCTGAGGTGGGATACCGCCCATGCCAAGAAGTGTTGACATCAGGCCCTCATGCATCATTCCCTTGCCGCTGAGTGATTTGTCCTCACAATGAGACATGACAGGTCTATCAAACATGGCTACATATTCCAGAGCTCTCCGCATGAGAGCTGGACTCTCTATGGGAAATCCATCATCGGAAATGCCAACTGCACCAGCCCTAATTGCCGATCCAATTTCGGCAAGCATCTCACCCTTGAGCCCCCCAGTGGCAGCTGCAATTGGAAAGACCTTGGCAGCGCGTGCTTGCCTTGCTTTTGCCAGCACAAAGCGGGTTCCTTCCTCGCTCTCGATCGGAGGCTGGGTATTAGGCATGCATGCTATTGAGGTAAAGCCTCCAGCAATAGCCGCCCTTGCACCAGTTTCAATTGTCTCCTCATCTTCTCTGCCAGGCTCTCTGAGATGCACATGCATGTCCACGAGTCCCGGACAAACAACCAGTCCACGTGCATCGATCACATGTGCATCACCTACGCTAAGCGAGCCGATTTCAGCAATTGTTTCATTCTCAATGAGGAGATCGCCTTCTTCATCAAGATTCTGCGAGGGATCAACTATCCTACCATTTTTGATCAAGATTTTCACTTTCGAACTTCCCCCCACCTAGTAGATAAAGCACAGCCATGCGAACCGCTAAGCCATACTTCACCTGCTCAAGGATCACAGAGTAAGGTCCATCTGCAACCTCTGGTGTTATTTCAACCCCACGGTTGAGTGGACCTGGATGCATTATCAGAACGTCTGGTTTCGCATACTTGAGTTTCTCGGAATCAAGCCCGAAGAGCTCGGAATACTCTCTTATAGATGGGAAAAAACACTCCTCAAGACGCTCCGTTTGAATCCTTAGCATCATGATGACATCAACATCGCGAATTGCGCCTTTAAGATCATGCGAAACCTCTACACCCATGCTTTCTATCTCAGGCGGAATTAGAGTGGGAGGACCGCAGACGACCACACTTGCACCAAGCTTTGTCAAGCCCCATATGTTTGATCTAGCAACACGGCTATGCAGGATGTCACCAACGATTGCAACCCTCAAGCCTTCAATTCGCCCTTTTCTTTTCTTTAGGGTGAGGAGATCCAGCAGTGCCTGAGTTGGATGCTCATGGGAGCCATCGCCTGCATTTATCACGGGACAGGAAAGTACCTTCGCCAGAAAGTGGGGAGCTCCGGGAGCGCTGTGACGGACAACAAGCATGTCAATACTCATCGCCTCTATGTTCTTGGCTGTATCTTTGAGCGTTTCACCTTTAACAGCGCTCGATGTTGAAGCTGAAATGTTTACCGTATCAGCACTCAAACGCTTCTCGGCAAGCTCAAAAGATGTCCTGGTGCGGGTGGATGGCTCAAAGAAGAGATTGACAACTGTAAGCCCTCTCAGCACCGGCACCTTCTTTATTGGGCGTTCCGATATCTCCACAAACGACTCGGAGGTTTCCAGTATGAAATTGATTTCCTCAGGACTAAGCTCCTCAAGCCCAAGCAGATCCTTTCTCTCAAATCTCATGCCATCCTCTCCTCCACCTTGACACAGTCCTCACCATCCACCTCAGCGAGGTTGACGGATATGATCTCCTTTGCGGAAGTGGGGACATTTTTGCCAACATAATCAGCTCTTATTGGAAGTTCCCTGTGTCCCCTGTCTATCAAGACAGCAAGCTGAATTGCTCTGGGTCGGCCAAAGTCGATTATCTCATCCATGGCTGCTCTGACTGTTCTTCCTGTATAGAGCACATCATCAACGAGCACGACAATCCTGTCAGTGATCGGTGTGGGAAGCTCTGTCTTACCCACGACTGGCTGCGTGGCGACCAGCTGAAGATCATCGCGATAGAGTGTTATGTCGAGTACTCCAACCGGAACTTCTGTGCCCTCAATCTCGCCTATTATCTTAGCTATTCTTCTCGCAAGGGGTGCGCCCCTTGTTCGAATTCCCACAACGACTATGTCCTTTGCCCCCTTGTTACGTTCAATGATTTCGTGGGCAATCCTCCTTATTGCCCGAGCCATGTCATCGCTATCCATTATTGTTGCTTTCTCACGCGTGGTCATTGCCAATGCTCCCGGTCGGAAACCTCACGGAGGACTAAAAAAATGCCAGCCTTCGAGGCTGGCGATCTCTTCAGATTCAGTCTTTTCACATTTCCTCCTTACTAGTCTCACAGTACTAGTTTAAAGGAGACCAGAGAGATGTTACCCTACCCCTCCCCACATGTCAAGTCAAGTTTCAAGGTTTTCACTGAGTTCTACCTCCGTTGGTGATAGTTTCAGCAATCGCCTCACTCACTTCATCAATCCGCACAAAGGTTGCTTCAGCTAGAAAACCGATGGAGGCAAGATATCTCTGAACACGAATATGATCTGGAATGTACCATGAATCCTCTGAGTGCAAGGCGAAGAAATCCCTTGGGCTGAGGCACTCGCTGAGCTTAGCCCCCTCCAGCAGGGTAATGGTGTCACCAATCTCCCCTACGACGTCAACCTCATGAGTAAGTATCAATATGGTCATACCTGAGCTGGCAAGATCAGCTACAAGCTTGACTAAATATGATCTGCCCTTCCAGTCAAGCCCGGCGAAAGGTTCATCAAGAATGAGATATTTCGGTCTAATTGCAATGACCGAGGCAAGAGCAACTCTTCGCCTTTCACCAAAACTCAGCTTTGCCGGGTCGCGTGTCAGCAACTCTCGAGGCAACCCAACGCTCGTGCAGGCCCACATCAAACGTTCTTTGAGATCAGATCCCGACAACCCAAAATTGGCAAGAGCAAATGAGATCTCAGCCTCAACGGTTGATTCAAAGATCTGGGCCTCAGGAAACTGGAATGCAAGCTGGAGCTTGGATCTGTCAAAAATCCTGGAACTTGGATCTTGCCCATCTACCCAAATGCTTCCTGCTGTTGGTGTGAGAACGCCGGCGAGAAGCAAAGCAAGTGTTGTTTTGCCTGAGCCGTTCAATCCGATCACAAGATGGATCTTGCCTTCAAGAAAAATCAAACTTGCTTTGCTTATGATTTCATCTTGAGCGTATGCGAAGGATAAATTTTCAAGAACGATTGCCAATCTAGCCTCCTGAGCCTATCGTAGCCAATGCCCTGGCTATAGAGACAGCATCAAACTCGTCGCATGCAATAAGAAGATCTCTTGAGTCAGTCAAATGAGACATAAGCTTCTTAAGAAGTAACCACAGACCATAGACGGGTTGGCCCGCTTTGAGAAGATTCTCGAGAAACTCCTGCCTTGTGCCCAAAAAACTGAACCTGCCGCCTTCTAGCAAAGCAATGCGTTCACATAACCATATGTCTTCAAGCCTGTTGGAGATAAAAATCAGACCAGCACCCGTGGAATCGAGGAGCCTCTCAAGTGCTATCAGGAGATGCTTACGAGCCACCGGATCAAGAAGGGAGGTGGATTCATCAAGCACAATATAGCGTGGTCTCATCGCGAAAACAGAGGCAATGTTTACTAGCTGCTTCTCTCCAGCAGAAAGCAAATTGCAAGGTCTTACGCGTAGGTGGGCAATAGCAAAGGTTTCAAGGGATTCAGCCACGCGTTTTTCAATTTCTTCCGAAGATAGCCCAATATTACGAAGTCCAAAGGCAATTTCTCTTTCTACGGTTGTCTCCACAATCTGATCTTCTGGATCCTGAAAAACAAGCCCGACCTTTGAGCGAACAGCAAAAATCCTATCATTATCCCGTGTATCCATACCATCAACAGTTACGCTGCCATCGGTGGGGGAAAGAAGACCGCAGCACAGCCTTGCCAGTGTCGTCTTGCCGCTTCCGTTGTCCCCTACTATGCCGAGGCGTTCGCCACTCGCAAGAGAAAAGGTGATGCCACTGAGAACAGAAGCCTGGGGATCGTAGTTGAACCTTAAGTTTGAAACCTCTAGCAATTCCCTACCTTCGCCTCAACCTCTCAAGATGCATTCTCGCCTCATCCGCCCAGACGGAATCGGCATCCATTTCAAGGTAGCGCTCCCATGCTTTTATAGCCTTCCTGCCCTTCCCAAGTGCCTCAAGAGTAAGCGCAAGTGCATACTGAGCCTCTCTGTATTGGGGATCGATCTCGAGAGCGAGCTTGAATTCCTTAAGAGCTTCCTCATTCTGATCCATCTGCCTCCAGGTTGCGCCAAGACTATAATGAAAAGTCTTTTCCCGAGGGTAGTTCTGACAGAGATTTCTCAAGATCGGTAATGCCTTCTCAGGCCGCTCGAGATGATGATAGACGAGTGCCAGATTGTACCAGGCATCGACCAGAGTTGGATCCATCTCAACTGCTTGCTCGAGATAATTCAGAGCTTGCTCATACTGACCTGTACGTGCGAGGACAGTGCCTCGATTGTACACTATTGATGCATCCTGAGATGCCTTTATATTCTCGAGTTCCTTTCTGTCGAAAGGCACAAGAAGTGTTGTCCCGGGCTCGAGAGGCTTGAGGGGATCCATTCCATTGTATTGTCCGAGAGCCTTTCCAAGGGATGCATCACCATAGTAGTGCTCGGCAATTGATTCAAGTGTTTCACCCTTCGAGATGACATGCGTGTAGCCTTCCTTCCCTACAACGACCTTTACTGGCTTGCGATGGCACGAAAGAGCAAGCAAGAGAAGCATCAAAACAAAGAGAGGCGTCTTAGGAGTCTCCCATAATCCTGAAAGCGTTCTTGACATCTTCGATAATCTCCCTTACAGGTAATCCCGTGGTCCTGGCCACACGCAGGCAATCTTCATATTCGGGCATGCATCTTTGCCCTTTACCTGTGTCAAAGACCTTGGCTTTGATCTTTCCAAATCGCGTCTCAACCTCAACAATCCTGCGCTTGAGCTTATAGCGACTGACCTCGTTGATCCTAAGCCCTGAGGTCGTTGTTTCGGTGAAGATGTGGGAAGCGATTCTTGAAAGTTTCTCTGGCTGAGCGAGAACAGTGAGATTGAAACCAGGCCGTCCTTTCTTCATCATGACACTCGTAACCCAGGCATCAAGGGCACCCATGGCTATAAGGTCTCCGATGAGATGCGAGAAAATCTCAGGATTCATATCATCTATGTTGGTCTCAACAACGAGAATTCGATCTTTATCATAATCAAGTCTCTCCCCAAGGATGAAGCGCAAGATATTGGGAATCCCACTGATCTCCTTCGTTCCTGCTCCGTAACCTACTGCCTTAACCTCCATCGGTGGGATCTCACCGAAATAAGACGCAAAAGCTTTCAGAATCGCTGCACCCGTTGGCGTTGTTAGCTCCGAATCCACTTTCCAGCCCCTTATGGGCAGCCCCTTTACGAGCTCAAGAGTTGCTGGCGACGGCACAGGCAGGGTGCCATGCTGACACTCAACTGAACCCATTCCAAGTGTTATGGGGGAGCTTATGACTTGGGCAAGTCCCAAAGACTCAAGACCAACCGAAGCTGCAACAATATCAACAATCGAATCAATTGCACCGACCTCATGAAAATGCACATCCTCTTTTGCAATGCCATGCACACTTGCCTCAGCGGAGGCAAGAAGATCAAAGATCTTAAGTGAGCTCGCCTTGATAGCCTCACTGAGCTTCGAGGTCTCCAGGAGTTCAACTACACCCTTATATGTGAGAGGTTCCTTAGGTGCACTTGATTCAAACCTGAATGACCTAGCGCGGATTCCACCCCGCATCACACACTCGGTCTGTAGTCTTATCTTTCCCAGTCCGAGCCCTTCAAGGTGCTCCTCAAGCTCTTTGGCATCAAAACCAGCGTCAATGAGGCTCGCAACAATCATATCACCACTTGCGCCCGAGAAGCAGTCAAAGTAGCCTATCCTCAATCCCTAACCCCTTTTCAAATTAATCAAGGTCGCGGCCACGGCAGCGCCAAAGCCATTGTCAATGTTTACGACAGTGACACCAGGAGCGCATGAGCTGAGCATCGCAAGCAAGGGCGCCAGACCTTGAAAGCCTGCTCCATACCCAACACTTGTCGGCACAGCAATAATTGGTCCACCAATGAGTCCCCCAACGACACTCGGCAAAGCACCTTCCATACCTGCAACAACTATGGTGACGCTAGCTCTTTTGAGCTTCTCTAAATGCCCTAGAAGTCTGTGGAGACCTGCCACCCCGACATCGTAGACCCTGTCAACAGGATTGCCAAAAAACTCAGCGGTTATCGCAGCTTCTTCAGCCACTCCAATGTCTGATGTCCCAGCAGTCACGACTGCTATGCGGCCTCTTGCCCTGCGCCTGTGCCTTCCCACAACTATTACCCTTGCCCTTTCATGATAGCATGCCTCGGGGATTTCCTCCTTCATCACAGAGTAGACATCAGGAGTAGCTCTTGTTGCGAGTAGGCGATTTGTGCGCTTATATATGACACGAGCGATTGAGACTACTTCATCACATGTCTTTCCCTCGCAAAGGATGACTTCATCTATGCCCGTACGTAGATGTCTCCCAAGGTCAAGGGTTGCAAATTCCACGGACTCGTATGAATGAGCAAGCCTCTCAAGAGCTTCATCGACACTGAGTTTACCTTTGCTCAGAGCTTCGAGTATCTTGCGGATAGCAGGTTTCTCCATATCCCTCTTGCTCCTCATAAATCTCTTACATCGCTCAGATTTTTCCCAAATATCTTCTCAAGGAGGCTAACCACATCAGTCCGTGTTCTAACTCGTGACATCATCGGTCTTAATGCTACCACACCCGGCATAGCCCTTGTATACCACAAAAGATGTTTGCGGAAGCGTATTGCAGCCAGTGATTGACCATAGTGTTCAATAGCCATATCGAGGTGATCGAGAATTATCTTATAGATCTGTTCCGGAGCTGGCTCATTGAAAGGCTTACCCTCAAGATGGCGGTGGATAGCACGGAATATCCAGGGGCGACCATACACCCCCCTCGCCACCATTACTGCATCGCACCCGGTTTTCTCAAATGCCGAGGCAACATCGCTTGCTTCCCTGACGTCTCCGCTCAGGATTACAGGGATCGAGACGTTAGCCTTAACCTCAGCAATTCGCTCCCATGCTGCTCTGCCCTTGAAACCCTGTTTGCGCGTCCTTCCATGAATGCCTAAGGCTTTGATACCAACATCCTCAAGCATTCTGGCAAATTCGATGACGTTTATGTTATCTTCATCCCAGCCGAGCCGCAGCTTTGCCGTGACCGGTAGGCTCGTTGCTCTTACCACGGCTTTAGCTATGGCTCTGGCGGTTTCAGGCTGAAGCATTAATGCACAACCTGCACCGTGAGCGACGATCTTGCGCGTCGGACACGCCATATTCAGGTCGATGAAATCTGCATGTGTTGCTTCAACTATCCTTGCAGCCTCTGCCATCCTACCTGGGTCGTTACCGAATATCTGAATTCCAATGGGATGTTCCTCTTCATGAAACCTGAGGATCTCAAAGCTCAGCCTATTCTGGCGAGTAAGTCCTTCACAACTGACCATTTCGCTATAGACGGTTTCAGCTCCCAAGCGCTTGCATATGCGGCGAAATGGCGAGTCAGCCACACCGCTGAGAGGCGCCAGAAAAACCTTGCCGAGCTCAGTTGAGTTGAGCTTCATATGGTCGATCTGTGCAGGTGCTCAAGGGCTGGACGGATTCTCTTGGCAACATCCTCGAGGCTCCGAAACTCTTCAAAGGGGATATCATTGGCGATGCAGTAGGATTTGAGATCGCCCTTGGCAAAAACCAAATCCGCCTTGGCAGCTGCACACTTGTCTGAAAGCCCATCACCTACATAGACAATGCGCTTACCCTTCCGCTTCTCCGCTTCAACATGACCCGACTTACAGTTGGCACACTTGCCACATGCTTCATTGAAAAAGGGAAATTTCAAGGAAGGTTTGCCATCGACGACCTCGAGCACATTGGCATAAAACTCGATTGCACAGCCATGCTCCTGAAGGAATGCTCTTATATAGTAGTCAAGCCCATCACTTACGACGAACACATCAACACCGATGTCCGTGCATTCCTCAAGTAAGGAGTGAAAGCCAGGATCAATTGGTTGGCGCCGTGCAAAACGTGCGAGCTCTGAGATGTCGCCTCTAAAGGCAGCAAGTTCTCGCTGCAAACATTCAACTGAGCTTATCTTGCCAGCCTTCCACTCATCTATAGCAGTTTCTGCATCTTCGCCAGCAAAAGCCCTGAAAAACCTGTTGGATATATCCACCGGCGAAATCGTTCCATCAAAGTCTATGAAAAGCGATGCTTCCATCAATTCTTCTGGCTCTCATCGGAATACGTGGCTGCCAGGGCAAAGAGATCGGAAAGCGTATTTGCCTTCTCCATGATGTCTATGACTTTTTGAAGCTGGCTATCGCCTTCAATCGATATCTCGTACGCAGCCTCATCGCCCCAGATCTTTCTGGCTATCTCCGACCTTAGCATTATTAGGAGAAAATCTTTGCCATCTTCAAACTCAGCGTCAGTGAACTCAAATTCTTTATCCTTGATGAAGCTTTTGAAGTCTGTAATCAAGCCAGGATCCTCACCAAAGTCAGGCCCTACATCCTTGTGAGTGGCAACATAGTGGACTGCATATTCAAAGATGAGACCTTCTCTTGCGAGTCTACTTGCAATCTTGGGCATCTCCTCAGGCTCGATCTTGATATCGGGTTTAATACCACCCCCACCATAGACCTTCCTGCCACCAATGGTGTAGTAAACATGATTGGAATCAGAAACGTCGCTACGAATGATGGCAGACTCCTCAGAGCCTTCCTCATCCTTGTTGATATTGCGTCCGCTCGGAGTGTAATACTTGGCTGTTGTTAGCTTAAGGGCACCCCCACCACTCAGTCTCATAACACTCTGAACTGTACCCTTCCCAAATGTGGAAAGCCCAACAACAAGACCTCGATCGAGATCCTGAATGGCTCCAGCAACTATCTCCGACGCACTCGCACTTTGATTGTCAACTAACACTACCAACGGGTAATCTCCGCCCTTAGCTCGTGGACCGGCTCTATAGATACGATTCTGCTCACGTCTGCGTCCCTTTGTCGAAACAATTACCTGGCCAGGCTTGACAAACTGCTCGCTAACCTCTATTGCCTGGGAAAGCAGACCTCCAGTATTGCGCCTGAGATCGATTATGAGTTTCTTCATACCCTGATTCCTGAGCTTCGCGAGAGCTTCTCTCAGCTCATCGGCTGTATCATCTGAAAATGCAGCAATCCTGACGTAGCCAATGTCGCCGTCAATCATTGTGGAGAATGGCACACTCTTTATCTTGATAATATCGCGGGTGATGGTGTAATCGATAAGCTCTGGCTCACCCTCACGCTGGATGGTAATCGTTACCTTTGTCCCCTTGGGCCCTCTCAGCTTTTGTACAGCCTCTGTCATTGTGATGCCACGAGTCGACCTTCCCTCGATCTTTACGATGCGATCACCGCCTCTTATACCAGCTCTATAAGCAGGTGTTCCCTCGATGGGTGCGATAACGGTCAACCACCCATTGCGAATATCTATCTCGATACCCAGGCCGCCGAAACTTCCGTGAGTGCTTACCATGAGATCCTCATATTGCTTGGGAGTGAGATACTGGCTATGGGGATCGAGCGTGTTGAGCATACCCCTGATGGCACCTGTCATGAGCTTGTCGAGGTCAACCTCATCAACATAGTCATCCCTTATGTGCTTAAGGACCTCATTGAAGAGCATTGCGCTCTCTATAGGATTGGTAGCTCTTGCGAGCACCATGCTTGCTATACCTGCAAGTCCGATTGCGGTAACGATCAGACCTAGCTTCATGCCCCTGATATGCCCCATAGCTAAGACCTCACTTTCCTGAGTTTTAGATAGTCGTTGATCACTTGCTTGACTTTCTCAAATGTTTCATCTATTGAGCCTCGAGCATTGAGGAGTTTCACCCTTTCGGGTTCACTTTCAGCAATCTTAAGATAGCCCTGACGAACCCTCTCATGGAATTCTGCCTTCTCACCTTCAATGCGATCAGGTCGCCTCCCAAGACGTCTGAGACCCTCCTCCACGGGAAGATCCAGCACAATAGTAAGATCAGCTCTCAGTCCATTTGTTGCAATAAGATTCAACTTGTTCACTGTATCAATCTTAATACCGCGACCGTAACCCTGATAAGCAGTGGAAGCATCAAAGAACCTGTCGCAGATCACGATTTTGCCATCGTCAAGTGCAGGCCTTATCACCTCAGCAACATGTTGGTACCTGCTAGCTTCGTAAAGCAGAAGCTCTGTCATGGCTTCCATTTCTCGATTAGAAGAATCAAGCAAGATCTCCCTTATCTTCTCACCAATTGGAGAACCGCCAGGTTCCCGTGTCAGCACAACTTCAAAACCCATGCCAATAAGAAGATCCCTTATAAGCTGAGCCTGAGTTGACTTACCACTACCTTCAATACCCTCGAACGTAATAAAAATTCCCTTCATGCTCATCTTCTCAGGGTAGCATGCTGATCCTAACACATTGGGCTTCGTTACGGCTCAGCAAGATGATACCCGTAATCGAAGCCCAAATTCAAGTAGCGTTTCTCGAAGTCTACTTACGAGCTTTCTTGGCTGCTTTCTTGTGAACGGGTTTCTTCTTACCAACAGAATCCTTTATGAATTGCTCAACCATATCCCTTGCCACATCGTCAGGAAATTGCTTGGGTGGGGACTTCATAAAGTAGGCGCTAGGCGCAATAATCGCTCCTGACATCCCAGCATCCATTGCAAGCTTACAGCATCTTATTGCATCTATCATCACACCTGCCGAATTAGGCGAATCCCAAACCTCGAGCTTCAGCTCAATATTGAGAGGAACATCGCCAAAGGTGCGTCCCTCAAGTCGAATGTACGCCCACTTCCTATCGGTAAGCCATGAGACATAGTCGCTAGGCCCGATATGTACATTGCCTTCGCCTATGTCGTAATCAAGCATGGAGGTAACAGCTGTTGTCTTGGATATCTTCTTCGATTCAAGTCGGGAACGCTCAAGCATATTGAGAAAATCAGTATTTCCACCAACGTTGAGCTGACTTGTTCGTTCAAGGCGCACACCTCTATCCCTGAAGAGCCTTGTCAAAACCCTGTGGACAATGGTTGCACCAACCTGGCTCTTTATGTCATCGCCAATCACGGGCAGACCCCGCTGAATAAATCTTTCCTGCCAGTATTCCTCCCTTGCAATAAAGACAGGGATGCCGTTGACAAAGCCGCAGCCAGCTTCCAGGATCTGCTCCACGTACCATTTAGTTGCCTCCTCACTTCCGACTGGAAGGAAGTTGACAACAACATCAACCCCATTGTCTTTGAGAACCTTCACGATGTCATCCGTCTTGCCTGGTGCTTTCTTTATGATCTTTGAAAGGTAAAGTCCAAGACCATCATGGGTCATGCCTCGCACCACCTTGACACCCGTCTTCGGAACGTCACAGAATTTATAGGTGTTGTTAGGTTTGGTGAATATAGCCTCAGACAGATCCTTGCCGACCTTGTTTGCATCGATGTCAATAGCGGCTACAAATTCAATGTCGCTTATGTGGTATCCCCCCAGGTTGACATGCATAATACCGGGGATTATCTCACCCTCTTTGGCATTCCTGTAATAATGAACTCCCTGAACAAGTGCCGATGCACAATTACCAACGCCAATAATTGCTGCTCTTACCTTTCCCATCTCCAACCTCCATTCTAAACTTTGTTCCTGTTAGACTGAGAGCTCATACGCCCTTTCGTCCGCACAAGCCTCTCCAAAGCAGTGAAGTTCGCAAGAATCGCAACAAGCCACACTGCCCACTTGAGAGCCTCCTTACCCAGGAGGGCTCCGACGATAACAATCACCAAGCGCTCAGGTCGCTGAAGTATACCCACATCACATTCCGAACCCAGCCCCTCAGCCCTGGCTTTGAGATAACTTACCATCAGGGAGCCTGCCAACGCAAGCATGACTCCATAAAGGGTGATGCCATCCCTGAAGAGGATAGCAAGCCCTAAAAAGATAGCAATCTCTGCATACCTGTCAACTGTAGAATCGAGTAAGGCGCCAAAGGTCGTCTGACGATTACCGCTTCTGGCCACAAGACCATCCATGAGATCAAGGAGCCCTGAAATCCCGACGAGTACGCCTCCCCATCTCACCCTCGCTTTTGCAAAAAAGACTGCAGCAAGGACAGCCGGGGCAAGCCCAAGAAGTGTCAGTTGATTTGGACTTATGCTTGCTGAGTTGAGCAATCTTGCAAGGGGTGAGAGCATTTTCCTGAAGCCCATTCTTATGCTTAGCGGTATCAGCACGCCGTTCCGCCCCTACGCTTTTGAATTGCAAGATGTTAGAACACAGGATTACACATGTCAAGGCGAAGAGCTAATCGCAGTTTGCGAGCCAGGCTGAAGACACGTGCAAAGATCCCTTTTTCCTGAACTTTCAATTGACAGACTTTCTCTTCGAACCCCTCGCTCTCACCATGGTCAAGCTTACGTCCTCATGGTTTGCCTGAATCAAATACCTTAAGCACCGGCAGCGCCCTGTTACCAAAATCGAAGAGAGCCAGATTCTCCCAGTGTGATCCTTGCGATGACTCAGGTCCGTCAAAAGCAACGAGAGCCCCTCCCCAATAGCAAAAACCTATTCCTCGCGGCGTCTCAGTGATGATTTCCTTTATCCTCTGAAGAAAAGCCAATTGGCCCTCGGGTGTAGCGGGGTAGTCAGGCAATATCAGGTGTTGCTTGACCCCCACTATATTATGAGTCCAATCATTCCAGTCGAGTGTAAAGGGATAAGCTGTCTCGGCTATGACAATGTCCTTCCCGAAAATCTCCGACAGGTTTCTCAGTGTCGATCTCAACTCTTCGAGATCTTTGCCGTGCGCCCAGGGGTAATAGGAAACAGCAATTATGTCGTAGTCCATACCTGCGAGCCCAGCGAAGAATTCCTCAGCTCCCCGGTAGCCAGCATAATGAATAGCTATCCTTGTGTCGGGACTGATCTCCCTTACAGCCCTAATAGCGGTCGAAATTAGTCCCTTGAACCCCTCATTGGTGTCGATGATGCGGCCATATGGGAAGAGGAAACCCGCATTAGTCTCGTTACCTATCTGGATGATACTGGGCTTTGTCTCACGAACTACCATCTGCGTATATGAGTAGAGGCTATCCTTGAGAAGATCGTATGACATGCCTCGCCATCTTCGCGGCAGAATCTGATGGCCAGGATCAGCCCAAGTATCCGAATAGTGTAAGGCGATCCATAAGTCGAAACCAAGAGCTCTCAATTCCTCACAAGCCTCCTTCACCTCCCTGAGGCTCGAATGGCTATCTTCGGGGTCTACCCACACCCTCAGCCTAGCCATGTTTACACCAGCCTTCTTAAGTATGGAGAGTAAGTCCTCCTCTTCGCCATCCGGATTGTAAAATCGTACTCCCTTAGATTCGATCGGGGATAGATCCGATAGATCGACTCCCGAAATAAGCTGCTCGCAAGTGGAACCACCCCCCCTTACCAAACCGGGATCCTTTGGAACAGCACTGCCCACCTGAGAGAGCAAGAGAATCAAGATGTAGATCCGTGTCATTGAAGCACCCCACGCTCAAGCATAAGCTTTGAAAGCGCTTGACACAATTGCGATTTTACGATGATCATATGGGAGACTCGGGCGGGAGGCAGTGGTATGCATGACAGGGGGAGGATACCAAGCGAAGGAGTTTGAAATGAGAATAGCTCAGGCTTTGCTTGACGGCGTCATCACATTTGCAATTGTATTTGTCGTCTCTGCAGTTGTCTCTTACATCTATAGTCTCATCGCTCATGGCGATGGCTGGTTCGATTGGGCAACAGCCATCAGGCTGGGTATCATCCTCGGGGTGACACTTTCCTATCTTCAGGCCCGCCAGCGAAGAGCAAAGCAGGATAAAGAAAATTGATGGATGTGGGAAAGTCTGCTGGTAGTTTGAGTCGCAATGTCGTCATTCTGGGGATCGTGAGTTTCCTCAACGACCTCAGCAGTGAAATGATTATTCCAATCCTTCCCATGTTCATCACATCTTTGGGTGGCGGTGGATTGGCGATTGGTGCGATTGGTGGTCTCAGGGAGAGCATTGCTAGTCTACTCAAAGTAATATGTGGCTGGTGGTCTGACACAACAGGAAGAAGAAAGATATTTCTTTCATCAGGTTATGCGCTTTCGTCAGGCTTCAAGCTGCTGCTTGCCCTCTCGAAGACTTGGCAGCAAGTACTGGTTTTCGCTGGGCTTGAAAGAGTCGGGAAGGGTATGAGAACGGCCCCGAGGGACGCAATAATAGCTGACTCCATGCCAGGGACGAGGGGCAAGGCTTTTGGAATTCATCGTGCACTTGATACGCTCGGCGCCCTCCTGGGTTCGGTACTTGTTTTCTTGCTTTATTGGTTCCTGGGGCTCGATCTTGGAAAAGTCATCCTGATTGCAGCTCTCGTTGCTTTCTCATCCCTCCTACCCATATATTTCGTTAGGGAGATAAAAGGTAAACCACAATTTAGGAATCTCAAAGTCAACCTGATGTCGCTTCCCCACAACCTGCGTCTCTTTATCCTTGCTGCAACCATTTTCACGCTCGGCAATTTCAGCTATATGTTTTTCATCCTGAGAGCTCAGCACCTCTTTGAAGGGAGACTTGCTATTGGAGCTCCCATCCTCTTGTACGTACTTTTCAACATCTTCTATGCAGGTTTCGCTCTTCCCTTTGGCTTACTCTCTGACAGGATAGGGAGAAGGCCCGTTCTGGTGGTTGGCTACGGGCTTTTCGCAGGCGTTTGCTTTGGCTTTGTCTTCCTGGATTCACGCCTTGCATTTGGCTTCCTGTTTGCCCTCTATGGCATTGTCCATGCCATTGTGGATGGCAATCAGCGGGCAATGGTGTCCGATCTCGCGCCTGCGCAAATCAAGGCAACTGCACTGGGGGCTTTCCACACAGCAACAGGGCTCGCAACACTGCCAGCAAGTCTCCTTGCCGGCATTCTCTGGCAAGTGAAGCCCGAAGCTACTTTTGCTTATGGAGCAATAGTCAGCCTCGCTGCTGTCGTGGCTCTGCTCATCTGGGGAACGCAACTTAAAGTGTAGCAAGTTACAGGCCTCGTAGGCTCGGGTTTCCCATCCTCGGGGAGCCTTACAAGATCCTCGTTATCTCGTCAGAGGCAATCTCAGGAAGTCTTACCTTCTTACCATGCTTCCTCAGAACAACTTGTTTGCCCTTGACAATACCGATGGGGTTGCATTCCACACCTCGCCTTCTGAGCGATCGCATTATCCTTTTCGAATCCTTCTCACTCGCAACGATCAGGAGGGAACCTGATGCAATAAGCCCCAGAACATTTATTCCAAAGTGCTCACACAACAGCCTCGTCTCAGGATAGATCGGTATGCTCTCGAGATCTACCTCAATTCCCTTACCCGTTGCAAGGCTAAGCTCCTTTATGCCCCAAATCAGCCCACCCTCAGTGGGATCATGCATTGCATGAACCCTGGCAACTCTCACAGCGGTGAGAGCCTCGGCAACAATACTTATGCCAGGATCATGCAAGAACTTCATTGCCCTGGCAAATGACTTCCTCCCAAGCAGTAGCCTCACATCCTCGGGTCGCTCACGTGCAATAATGGCGGTGCCTTCAATCGCCAGCCTTTTGGTAAGAAGCACACAATCACCAGATCTCACCCTTTGAGGTCGAACAAGTCTGTCCTCATCAACCACGCCAAGCATGGTTCCGATAACAACTGGCTGACTCACTACACCCGTAATCTCGGTGTGGCCCCCACAAAGACTTGCCCCCACTTCGAGGCAGGCTTTATCAATCTCAGCAAAGAGCCTTGCGATTGCACCTCTCGAGATGCCCTTTGGTAAAAGAGCAGTTGCGAGTAGCCACCTCGGCTGAGCTCCCATTGTTGCGACATCGTTGGCATTGATGTTAACGAGGTAGTATCCAATTTCATGGCTTGTGAAAGTTATGGGGTCAGTTGAGGCTACTACAACCTTTTTCCCTACGCGTGCAGCAAAAGCATCCTCACCAACCTGGGGACCAATGATGACATCTCGCCCTGGCTCGCTGAGTTGAGAAAGGAGCTTATCAAGCAGCGCGTGGGGGAGCTTACCCTCAAACCTCCCTGCCAGAACATCTGACCTGCTTGAAGATCTTCGAAGTTGCCTCGACCGCACCGCTTCTCCAATTGCGTTTCTTATTCCTCGCCAACCAGTTTGATCTCAAAGACAAGACCCGTATCATCGGGACACGAGGCATAGGTCACGTTTGGATCCTTCTCCCAGAAAAACTTCCCACCGCATTGAAGTGTAAGCACAAGTGGGAAAATAGCATCGAAGGCAGATGTGCACATGCCTTCAGGCGTAAGCTCACCGATTACCCACGAATCACCAACCTTGTGGAATCCCTGGTTGCATTTTCCACTTTTGACTGTCGCGATGACTTTCTTCATATCTCCCTCCTTATGCTTCCATCTCCTCTATATCGACTACCTCAGCTTCTTCAATGAAAGTTTTCGACTTCCAGGCACCTCTTCTGAAAATGATTGCCATAAGTGTCGCCCTCCCTATCCAGTCAATGAGAGTACCGTACCAGATGCCCTTCAGACCAAGTCCAAAGTTTACACCCAGAAGATACACAAGAGGAAGTCTGAGCAGAAATGTGCCGAAAAGCGCAACAAGCATTGGACTTCTCGTATCCCCTGCTCCTCTCAGGGCACCTGCAAAAGTAAAGAGAATCCCAAAGGCAGGCAGCTCAAAGGCCCCGATTGTAAGACAAATGGTTGCCAGGTTTCTCACATCCGCTTCAGGCTTAAACATTCCAACTGCGAGGTGTCTCAGGAGAATAAGCAAGAAGGTCATTGAGCCCATAGCTATGAGTGCCATCCTCATGGTAACGTACGCTCTTGCCTTGGCTCCTGCGACATCACGCCGTCCGACGGACTGCCCCACAAGAGTTGTTGCTGCGACTGTGAAGCCAAATCCAACTGTAAGCGACACCGATTCCAGGCGCAACGCAATCTGATTGGCAGCAAGTGCAACTGTCCCAAGAGCGCTCACAATCCTCATGTAGAAGACAAAACCCGTTCTCATTATCATACGCTCAACAGCGACTGGCCAAGCAAGCACAGCAAGCCGTTTGAGCAAGCCCATATCGAGCCTGAGTGACGACCACTCCAGCCTCATTCCCGAGAATCCCTGCAGCAGTTTGATGAGCATAAGCAGAGCATTGAGAGAGTAGCCGATGAGAGTTGCTAGAGCAGCTCCTGCAACCCCAAGAGGAGGCAATCCCCATCTTCCGAAAATGAGAATGGCACTCAGCCCAATCTTAAACACGCTTGCAATGAGGGTGAAAATCATGGGTGTGCGTGTGTCGCCAACCCCTTTAAGGATGCCTCCGCCTGCCAGAGCAACAGCATAGAAGGGCGAGGCCAGCATGTTAATACGCATATAGGTTACACCTGCTTCAAGCACGCTTCCACTTATACCCATGAGCCTCATTGCCGGCTCCGCAACTGCTACACCAAGTGCTCCTGATAGGCATCCGAGCACAAGTGCAAGGGTAAGTGAATGTCCTGCGCATCGAGTTGCAAGTGATTGGTTTCGAGCTCCGAATGCCTGCGCGACAGCAGTTGTGGAAGCCACTGCCATCGAATTGAAGGCTTCGTAGAAGACCCTGAAGATGGTGACTGAAACACCAACCCCTGCGATTACGCTGCTTCCCAGGCGAGCGAGGAATAGAATGTCAGCGAAGACAATACTTGTAATGATAAGGAATTCTACACTTGCAGGCCAGGAGAGCCTGAATACAGTAGCCCCTAGCCCCCGCTTGTTATGCTCCACTGGCTTTCAATTGTCCTTCCTGTTCAACCCGATACCATTCCTCGTCAGCCAGTTTCCCATAGGCGGCAGCATAACGATCAAGATCGGATCTCAGCTCCGTAAGAAGCGCTTCTGCGCCTGGATGGGTGGGTCGGGCGCCGTATTTCTCTACAACTTCTCTCAAGACATAAGGGTGATCAATTATCATGCACGGACGGAGATAATTGTCGCTATAAGGGATACGCTTCCTTATGGCTCTGAAGAAATCACTCTTGAGCACATCCACCAAGCTCGTCTTCTTTATGTTATGGAGAGCAAAGTGGGTGAAAACGCAAGGCTCAACGTCACCATTAGAGTTTATGTGGAGATAACTTCTGCCACCAGCAATGCACCCACCTGTCAGAGGACCATCATTCCAGAAATCAGCAAGCACAATTCTCCGTTCACTCCTTAATTGCAACAGTCTTCGTCTGCGATAGATACGCTGTTCGGGTGTTGGCATGAGATCAATATCCGGCTTCCTGCCAATGGGTATATAGTTAAAGTACCAACCAATGAAACAACCCTTCTTCTCATAGAAATCAACAAATTCGTCACTCACTACAAAATCGTTATTCTCTCGGGTTGCTGTTGCCGAGAAGCCGAAGATAACCCCATTCTCACGCAGGGCATCCATCGCTCTCATGATGGCTTTGAAGGCACCCTTTCCCCGTCGCCTATCCGTTTCATCCTCAAAACCTTCAACACTTATGCACGGAACAACATTACCAAGCTCGGATAAGCGCTTTGCTGCACCTTCGTCTATGAGGCTCCCATTTGTGTAAACCTGGAAGAAGGCATCATGCTGACGTTCAAAGAGATCATAGATATGGGGCCAGGCAAAAGGCTCACCACCTGATATCACAATAAAGTAGGCACCCATCGACTTGGCTTCGTCAATGACACGGCAAACTGTATCCAGGTCGAGATCTGCCTTGGCATAGCTGCCCGCATAGCAGCCATAACAATGGAGGTTGCATCTCATCGTAGGACTTATGACAAGCAAGTATGGCGGTCGGAAACCATGTTCTTGGCCAAAAGCCTTGCGCTTTACATATCCCACAACCAAGAAGTTGTAGAAGAAATTCATGGCAGCTTTCTGCCGACAATTCTCGCTTGCCTCCGATATGGCGCGCTTGCCGAAAACCAGCAGTCTCTCCATGAAGTCCCGACCTTCAGGCCACGGAACCTCGGCGATCTTCCGGCGTGAGAACTTTAGAAGAGTCTCGTCAGATACAAGTGGAAGAATCTTCATACCTGCTCTGACAGCACCCTTGGCAGTGAAAATGAACAGGCGGTCAGCGACTGTCATAGCCAACACCCCACTTTTGATTATAGCATGACAGACACCTGGATGGCAAAGCCATCCCGTGGACAAACCCTATGCCCAAACCCTATAAACTGTCAACACTTAAGACGCGACAGGGTTCCCACGGTCGCTGCGATGGCTTTAGGAGAAGCGGCAAGCTCACTGCTCTCAGGGCTGCATCATCAGGTCAGTGCTCTTGGCGTGATAACCTAATTGGGCAATAAAGAGCCTGGTGGCCTGACAGGATTCCTCACACACGATACAGTGACAACCGTAAAGGTTCTTGCTTTTTCGAGGGCATGCAGAGTTGGTGATTCTCGGGTTGTCTTCTGCACCTATCCTTTTCCTAGGAGGTTCCCGATGATGTTCCGATGCATCCTGCTTGCAATTGCTATGGTTCTTGTTTCTGGCGTAACCTCGCTTGAGGCAGTAGGCGAAGCCACAGCTCCATCTCTGGTCATGTCGCCATCGGCGAGAAGCTATGGGATGGGTGAGACGGGCGTTGCCGATGAAGGTGACCCATGCAATGCTCTCTATAACCCCGCACTTCTGTCCGGTCTTAAAGGTGTCTACCTTGCAGGCGGCTACTCCAATCTCATCCCCATGCTGGCAGACGATGTCCACATTGTCACTGTTGGCACCTACTTTGGCTTTCAATCGTCTGCGGATAAGTTAACTACGATAGCCGGCGGCGTAGATTATGCTGAGCTCTCCTACGGCAGGTGGTGGGAAAGGACATCTTCCGGTGAGCCCATCCAGCCCTACAAGTCATACGAGCGTTACCTCAGGTTCCTGGTTGCGTGGGGAATGAGCCCTTCGGAGAATTTCCACATCGGTACAGGAGCAGCTATCAAGCGCTGGAAGTGGTCTGTCGGAACGCCCTGGGCTCCGGACAAGCCCTGCGAGCCTGGTGCCTGGGCTGGGGATGTGGGCCTGTGGGCCAAGATCGAAGAGAAGATTGGCACCAATGGTCGCCTCAGCCTTTCCGGTGGGCTGAGCTATCTTAATTTTGGCAGGGATGTCGAGCTGTGTGATGCCTCCAAGGCCCCCCTGCCGATGTGTCTGCGTGCAGGGGTAGGATTCAGGATGGAAACCGCCCCTTACAAAAGTGTATTGTCCCTTGTTGGATTTAGGCCACCTCTCCTAGCCCTTTCGTCTTATCTGGATCTTATAGATGAGACCTATAGGAACAGTGATAAAGAACTGATTTTGAAATGGGGAAGCGAGATTAGCCTGGTCGAGACTTTCCATATGCGTGTAGGCTACATCAATGACAAGCCAGGGCGAATCCGCGACTTTACCTGGGGACTTGGACTTAGCCTCCACCTTGGAAGCCTGCAAGCTCGGTTCGATTTTGCCAGGCGCCCCTTAGCCGAAGCCCTTGGACATGAGAACAGGTACAGTGGCATAGTCGGAATCAACTTGTGAATAAGCAGTCTCGGAAACTAAAGGAGACAGTTGCCACTGACCTCAATCAAGCACAAGCTCGCTTCCAATCAATAGAACCCATTAACCCATAGTGCTAAGGCCCGCATAACGCTCTACCCGCATGGCTGCTGCCCCATCCAAAGCTTGACATTTATCGGCAAGCGTGGTTTCATGACTGGTTGCAACCTGTCGATCTTTGGAATCCCGGGTGTAGTGAATCCAACAATAGGTAGGAGGGGATTCTTGTGAAAGATGCACTCAAGAATGTGCTCGCCAGCATAAAAAACAAAGTTGATTATGCCGATGCTCGGCTCGTCACCACAAGAAGCGAGAAGATTCTTGTCAAGAACGGATCAGTTGATTCAATCTCTGATGAGATCTCGAGGGGTTTCGGCATAAGGGTAATAGTGAATGGATGCTGGGGATTCTCGAGCAGCTCAGTCCTTTCAGAAGAAGAGGCTTCGCGTGTAGCAGGCGAAGCTATTGAGATTGCCAAAGCAACAAGCTTGCTCAAGAAGTGGGATGTTGTCTTGAGCGAGGAAGAGCCGAAGGTGGATACATACAGGACAAAAATAATCAAGGATCCCTTCAGTGTATCCCTAGATGAGAAGATAGCGATCCTGCTTGAGGCTGATCGTATCATGCGCAAGAATCGCATGATCAAGGTCTCGGAGGGTTCGATGCAATTCTACCGAACTGATAAAGTTTTCCTGAGCACTGAAGGAGCAGACATCGAGCAGACAATAATTGAAAGCGGTGCGGGTATCGCCGCAACTGCAATTGGCGATGGTGATGTTCAGAAGAGGTCTTATCCGACCTCCTGGGGTGATACGGCAACACGAGGCTTTGAATTTGTCCAGCAAATGAAGCTTGTTGACAATGCCGAAAAGACCGCCGAGGAGGCAGCAGCCCTGCTTAAGGCACCTCAATGCCCATCGGCTGAGATGGATCTCATAATCGGCGGCTCTCAGCTAGCATTGCAAGTACATGAATCGTGCGGACACCCGACCGAACTCGATCGTGTTTTTGGGATGGAGGCAAGCTTCGCAGGCACAAGTTTTCTTACAGTTGAGAAGATGGGCAACTTCCGCTACGGTTCGGAACATGTCTCGATCTTCCAGGATGCAACATGTGAAGGAGGACTTGGAACATTCGGCTATGACGATGAAGGCGTCCCAGCCCAACGCACCCCCATAGTCGAGAATGGCATCTTCGTTGGATATCTAACCTCAAGAGAAACAGCAGCAAAGCTTAACCAGAAGAGTAATGGCTGTATGCGTGCGGATGGTTGGAATCGCATCCCTCTCATTCGCATGACAAACATCAACCTTGAGCCAGGTGAATGGGAGCTGGAAGATCTTATCAAGGATACCAAGGATGGTATCATGGTTGATTCCAATAAGAGCTGGAGCATTGATGATAAGCGCCTCAACTTCCAGTTTGGGACCGAGATTGCCTGGCGAATAAGGAATGGAAAGATTGAGGGACTGGTTAAGAATGCAGTCTATACAGGTATAACGCCTGAATTCTGGGCTTCATGCGATGCCGTCTGCAATTCCAAGCACTGGCATATCTGGGGTATTCCGAGCTGTGGCAAGGGCGAACCCATGCAGGTAGCCCATGTGGCTCATGGTGCGGCTCCCGCACGATTCAGAAAAGTGAGGGTAGGTGTATAAGATGATAGGTGAAGCAAAAGCATTAGAGATTCTTAAGAAGCTCCTGACAATGGTTGAGGTTGAACAGGCTGAAGCAGTCCTTCTTGGTAGGGCGAGTGGGCTTACACGATTTGCCAACTCGACAATTCATCAGAACGTCTTTGAAAGGGATACAGTTATCCTTCTGAGGGTTGCCAAGGGAAAGAAGATTGGTGTTGCAAGATCCAATCTCACCGATACCGAATCCTTAAGGCAACTTGCTAGGCGTGCTGCCCAGATAGCTGATTCCCAGGTTCCAAACCCAAATTTCGAATCCTTTGCGAACTCGCCACGAGCACCTAAGGTGGAAGCCTTCTATGAGGAGACTGCAAACTGCACACCTGTTCGCCGTGCCGAGAATGTGAAGATGGTCATAGCTGAAGCAGAAAAGCTGGGCTTCCTGGCAGCTGGCTCTCACTCAACAACTGCTGATGAGATAGCCTATGCCAATTCCCTGGGAACAAGTCAATACCACAGGTCTACATCAGCCTACATGAATACAGTCGTTATGTCCCCAACAAGCTCTGGCTATGCTGACTTTTCCAGCCTCAACATAGCCGACTTCGATGCCCGCAAGATAGGTGAGAAGGCGACCAAGATATGCGCTGACAGCCAGAACCCAAGAGAGATCGAAGAAGGCAGGTATGATGTCGTTATATCACCTGAGGCTGTTGACGAGATCATGAACTGGCTTTCCTACATTGGCTTCGGTGCCGAATCCTTCCAGGAAGGTCGTAGCTTCATGAGTGGCAGACTTGGCGAGCGCATAATGGGAGAAAATATCTCGATCTGGGATGATGGCCTTGATACGAAAGGTATCCCCATGCCCTTCGATTTCGAGGGTGTACCCAGACAACGAATCTCTCTCATTGAGAATGGCGTAGCAAAGAATGTCGTTTACAACACGATTACAGCCCGAAAGGAAGGAAAACAATCCACAGGCCACGCTCTTCCACCAGGTGAAGAGATCTCTGCCCTTCCCATAAATATCTTCTTTGGGCCAGGCGAACACACAATCGAAGAGATGATCGAATCTCTAGACAGGGGACTTGTGGTTACCCGTTTCCACTACATAAATGGACTTCTCGATACCCGACGGGCTCTTTTTACCGGCATGACACGGGATGGAACCTTCTATGTCGAAAATGGCAAAGTCAAGTATCCGGTCAAGAATCTGCGCTTCACCCATAGCATGCTTGATGCTTTCTCAAATGTCGAGATGATCTCGAAGGAAGCTCACTTGCACCTGTCAAACTGGTATGGTGCGAATGTGGTTCCGGCACTCAAGATCAAGGACTTCAACTTCAGCGGTAAAACTGAGTTTTAGGGGAAACACGAGCTCGTTACCTTAACCCAGCTGTTTGACGAGCCCTTCAATTAGATACATGATGATAAGGCCTGAGAGCTTTTCCACATGTTTTCTGCCATCGATTGTGATCGTTAGCTTTGCCCTGTCAAGCCCAGTGAAGTATTGAACTTTCTGCCTTCCTTCCCTGCTTATACCAACGGCATCCTCGAAGGGCTCAACTGATATTATCTTGCGCAAATTGACACTGTAGGTTCGCTTCTTGCCAACAAAGATAAGACGTTTATTGGTCACAACGAATGTGCCTTCGTCAATTACCTTGATCTCATCATGCGATTGGGCGCTGAATCCTCCTACACGAAAGTAAAGCCCCTTAGAAAGGCGAACACTTGGTCCGCCATAGCTCCCCGTCCTCACAGCTCGCGCTTCCTGAAGTGAAACACCGTCAAGAGCAATATGGATGTCCTCGTCCCTCTTAGGAAGTATCGGGGCATCGCCTCCGACTGTTATCCTCACTCTTCCTTCCCGCAACTCGCTCAGCCACATTTCCATGTCGGCAGATTTCTGCTCCTCATCGCTCAAGCCACCATTGGCAATGTTTGCCCATTCATGCTCCTTGAGCACCTTATTGCCATAAGCCTTCCAAGTAGCACTTGATGTGTCATTCACCTTCGAAAGTTTGTAACCTTTCCCTTTGGGAACAAAGACAGCCCCGCAGAGATTACATTCAACATCTTGATGTTTGCCTATCCCAAGCAAGCCACGTTTTTCAACAAGCAAGAGCTTTCCAGTCTTACAAACTGGACACTTCTCAAGCCAGGAAGCTGGTGAGACTGGCTTCGTCTTGGAATCAGCACCTGTTGATGGTAGGCGCGCCCCACAGTTGCTACAGAAATTGCCTTCATCAAGAAAGCCGCATCGAGGACACCTAACTTTCATACGTCTCCTCGCCAGGCAATGGCTAACCCTGCATGAGCAAATTCAATACAAGGTTTTCTAAATGCCCATCGCATATACCGATTATACAACTGAAATTCAGAGTTTCAACCATCAATACTTAATCCCCCTTCGCGGTTGGCTTAAACCTGACACAGCTAACTCCATCTGAAAAGCCGCCGTTGTTTCCAGACACCGGGATGCCCACCTGTCTGGTTGCCAGCGTCCACCGGCTCACTGCCTTCGGCCTCGACTCTGACCACGCTGCGCAAACCTGGCAAACGCTTACCTCCTTTAAGATGCAAAGGCAAGATTTAGCAAGTATCATAAAAGTATAGGGCTTCCTGGTGATCCCTATATTCGCCTGGGACTTCCCTGGCCCAAGTAATCGAGCCTGTGCGTGAAGCTCAGCAGTCAAGATCGCCGACACAGGATCTTGCTAATAGAGCAGATCTCTGGCTGACAATAATTGCCATTGCTAGCAGTGGATTGACACTTGCCATCTGGCCGGCAGCACTTCAATCAGACTTTGCCTTCGCGCTCGAACATACGGATGTAGGGATTGCTATAGGAATCGGTACTTAAGTAGCTGTCGAAACAGCTGACACCGTTCTTGTGAGGGGTAATCGTCTCGACGCAGTCTCAATCGTAGGTCCTGCCAGAAAGAGTTATGCCAAGATGGTTCAGAATCTTGCCTGGGCAACAGGTTACAATGCCGTTGCAATTCCGCTTGCTGCTGGTGTGTTCTATAAGGCTGGGATTCTTTTGAGCCCTGCCATTGGAGCCATCCTCATGTCGCTCAGCACAGTCATCGTTGCAATAAACGCAAAACTCCTCATTCTCAAACCAAAGGCCTAATCCTGGATGCCCCATCAAAAGCCATAATACTTGCGGATTGCGCAACCTTAAGGCTAAAATCGTATAGCGGAAAGGGCGTTTTACATCAAAAGCGAGCAGCATAGTGATAGATTCCGAAAAACACATTGTCTTCGCGGGAAGCTATCGAGCACTTGAGCAGACTTTCATCAAAGAGATCAAGCACCTGAAGTCTATCGATTCTGTCCAGCCAATAGTAGTCTTCGTGCCCTCCCACCTCGCTGCTCTCCATCTTTCAAGGCTTCTCCCGGAAAGAGGCATTGACCATCTCAACATACGCTTTTTCACAATCGAAGATGTGAGCCTTGAAATCTCAAGGAATAGCAGAGATGGGAATCGAATGCTCCGTCTACCAGCGTTTGCTGATGAAGCCATCGTGAAATCTGTAGTTGAAGATCTTTCGAAGAAGGTGCCGAGGTTTTACTTCGCGCCTGTAAGCCACTTCCCAGGATTGGTTCACAGTATTCTCGATACAGTAGATGACCTAAAGGACGCCTCCTTGACCCCAGAGAAACTAAAGCAGCTTAGCAAGAATTTCGCGGGAACCGTCAGGCGCAAGATACGTGACTTAGCAAGAATCTGGGGAAGCTATGAGATTATCAAGAGCCAATCAGGCTGGTATGATATGCATGACGCATTGCTTACTGCTACGAAACGTATTGCCTCGTGGAAACCCCTCACCTCCTCTCCAAGACTGCTCATCTATGGCTTCTATGATTTCAATGCTCTCCAGCAATCTCTAATCGAGGCAGCAGCGCAATCAAAGGCGGCTACTATCTTTTTCCCTTTTGAAGAAGGCGTCTCCTATGCCTATGCACTCCCAACAAAGAAGTGGTTGGGTGAGCTTGGCTTCGGGGAGATTTCACTTACGCCAACATATGACGGCACAGATGCACTCACTCATCTAAATACCAATCTCTTCAATGCACACAAGGCATATGGCGGAAGTGAACACAACGTTGTGATAATCTCTGCACCTGGAGAGCAAGCAGAAGCTCAGGAAGCAGTAAGAGCCCTTCTACAAATCTGCCTCGAAAGGGATATTGATCTCAGCAGGACAGGCATCTTGCTTAGAAAGCCCCAGCCTTACAGTGAGCTCTTCGGGCAAATACTTGGCAAGGTAGGAATTCAGGCCTATATCCCCGGAGCTGCGACACTCGCAGGAGCTCCGGCTGGAAAGTGTGCCCAGATGCTTGGTGAAATTTATGAGACAAATTATTCAAGGGAAAAGGTCATTGAGCTTGCCAACCTAATCCAGCCTTACATGGCCCATGATGGTGTCGATCTTTGGGATGCAATCACAATAAGAGCCGGTATCATAAAGGGAAGGCAACAATGGCTAGAACGTCTTAAGGCATATGAGAAGGCCTTGAGTCAGCCGACTCATAGTTCGGTGAGGTCAAAGACAGATAATGAAAAGGAAGCCCTGAGAAGTCTCACGGCTTTCTTCAAACACATCTCACAACATCTCAATGAAATCGAAACCAGTCCTACCTGGGGTTCCAAAGCCAAAGCCATGAATAACCTGCTTGCCAATATTGCCCAATGGGAAAGCCCAAAAGCTGGTGATCCTATGTTAGAAGAGGTAAGAGACGAGATCGAAGGGCTCAGCTATCTTGATGGTGTTGGCCATCCAACGACTTCCGAATTCATGCATGCAGTTCAAAGCGTGCTTGAGAATGCCTCCGTACCATCGGGGAGATTCCAGCGCAATGGACCGGCGATAGTCAGTGTAATGGCTGCACGCGGCCTCAATTTTGATGTAGTTGTAGTCCCCGGTTTAATTGATGGCTACTTTCCAGCGAAGCCAAGTGAAGATCCCATACTCACTGAGAATGAGCGAGTGGAGATAAACAAACTACTTGGCGGTACACCTCAGAAGCCTCTCACCTTGAAGACCTTGCGTCGGTACGACGAAGAAAGGTTGCTTTTCAAAATCGCAACCTCTTGTGCCAGCAAATGCCTCGTCCTCTCTTACCCACGCCTCGAACCCTATTCGATGCGCGAGCATTTGCCATCTCCTTTCCTCTATGCCGTCATCGGTACACTTGAAGGTAAGGAACCTATCCCTGAGAGACTTGCCACTTCAACTATCCTAAGATATATCCCACTTTCACGTATTGCTCCTGAGGATCCAACTAGAGCCTTGACTCGGCGTGAGTTTGAAGTCGCTATTGCAGCTGAGGGTTTAAATAGGAGAAAAATCACTAGTATCGTCGATTTTCTAAGCACCGAAAAGGACCTGACGCGAATCATCGAGGCTGAAGCAAAACGCTGGGGAAAACCTGAGTTCACCCAATTCGATGGTATGCTCACCTCAGAAGATGCACGCCAGAGGCTTGCTCGAGACCATTCTATTGAAGCCAGAGCCATCTCGCCTACAGCATTCGAGACTTATGCAAGATGCCCCTTCAAGTACTTCCTGAGCTACATCTTGAGCGTGGAACCAGCTCCTGAACCTGCTGATCTTACGACACTGGATCCTGCTCTGAGGGGGGAACTCGTCCACTCGATCCTTTATGAATTCTTCAGTGATCTCGTTGAGAAAAGAGGAAGACCTTTGAGATTGAAGCAATCCGACTGGAATCTTCTCAAAAGAATTGCAAAGCGTAAGTTTGAGGAATACGCAACCATAAATGTGTTTCCCTATACCATGATCTGGGAGTCGGAAAAATCAAGAATAATGGAACACCTCGAAACCTTCTTCGAGGATACCCTCAAAGACGAAGCCTACCTTCCGGCATATTTCGAGCTCATGTGGGGGTATGATAAGAGCTATGAAGGCGCTATGCCTCGGGATGTTTACCTTGAGATGGGGAAACGTAAGATTCACCTCTGTGGAAGGATAGACCGCATCGATCTAAGCAAAGACGGAACTCAGGCACGCGTCGTTGACTATAAAACAGGTAAGGCAAGAGTTGAGCATGACGATTTCAATGGCGGGCGCAACCTTCAGCTGCCCATGTACATCCTCGCCGCCAGAGCATTCTTTGAAAGCCTAGCTCGACCTGTGGAAATTACCTATGCCGCCTACTTTTTTCTCATGGAGGAGCCGAGAAAGCGTGAAATACGCTTCCATACACAGATCCTCGGGGAGCGTTGGAAGGATTTCGAGACCCTAATAGGTACTATAGTTAACGGCATCGAGAATGGCTATTTCTTTGCCGTTCCGGATAGATACTCGTGCAGCTATTGTGATTTCAGGGAGATCTGCGGCAGCTCTCAGCAGTACATCTTTGAACGTAAGCAAGGTGATAGGCGAATTCTTCCGTTCTTGCAGATGCGAGATGAAAAATGAAGATACGTAGGAAAGACACTAAGGCTCGCGAGCGGGCTCAAAATGAGCTAGATCACTCTCATATAGTTGAGGCGTCCGCTGGGACAGGCAAAACCACACTCCTTATCGATCGCATCCTCAATCTTGTAATCCGGAAAGGAGCTCGTCCTGAGGATATCGTCGCAATCACTTTCACCGAGAGAGCGGCTGCGGAACTCAAGACGCGACTTGAGCAAGAGCTAGCGAGGCGCTTGGAAAGCTCAGGGGATAGAGATGTCAGGAGCCTAAGATATTGTCTCCAACATTTAGAACATATGCAGGTAAGTACCATACATGCTTTCTGTTCAAAGCTTTTGCGCCAGCGAGCTGTCGAAGCGAGAGTTGACCCCGGATTTGAGATAGCTGATGAGCTCGAGGCCTCACTCATGGCCGAAGAAGCCTGGGAGGAATTCCTCACTGAGCGTATGGAAGAAAATGACGAATCTATCAGGTATGCCCTGCTGCTCGGGATAAGTCTTGATTCGATAAAAAGTCTTGCTTTTGCTCTTGCAGCCAATCGTGACTTACTTGATCTTCTGCCCCAGACAATCCCCATAGAGCAAACCCTGACGCAATTCAAGCGCAAGCTCAGGGAGCTTGCGACAAGCACGCTTGGCAACCCCGAGATGGATGTGGTGTTAAGGAGCGAACTCGGTGCAATTGAGAGACTGCAGGGGATGCTTGAGGTGCTGGCCTATATCTTTCGAGACCTCTACATCCCTGTACCTTCGAAGCGCAAAGCAAACCAAATCGCGCCAAGTCACTATGCGAAGCTCATAGAGCTCAGCGAGATCCATGAGACCTTGAGAAGAACAATTGCTCATAATGCGATTTCACGCCTCGCAGAGAACCTGAAAGAGTTTCTTGATCGCTATCAAAGCTTGAAATCTCAGCGGGGGGTTCTTGATTTTCATGATCTCCTTCTTTTGACACGTAACATGCTCAGGGACTCCCCTGAGGTGAGGCAGTACTTCGAGTCTCATTACAAATACCTTCTTGTCGACGAGTTCCAGGATACAGATCCACTTCAAGCAGAGATCGTCTTCTACCTGAGTTCTCAAGATGGGAAGTCAGTGAGATCTCTGAGCGATACCGCAATTGCCCCTGGCAAACTTTTCCTCGTTGGTGACCCCAAGCAAAGCATCTATCGCTTCCGGCGTGCGGATATAGAAATGTATACCAGTGCAAAATCTGTATTACCTTCCTCCAACCACCTGTCTATATCCACAAGTTTCAGGTCTGGTCGAGCAATCATAGATTTCGTCAATAGCATATTTCAAAAGCTCATATGCCAGCCTGACGATGGCGCATATCAACCTGATTATGTTCCGCTTCTGCCAGGGCGCCCGCCTGAGACGTGCCACCCCTCGCCGGGGGTTATTCTTATCTACCCTCCAAAGCAACTCGTTCGATTTCCAACAACAGCAGAGCGTCGCATTGCTGAATCGATGTTCATAGCGGCTTTTATCCGCAAGGCAATCGATGAGGAAGAATTCATCATCTGGGACAAACATGAGGGGCGTTTCCGCCATCTTGCCTATAAGGATATTGCCATACTCCTTAGAACACACACGCCTCTTAGAGCGATAGAAGATGCTTTGAGGCTTTACGAAATCGATTATCGCATCGTCGGTGGAAAGCATTTCTATCTCAGACAGGAAGTGGAAGATCTCATCGCAACCCTCAAGGCAATTGAAAATCCCTACGATACGGTAGCACTGATTAGAGCTCTGAGATCACCCTTTTTTGGACTCAGTGATGAAGATCTTCTGCTTTTCGGTAAGCCGCTCAACTATCTAGCTGATGCTTCAGGCACACCCCTGGAGGGGCCATTTGCTCTTCTACGGGAGCTCCGCAAGCAGAGGAATGATATCAGCCTTGATAACCTGCTTGACCATCTCTTTGAGGCAACGGGAGCACACCTTACCTATCTCCTCAAGCCAGGCGGCGAGCAACGTCTCGCGAATCTCAAGAAGATAGGTGAAATCGGTCACGCTCTTTACGAAAGAGGCATCCAGACATTCACAGGAATCGTAAAGTACCTGAGTCAGATGCAGCGCATCGAGGCCGAGGAGGGTGAGGCACCAACGGTTGAGGGATCGGATAATTTTGTCAGAATACTCACCATTCACAAAGCCAAAGGGCTTGAGTTCCCAATGGTCATTCTTTGTGATCTTGCCTCGCCGAGGTATGCTCGAGAAACCTTTATAGTTGACAGGATGAAGTCTGATCTGGCTATAAGAATGGGTAAGACCAGGTCACTCCTTCACACAGCCAACTGGTCGGAGCTATCGGATTTTGAGAGGAAACGTTCGGAGGCCGAAGAAAAGCGCCTCCTCTATGTAGCATTTACGCGTGCAAGGGACTATCTCGTTGTTCCATGCTATTGGGTGAGCCAGGCTGAAGTAACTAAGACCGGCCTTCTCCGCAAGGGATCGATGCTAAGTTATCTGGCTCCTTTCATACCTGAATCTGCTTCAGAGATTGGGAAATTCACCTGGGCTAAAGGTATAATGATCTATCCAAGTGAGACTCTCGATACATCAAGGAGATTTCAACCTGCATTTAGAGTCAAAATTAGGGAGAAGGCGAATAAGAAGGATCTTGCCAGAATTGAGGCTTTGAAAAAGAGATGGCTTAAGCGCAACGAGAAACTCCTTACCTCGCTTGCAAAGGGCACACCAATAATCACAGCAACTGAGGTACTTAAACATGAGGTTGTAGAAGAGGTGACAACCGGTGATGGCACGAGTCTTCTCTTTGGCAACATTGTCCATCGCCTGCTTGAACTCGCAGACTGGGAAGTTGGTAAGGTTGAAGTGAGCGAGGCAAGTGCTCTCCTCGGCGACTATCAAGCAAGCAATGAACTAATCAGCGAAGCGACAAGAGTTGTAAACCTGGTACTTTCCTCCGATGTCATCAAACATATAAGATCACGTGACTATTTCAAAGAGGTCCCCTTTGCCTACCATGATAAAGGTGTCATCTACGAAGGCAAAATCGATGTCATCTTTTGCGAAGATGACGGCTTTTCGATTCTCGACTTTAAGACCGAAAAGATTCCTGGAGGCAAGGCTGATGAAGCTGCCAGGAGATATGAACCTCAGTTGGCGATCTACAGCGAAGCATTAAGGCGAGCCACGGGCAAAGCCCCAAAGGAAGCGATTATCTTCTTCACCCATCCTCTTCTGCCAGTTCACCTTGAGGTGTAAGCGCTTGCCAGTGCTTGATACCTGAAGGATCGACCGCAAGTCAACACAGCCAAACAGTCACACCTTTTGAACCAATACAGATTATCACACAAAAAGACTTCCAATTTCTTCTAAAGATTCGATGGGGCTTGCCGAAGCTTAGTTAGAAAACGGATGCAATGACGAGTCTTAGCTTATCGATAATCGCCTGAGGAGGTGGCTCGATGGACGTCATTTTCGACATCAGGGGAGCTGCAGAATATCTCCACATCAAGAAGTGGACACTCTACCGCCTGGTTAAGAAAGGTAAAGTACCGGGTATCAAGGTCGGAGGGCAGTGGCGTTTCAAGAAAGATGTGCTTGATAGCATGTTTTATGAGCAACTCAAGAAGAAACGCATGAAGACAGATGATTGACGACCGAAGCCGAAGGTCGGTTGCGGGTTGGGAACACACTCAGCTGTTGAAGACTTGAGCAGCTACTAGCCAGGCATGGGGCCTAGATAATGTGTTCACAACCCGCTTGGTCTACTCAAGTGGAACAAGCCTTCCCTCATACACATATTCACGCGTTCTTGCAGCAACCTTTTTGGGATCGATCTTAAGTCTTGCCACACCTGTACGAATCGCTGCCTCAGCAACAGCTGCAGCCACAGCAGATGGCACGCGCAGATCAAGAGGATTGGGTATGATATGTTCTGGACTGAGATCGCTTTCATCAACAAGACTTGCAAGTCCATGAGCCGCTGCGACCTTCATGTCATCGTTTATGCGACGAGCTCGGGTGTCGAGGGCACCACGAAAGATTCCAGGAAAAGCGAGTGCATTGTTTATCTGATTTGCAAGATCCGATCTCCCAGTGGCTACAACCCTGGCACCTGCTTCTATTGCATCAGCTGGCATTATTTCAGGCACCGGATTGGCAAGGGCAAAGATGATCGGATCCTTAGCCATAGATCTTACCATCTGCCTCGAGACGATGTTTGCAGATGAAAGCCCGATGAAAACATCTCGACCCTTTATAGCCTCAGCAAGATCCCCCTTCAATTTCTCTCTATTAGTTATCTTTGCCATTTCAACCTTAGCCCAGTTCATCCCTTCAGGACGACCCTCATAGATTATTCCTCTGCGGTCACACATCACTATGTCCTTAACTCCGACCTTAAGGAGCAGCTTGGCGACTGCTATGGCACTTGCTCCAGCGCCGTTCATAGCTATGGTTATCTCTTCAATTTTCTTGCCAACAAGCTTTAAGGCATTGAGCAAACCTGCAAGCACAACAACTGCCGTTCCATGTTGATCATCGTGAAAGACGAAGATGTCAAGGCGCTTGGTGAGCTCACGCTCGATTTGGAAGCATCTCGGAGCTGATATGTCTTCAAGATTTATGCCACCGAAACTCGGTGCAATTCGACTCACGACGTCAACTATCTCAACGGGATCCTGACTATCAACACAGATGGGAAAGGCTTCAACCCCGGCAAATGTCTTAAAAAGAACAGCCTTGCCCTCCATGACTGGCATAGCTGCTTCGGGTCCAATGTTGCCAAGGCCCAGAACGGCGCTCCCATCAGTCACAATTGCCACAAGATTGCCCTTGCAAGTGTAATCAAAGACCTTGTTCGGGCTTCGCTTTATCACTTCAACTACATCAGCAGCTCCCGGAGTTGAGATTATACCGAGCATTCGCTCATCCCGGAGGCTGACATTCGTTTTTATCCCAATAGCACCGTGATAGCGTTCGACGAGAGCAATCGACTCCTCCCCAAGACTCGCCTTGGGTTCCTCATCTGCCTTCTCAACGAGCGCTGCCTCACCTTCGTAAAGATACCTTTGCATCCTTTCGGCAACTGTTGCGGGGTCAACAGCCTTTCGTGCTTCGCCTGTTTCAATTGCAGCTTGAGCAACTGCCTTGGCGACTGCAACCGGGACACGCAAGTCCATAGGCTTGGGAACAACCCGACCCGCAGCAAGATCCTCTTTCTTGACAAGTGAAGCAATAGCTTTAGCAGCAGCAAGTTTCATTTGCTTGTTGACATTTCTGGCTCGAACCTCAAGCAAGCCTCTGAAGAAGCCTGGATAGGCTAGCAAACAAGAAACCTCGTTGGCTTCCTCAGGAAGGCTGGAGCCAACAATTGCTGCACCCGCTTCTCGAGCAGCCTTAGCCTTTATCTCAGGTACGGGGGAGGCAAGCGAGAAGACAATGGCATCTGAAGCCATTGATTTTATCATCTCCTTGGTAACTATGTTACCAGCCGAGACCCCGACGAAAACGTCAGCACCTTTAAGCACATCAGCTAGCTTGCCCTTCTCCCTTCTTGGATTCGTATGGCGGGCAAGCTCAGCCTTCGCCCAATTCATGTGCTCAAGCCTTCCTTCGTAGATTGCGCCTCGCGTATCGCAAACGATGATATTCCTGACGCCAACATCATCGAGCATCCGGGTTATTGCTATACCAGCGGCTCCGGCTCCTGAGATTACAACCTTGAGACCTGCCATCTTTTTCTTGACCACCTTGAGAGCGTTGGTGAGGGCAGCAAACACTGCAATAGCTGCACCATGCTGGTCACTGTGAAAAACCGGTATGCTCATTCCTCTTGCCAGCTGTTCCTCAATGACAAAGCATCTGGGAGCAGAAATGTCCTCAATTGCTATTGCACCGAAGGTTGGAACAAGAGCCAATCCAACCTTGACAATCTCTTCAGGATCCTGAGTATCAACGCAGATAGGGAAGGCATCGATACCAGCCAGGGTCTTGAATATCACGGACTTGGCTTCCATGACAGGCAGCGCAGCCTTTGGTCCAACGTTGCCTAGACCCAACACAGCTGAACCATCCGTGAGCACAGCAATTGTGTTACCTCGACATGTGTAATCAAACGACTTCTCCTTGTTGGCGTGGATCTCTACGCATGGGCTGCCTACACCTGGCGTATAGACCACGCTTAAAGCGTGCTTGTCTTTTATGGGAACCTTGCTCTCAATACCAATCAAACCACCATGCTGCTTACGATACTCAAGTGAAAGCGCTTTCAGAGTCTTTGCCTTCCGACCAGTCTCAGAGCCTGCTGCCCCAGCACGCGCTTTTGCTGCCTGAGAGCGCTTCCCGTGAATCTTTGCCTTAGCCTTCTTACTCTTCCTCATTGTCTTCTGCCTCCTGAGATAAAGCACAAGCCACCGCCGCCCTGCGACGTGGCCGTCCCTTACTATAACACTATCTTTTGCTTTGTCAACACATCCGATCCTATGACTAGTCTTTCAAATATGAGCCCTTTTCGCCCGGCCCCAAAAGGAAGAAGCAACCCATGTTCATAGTAGAGGCAGAAATAATCACAGAAGTGCGGGTGTCACGTGAGCCAGATCAGGCAACTTGGAGGTGCAAGTGTGCGGACTCACATTGCCCCGCCTACCAGTTCAAACCTAGAGCTATCACCCTAGACTTTCTTCCATCGATAGGCTGCAGCCTTTAGTGACGATGATGCAGCCCAGAAATTCTGAGGCTTTATTCACCCGTCAACACCCATATCTCATAAACAACCCATCCTCTCACCACCATATTTTGAAACAATGGGTTGTATCCTCAGTCCCACCGTGTCAGTCTCGAAATCATAACTTGCGCGATAGATTTTAAGAGGCTCGAGCGTGTCCTGTCGGACATAGCAAGGATACCTGCGGGCGGGATTACCATTGGCTTCTGCGAGGATGGGCTACTTAAAGCGTAGCAAGTAGAATGCCGATATTAGGTAAGATAAAGCCTAACGCGGTAGTGTGCCCAGCCGCAGGCTGGGCTTCCGGAGGGGTCCGTGTGACATCGTGTGAAGAAGTTTCCACATCAAGTCAAGAACAAGTCAAGGAGATCGTAAGCCTTCTGGTCAAAGCTGCGAAGACCTACCAGATGTACCTACCGAACAACCGAATGTTCATCCGCTCACTTGAGAACGTTAAAGATGCGCTTGATCGCTTCTTCGATGAAAATGATGCTCTCACCCTTGTTGTTAGAGAGTTTGAGCTTCTCCACAAAGGTGAGGTCGTCTACACCGACTCTGATAAGCATCAAAGCCTTGCCTTCAGGCTCTACCGCGACGGAATAAGACTCATAACCTTTCATCAAGACGTAACCACTGATGAGCTCGTAGCCTTCTTCGATGCCTTGAGTAAGGCACTTGAAGTCGATCGCATAGACGATGACCTGGTAACCATCCTCTGGGAGAAGGACCTGCATGGAATATCATATGTCGAGGTTACAGATATTGAGTCCGGAGGTTTGGAAGCCTCTCAGGTGACCAAAGAAGCTTCGCAGAAGCCTGCCAGGTCCCTCAGTACGCCTGTTAAGTGGAATAAGGTGGCTGATGATGTTGCCGCCATAAAGCCAGCCATAGTGCTCACCCCAAATGAAATCCAAGAGATTCAGGAACTCACCTTCTCCATTCACGACGACCTTTTCCTGCGCAAGGTCTGGCAGATTCTTTCATGGACCTTCGAGACCCAGCCAACCGTGGATACTTTCGTCGATCTTGAGAATGCTCTCATTGGCTTTCTTGACAAATGCCTTGCAACACGCCAGATCGGACTTGCAGCTGATGCGCTCGCAAGGGTCAGGATAATGGCCGAAACCCTGAAGGATGACCAGGCTGATGAAATCCTCAAGAGAATAATAGCGACAAGACTTTCAGAGGAAAACCTAAGGGTCATTCGAGACTTGCTTGCAACGACGGATGAGATCCAACACGTCCAGTGTCTGTCATATCTCTCAAGACTCAATACCGAGGCTGTCAGTCCGATTCTTGGAATGTTTCCTGTTTGCGATAATCCCTCTTCAAAGCAGACCATAATAAGCGCTCTGGCAACTCTTGCAAGTGAGAGTCCGGAATGCCTCATGGAATCAGGTCAAGACTCGTCACCTGAGATAGTCGAGGCAATACTTGCAGCACTAGAGACAATCGGAAGTGAGCGTGCTCTAAATCTGGCTGCAACTTTCGCTGAGTATCCTGTTGCCAGAATAAGACGCAGGGTTGCTTCGATGCTGGGCAGCGTTAGATCTCAAGAGAGTATTGCTGCACTTACACATCTTAGCAATGATGCAGACGTAGGGGTTAAGCGAAGAGCGCTCGTCTCACTCGTACGCCTCGAGGGAGAGCTCTCAGTCGATAGACTTCGCAGAATTTTCACATCAAAGGAATTTGGACGCCTTCGGCATGATTCTAAGATGGCCTTATTACTCACCATGCGCGGTTTACCCTCGCAAGCGCAGGGCCAGGTTGCCAAAAGCATACTTAAGGTTAGACCTCTCATCAGGAGGCGCGATGCCGAAGATACAAAAATCGCTCTAGTGGAGATAGCACATTTGCTTGATCCAGCGATGGCTGAAGAACTCCTTGAGCATCTCATTGAGCATTCTTCAGGGAGATTGAGAAAGGCTGCGCAAACTGCACTTAAGAGGATTACCAATGACAAATGAGAAGGTGATAGAGAAAGCCATAGCAGATCTCGAGCAGGATGAGCTCGCTGCTGAATTGCAGGCTGGCCGTGCACTTATATCTCAGCTCAGTGCTATCGACAGGCTGCTTCACATCTACGATCCCCAGAATGATACTGTAGCCAAAGCTGCTACCGCACTCATGAAGACAGTTGAGGAGCTTCTCAAGGGGGGTTCAATTGAGGTGAGGCTCTGGCGCGATTGCATCTTTATAAATAGCGAAAGAATTCGATGCGATGTTTCCAATTTCAGCAGTTATAAGCATATGCTTGCCAAAGCAAGGGCTTTGAAAATAGAAAAGATCCTTATCGATGCAGGCGTAACAGTCAACGAGATGATGAGATTCGTTGCTTGTCTTGCCGATTTCGAAGCAGAGTCGATCACAGGCACAGACCTTGCTCGGGAGATCGCTAAATTAGGCATAACCCACATAACGATACTACCTGCCAAGGAAACAGATGAGGACCTTGAGGATCTCGGCATAAAACCACCAACACCCCGTGAGCGCGCACGACGCGCCTTCTTCAATGCTCTTGCAACAGCAAGGGAAGTGCTCATGGCACCAACCCATCGCGCAGCTGTTAGTCTGAGAAAGGCAAGGAGAGCTGTCCAGGCAGCTGCTGATGCTCTTCTCGAGGACGAATCCTCCGTCCTCGCTCTCACTGCAATCAAGGATCATGACGAATATACCTTCACCCACAGCGTAAACGTCTGCATCCTCTCTTTGGCAATAGGTCAAAGGTTGGGTCTTCACAGAACGTGGCAATCAAGGCTTGGGCTTGCCGCAATGATGCATGACGTCGGCAAGATTGCTATACCGCCCGCTATTTTGAACAAGATTGGCGTTCTCGATGTAGATGAATGGAAGGCGATCCGCAATCATACACTTATGGGAGTAAGATATCTCTCGAGGATAGGTGTTCCGAATGAGCAGGCTCTCCATTCCATGATTGTGGCATTCCAGCACCATCTCAATTTGGATCTATCTGGCTATCCCAAGGTGCCAGGTGAGACACCCATCGATCTCTTCAGCCGCATAGTTAGGATAGCTGATACGTTTGATGCAATGACAACTGAGCGACCCTATCGCAACAAAGTTTACTCGCCACACGATGCCATGCGCTACCTTGTCGATCAAGCCGGCACCAAGTTTGATCCAATTCTTGTGAAAGCCTTTGCTAATGCCCTTGGCCTGTTTCCGGTTGGAACGATCCTGCGACTCAATACCGGAGAAGCTGGCATAGTTGTCCGCCGAAGCGATCTCAGCAACGATCCCGACCGTGCAGTTGTTCGCCTCATTGCAGACGCCAAGGGTAATCCAATTCAGGAAGAGCGCTACATAGACCTCGGAGTCATTGACAAAGCAAGCGGCGAATTCGTCTATTCAGTGGTTGATGCTCTTTCGTGCAACGATGCTGGCATAAATCCGCGTGATTACTTGCTCTCGTGATTGAAGCTCGGGTCCCAAGCTTTTGTCTCAATACAGCATCAACGGTTAACATACGCCCTGGAGAGATAAGATGTCCCTGAGCGACATTGCAGCTTTGCCACCAACTAAGTTGTCCCAAAGCAACAGACATCGGGTTAAGGATTGTGTCCGCTCCCTGTCCCGTTCACTCAGCCAGGATCTTGTGCGACTTCGCCCTGAGCTTGCCTGTCAAATCATCGAAGATGCAATAAAGAACTGGTATCACAAGAAGTGTGAGAAGTGTGCCGACAAGCAGCCCTCCGATCACCGAAACTGCCATAGGTGCACGCATCTCAGCTCCTCGTTCGTGAGAAAGCGCCATCGGACCCATTGCAAGGATTGCTGTGAGGGCAGTAAGAATAACGGCTCTAAGCTTCGTCTTGCCAGCCAGTACAATTGCCTGGATCTTGTCCATCCCCTTCCTTCGGAGAAGATTAATGTAGTCCACAAGTACAATCCCGTTGTTTACAATCACCCCTGCCAGAACCAGAATTCCCATCATTGAAGTAAGTGAAAGGCTTGTCCCTGAGATCAACAAGCCAGCACAGACCCCAATCCAGGCAAGCGGTACCGTAAACATGATTGTAAAGGGGTGGACAAAGGATTCAAACTCGGAAGCCATAATCATGTATACGAGCAAAACTGCAAAGGCGAAACCCCAGGATAGCCAATAGAAGGTTTCATTCATCTTCTCCGCCTCGCCACCAACCTTGATGAAGTAGCCTTCCGGCAGTGCTACACCCCTTAGTCTCCGGTTCACATCCTTGACTACCTTTCCCAGACTCCTCCCCGAGACATTTGCCGATACCGTGATGAGTCTTTTCTGCCCTTCTCGAGTGAGTTCAACGGGACCCGTGCCCCTTTCTACATTAGCGATGTCCCCTACTCTCACCGTTCTCCCGCTGAGTGTAGCAATTGGAAGAAGGCCAATATCTGACGGCTTATCGTTCTGGTCGTCATTGAGCTTGACCACCAGATCAAATTCGTCACCTGCTTCACGATAGCGGGTTGCCAGCTGCCCTTCAAATGCCGCCCGGATTTCCTGCCCAATAAGCCCAGCAGAAACCCCAAGCTTGGCAGCCTTTCTTCTGTCGAGGTATATGGTGTATTCAGGCTTGCCCTCTTCAAGGGAGACCCTAACATCCTGGATGCCCGGGACTCTGGTAATTTCATCTGATATCCTGCCGGCTATGTCTTTGAGGACATTGAGGTCCTTCCCAAATATCTTCACCTCGATTGGGGCTCCAATTGCCCCACCCGAGATCATCATTTGCGCCATATCAATGAACTCAACCTTACCATCAAAGTAAGGGGGAATATGCTTCCTCAAGTAATCGGTTACTTCGGCAGACGTCCTCTCGCGCTTTTCCTTCAACCTTATCATTATCTCGCCTTCATTCGGACCCTTCACACCCATCCCAAAAGCAACGCCCATCTTCGTAGTTTCCTCCACCCCGATGAATGAGACTACTGTCTCCACATCATTGAGACTCTGGGCAATTGCCTCTATCTGCTTCACATAGTGCCGCGTTTCCTCAAGAGGTGTGCCGACTGGTAGACTGACTTTGAGGATGACGATGTCCATGTCGCTTTCGGGGA
>JAOZOU010000002.1:0-172180 GCA_029933125.1 bacterium | reverse complement strand
GTGCCGACTGGTAGACTGACTTTGAGGATGACGATGTCCATGTCGCTTTCGGGGATGAATTCTCTATCCATAATGAAGATAGCTGCGGCACTCAAGGCGAAGAGACCAAACACGATGGCAAGCACCTTCTTCTTGTTCCTGAGACACCAGTTGAGAACTTTCTCATAGATCACTACAGCCTTCTGGAAGTGCCGCTCAGTGGCATAGAGTACATGCTCTTTCGTTCCCTGCCGAACACGCCTAAAAATGCGTGATGCCAGCATGGGTACAAGCGTTAACGTCACCAGCAATGACATAAAGAGCGCAGACGCAACCGTAAGAGCTAACCCGCGCGACACCTTACCTGTGATGCCAGGGATGTAGATCAGTGGCAGGAAAACAATCATTGTTGTCAGAGTTGAGGCGGTGATAGCCATGCTCACCTCGCTTACGCCCTCAATGCTTGAGGTGATACGATCATGCCCGTCTTCCATGTATCGAAAGATGTTCTCAATGGCTATGATGGCATTCGATATGAGAAGCCCGGCTCCTAAGGCAAGACCAACCAGGGTCATAATGTTGAGTGTGTATCCAAGAAAGTATATCGGGATAAAGGTTGCAACAATCGAAAGAGGGATGCTCAGCGCAATAACCAGTGTGGGTCTAAGACTTCTCAGGAAGACCAGAAGTATGATAACAGCCAGAATTGCCCCAAACAGAGCATCTTTGACTGTGGAGCCTACCACCTGGCGTGTCAATCTCGATTGATCGAGCGCTTCGTGGAATTCTATGTCAGGAGGCAAGTTCGGAGCCATCTCTGCAATAGCCCTCTTAACTCGGTCAGCAACAGTCACTGTGTTTTCGCCCGAGCTCTTGCTCACCATTATCAGAACACTTGACTTACCATTGGTATAGGATCCGGCTCTTTTTTCCTTGTGAGTGTCATAGACTTCTGCAACATCTCTGAGGTAGACTGGCGTGCCCATCCTGTTGCCAACAACAATCGAGCTTATCTCATCCAGGCTCCCAAACTCTCCGAGAGTCCTTACCAAGTACTCCGTATAGCCTTCTTTGACATGACCGCCGGAGATGTTGACATTCTCAAACCTGAGTGCACCTACAACCTGCTGCAGGCTGAGTCCGAAGCTTGCAAGCTTTTGCCTCGAGACTCGGACCTGTATCTCTCTTTCCTCTCCCCCCATAACAGTGCACGAAGCAACTCCATCAATCTGTTCAAGCCTGTCCTTTATGTTATCCTCAACAAAGGTCCTCAGATCCCGCGGGCTTCTCTCACTCGTTATCCCATAGGCAAGGACGGGCATCATTGATATGTCAAACTTCATGATCAGCGGTCTCTTCATGTCCTGAGGCAGGAAGTCACGAATCATCTCTATGCGCTCACGGATATCCTGGGCTGCAAAGTCCAGATTCGTACCCCAATTGAATTCGGCCATTATTGCTGCCGTTCCTTCTATCGAAGTTGATGTGATTTTCTTGATACCCTTGACACTCGCAATCGCACCCTCAACTGGTTTAGTGATAAGGTTCTCAATGTCCTCCGGAGAAGCTCCTTCATAAGAAAGGATAGTGGAGACCACCGGATAGCTAATGTCTGGCATGAGCTCGATCCCCAGACGCATGAGCGAGATTATCCCAAGCACTACTACAATCAGGATGAGCATCGTCACCGTGACCGGACGTTTGACAGAAAACTCAGGTAATCGCATTTTTCCCTCCCTCTACTTCCCTGACACTACTACACGTGCCCCATCAATAAGTCCGGCGATATGATTGCAAACTATAGGATCCCCAAGCCTCAAGCCATCGATGACTTCGAAGACATCCCTGTCCCTAATACCCAATCTAACCGGTTGCTCAACAAGCCTACCGCTCACAACCTTGAAGGCGACAGCTTTGCCCTCTCTATGCACGACAGCCTTGGCAGGAATAACCGGCACATTGTCTTTCTCCCGGAGAATGAGGCCGCAGGTAGCGAACATACCGGGTCTCAGCACCCTGCCGGGATTCGGAATCTCTATTTCGATTTCTCCTTTTCGTGTCATGGCGTCTACAGCGGGGTATATGCGAGTCACCCTACCCAAGAAAACCGTATCAGGAAAAGCATCGACCTCGATCGTCGCCTTCATTCCTCTCCTGATCAAGACGATCTCTCTCTCATTCAGCAGAGCTCTCACCTTGACCGTGTCGAGATCAGCAATTGACATGATGGGCTTCTGTGGCATGGGCTGTGGAGGAAGCACTTCATCACCGATCTCGACAAAGTACCGCGTTATCGTTCCGCGAATTGGCGCCTTGACTTCAGCATATGAGAACTTCAGTGCTGGCTCATCACGATCAAGCAATACAACAATCTCGTCCTTCTTAACGTCTTCGCCTATTTGGCGAATCTTGGTATGCAGCTTCCCGGGAACAGATGCATAGACGAGGACTTCCCTGGCAGCTTCTATGTCACCGTCACAGTTGAGGCATTCTCTTACGGTCCCTTCATCCACTTTGTAAACCTCAACCTCGATCGCACCTGCTGGTTCAGCCGCCTGAGCGGGCTGCTGTTCGTTTGAGCAGCTCATGGAAAGACATGTGAGACAAAGCAGCGTGACCAGACCCAACCTCATCGTGTTCTCCCTCCTAAAGGCTTGAGACAACCTACAACCCTTACTGAGGCTGATTGTGCTGTGCATAAGTGAAAACCTCCAAGAAAACATGCCCTTTCAAAAGCGAGTGGTCAGTTCACAAATTCAGTCGACCCCTTTGACCCATACCCTCACCTGCCTATCGCTCTTTCGAGTTCCGCCAAAGCGATAACATAATCGAAAAGAGCCTGAGCATACTCTGTCTCTGCCTGAGTCAGTCCAAGGCGGGTATCCGTAACGTCAAGATCAGATGCAAGCCCCTCCTGATATCTTTTCTGGATGATCTCAAGATTCTGCCTTGCCACCTCAACGTTCTCTTGCTGTGCGGCCACTCTTTCGGCAGCCTCCTCCAGGCTCAGTAATATCTTTTCTATCTCCAGTCTCATACCCATCCGCAATTGCTCATCAGCCAGTTCAATCTGCTTTAGTTGCGATTGCGCTTGGCTGACCCTTGCCTTGTCAGAGAAGCCCTTGAAGAAAGGGAAACTTAAATAGAGACCAGCGTTCCAGCTCCCCTTCCAGTCATCGCTGAAGTAGAAAGGTCTGCTGTAATCATAGCTGGCCGCGAATGCAAGAGTTGGCTTTGTCTCAGCCCTTGCCAATCGCAACAGTTCATCCACAATGCCTCTCCTCAGCGCAAGTTCTCTGAGTTCGGGCCTGTTCTCCAGAGCCTCTTGAAACGCGACCTCTACGGTCATTATTATAGGTTCAAAGGAAAGCTCGCCCCTGATCTGCCAGTCGGCACCCTCTGGTGCATCTATGAGGTTATACAGAGCCTTGAGCGCAAGCTTTACCGCATTGGCGGCCTTTATCTCCTGTGTTCTCGCGTTGACAAGCTGAACCTTCACGCGTGAGACATCCAGTGCTGAGACCTTGCCTTCCTCATAAAGAGCCTGAGCGACTTCATAGTGACGCTCTATCGCCCGGACAGCTTCTTCTGCAATATAGCGGAATTCACGCGTGAGGAGAACCGAATAGAAGGCTTGCTTAACAGCGAAGGTTATATCAAGTCTTGCTTGTCTGTACTGTTCCTGAGCAAGCTCCCATTCAAGAAGCGCAATGCGGTTCTGGGAACGGATTCGTCCCCATGTGAAAATAGGTTGAGAAACCGAAATGCTGAGTTTGTAATTGTTCTCTTCCCCCATCTTGTAGTGAAAGGTATCGAACCCATAGAACCTTACCAGTGACCCCACACCACCCTCAGGTTCCAACAGCATCGTGGTCATATCAAGCGTTGGCACCTCTGAAAGCCTTGTATATGAGAAGATAGCACTGGCTGAAGGCAAGTAACTCCCGAATGCCTCCCGTCTTTTCTCGCTTGCCTCGTCGATCCTGGCTTTCGCTATTTGGACAGACTGATTCCTCTCCAAGGCGATGGCGATGCAGTCCTCAAGCGAGAGCACTTTCAGTGTATCCGATACGGTAGGCACCTCAGACCATCCAACAGACGCTCCCATCACCGCAGAAGTCAATAACGTAAGAACCAGAACAATCACAGAAGATCTTCTTCCCATTGTAAAGATCCCCCTCCGCTACATTTGGCTGCTGGGCAGTTCTCAAGGACGACTCGACTTCTGAACCTTTTCCAACAGTATCGACGTCACTCTCTCAAACGCACATACGAGGTTCTCAGTTTCGTCGGGATCAAGAGATTCAATGACTTGGGTTATCAATTTCTTGCGGTGCTGCTCGATCTGCTTCAACAGCCGCTTTCCCTTACGCGTCAGATGTACTAGACAGACACGCCGGTCCTTCGGGGTCCTCCGCCGCTCAACGAATCTGTTCTTCTCAAGACTGTCCACCACTTGAGTCAATGTGGTCGGCTTGATACCTGTCTCATCTCCAATCTGAGTCATCTTTAGGCCACGCCTGCCTTCCTTGAGCGCTAAAAGAACCAGCCCTTGAAAGAAGCTCAGATTGACTCCCATTAGGCGGCGTGGCACTGTCCACCGGAGAGCTTTGATCATCTTCGGAATGCAATTCTCAATCCTGACTACGTAGTCATTTACTGCCACCTGCACCATAGCCAAGCCTCCTCAATTTTGGATCGACCGAAAGAAGTACGACTTTAGATATTATAGAAATGGAATTTCCATTTGTCAAGCTTCGTTTGTCTTATCTTGATCGCCTTTTGCTTAGCTGCCCGGACGAGCGACCTATCTCGAAACACCTTTGCATGATCCGCAAGCCAACACGTCCTCTCGAGAAACAGCACCGCTATCGTCCAGAGGGTGACACAGTGAGCCTTTCACAGAGCTAATCAACGGCTCACTCCGACTGGCCTATAGGATCACTGTCTTGTAGCTATCCTCAATAGCCTGAGCCCTGCAGGGTTTCCGCTTGACCTTGCGCCTATTTTGGCTATGCTCTATTGGGTCACCAACTCTTAGTAACCAACTTACGAGGAGGTCGGAAAGTGGAGTCTAATGGAAAGTTTGAACCTGTCACAACTGATGTTACGACTCACTGGGAAGACATTTTCTGTGAAAGATGCTCAGCAATGTCATCCTCGATTATCAGGGAAATCCTTAAGTTCACCCAGATGCCCGATGTTATCTCATTTGCGGGTGGGCTTCCTGCTCCTGAGCTCTTTCCCGTGAGAGAATTCGAGGAAGCATGCGTTCATGTTCTAAGGACAGCGGGTCAGCAGGCACTCCAGTACAGCCCTACCGAGGGTTTCATGCCACTTAAGGAAGCCCTTGCTGAGCGAATGCAGAAATACCATGTGCCATGCGAACCTCAAAACATCCTGCTAACCAATGGCTCTCAGCAGGCTCTCGATCTTATCGGCAGGATCTTCATCGGTAAGGGAGATACCATCATAACAGGCAAGCCCACCTACCTCGGAGCTCTTCAGGCATTTAAGGTTTATGAGCCCCGCATAATTGGTATTCCTGTTGATAATGAAGGCATGCAGGTGGAAGCACTTGAGGACGTACTCAAGAAGGAGAAGCCAAAGTTCATCTATGTCCTGCCCAATTTCCACAACCCCAAGGGAGTAACCCTTACCTTCCAGAGAAGAGTCAATCTCGTAAAGACTGCAGCAACGTATGGTATTCCCATAATTGAGGATGATCCATATGGTGAGTTGCGTTTTGAAGGCGAGGACATAACGCCGATAATCACGCTGCACAAAGAAAATGTTCTCTACCTGAGCACCTTCTCAAAAATCCTTGCCCCAGGGATCAGGCTTGGGTGGGTTGTCGCACCTCAGAAAATCATCAAGAAGCTTGTTCAAGCAAAGCAAGCTACCGATCTCCATACGAGCACTTTCATTCAAATGATCACCCATGACATAGTTAAGCGAGGCATCCTCAAGGCCCACGCCAAGGAGATTCGCAAAGTCTATGGTGAGAGGCGCCACATAATGACCGACTCAATGGAAGAACACTTTCCCAAGGAAGTTAAATGGACAAAGCCTGAAGGTGGACTTTTCATGTGGGTTGAAATGCCTCAAGAGGTGGATGCCTGGGATCTTCTTGATGAGGCGACAAAGGAGAAGGTGGCATTTGTGCCAGGATCGGTCTTCTTCCCTGATGAGACCGGACGCAACACAATGCGACTCAACTTCTCCAATGCCCGGCCGGACCTTATTCGCGAAGGCATAAAGCGACTGGGAAGGGTGCTTACTCGCAAGCTCACTTCCTGATTGATGTAACTTCTTTGAGCAAGTGGTGACATAAGCCTTGAGTACCTTGTAACAATTCGAGGAGGAAGCTATGGCTAAGACTTCACCGTTTGTGCCACCTGAGAAGGTGGTCCCAGAGCTTACGCTAGCATCGATTCTCCTTGGTGTGATCCTGGGTATCATAATGACAGCAGCCAACACCTATGCCGGGCTTTATGCAGGTATGACAGTTTCCGCTTCAATCCCGGCAGCGGTTATCTCAATGGGTGTCCTAAGGGGAATGCTCCGGAGGGGAACGATCCTTGAGAACAACATCGTTCAAACAATTGCATCAGCCGGGGAATCACTTGCTGCAGGGATAATATTCACAATTCCGGCTCTTGTAATAGTGGGGGTCTGGCAGGTTTTCCACTTCTGGACAGTAACTATAATCGCAATCACAGGTGGCTTGCTTGGGGTGCTTTTCATGATCCCTCTGAGGCGCACTCTCATCGTAGAGGAGAAGGAGCTTGTTTATCCTGAGGGACTTGCATGTGCTGAGGTGCTTGAGATTGGCGAGAGCAAAGGGAGCGGGGCAAGTTACATTTTCTCAGCAATAGGAATTGGCATATTGTTCAAGTTCCTTGTTTCAGCTCTCGGCCTCATCAAGGGTACAGTTGAGAGTGCCTGGGCAAGAGGCAAAACAGCCCTCTATTTTGGTAGTGATATGTCAGTTCTGCTCCTAGGTATTGGTTATATCGTTGGGATGAACATAGGCATACTTGTTTTCATAGGTGGTGCCATAGGATGGCTCATCGGTATTCCAATCTATGGTGCTGTTCACGGATTGCCTGAAGGAACATCGCTTGTCGACCAGGTATACACCGTTTGGAGCACCCAAATCCGCTACATGGGCGTTGGAGCGATGATAGTTGGTGGGCTCTGGTCAATAATAAGGATAAGAAAAGGCATTGCTAAGGGTTTGCGTGACGCTCTTCTTGGGAGAGAACGGACCGAGCAGGGACCAATCTTGAGAACTGATGAGGATCTTAAGCAGAAGGCAGTGCTTGCCCTGACGATAATCAATATCATAGCGGTCTTCCTCGTCTACTCCCAGCTTACACCAAGCACAGGCATAAGCGTGGTCTCAACAATTTCAATGGTGCTTGCCGGCTTCTTTTTTGTAGCGGTCTCAAGCTACATAGTTGGGCTCGTTGGAAGTTCAAACAATCCTATCTCGGGTATGACCATCTGTACCATTCTTTTTGCATCAGCTCTTCTTCTGCTAGCAGGAATGCGTGGGCAGTCAGGCATTCTGGCTGTTCTTGGAGTTGCAGGTGTTGTGTGCTGTGCAGCTGCAACCGCCGGTGATATATCTCAGGACCTTAAGACAGGCTATCTTGTTGGTGCGACACCCAAGCGTCAGCAGTTTGGGCAGATACTCGGTGTTGTGATTCCTGCTTTCGTGATTGCCCCAGTGCTTACTGTACTGCAGAAAGCCTATGGTATCGGATCACAGGAGCTCCCTGCACCTCAGGCTACCCTTTTTGCAAGCATTGCACGAGCGATGTTTACTGAGCATCCTATGCCATGGACAATGGTGGAGATTGGTGTAGCAATCGGTATCGCTCTTGTCGTCATCGATGAGGTCCTAAGATCACGCAATGCAAGATTTCGAGCCCATGTGATGCCGGTTGCTGTCGGAATCTATCTCCCGCTTGGCCTTTCCGTGCCAATCCTTATAGGGGGCATACTCAATCACATTACAAGGCTGATTGCCCGACCAGGAGGAGATGAGGAGGCAACCGTTCACAGGGGTATCCTTTTCGGATCTGGTCTCATAGCAGGTGAAGCCATAATGGGAATCATAATTGCATTCCTCATCGTTGGGGGAATGAAGCTGCCTCTTACCAAAATCAATAGCGGTGCTCTTGCTTTAATTCTTTTTTCGCTTGCCGCAATTGGTCTTATCTATGTAGCCCTTAAGCCGAAGAAATAGGAGGTTATGATGTCTGAGCTAATCGAAGCGGCTCGCACTGCACTTCGCGACTGTGCGGATGTGAGGAAAGGCGAGAACGTTGTTATAGTCGTAGATGAGCCCTTGAGGGAAATTGGCAAAGCTTTCTGGGATGCTGCGTGTGAACTTGAAGTTGAAGCGATCCTCTGTGAAATAATCCCGAGGACCAGCAATGGTGAGGAACCCCCCAAGGCTGTTGCCGCTTTGCTCAAGGCCTGTGATGTCTTCATGATACCGACGAGCAAGTCGCTCACCCATACCGATGCCCGGCGCCAAGCTTGCGAGAATGGCGCACGTGGGGCAACCCTACCCAATATCACAGCTGACACCATGAGACGAACATTGCGTGCTAACTATCGAGAAATAGAGGAAAGAACCAAGCAGGTGGCTGCCGCCATAAGGGGAGCAAAAGAAGCAAGGGTGATGACTGAGCTTGGAACAGACATTACGATGTCACTTGAAGGCAGACCATGTAAGGAAGACACAGGCATTATCACTGAGCCTGGATCTTCAACGAATCTTCCTGCAGGTGAAGCATATCTTGCACCAGTTGAGGGAACGCCAAACGGAAGATTCGTTGCCGATGGCTCATGCGCTGGTGTTGGCATTATAAAGCAACCCATAACAATTGAAGTTGTTGACGGCTTTGCAACTGAAATAACAGGCGGCGAGGAGGCTAACAAGCTCAATGAGCTCGTTGATCGCTTCAGCAAGGATGCAAGGAACATAGCTGAGCTTGGCATTGGTACGAATGATAAGGCTATTCTGTGCGGGAGTGTGCTTGAAGATGAGAAGGTCATGGGAACAGTGCATATCGCCCTTGGCGACAATATCAGCATGGGCGGTAAGATCTCGGTCCCGAGCCATCTTGACCTCATCATAAAAAAGCCAACGCTAATAATCGACGACAAGGAGATCATAAAGGACGGTAGGCTGCTGGTTTGAATATCCTCAAGGTATGATTACTTATCGAGAACAAGAGGGATAAGCTGGACAAGTGGCTGGTTTACAAAGTTAAGGTTAGCCTCTGGCAACACTTTCAAAAGACGAAGGCGAACAAGCCTTCGAAGACGATCCTCGCGAAACATTCCACCGCTTGCGTAGACATTGTGGCTGCCTCTAAGGTTAAGCTTCCTCCAGACAGCCCAAATGAGATCAACAATCTCCTCCGAGGTCTGCTTCACAAGCTTACGCGCAAAACTATCACCGAGATGGTAGGCCGAAAAGGCAAGCCTTGCTATGCTCGCAATCTTCTCCTTGGGCATATCATAACCAGAATCATCAGGCCTAAAGCCTGTCTCCTTCATTACAAGCTCAACTATGGGACTTGACACATCTCCCCTATCTATCAATCGTAAAGCTTCCCGCAGCATCTTAAGGCCAATCCAAAGGCCACATCCCCGATCGAGAAAACCTCCCCATCCTCCGGCTTTCGCTCTCTTACCCCCATTTACTCCAATGCAAACACTGCCGCTTCCTGCAATGACTGCAATACCACCATCTCTTAAGAAAATATGCTCGAGGACGTCGATATCAGTCATCACCGCAAGTGAAACCCTTGGGACGTAGGACCTCAACATCCCTCCAACTGCTTTCTTACATTCTCTGCTGATCCTCCGATCTGAAGCACCAGCCAGGGCAACGCCGGCGACAAGGTTCTTAGATTGGGTCCTCTTAAGAAGGGGTTCTACAAGTTGTGCAAATCTTACTTCAAATTCATCCATCCCGATGGCGGAAGGGTTGAGGCCGCGAAGGAGAAAAGCGAAAAGCCTTGTATCACCTCTTACCAGCATTGCACGCGAACAAGATGCACCACCATCGACCGCAAGCAATGCCTGTCTTGAAATCCTGCCTCCCGTCCTCATCATCGATTTCTTTTCAGCTCTTGCTTGTAGCGAAGGGCGTAATCGCTGTTAAAGATGGAAACTCCCAGGATGTCCTTCTCGTCAGCAATCTTAAGCTGGCGCACAAAGATACTATCATTGAATCCCTCGAGGTAAGCGCCGATGCCAGCAATTACTTTCCGGGATCCTACGGCATCAGTATAGTCGCTGAGTCTTTGCTGAAAAGCCTCAAGGTCTGTCGTGTAGATCATTGGAACAACAAAATCCAGATAGCCTCGCTTCACCCACTCGGTTGGATCCTGAAAATAGTAGTTCTTTCCCTTAGCAAGGATCTGCCAGACTGCAGCTGAGACTTCTATCCCCGGTCTTGTCAGTTTTGCAGTGTAGGCTATGGCTCCGACTAGCTTCGTGAGACTCTCACGTCGCCAATCAGCGAAAGAGATTTGCGTATCTTTGAGCGCTTCACTGTAGGCGAGACGACTTGCGTAGTCATAGGAATAGGTAGAATCAGGAAACCGCACATAATCAAGATGGAGACCATCAATTTCATACTTGCTTACCAGATCCTCGACTACGCTCAGGATGTGTTCCTGAACACCTGGGTGAGTTGGGCTCAAGAAAACATAGTTATGCCTATTCTCATCCTTCTTAAGAGACATCACCTTGCCCGATCTGTTGCGTGCGAGCCAGGCTGGCTGAACAAGCATGACATGGAGTGGCAAAGACCTCGATGGCGGGCTTCCAGCTCTCGAGACGTGCCAGGCGGGAAAGACATTTGTCCAAGCATGGACTTCCATACCAAACCGATGCCCTTGCTCGATTGCTTTGGCAAGCGGGTCCCAGCCAGGATCTTTGCCAAGTTCGCCAGTTAGAACTGCTGACCACGGTTCGTAGGCCGAGCTATAAAGTACATCGCATGAGCCACGCACTTGGAAGAATACCAGATTCACCCCTGCCTTGCTGAGCTGCTCAAACATCCTTTCAATGTCACTTTGAGATTTGAAAGCCCAGCGTGTCACCCAGACAGCCCTAATCTGGCTGTGATTTTGAGGAATCCCCCCGGTCGGGAATGAATAGAGAACTAGAGTGAGCAAGACTATTCTCAAGAGTCTCAAGGACCACATGCAAAAACTCTTAAGGCATTCTCAAAGGAGGTTCAAGCAAATAATGGAAAAGGCATTCTTGAGGAGAAGAAAGCAAGAAAGAGTGGGTGGGGTCTGGTGTTGGTTGCGAGCTCGGCACGGAAGCTCGCTGGGACGCTCCTGTTCTGCTACGACCCCACCCATCCACAGGACCACAGGGGAAGGATCCTCGAGTCTTGACTTCTGACCTTCGCCCCTTCCGTATGTTTAGACTCTTATCGCTGGCAAAAGTTTCCTCAAAAACTCTTTTCGGATTGACTGCACCATTCGTATCTTCTATCCTTAATCCAAAAAAGGAGGAAATGCAATGGCTGAAATCAAAGTCGGAGAAGTGGTGAAATTCTTTGCCAAACCTTCAGTTGCTGCTGTGATCATAACAGATGGTAGTCTGAAACTTGGTGACACAATCCATATCAAAGGGCATACAACGGATTTCACCCAGAAGGTTGAGTCAATGCAGATAAACAATCAACCCGTTGAAGAAGCCAAGGTCGGCGATGATGTTGGCATAAAGGTAGATGATAGGGTTCGACCTGGTGATATCTGCTATAAGGTAACAGAGGATTAGTCGATCCCGAAGGTGCTTGCAAGCCGCCGCAGAGCACCGAGTTTTGCCCGCTCACCTATTTTGGCAGAAGCTATAGCCCGCTTGACGATTTCTATCGTCCTGTCATAGGTTCGTCTGTCAACTGGATAGGGATGACCATCCTTGCCGCCATGCGCAAAGGCAAATCTTGCAGGATCTTTATAACTAGGTGCCTTACCATAAACAAGCTCCGAAACAAGAGCAAGCGCTCGAAGGGTTTTGGCTCCTACCCCTTTAATACCGAGAAGATCTTCATAGGATTGAGGCTGATGATCATAGATCTTAAGGAGAATAGGCTTAAGCCGAGCAGGATTGATATCACCAAGCCTGACCTCATGCCTCTTCGGCATTATGAGGTTGGGCTCAGTTGAGGCAATCTTGAGCATGAGCCCGTATGCTTTCTCTGGCGACTCAAGGCAAAGGTTTTGTGAGATCTGCCTTACCTCGCGGCTCTGAGATGCAACCAAGTTTAGTGTCGGGCATGTCACATCACAGCAAATAGCACTATGAGGTTCATTCACAAAACTCTCAACACGCTCGCCAAGCCAGTGGTAGCGTCTTGCCATCCCAAGGGAGGGATTCATACCCTGCTGAATGACACACCATTTGCCCTTTGATGTGAAGATGAATGTATGATGATAGATAGTGAATCCATCCTGCACGCAAGAGCTATCCACCTTGGCTGAGATACCACTGGCATAGACGAGGCCCCCGGCATCAAGACCGATGCCATCACAAACTGCCTTTATCTCATCGGGTGTCTTGCGCGATACCCTCCCTTTGCCGCCGGCAACATGCAAGCCAGTCTCGTGCCCTAAAATTGAAGATGCTTCCTTGAGAGCCCCACAGACAGTTGTTGTAAGCCCGCTTGAGTGCCAATCGAAACCAAGTACACACCCAAGTGCCTGGAACCAGTGAGGATCAGCAAATCTGGCAAGAATCTCTTCCTGACTGAGCTCAGCAAGCATAACCTCTAGGATATGACGGGTGAGCTTAGCCATCCTGTCAAAAAGCCAGCGTGGTGCCTTACCCCCATGGAGGGGAAGATCTGCATGACCTGTACGCTCGGTGCGAAGATGCTCCATTTTGCTACCCACGCTCAAGCTAAATCCATGTTCTAGCCTTTGTCAACAACTCAAGATTTTCACTTGACCCTTCGCAGGTCTTTTGTTAGGGTATCACGAAGCTAACGGTAGTGCATTGGAAATTGCCAAGAAGGAGGTGAAGCGGGAAGTTTGCGGGCTAAGTCTATGGACACTAAACCAATAAGGGGGTATGAGATGAGACATCTATTGGTAGTCATTTCCGTGATGGCTGTCGCTTTCGTACTGGTATCCTGTGGTGAAAAGCAGAGGCCCTGGGATCCAGAGGTCGAGAAGGCAACATTTACAGAAATAGAGCGGTCAATTCCCGCGGTAAGGGAAGCCTTGATGGATCTAAACGAGTCCATCAACAAGCGCATAACTAGCAAAAAATATCGCGAGAAGGCTCTTGAACAGTTCAAGGGCGTCACCGATTTCGTGGACATTCTCCAGTTCTACTATCTACCTATTCTTAATGCTCGAGCTCACATCTCAAGAGCATATCGCGAGGTACAGTACGGAATGTACACTGAAGCCTCAGAGGATATTAGGAAGGCTATCGATAATATCAATAAGGCTGCGCTTAAGTCGACGGATAAAACAAAGGCTGGCTTCGAAGTTGTGAAGAACCAATTGACATCAATTGAGAAGATATCTGATCAGACCAAGGACACTACTCTTACGCATCTTTCCAATGCCGCTAAGCAGCTCAATGCTCTGATTGAGAAAATAAAGCCCATAGTGGTTGTTACCGAAGAGGGCGAATCGCTTATCGATGGGCAGCTCTAGCCAGCAAAGGTATCAAGAGCCCAGGTTTACTACCTGGGCTCTTTTATTTGGAATCGTGGATCTGATGCAAGCTCAGGTCCATCGCCCAAAGAATTGGCACCCCCATAGACGAAGAAGGTACGTCTGGATCTAACTCCCCTGGGGAAGCGCCAGTATGACCATGGCATGCTCAAGAGCTTCCGCGTAGCCATGGTTCTAAAGTGCTCAGGAACATCATCTAGAAATTCGCTGCCCTGGATTTCAAGTAGCTCAAGACGGTGCTTATGCTGTTCAGGATCCTCAAGAAGTCTCCTGCGGAAAATCGCACCCAGAATAGAAAGACATCTCTTTCCAAGCGACAGGCTCTTTCCCCTTACAAGATGAATCCCCCTTACAACGGGCGAGTGGAAAACGAGATCCATATCCACATCGATGATCCAGCTGAGGTTGGTATCAGAGCCTATCTCCTTCCTCAGTAGATTTGAGTACATTTCACGGGTTAGTCTGCCGACAAGACGCTCATATCGAAACCACAGCTCCCTGTAGTGCCAATCAGTGACTATCCATTCAATAGAGCCACGGTTTTCCCCATCAGCTCGTATCCATATTTCAAGTCGCTCCCAATCCTTTTCCCAGAACTTAATGAGCTCAGCTGGCGCAAGAGTCACAAAGCGCCAAACCCAGTAGTACTTACCTTCAAGCCAGTAAGGTTCATGACCAGGCCTATAGGGAAAGAACCTGCTTTCGCGATCATTGACATAGAGATAAAGGGCTGGCGGTAAAGAGCGTGGGATGAAGAACCACTCAACAAGATAGAGAATCAAGGCTGTCCCGACTATGGCGATCACAAAGCCCTGAAACCCCTGTCCAGCTCTTATTATCATTCTTATTGCAATCAGAGGTAGAGGCGCAACGATTGCAGTTAGTAAGTCATCAAACATAAGCCACAATATGAGAAGCACAATGGGATAGGATAGAACACCGAGATAAGGTACAAGAGAATGCCCTTTAGCGAAAAGGCTTGAGATTGGACCTATGAGAGCTCCGTAACCGAGAGCAACAAGCGAAGCCAGAAAGACTTTGTATCTTGCAAAAAACATGCTGCATGAGGCCCGCAGCCGCAGAGGATTCACAGTCTCCTTGGCAACCTGACTGCCATTGGAGAAAATTTCAGCAAGCCCACCTGGCTTGGATTCCACCCTTAGAGTGTGTTTGTAAAGAAGGCGGCGCATCTCATCACGCTGATAAGGCTCTGGTGTCTCCCGCCGGCGATACCCGAAGAGCCGCAGGAAACCAAAGAAAATCATAGTGAAGGGTTTGAATACCGATGCGACAATGTAGTAGCCAAGTCTTGGCAGAGCAGCAGAAGGTCGGTTGAGGATTTTCCTGAAAACCTCAAGGGAGAGTCCTGCGCTCGTCAGGGCTTCGAGATTAACTATCTCCTTGAGATTGAGCACACTTGCCCAATAGTCGCAAAAGATGAAGGGACCGTCGAAATCAACCCTCTCGCTGTCAGTAACCTTCACTTGCGTCTTCAAATCCATCTCCCCTGCCTTGGCTAATCCTACCACCGTGCTTAAGAGGCGTCAACCAGACTGCACATTCCAAAACATTCTAAAACCATTGCACGAAAGTGCCGATAGAGAGCTTAGCGTGGAGGGGTCGATCGCGGTATCGACACCCGGAAATGCAGGGGATGAGAGCTGGGGCTATCCCGGACGACGTTATACCCTCTCGCCAGATACCAGCTTTCATCCCTAACTCTTTTGCCAAGAACAATCTCACCAGCGCCCATAAACAATACCTGTTTACTCAACCCATCCCCTGTGCTAACCTTCACAATATGCGTCGGGAGATTTCTCGAATGTTGCTTACAACCGCTTTCATGTTGCTTTCTCTGACTACCCATCTGCCTTGTGCAGTCACACCTGCACTTATCGAGGTGAACGATACCCCTAATGATTGGGGAAACAGCCTTACTGTCAGGTGGAAGCCTCCACTTCCTCCTGATTCGATTATCCGCTATGAGGTTTGGCGTGCTCATCATGGGGTCTCACCAGTTGAGATCACAACTTTCACGGATTCATCCTCTTTCGCCGAGGTCATGACACATGCTGGCTGGGTGCGTGCAGGCATGAATCGTGCAAATGATACACTTTTCGTTGATTCCCATCTTTCAAAGGACACTTCCTACGTATACAGGCTTGCCACTTATGCGCCAAAAATGATCATTTTATCCAATCAAAGTCAGCCTCTAAGACCTGAGCGACAATATCTTGACAGGAGCCATACTAACATTCTTATTGCTACGATTCTTTTCATAGCAGCTGTTGTCACCTTCGTTGAAAGAGCAAGGCGCGGAGCGAGCCTTTTCATCCGACGCATAGCAGGTCTCGAGGCAATAGAAGAAGCAGTCGGGAGAGCAACTGAGATGGGGCGTCCAATTCTCTATGTACCAGGACTTGAGGCAATGGATGAAGTGGCAACTGTTGCAGCCATAGACATACTCGGGCAGGTAGCCAAGAAGGCTGGTGAATATGGCACGAGGCTCCTCGTGCCAAATCGCGACCCAATTGTTATGGCAGTCGCCCAGCAGGTCGTGCGTGAATCCTTCTCGGCGGTTGGCAAGCCCCACATGTTTCGAAGTCAGGATGTCTTCTATGTGACCTTCAGCCAATTTGGATTTGCTGCAGCAGTTGCGGGTCTAATGATGCGCGAGAAGCCTGCAACCAACTTCTTCATGGGTCGCTTCTACGCAGAATCACTTGTGCTTGCTGAGACAGGAAATGCAACGGGTGCAATCCAGATCGCAGGAACTGATGCAGATGCCCAGCTTCCCTTCTTCATCAGTGCCTGTGATTATACCCTGATTGGTGAGGAGCTTTACGCTGGAAGTGTCTATCTCTCTCGCCAGCCGCTGCTACTTGGAGCTCTCAAGGCTCAAGATTACGCTAAGGCAATCATTATTGGAGCGGCCATTGGTGTTGTTCTGCTATACCTCGTGAGACCGGAGATCGCTGAAATGATTCGCAAAGCGTTCGGATAGGAAGGGCAATGAAGCGTCAGGGACCGATCATACTAGCTTTTGCCATCGGCATGCTTATGCTTATACAATTCTTCACGCCGGCTGCCTTCTTCAAAGAAGCCTATAACACAATTCTCGATTGGAAGCAGGTTGTTCTGGGGTTTACTTTCATTCTCGGAACCTGGAGCCTCATCCGCTATCATTACATAAAGATCAACAGGAAAAGAGAGAACTGGCAATACAGTTATGTAACCCTGGCCGGACTCGCCATAACAGTCTTGGCTGCCCTCATATGGAAAACTGCCGAGGGTCCATATCCGTGGCTTTTCAACAACGTCCAGGTTCCTATGCAATCAACCATGTTTTCGCTCCTTGCCTTCTTCGTTGCTTCAGCCTCGTATCGAGCATTCAGAGCGAGAACATTCCATGCGACCCTGCTGCTCATCGCAGGTGCGCTGGTCATGCTCGGACGTGTACCCATAGGAAGTTACCTGTCAGGTTCGATTTTCGGAGTGAAGATATCACTTGTTGCCATCTCCGATTGGGTGCTCAATGTGCCTAACGCTGCAGCGAAGCGGGGAATTATGATAGGGGTAGGACTTGGGATGACCGCCACGGCGATAAAGATCATCCTGGGCATAGAACAGACTTATCTGGGGAAGACGGACTGATGGCTTTTTATGATCGTATGATGTCAATCGACAGGCGGATCATCTTCCTCTCTGTTGGTCTCGCCGTGGCGATACCGATAATTGTTCCACTCGGCTTTCCAGTTCAAATCTCCGAAGAAACAATGAATTTCTACCGAGAAATGGCTGCCCTTAAGCCTGGCGATATCATACTGCTGTCCTTCGATTACGAAGGCGATGTGATGGCTGAACTCAACCCAATGGCTGTGGCCGTGTTGAAACACGCATTCTCGAGAGGCATCAAGGTCATCGCAATCACAACCTATGCAGGCGGAACAGGTATTGCAGAGCGTTTGCTCACCGAGGCCGCAAATCGCTATGGGAAAACTTATGGAGTTGACTATGTCTTCCTCGGTTACAATCCGGACTGGTCAGGAACAATGCTGAGGCTGGGTGAAAGCTTCAAGGCGACCTATCCAACTGACCAGTACGGCAAGAGCGTCTACGAGATCCCCATCATGAAGAATGTGGAAACCTATCGTGACATTGCTCTTGTGGTGTCAATCTCGGGAAGTGCACTTTCCGAATACTGGGCAATCTGGGCGGGGGGAAGATATGGCGCCAGGGTAATATCTGGAAACACGGCTATCCAGGCTATTCTGATATACCCGTATTACAAGGCTGGGCAGATTCCAGGATTTCTGGGAGGGCTTAAAGGTGCAGCTGAATATGAAAAACTGATCAACGCACCTGGGATGGGCATACGAGGTATGGATGCTCAGTCTGTTGCACATGCACTTATGCTTGCCTTTATCCTCGTCGGGAATGTTGGTTACTTTCTGTTCCGCAGAGCTAAACGCAGGGAGCAAAAGTGAGGAAGCACTATGGCTGTGACTCATGACCTAGGCATATGGGTAGCGGGCATACTAACGCTTGCGATCTTCTCGTTTCTTTATAAGGATAATCCCTTCTACAGGTTTGCTGAGCACCTGCTCGTAGGGGTATCTGCTGGCTACTACCTCGTTCAATACTTCTTCTCGGCAGCCTATAAGAAACTCTGGGTTCCAGTTTTTCAGGAGGGTCACCATGTTCTGCTCGTTGGCGGCATTCTTGGGCTTCTGATGTTCACCAGGCTCTTTCGCAGAACTGAATGGATCTCGCGCTATCCCGTCGCCTTCTACATCGCTGCCTGGGCAGGCTATGTCATACCATCCTATATTCAGGTAAGAATTCTTCAGCAAGCTCAGGATACAATGTTCAATCCAAGAGGGATGCCACTGGGGGAAGCTCTTTCCGCACTCATTCTACTCATAGGTGTTTCCACGACCCTCATCTATTTCTATTTCTCAGCCGAACACAGGGGACCCCTCAAGACCCTTTCCAAGGTAGGTATAACCTTCCTGATGATTGGATTCGGCGCGACCTTCGGCTATAACGTCATGGGGCGTGTTAGCCTGCTGATTGGTCGATTCCAATTCCTCTTCACTGACTGGCTGGGCATCGTTCATTAGATGCTCTAGCGCCATGATATTGGATTGACACATAAGTTCGAAATTGATAGTCTCAACGCACATTTGAGGTGTCAAATAGCCATGTTATATCTTGCCGAGCTTGTGTGCTTTATTGGATCCATTTCTGCCGCATATTTTACCATGTTGCATCTTCTGGGCTCACCTCACACCTCGCACGCAAAGTTGCTGCGTATCTTTCATAGAGTAGCCGGCTCTCTGACCATACTCTCCTTTGCGGCAATTGTTTTGAGCCTGAGTCTCGGGCAGCTAAGGGGCGAGGGTAGGCTCGAGGGCTACCCCTTCGTCCTTTTTCTCCTGGGAAGTCTCATGGTCCCGCTGTTTCTTGCCAAGATTGTTATTGTTGAAAGATATCCGGAGCTCCGCAATCGCCTCTTTACTATTGGAAGTGTGCTTCTCGTTCTTGGCTATGCTGTTTTCGTTACAGGTATCCTCAAGCCCGGTCTCAGGACTCAGGTTGCACCAGAATCGGCTAAAACCCTCACCGCTGGCAGGGACATTTTTGCTATCAAGTGTTCCAAATGCCATCGCCTTGAAAAAGCACTTACGGCTCGTAAATCACCCGAGGACTGGGAGTTGACTGTTGAAAAAATGCGGAAGAAGGACCCTTCATGGATAAGCAAGCCCGAATCCCAAAGCATCCTTGAATTCCTGAAAGCAATTGGAGCCGAAAGTGGAGCTGATTAAGCTCGGCCAGGAAGAAATCAGAAATCTTGATCTCTCACTTGAGAGAGAATATCTCGAGACAAATGGTCTGGGGGGCTACGCGTCAAGCACTATTAGTGGCGTAAGAACACGGAGATATCATGGCCTCCTCATCGCATCACACAACCCGCCCACCGATCGCAGATTGCTTGTTGCCGACCTTGAAGAGGTTATAATAGCGAAGGGGAAGCGCTATCCAATTTCAACACATCAGTATGCCGATGTGATCCATCCCGAGGGCTACCGTCATCTCAAGGAGTTTAGTCTCAATCCCTTCCCGACCTTCCTTTTTGACATAGATGGCCTCATAGTTGAGAAAGTGGTTTTCATGTGCCATGGTGAGAATACAACGTGCGTAATATATAGGCTTAAACATGTGCCCAAAACGGTAAGGGAAGGTCAGATATTGTTAGAGGTCCGACCCCTAATAGCGATGCGAAGCCACCATGATCTTATTCGCGCCCTGGATGGCTTCAATGTGACTCTCGATGCTCAGCCGACCTCGGTTACTTTCGAAGATGGAACAGGTGTGCCACTGACAATCTCCTTCGCCAAGGGAAGATTCGAATACCAGCCCCTCTGGTATTACAACTTCTACTATCGCAAAGAAGATGAAAGCGGATATGAGGCGACTGAGGATCTTTTCTCGCCCGGTAGGCTTGTTTTCACATTTGAGTTTACTTCGAGTGCAAGAATGGCTTTCTCGGCAGGACACGACCCTATAAGTGACTTTGACGAAAGGCTTGAGATTGAACGAGCGAGGCGAAGAGCCTGCCTTGAGGCTGCCGACTCTGAGGACCGCCTTGTCTCAAGACTTGCACTTGCAGCTGATGCCTTCATAGTCAATCGCAAGCCCAATGGTAAGAGTATAATAGCTGGCTATCCCTGGTTCACCGACTGGGGAAGGGACGCTATGATAAGCCTTCCCGGGGTCTGTCTCGCCACCCATCGCTTCGCAGAGGCTCGTCAGATAATAGCGACTTTTGTCGCAAGTATGAAAGATGGACTCATTCCCAATCGCTTCGGGGAAGAACCTGGGGAGACCCTTTACAACACCATAGATGCTACGCTCTGGCTCTTCGAAGCCACCTGGAAATACTATGAGGCAACAGGTGATGGAGACTTCATTTTTGAAATCCTTCCTAGCCTCAGGCAATGCATTGATAAGCATCTTGAAGGTACCCTCTTTGGAATAGGCGTGGACGAGGACGGCTTACTCAGAGGTGGATGTGAGGGGGTCCAACTAACCTGGATGGATGCGAAGGTTGGAGATAGGGTAATAACTGCACGCATCGGCAAACCAGTCGAGATCAATGCTCTCTGGTACAATGCGCTCAAGATCATGGCCAGGTTTGCATCAGACTTTGGTGGATTGGCAGAAGAAGCCAAATACGATGACCTCGCAATTTGCACCCGTGAAGCATTCAACAACCTGTTCTGGAATGAGGATGGGGGCTACCTTTATGACAACATTACGCCTGAAGGTAAAGATCCATCGCTGAGGCCTAATCAGATCTTTGCAATAAGTCTTACCCATCCCGTGCTCCGAAGGGAAAGGTGGCAACGGGTCGTCGAAGTTGTTGGACAGTATCTCCTCACACCCTATGGGCTCAGAACCCTTGCCCCGCAGGATCCCAACTACAGAGGACGCTATTTTGGAGATCTCGTTGCTCGCGACCATGCCTATCATCAGGGAACAGTTTGGCCTTGGCTTCTCGGTCACTACCTCATTGCCTACGTTAAGGCTCATGGCTACTCCCCTCAAACACTTGATTACGTTCGAAGCCAGCTTGAACCTTTCCGTGAGCATCTTCGCTGGGCAGGATTGGGAACGATCTCAGAGATCTTTGACGGGGATCCTCCTCACAGACCCAATGGCTGCATAGCACAGGCATGGAGTGTGGCAGAGATCCTGAGAGCCACTGTAGAAATTCTGCATCTCCAAAAAGCCCAGAACCTGAGACAATCGGTCCCGGGATAGACGTGCCCTCCCTAAAAGGGAAAGGACACAGTAAGTAATTTCGCTATCTTACAATTAGTAGCTTCTGGGTAACAACCTTAGCCTTCGTTTCCATCCTGCAGAAATAAACACCGGGCGAAACCTCTTGCCCCCTCGAATCCCTGCCACTCCACGTGACAACATGGTAACCAGGTGGGACAATCTCATCTATGAGCTTTGTTATCATTCTCCCATCAGCTCGATAGATCTTTAGCGTAACCTTGGCTTCCTCAGGTAGACCAAATTCGATTTGAGTCTCTGCGCCAAATGGGCTGGGCCTGCCTGGCAGAAGCACAACTTCCCTCGGTCTGCCTGCGAGGGGTGGTAAACCAGAGATACCGCTTATTTCAAAGTCTCCATCTGATAGGTCTGAACCTTCATTGCCACTGCTATCCACACATACAACCTTTATTCGACAGGCTGGAGCTTCAATATCGGGAGCGTACCAGTCGTAGGTCGAATCCAGACTGCCCGAGGCAATAGTGTCAGGAAAAGTCAACCCCCCATCTGTTGAAAGGAGCAGGTGAGTTACTGCTATTCCAACATTGTCGCTTGATGACCATCGAATCTGTGTAGCCACGCCACTCCCACCGACTATCACCTCTCCACCATTCGGCTCAAGTACCGTAACATGCGGTGGTAGAGTGTCGCCACCTGCAACACAACTGAGAAGCGTGAAATCGTCAACACCCGCTTCAACAAGTGATCCTGGAGCGGAATCACTTGCAATAAACTGAAACTGGACTGAACTCGTAAGACTCACAAAATCACCAATGTCAAATTCCTTCCTCTGCCATGAACGGTCACTCACATTTGTGTATTCCAGCCGCACCCAGCCGGAGCCAGCGTTATCATTAACCTCAACAATCCAGTAGTCCTGTCCAGGCTCAGCCCCCGTATCATTGGAATACCACCTATAATAGCTGACAGTCGCTCTGTCATAGGTACTGAGGTCGAAAATTGGCGACCTCAAGGTTGTGCGCCCATTATCAACGTCATAGGTCCCCTGACTCCCACCCGCTGCGCACTGGGTTATGTAGGCATTTACTCCAGGATCAGTAGTGTGGTCATCCTCAGGCTGGGCTTCTGTTCCCTGCGGATCGCATCGTTCCCACGTACCGGTTGTGGCATCGTCGCCAGCCACACCAGCAGTCCAGCCCCTGTCAACCTCAAAGTCATCCTCGAAAATGACTTCATAGCCAACATGGAAGGTATGAAAATTCGCGGGAGCACCCGAAGGATGTGTACTGCTAAAGCCTGCGTCATCAGCTGCATAAATGTAATAGTCAATCTCTGAACAGAACGACTGGGCGGGAATATAGCCAACATATTCATCCGGATTGCCTGTTGCTGTCAGCACAGCGCTTGCAAAGGCTCCCCCATCTACTCGATAGACAACGCGACACGAGTCCTCAACGATTGTGCCTTCAGTTGAAGTTATGGTTGCAACAACTTCATAGGGTGTTGAAGTATTAGAGGTATTCTCAAGAGGCGTGTGAGTAATAAAGACACCGGGTGTGATCTCGGGACATGCGAAATTGTGGTTCGCCGCAGCTATGCAGAAAGCATCGTAGTGGGGGGCCCATTTGAAAGATTCCCATCATCATCCGCAACAAATGTCCAGTGGACTTGATCGGGCTGGGTCTGAGGTAAACCTAGCTTCCTGCCATAGTGCCACGTATAGAAAGCAACGCTATCAGCATAGGCTTGAGGGTAGGAATTGAGAATCTCCTGCCAGGCATCCCAGTGGAAACCTGCAATGAGCTGACCACAGTAGTGCTCTTCCCCACTGCATGGATATTGCAGCGTATTATATGAATTGCGAATGCCAGAAGAGCAATCATTAAGATACAACCCGAGCCCTATGATGCTTTCACGCGTGAGGTAGTTGGCAACAATGTCGGAATTGCCCTCGTGAAGATCTCCAGGTGGATCGTTATCGCCATAAAGGAAATCTGTTATACCATGACCGTACTCATGGTAAACAACGTCTCCCATGCGACCGGTGTTTGCATAACCCGACCCTTCCTCGCAGAAATTGATACTTGAACCATCCCACCATGCATTTCCAGGACGGTAGAGGTCCGTCCTCTGTATTGAAGCTGTCATCTCATAGTCGAGATCCGTGAAGGATGGATCGATTGCTTTGAGCCAATCATGTTCCCTGTTCACATAGGAGAAGACATCAAGCTCATCGTCTGTGGCACCCGATAGATTCCAATCTATTGTATAGGGCACATCCGGTTCAATAGTGCCTGAGTGAGTTGCATCACCACCTGTATAGCGATCAACATTGACAAATGGACCGCGGAACTCAGCTGAAATCGTCTTTGAACCTGTACCTCCAGAGATTGCAAAGTTACCATTGGCATCAGTATTGGTTGAACCAACTCCGGATATGTCGATCCGCATGTTGATGAGGGCATAATCTCGAGTGTATCCATCGCAATAACTATCCCACTCAACGTCACCCTGGGAGTGCCCCGTATAGTTAGCAAAGCGCACGTGATTTTCCCGCCATAGAATCTCGCCTGAATTCGCATCCACATATGTAGCCCATATGCCAAAAGGCTCCACTGTCCTGAGATCAAAACGGTAAGCAAGTCTATAGGTAAGCGTCTCATTCTCCTCAACTGGAAGGATGAGAAGCTCCCTGTGAGTCACCTCATCGCGACCTTCAACAAAGCCAATACCATCCTTAGCGACTGCGAGAGCCTGCTCTTGAGAGAGGGAAGGCTCGGTGGAGATGTTGATATCAGGATAGACGTCCGAACCAAATTCAAAGAGTCTACCAGCTTCAGTAAAGACAAGGTGCAGCCGTCCCCCCCAGACCCTGAGGCCATTGTAGGTTTGCTGAAAGATGACTGAGCGTTTTCCAAGTCCAGCAGCATTGCTCATCACCTTCAAGTCCTCATCGCCTATGCCGAAGAGGTCCGGGTTATTGCCTATGAATTCCCGAGCAGCTCCCTCAGCTGCCTCGGCTGTCACTATCGGGGAACCTATATCAATCCCGCTACCATAAACATGGTGATACGTACCTGTTAAGTCGTTAATCTGATAGTGCCAATCACCGCCATATTCTGAGGCGAAACGCTCAAGAGGGCTAATAGCCACTCCCTTCATAACTTTTACGTGATAATTCTGCCAAACCTTCTGGGAAGGGGCACCATATCGAGGGATTTCCCATTGGGCATTCTCCTCAACCGGACTAAATCCAAAGCTGACCTGAGCGGTGAGGATAACAACGCCGAGGAACGCAACAACAAGCATGAAGCGCGCGGACACGTCTCTCTTCTCCTTTCCCAAAGAGTTGACTTCTGGGGTAAGCATATCACATATTCTAAGGAATGTCAAACGAGGTAGCATTGTGCTCCTGCGTAGATGGCTCTTATGGCGTGACAGCAAAGCCTGGCTTCCCAAGGAATCATGGACTTTTAGGTGGCTTTGGACTTAAACGGTGAGGCTCGGATTAGTGCCGCCTAAGAATAGGTGAGATGCGACTGAACGCCCAAACTACTAAGGCTATCGCCAAACAATTCATGGTGAGGACATATGAGATTCCGAGTGGGTGTGTAAATCCTCGAAGAGTACTCGTGATTTCGCCTAGACCGATGCTTGATCTTATAAGACCTTCGCTTAAGCATCCCATCGCAGTGGCAAGCGCTCGAGCAAAGCCACTGACGGCAGCCAGCCAGACAATTCCAAGGCAAGCTCCAACCAAAGAACCAATCTTGAAAAAACTCGCAAGGGCGCGGGATCTGCGAAACATTTTGCTTGCCCGGATGAAACCAATCACCTCTGAAGTAAAACTTTCCCTCAATTGAGGAAGGTTATGATGAACCAAAGCCCGTCGTAGGCTTTTCTGAAATCCCATCTCAGCCTGACACCTCGGGCACGTGGCAAGGTGCGCATCAAGCCATTTCTGATCTACCTCTGAAATTGTCCCTTCAAGCGATAAGTCGATCAAGAAAATAGAGCGGTGACACGCTTTCACTTTGATTCCTCCCAGTTAATCCCGTAGTGATCCAGTTTCTCCACCGCCTCGAGCACTCCATCCCTTAGCATAAGCCTTGCCCGATGGAGATGGGTCTTAACCGTTCCTATCGGTATTCTCATAACTTCAGCAATTTCATGATACCTGAGTCCTTCAGTGTAATAGAGAGTAAGGATTGCCCGGTATCTCGCAGGCAATCTCGCCATTGCCTTTTCTATAACGCCGCTGACAAGTCCCTCAGCTATATTGATCTCCTTCTTCGGGAGGAGGTGAAAGATATGCTCATTGCTAAGCTCATCAAGTGAAACATGTTCGCCTCTACGGCCTTTCCTTCTTATGAAGCTAATGCAGAGATTATAGGCTATCTTGCTAAGCCAAGTTCTCAAGCTTGCCTCGCCTCTGAAAAGCGGCATTGCCTGGTAGGCTCTAAGAAAAACTTCCTGAGTGATATCCTCTGCATCTTCGGCACCAACCATCCTCAAAGCTATCCAGTAAATTTCACTTTTGTACTTGGCAATAACTTCCTCAAATGCCCTCTCCTCCTGCCGTTGAAGCCGCCTGATAAGATCAGCCTCGTCGAGAGCACCTGAGTCCTGCCTTTTCACATTTCGGCCCTATAAGCGTTCGTCCCACCTGGGGTTCTCAGAGATCCTCCTGTCACCCCCTAACCCACTTCCTATATCATCCATCTTAAGTGACGCCCTCGCAACCAGAATGTTTCAGGGTGCTTCTTGAATTTGAAACAAAACCAAGCCTAGCTGCGTCAGGGAGAGATGAGGAAGCGCAAAACCAGTCGTAATTAAGAGGTACAAAAAAGGAGGGGGTAGGAATGAGTCCTGATATCATTGCTCTATCGATTCCTATAGTTGCCATCCTTGGCGCCTTTGCAACCGTTATAGCTGCAGCATATCTTCGCTCAAGAGAGAAAGAGCAACTGCATAAGGAACGAATGCTCAGGCTTGAGAAGGGTCTTGAAATACCGCCAGAGCTTTTTGAGTCCAGACCGGAAAAGAAGCCTACAGATTTTCGCTCTGCACGTGCTTGGCTAATAGTAATTGGCTCGCTGATGATCTCGATTGGTGTTGGGGCTATGATAGCCTTAGGCGTCCGCGAGGGCATCGAGAAGGGAATAAATGGCATTGTTCCATTGTTCATTGGCATAGGCCTCTTTGTGGCACAAAGGCTTCTTCCGCATTGAGCGGTGCCAACCCCTGGGTCAATTGTTGCATCATCATGCATGTTATAACATATCGTACTACGAATTTGGCCCAAATTTCCATTGACAGCCTCAAGGCAAATGTGATAAACTTCCACCGAAAAGGGGCTAGATCGGATCACACTTCAGCTGCGAAAGTGTGAGGAGCGTTTCTCACAAGGAAGTGGCGGGAGGCAGTGATGTATCGGGCTTCACCTGAGAACCTGATTGGGGGCTTCTTCATCGTTCACTTGAATTGCCAAAGACCACTACCATTGAGAGGAGGTGTTGAGTTTTCTGGTAGGTAGTTGTTTCGAGAGGGAGCATGGTACTTTGTGAGAGACTAACCACAAAAAGGAGCGGGGCAAAATGAAAGTAAAAGGAATTACCTTTCTCATGGTGGGTGCGTTAGCGGTCGTTGCGCTAATTACTATGGGAGCGACCCAGAATCCTGGCGGAAGCCAGCAGTCTGAGAATCAGTTTGGAGTAAATCCGCCTCAATATGTGGGCTATAGACCCGTTTTTCCTTATGAACCTGCCCCAACCACGGGGATGCAGCCAGCAGACTCTTCCAGGTTCATTCCCGCTTCGCTTGATATTACGCTGAGCCCGGGTCAGGAGTTTACGGAGGATAAGACACTTTATCTTCCCGAGCGTCCCATACCCAAGAAGGCGGATATACTCTGGTGCTTTGACTTAACGGGCAGCATGGTGAACGAAGTTGATAGCATGAAGGTTAACTCACTCCGCATCATGAACGCGCTCAGAACCCTTATTCCTGATAGCGATTTTGGTGTTATTTCCCACACGGACTACCCTGGCTATTACACTTACTGTAACTATGGCAACTCCTATGGCAGTCCCGGCGACTATGCCTACAGCCTTGACCAGTCAATCACAGCAAATCTTACGGACGTAGCCAATGCCATAAATGGCCTTTCACTCGGAGCCGGAAATGATGGTCCTGAGAGCTATGCACGAGCTCTCTACGAGGCCTATGCTGACCCTGGAATCGGATGGCGTACTGACAGCAAGAAGTTCATCATCCAGTGGGGTGACAATATCCCTCACGATTGTAATGTTTATGCTTGTGTGGGCATATCAGGTATCACCACAGGTATCGATCCGGGCAGAGATGCAACTGCGGGAACACCTGATGATCTTCCCATCATGCAGGTGATAGATGGGCTCAGCACTAACAATATCTGCCTGCTGCCATTGCATAGTGGCAGCCACTTCAATCTGTGGAATTGTTTTGCTCAGGCGACTGGTTGCTCGGCTTTCGTTATCAATTCCGACGGTACAATACCTGGTGGCGTCGATATTGCTGACTACATTTACAATGCTGTGCGTGAGCAATTCGAGCACATTGACACCCTGATCGTTAAGGTGTGCACCCCTGGATTTGAGAACTGGCTCATAAACGTCAATCCACCCATGTACACTGACATCGATCTTCAAACACCTCAATCTCTGCCATTCTCACTCACCTTCAAAGTGCCAGATGGTACTGCTCCAGGCACCTATTGCTTCGATGTCTGTGCATATGGTGATGGAGCGCTTTATGCAACGCAGCATGTGTGCATAACTGTGCCTGGCGACTGTCTCCACTTTGACATTGGAGATGTCATCGGTAATCCAAATGAGGAGATTTGGGTTCCTATCACAGTCGAGGATGTGACGGGTTGGAACATACTTGCCTTTGAGGGTGAGATATGCTGGTGCGATGTCCCTGCTGGGCTTATTCAGTTCGACAGGTGCGAATCCGGCCCGGTGTTCACGAATTCTGGTTGGGATCTCGGTGTATGCAATCCTTGCAATGAGAATTGCATCTCCTTCGCTGCAGCAGGAGCTACTCCACTCGTAGGGGAAGGCATTCTCTTCTACCTCGTATTCCACATAAGTGCAAATGCAAAGCCCTGCATGTGTTGTGACCTCGACTTCACCTACCTCAACGTTTATGATGATGAGAGGACACTCAATGTATGCCTCGATCCCGGTTCAGTTTGCATCGAGTGGTGTGATGTCGCGGGTTGTATAAACTACTGGAAGTGTTGCCTTGATGAATGTGGCAACTACTACTTGATCCAGCCGCTTGCAGGCATCCACGTAACGCTTACCGACTGCGATGGCAATACGCTTGGAGCCCAGTATACTTCAGAGGATGGATGCTATGAATTCTCATGTCTTGAGCCCATTCCTGACGATTGCTTCTACTGTGTGACTCCAAGTGATTGCCCTGACTTCTCCGACTGCGTGACACCGTACGATGCTGCTCTTGTGTTGCGATATGCGGTTTGTCTCGATAATCTGGATGATTGTACATTCACAAGCAGGGGCAACACTGTCTACCCACAAAGAGTTGCAGCTGATGTCAACTGCTCGGATCTCATATCGGCAATGGATGCATCCCTCATCCTCCAGTACGCTGTGGGCCTGATTGATGCATTCCCATGCCCTGATCCGTGGGTTTGGTTCCCAACTGATGACGAGTGTGTGACTGAGTGCCCAGCCACAGTTGACTGGATCGGTGTTTTCAAGGGTGATGTTTCCGGGTGTCCTGATTGTCCACGCCCGGCTCCGCTAACGGCGAGCGAAACATACATAAGACTGGGTAATCCTATTCACTATGACAACACAATTGAAATACCGGTTCTCGTCAAGCAGGCCAGCAACATTTTCGGCGTTAAGATGACGATAAGCTACCCAGCGCGAGCGCTCATGTTTGATGAATTCGTAGCAACGGGATTGGCATCCGGATGTGTGGCGATAGCCAATGATGTTGGGGGCCAGGTTGTCATTGGTATTGCTAGTGCAATGGCTTTGAATGGCAATGGTGAGATAGGGAGATTGAAGTTCAAGAAGAAGAAGATGTTTGTGGCAGCAATCTCGGGACGCGTTCTCATTCAGAGTGTTATGTTCAACGAGGGCACGCCTACCGCGGTCATCCAGGAACCGATGGATCGAGCTGAAATCTACAAGCTTGCACTTGGTCCTGTGAGACCCAATCCCTTCGCCAAGTCGACCAGCATCACCTTCAGTGTGCCCACAACCTCAAAGGTGACGATCAGCATATACAGTGTCACTGGCCAGCATGTGAGCACAATAGTTGATGAAGCTGTCTCGCCTGGGCGACATGCGGTGGTTTGGGATGGTACAGACTCAAATGGCAATGCTGTTGCTAAGGGTGTCTACTTCGTCCACATGAGAAGTGGGGCCTTCCAGTCAACAGAGCGAATTGTGCTTTTGAGATAACAATTCGCCTCGAGTCTGGATTTACCGGGGGCAGAAATTGCCCCCGGTTTCTTTTTCTCTCAATCTCGCGTATAGCATCAGGCTGCAAGTTTTTGCTTTGACACAGGCCCCACATATGTGAAACTATGTCCCAAAGAGCGAGGTGATAAGGATGCTTCAAGGTATACTTAAGAGGGTGGTTGCCTCCATGCTTGTCATGCTTCTAATCAACGCACTTGTGCTTGAGACTTCCTATTGCGATAGTGAGCCTGGCCAATCAAACCAGGAAGCCACACCTGATTCCCTCACAGCTTCTGAGACAGGCGATGTGATCACTGTGCCTCTCTATCCACCTCGGGAAGGCTTCAATCCTACAGATTCGACAGCCACTCAGACAAACCAAATGGAGAGATTCTACAAGAGACCTGTTCTCTGGGGTGTAGCCGCTGGCTTGACAGCCCTGATCATAATCTTCGCAACAAGAGCTAAAGGCACCTCAGGTCAGGCCAGACTGCCTTATTTCCCTGAACCACCGCTAAGATGAGGAGGTTGAGCGCCATGAAAAATGTCAAATCACTTGCCTTGATCGCAATAGTCATGCTTGTAGCCGCTGCAACCGACCTCCATGCAATACCTCAGATGATAAACTATCAGGGCTCATTGCTTCAAAATGGTAAGCCAGTCAACGGGACCAAGAGCGTAAGATTTCGGATATACAATAGTGCTGAGGGAGGAAACTATCTTTGGGAAGAGGTTCAGAGTGTTACTTTCGAAAATGGCTCCTTCAATGTCCTCCTTGGAAGCACTGAACCCATACCCAAATCGGTCTTCAATGGCTCGCGAAGATGGCTTTCCGTCGCGATCGAGGACAGTCCTGAGATTCTCCCGAGGGCTGAGATCGTAAGTGTTGGCTATTGCTTCTACGCATCAAAGGCGTACAATGCGACCAAGGCGGATACGGCTTCATATACAGCCTCTTCGGGTTATGCCATCGAAGCAGGCAATGCCGATCTCCTTGATGATATGGACTCCTCAGAATTTGCGAGTGCCCACCACTCGCACGACTCAAGGTATTACAAGCAATCGCAGCTCAACACATCTGATGGCACTCCTCCCAACGAGGGTCCGACCCTTGTTCACTGGGACAACCTTGGCGGTGTGCCCTCGGGTTTTGCGGATGGAGTTGATGATGCAGGTCCAACAGGATCAATCGATCACGGCTCCCTCATCGGTTTACTTGACAATGACCATCCCCAGTACGTTCTCAAAGACACGCTCAGGCTGAGTGACGGCTCCCCTCCTAACCAGGGTTTAGACCTTGTTCACTGGGACGTTCTTACAGGCGTGCCAAGTGGATTTACCGATGGCACAGATGACATAACAACTGATGCCTCACTCATAACGTCAGGCACTATGGCACCTGAGCGCATACAGGGAGTAGCAGTTGTTAACAATGATCCACGCCTTCTCACGGTCTCACAGAAGAATGAGCTAACGGGCGGTGGTATGACCACACTTCACTCCCACATTGAGATCGGTGATATTTCTGAGGTCATTGCAGGGCCGGGTCTCTCAGGCGGTGGAACAACAGGTGACGTTGAAATTTCACACGCGAGTGATGCCTCGACCCTGCCATTTGCACATCACTATCCTCCAGCAGTTGCAAGTGTATTCGAAGAGGTCTATGAATCGACGACCGATGAGATAGAGGTAGTAGCACACCTTGATATCGATGTGCCGGCAGACGGTTTTCTCCTGATTCATTTCAGCGCAACCCAGCTGCTTGATGTCATACTCGAGGGAGGACCTCCACACTGGGTCGGAAGAAGATATGTTGCGGAGTACGGTATCGCGGTTGACACCACAGATGCTATGACATATTTCGTAAGGAGTAGCATGCAGGATACCCTCTTCGGGGGAGAACCCGTCATAGTCCCATCACGACCAATTGGGGGCTCTACTGTGGTCGAGGTAACCCAGGGCACTCATACTGTATATTTAGTTGCAGATCTTGTATTGGCAATAGATGCCGATGCCAGAAATGAGCTTAAGAATGCTTCACTAACTGTCACCTATTATCAGTACGACCTGCCAGGGCTCGAGGGTGCTTCACTCAGCGGGCAATCCAGTGGCTATGCTAGAAGCGATCAGGAATGAGGCAGGGGGTGATTGGATGAAACGCTGGCCAATAAGCATTTTGTTCCTTACGTTTCTTTTGGGCTTTGCCGTCCAGACTTGCGCCACTTATTCCATACCTGCCAGCGTGCTCGCAAGCATTGGCCAGGAAGGTTCTTCAGATAGCTATAGATTGACATCCATAGGAGGACAGGCTTCTCCAATTGGTTTTGGCCAGTCCGGTGAGTATAGCCTTTATCAAGGCTTTGCCTCACTTGTCTCTGACAACCAGCCACCTCTCATAGCTCACACACCACCAGGGCTTGTAGTTGCAAGAATGCCACTTGAGATTCAAGCCAAGGTTAGTGATATGCCAAGCGGTGTTGATTCTGTCATACTCTGGTTCAGAGAAGGTGGAAGGACTATATTCCGCAGAAAAGCCATGCAGTCAATATCCGATTCTACCTATGCAGCTACAGTCTCACCATCACTTGTTACCGAAAAGGGTCTCGCCTACTATATCGAAGCCCAAGACGTTCTTGGCAATACATCAACCCTTCCAGCAAATGCACCTTCGCATCTTGTCACTGTTAGAGTATGGTACAATGATCTTGTTTGTCCTTTCACCTTACCAGCACGTCGGTATAGAATGATCTCCCTGCCTGGATCCACAAACGGATTGCCCGATAGTGTCCTCCTTGACGATCTCGGTTCCTATGATCCCGCCCGCTGGCGCCTCGGTAGATGGAATGCCCAGAGTGCAGCTTGCTCAAGTGCATGCTACGATGAGTATCCTGAGATCGAAGATTTTGCACCGGGTCGCGCCTTCTGGCTGATATGCGATGAGCCCCATGCTTTTGATTTCAGCGGCACCAACGTCGACATTGCAAGACCATATCAAGTTCATCTCAAGCAGGGCTGGAATCAAATCGCAACTCCGTTTGCTTTTCCCACAGACTGGCCATCAGTCGAGATTCTCTATGAGGGCAAAAACTACCCTGTTGGCGAACAATATGTCGTTGGGCACGATACCATCTATGTGGAAGATAACCTTATATCCTATGATGGTACATATCATAGCTTTGAGTCAGTGCTCGAGCCCTGGAGGGGCTATTGGATCTACAACGCAAGTACAACCGATGTTGATCTTCTCATCCCTCCTGTCGCGAGCATCCCTGAGATGAAGTCGCTTGCCACACCAAACATATCCCCATTGCTAAAGATCGATCTTAAGAAGAACGGATCACTTGTTTCACAGGCTCTGGCTGGACTTTGCTATGATGCAAGTGACGCTAAAGATTGGCTGGATCTTCATGCTCCACCCCCGATAGGCTCTTACTCGCGAGTTGTTCTCTATGACGATGGGGATGCGTTTGTGCGCAGTGTCAAGAGGAGAACCTCCTCAGGAGCCAGGTGGGAGGTGACAGTTGAAGCATCCCAGAAGACACCCGTTTCTCTTGATTTAGAGGTTATCAGTCCTATACCTGCAACCTGGCAGATTGCGATCTATGATCCAGATCTCGATCTTCGGATCACACAAGATGAGTTGCCTTACGCCTTCGATGTGACCAGGGCTAAGACGCTCTGGGTTGTGGCGGGGACGGATGAATACATAGATGCATATGAGAGGGGATCAGGCTTGCACCTTAGGTCCAGACTCCTCTCAGCCACACCCAATCCCTTCTCCAATGAAACAGCCATTCGTTTCTTTGTGGCTCGGCAGTCACATGTGAAGCTTGCAGCTTACTCTGTTTCCGGGCGCGAGCTTGCAAGAATTGCCAGCACGCGGTTCGAGCCCGGCATTCACTCAGTATCCTGGAATGGGAAAACTCGTGATGGTAGGGACATCTCAGCAGGGGTTTACTTCATTGAATTCACATGTGACACAGTTCACCAAACCTACAAGGTGGTAAGACTTCACTAGATCATCTCATGAGGACAACCTTGCTCACAAAGATTCGTCTGCGTGAGATGGTGCGAACGAAATAGATACCAGGTGCCATATCTCTACCATCGCTACCCTTACCATCCCACAAGCCCACGAGATGCTGCTTCCCATCGCTCTCGCAAAGAATTTCATCCACCCTGCTACCTGTGACATCGTAAACCGAAACACGCAACTTCGCCTCAGCCATACCTGTGCAGATAATCTTGAGATTACCTACGAAGGGATTGGGTTCAACTGTCAGGCCGGGTTGAAGAGGCTGAGATGCTGCCTCAGAGCCCATAACTTTAACTGGGGGTGCCTCAATCCGCTCGCTTTCGCAGCCTGCTGGATCCACAGCCGAGACCCAGTAGCGGTAGGTCCCTCCTTCGGCAACGTCAAAATCACAGAAGGAAGTCTCAGGCAGGGAGACTTCTCCAATCGGGAACCACCTGCCTGGGGGCTTACGGTAGATTCTAAAGATACTACCGGGTTCCCCTTCATAACCCCACGATACCATGACAGCAGGACCTTTCACTTCACAGGCTTCGACATCTCTGGGAGATGAATGGGTCTCACATATGACTGCCTGCCCAAGATAGGGAAGGAATGAAGGTGCAGTCACGGTTACGAGCAGGGTACCAGGATATGCTGGTTGAACTACGAAGATAGTTTGGCCTGTAGCATCTGTGGAATCAACTTCATAGATCTCGCCAGCCTTCCAGAGACAGACAGTTGCCCCTTCGACACCACCACTTCCATCACTTACCTCAACTTCAAAGACATTGCTACTGAGGGCTAGGCATGATGGATGCCACACGCTCAGTATCTTTGGCTTGGCTTTCCAGATGTCTGACTCAGGATCACCAAGCAGGTTTAGCTCATAGATCACATATCTCAAGTAAGGGTCGCCTATTGCCTGGGAAACGTATTCATCCTTGGCCTGAGAGTGAGCCTTACCAAGCTCGTCCGTGTTGTCTATGAAGACAGCCTTGAAGAAGGCTTGATCGAGGAGGTCGGAAGGTCCTTCACCAGGAAAACCCGGCAAGTTGTATCCGTAACGCGAATTCCCTATGAAAAACCCTCCACCAGCAGGGCTGAGCACCCAGGCTTCTCCGATGCACTCTGGCTGATCAAAGCCTCCGGAATAGCAGGCTGTCGAGTAGAGCACTCCGAAACAAGGTGTGTTGGTAAGGCTTTCAAGATCAACGTTGGTCAAAAGATCTGACCCAACAGATATTGAAGTATACTGCCCATGACAGACAAGATTGATGATATCCATACCACTGTTGAGGTGTGAAATCATGCTGGAGCGGTTGAGATTGCCTCTCGTCTCATAGAGCTTGATGGGCTCAATGTCCTCAGGAAGGCAAAGGCTATCAAGGACGTCCTTGCACCTTCCCCCATCTGTGTATTCAGGATCATTGGGCAAGGCAGGGTCGCCCCAGAGGACTTCCCCGGCAAAGAGTAAACTGTCCTGAGCTATTTCAGTGCCACCGTGGCAGCCCTCGTAGGTTAAGACCTTGTTGACAAATATCTCAGCTTCAGCGGGTGTCGAAACGGGTGCTCTTCCCACATAGACATCGCTATACATATCTATGCTATCATCAGGAACCTCACCCCAGCGCAGATCACCATCATCGTTCCAGGTGCCATCGAGGTCGGAATAATAGAGATCACAAGGAAGGTAAGGTCGATCTGAAACGGGGACGTCTGCTATGCGCGTTGGAACAATATCCACATCCCCACCGAGAAGCACCCACTGTGTTGAAAGCACATCGTGAAAATCTCTGATACAGTTGCGAATCTTCTCAGCCAGATCCTTGCCATCATATGTATAGGCAATGGTCTCTACTGCAATGACAGTGGATGAAAGACCCTTGCGCATCTTCCATCTTCGAAGAGGTTCGAAGGCTGCTCTAAGCTCCTCACTTGTTACAATAAGATAGTCGACGTGCCCACCGATGGGGAGCTTGGGCGCATCATGCATCTTGTGACTTTCAAGGTGGTAGCCGTTCTCACTCAAAAGGTGTACGAGATTGCACCACTTCATCTTATCGCCTGACTCACCGGCCTCAGATGAAGTGAGATCATAGCAAACATCAAGCACAATCCTCCCATAGAGCACGACCCTACCCTGCGCCGCAATATAGCGTACTGGATAGACAAGTATGTCGCATCGCGTTCGCCTCCTTTGCGCTGTTGACCTTACTATCTCAGCAGGAGCTCGAGGATAGATACCGAAACTGTCATAGCTGAAAGTATCGAGAGAATCTGGACAGACCCGAGATATCGCTCTAGGCAACTGATATGGCAGGATTGAGTAGTCGCCCTCAACAATGGTACTTTCCCAAACAGTGGTTCTGAATTTCTTAAGAACTGCACCGGGTGGCAGGTCGAGCCTTAGAGGTTTTACAGGAAGACACGGTATGCCAGGTGCATTCAACCAATTTGTCCCGCTCAAATAGATCACATCATATCCATGGAACTTCCGAATTCTAAGATCATCTGCTGAAAATGTCACTTCGACCTTCTCAATTGCTGCACGGAGATCTCCTGCAGGTGAGAGCAACGTGAGAACAACTCCAAGAAGGAGAAAAGGGGCCCCAATGCCGATTGCTCCACTTCTTGCGAGCCTCAAACGCTTCATCAAGTCTCTCCATGAGAGGGGCTTTAGAAGCAAGCCTTGGCAGAATCAGGCAGCATAGGCAACCCTCCCACCAATTATTGTCATGCGGACCTTTGTTTGCGAAATCACATCAGAATCTGGGTTTCCCAAGATATCACTGCTTAAGACTGTAAGATCAGCCTGCTTGCCGACGGCAATGGATCCTCGCCTATCATAACAGCCTGCGGCTATTGACGCACCCTTCGTATAGCAATCAATAGCCTCCCCAATGCTCAGGCATTGCTCAGGATACCAGGACAACTTCTCTCCGGGTCTGGCTCGTGTCACAGCTGCATGTATTCCCTTAAGGGGATCTGGGTCCTCTATTGGCGCATCTGAGCCGAAGGCAAGGATTGTCCCAGCCTCGAGCAAATCTCTCCAGGCGTATGCATGCTTACACCTCTCGCCCCAATAGCGTGAAGCCACATCCATATCGCTTACAGCATGGATTGGCTGCATAGAAGCAACAATCCCCAAGGTAGCAAATCTCTTGACATCAGCCTGACACAAAACCTGGGCATGCTCTATGCGTAGATTAGCTCCAGGATACTTTGCGCGGACTTTCTCATAGGCATCGAGAACCTCGCTATTTGCTCTATCGCCTATTGCATGGACCGCAACTCCAAGACCTCTCCCAGCTGCAGCCATTGCCATCTCTTCAATCTCTTCCTTCTCACTTGCTCTAATCCCAAAGTTCTCAGGCTGGCCCTTGTAAGCTTCAAACATGTAGGCTGTCTGCGAGCCCAAAGCCCCATCTGCATAAAGCTTTATGCCTTGAGTTGAAGGTGAAATCTCATCCATCTCGCCAATTGAGCCTATTTCCTGCATTCTGAAAAGGTGAAGCCCCACCTTCCCTTCCCTCAAAGCTATGTCAAGCAATCTCGAAAGTTCCTTACCCTCGATGGTATGAACACAGGTTAAGCCTAGACTGGCCAAATGATCACAGGCATCGCGAATGGCATTGACGCATCGCTCCAAATCTTCATAATTGATTTTGCTCCGCACAAGGCTAACCGCCTTTTCCATAAATATGCCTGTCGGCCGACCTTGAGAATCGATTTCAATCTTGCCACCTTCAACCTGAGGAAGCTCTTTCTCAAGTCCAAGCTCCCTGAGGGCAGCAGAGTTTATCCAAACAAGATGTCCATCATGGCTATCGAGAGCAACAGGATTGCTTGGTGCCACACGATCAAGCATCCATCTTGTGGGAAAATGCTCAAGCTTCCACCTTTGCTTATCCCACCCCCTGCCGAGCAGCCACTCTCCAGGCTTAAGGCCCTTTACTCGCTCGCGTATCATGGCAAGAGCGGAATCAAGTGATGCCACTTGTGTGAGATCGAGCCTCAAGCGTGAGAGCGCATATGCAACAAGGTGTATATGGGAATCGGCAAGCCCAGGAAGAATTGTCCCTCCGCTTACATCAATTACCCTGCAGCCTCCGGATTTCCCAAAGTCCCCCTCGCCTAACCCAACGATAGTCTCGCCTTCTATGACAACATAGCCCCTGTGATAGAATTTCCCCGATCCCAGGTAGACTGCTCCCCCACCGAGTACAGTTCGCTGAGCCATCTCTTTATCTCCTTAGCAGGATGCGAATGGTCTCTCCCTTTTGAGTTTCGAGAAGCTCGCATCCGACCACTTCGCAAAAGGCAGTAACGTCATCAATCTGATCGGCTTCAAGAAGAAGCTCAAGAATGCATCCCCGCTCAGTCTTCTTAAGAGCTTTTGTGAGCTCGGTGACAACAAAGGGGCAGGCAAGACCTCTCAAATCCAGAGTTAAGGCAGGCTCACGATTCATGCGACCCTAAGGAGTTGCCGTAGTAATTGTAAGACCTCGAAAGGCTCCAGAGTTAGGCTGAACACTCATCACAGATCTCCTTTGTCGGTGGTATAGGTTTGCCACACTTCTTGCAGTAGTTTAACTCCCTGCCACACTCGCGGCAAAACGGATAGATGACTTCAACTGGAGCGTCGCAAAATGGGCAGGCACAGCAACGCTTGCCTTTGCTGGCTTCGCTTCCTTCGGCTTTCACTCAGCCCCCCTCTTATCATCCTTGCGAGTCTTCTCGAGATAGTTCTCAATCGCCTTATGCAGGGCGTCAGCCCCAAGATTGGAGCAATGCATTTTATTGGCAGGAAGCCCGTCAAGTTCCTCAGCAACATCACGATTGGTTATTTTGAGAGCCTCCTCGATTGTCTTACCCTTAGCCATCTCGCTTATCATGCTCGAGACAGCAATCGCAGCACCACACCCGAATGTCTTGAATTTGACATCCTCTATGCGATTCCCATTCACTTTTATATAGAAGGTCATCATGTCTCCACAAACTGGATTTCCAACCGTCCCGACACCATCGGCATCCTCGATCTCACCGACATTGCGGGGATTCATGAAATGTTCCATCACCTTCTCGCTGTACATCCAGATCACCCCACTTTTGATCGAATCCGCCTTTAATGTGCCAATTGCCGGCTCTCGAGTCAAGCAAAACCTAAATTGTGCTTGTCAACATAGGCGCTTTGCAGTATCATGCAATGCCCTGAAAGCGTGGCGCTGAGTGTAGAGGTAGTAATTGTTGAAATTCCATAAGGCGTTTGGTAGCTTGTCGGCAGAAGGAGGGTGAGTTCTTTGAACGACGAGAAATGGTACTATCTGCTTGAGGAGATAGACCGCAAATTCGGTATCGAGGAACGAACCACCCAGGAGATCCCTGAGCGGCGCACAACTATCGAGACAGCCATTTTTACAGGCGCTAGCGGCCGCATGAAGCTGGAGCGCACAACACGAGCTGTGATCCTGGAGCGCCAGGTCAAGTTTTCGAAGCGTATCGGCGGTGAAACGACAGAGAAATATGTGTATTCCGACACCGAGAAGACGCATAGGGTGGTGCTATATAAGTGGGATGAGGAAAGGGGCGAATGGGTGGAGATCGACTTTAGAAAGCTCGGTACCTGAGGGTAGGAACGGCTAACAGATCTAAAGAGGCGGGCAAACAAGAAGAAGGCAATGAAGAGCCAGCATAAGACCAGTATGAACAGGAAAACGCCATCGGAAGTTTCATCATCCCTTATCCCTTCGACCTTTGTTTCGCAGGCAAAGCTAGAAGAGCTACTTTCGGCTTTAAGCCAGTGCCGCTCGCTTCTTATCCTTACCCATGACAACCCTGATCCTGACGCCATATCCGCTGCAGCATGCCTTCACTACATCATAAGTAAGCGACTTGGAATAAGGACCAAGATTGGCTATGGCGGAATTATTGGGAGGGCTGAGAATAGGGCAATGCTGAGGCTCCTGAAAATTCATGCAACAAAGGTGAGCGAGGCTACCATCCGCAGATACAAGTCGGTTGCTCTAGTTGACACCCAGCCGATGACAGGTAATAATTCACTCCCTCATGATGTCAGGACACTCATTGTGATCGATCATCACCCCCTCCGCAAGTCCACCAAGGCTGCCTTCCTCGATGTGAGACCCAACTATGGTGCAAGTGCGTCGATTCTCACCGAATACCTTTTTGCAAGCGGGCTTGACATTCCCAGCAACCTTGCGACAGCTCTTTTCTATGGCATTGCGTCTGAAACGCAGGATCTTGGAAGGGAGGCATCCGAGGCAGACAAGCGAGCCTATCTTGCTCTTTTCCCTAAGACCAACTGGAAGATCTTAGCGCGCATCAGGCGCCCTCCACTTGACAAAATGCATTTTGCTTATATGGCAAAAGCAATTGCCAATGCGCAGACTTATAAACATGCCATAGCAACGAGTCTGGGCAATGTTGAATATGCGGATATTGTCGCTGAAGTTGCTGAAATGCTGCTTGGGCTCAAACGCATTAGCTGGTCGCTCTGTACAGGAAGGTACAAGGACACAATCCTTGTATCCTTAAGGACCTCAAGAACAAAGGGAAGAGCAGGCACTGTCGCCCGTCGAGTTGTCGGACCGGGCAACACAGCTGGTGGCCATGACATGATAGCTGGTGGCCAAGTGGATTGCGCAGGAAAAAGCGAGGAAGAACGCGATCAGATGGAACGCAAAATAATAGAGACGTTTTTCAGAATAATGGGCAAACAAGATGTAGGGGAACCGAGCAGATTGCTTCCGCAGGAGGAAAAGAAGGACAGCGATACCTCAAAGGTTTCCACCAATGATACAGCAACTAGAATCAAGAGGGAGGAGGTGAAAAAATGAAGGCGAGTGTTGATGCTGATCTCTGCACAGGTTGTGAGCTCTGTACCCAGACGTGTCCGGACGTCTTCGAGATGGACGGTGATGTCGCTAAGGCTAAGGTCGATGAGATTCCGGCTGGAGCTGAGGATTGCGTCAAGCAGGCAGCCGAGGAATGCCCTGTCGAAGCCATAAAAATCGAATAGATAGTGTGGGCAGGGGATCATCCCCTGCCCCTCTACAGCCCATAGAGCCGTGCATACGTGTAGATGTATTCTTGAGCATAACCCGCGTATCTCCCGAAGTAAGCCTGACCAAACTCTCTAATACCTTTCTTGGTTATGCTCCTCGAATTGAAATAGACTCTCTCTACCGCCCGCTTTATCCAGACATCCACAGGGAAAGCTTCATATTTCGAATAGGCAAATAGAAGAACGCAATCTGCCACCTTATCCCCAACGCCAGGAATTGTCTTGAGCAATTCCCTTGCTTCCACATATGGCAGGGTGCCGAGGTGAGCAAGATCTACCCTTCCCTCGCATACCATCCTGGCAGCTTCAAGGATATAGGGTGCACGAAAGCCCGCACCACACGCCCGAACACTTGATTCACTGCAACTTAAGAGCCGCTGGGGTGAAGGAAAGCTATATATTGCCTTAGAACCGATGCGAAGAGATTCCCCGAGCTGACAAGCTATCCGCTTGTATATTGCGTCAATGCGGTCAACCCTATTATTAGCCGAAATAATGTAGGCACACAGGCAAGACCATGGGTCTTGTTTGAACAATCTCAGATTTCTGACCCTCTTCGTCACCTTTCGCATGAAGGAATCAACCCTTATGGCGGAAAGGATTGCACCAAGGTCCTCATCAAGCCCAAGATACCTTCTTATTCGCCCGGGAGAAATGCTGCCCGCAGCTTCATAAAAGATCTGTCCGCGCCACTGTCTCAGAGCCACCGCTTTGGAATCAATTATGCTGTAGTAAGTACCACCCTCCTCATGCCATCCAAAGATCTGCCCGCACTTCATTGACAAATCCAGATCAAATCTCTTTGCTTCTATTTTCCCTTCCCGATCCATATGTCCCTCTATTCCGCAGTCAACCCGTAGACGTTTGATCAGTCTCTGGGTATAATTTTATTGTCTGGCAAAGGTAAATCCAACCCTGATTCCTGCCGATAAGCGTCAGGGAGGACCTGGCGGGCTTCCCAGGGTTGCCGCAATCGTAAACCCGGAGTGACGCTATCAATGCAAAGACCGACGACAGCGATTGCTTTCATATGCGCCAGCCTCATTATACTAAGTCTTCAGGCTGGCGTGTCAAATGCTCAAGGTCAGTCTGGCAAGGCTACATATCTTGACAGCACATCAATTGAGGATTTTCCATCAGCTGCTGCTCGCATTTCCAACCTGGTATGCCGTGTGGGATCAGGAGGAACGATTTTCAGTTTTGAAATTGAAGTTTTCGAGGAAGCCTGGTGCCCGATTTACTCAATACAGATCGAGCATGTTGGACCCTCGTCACTTGAGCCTGTTGGATGCCCAAGCAACTGGACTGCTATCTCTGAAGGATTTGATGCTGGTGGCAAAGTCGTTTTCATGACTTCGAACAGCCCCCTGCTTCCAGGAACGTGCACTGGAAAATTCACACTTCGCTCATCGTCCAATCACATTCTGATAAGATGGTACCCAGGTGACGCAGACCGAGTGCTTATTGGCAAAATCACCCGTGAAGAATTCTCCTGTCCAACAACTGCTCAGAGTGAGACATGGGGATTGATAAAAGCCATCTACGGCAAGCCATAACCGCGCTCGAAATCTTGAAGGACGTGAGCTACCATCTTTCGCCTGTAGCAATGAAGTGAAGAATCTCATCAACTGGCTTTATCCCGCCCCTTGCCCCAATACATGTGCAATTTAGAGCCGCAGCACCGTTTGCGAAATCAAGAATCTTCTCCATTTCCCAACCCTTGTTGAGTCCATAGATGAAAGCGCCATGAAAGATATCACCGGCCCCAGTCGAATCAATGCACTTGACACGAAAACCCTTCACCCTAATGAATTTCCCTTCCCAAAGGCAAACCGCACCATCCCGACCCAGTGTCACACCAACACAAATAGGACCGCCTCTGTGGATGAGCTCCATGGCTTTCTCAAGATTTCTCTCTCCCGTAAAAGCCTCGGGAAAATCACGCGAACAGATGACATAATCAGATGACGCCACAAGTTCCCTTGTTCCCTCCTTAACCGTCTCCGCATCTAGGACAACAGTTACGCCGTGTTTTCTTGCTTCCGAGGCTGCAGTTGCTGCTGCGAGAGCATCGTGTCCGTCGAGCAAGAGATATCTTCCCATGGTAATTGCATCGAGGGGAACCTCCTCAGGCTTCATCGCAAGTTTCTCATCTCTTTTCCATATGATGGTACGCTCACCTGTGGTTACATCAACCAGAATGAAAGCAAATTGGTTCATGGCTCCCCCAACGCGTTGAGCATGATCGAGGTTGACACCTTCCATCCTGAGTCCCTCATAGGAGAAGGCTCCCATCTCATCACCACCCATCTTGCCGATATACTTCACCTTAAGACCCCACCGGCTACATGCCACAAGAGCACTCGCGACCTGACCCCCACCAGCACGCTTGAAATCTCGCATGCGGAGCTTCTCCTCGTAGCGAGGAAATCTGGGAATTATGCATATGTGATCCACTGCATTAAGCCCCATACCAACAACATCAAATCTCACTTGGTCTTTCATACCTCTCCCTCAGATCTTTCGCAATTTCCAGCGGCCTCGCTTGAACCAAACCAGCAGAATACTCAAGTAGAAGATATTGCCGAGGATCATTACAATCCATATTGCTCGAGGGGTATAATTGAGAATGTAAACGAATATGGCTGTCAGAGGAATCTGAAAAAGCCAGGATGTAAGTAAACCCGTGATGGTTGGAGGCCAGGTATTTCCGGAACCATAGAAAGCCGATGAAAGGCCTATGGCAGCCGCCACGAAAGGCTGACTGAGGGCAAAGTAGAATAGAACCTCAGCACCCTTCATCTTTACCTCAGGTGACTTTCCGAAGATATGCATTATTTGCTTTCCAAAAGCAAGCTCGATGGCTGATAGAACAAGTGCTACACCCAGCGCCAACAAAGCTGACTTCTTTGCTGTGAGTTCTGCCCTCTCAGGCTTGCCCGCCCCCAGGTTCTGTCCAACAATCGCAGAGGAACCCATCTCAAGCCCTATAGCGAAGACTATGCCAAACTCGACTATACGTGTACAAATCCCATACGAGGCAACGATTACCTTCCCGTAGGTTGCAACGAAGACGGCCAGTAACCAGAAGGCAATACTCCTCGCAATACTTTCAACAAAAGGTGGAAACCCAACTTCTAGTATCTTGCGCATCACGCTCCAGTCGAAACGGAAGCCCCTACGACCTATCCTCACCTGCTCTTTGCCAGAAGTGAGTATCCAGATGCCAATGCCGACAGCAGTCACAGCTGAGATCACCGTGGCAATTGCTGCACCAGCTATTCCCAGATCAAGCCAGATAATGAAAATGGGATCAAGAACCATGTTAAGACCTGTTGAGACGAGCATGATATGCATCGCCCTCGGTGCATCGCCGATGCCCCTAAGGGCAGTATAAATGGTATAGGAAGTGAACATGAAAGGCAGACCAAGAAAGAAGATCCTTCCATATTCCGTTCCAAGGTCTATAACGTCAGCCTCATGGGTCATGAAACTGAGAATGGGACGCGCCAGGAAAAAGCCAGCAATCCCCATCGGGAGACCTATCATGAATTTCATGGCAAGCGTCTGCTCAATTGCACTCTCAGTTCCAGCAAGATCCTTCTCCCCAAACCTCCTCGATATCACTGGAACAGATCCGGAGCCTACAAGGGAGTTGATTGAACTTATCACCCATGCAAAGGATGCGAAAAGGGTCACTGCGGCGACCTGGGCTGTTCCAAGTCTTGCGACCCAGAACATGTCGGTCAGCTCATAGATGACCATGGCAGCAAAACCAATCATAGAGGGAACGCCCATATAGAGGATGTTGCCGATAATGCTCCCCTCTGTCAGATCCCGCTTTGCGAAAGCTCCACCCTTCTGCGCTGTCATTGCTTCACCACCTGTGACTTGAATCAATCAAGTCCCGGATCATAGGTCTAATTCCAATCAAGGATGCTGATACTCACCCTGTCTGATGACAAGCGTGACAAGACTGCCAGGGGAAAACCGCACAGAGGATACCAGGATTAATATGCTACCACACTGACCACACCAGGTCAACCCTTGTGAATGGTGGGGGCAAACTGCGAACTTGGTACCAAGTGAGCTGAGAGTTACCACTTGAGACTGCTGTAGGACTGTTTCCGGCGTCTTCTCTTTGGGTCGAGGCCCCCCAATTCAGCCCAGATGAAAATTGGTTTGACAACCGTATGGGGTTGTTAATTAAAAAACAACCATATAGGGTTGTCCCGGCAGGTGAGTCATGGAGAGCACAATAGATAAATTCTTCGTCTTTCTCGGAGATATCGTCTCTTCCAGAAAGATCAGCAACGAGGTCGCCTTCCAGAGGCATCTCGAAGAAATCTGTGGCTTGCTCAATAGAACTCATCGCAACGAAATACACGCAGACTTTAAGATTCTCAAAGGGATCGATGAAATTGGTGCAGTTCTCAGGTGCGCATCGAGGTTCTACGAAATCACAGACAGGCTTCTGAAGGAGCTTTATCCACACAGGATGCGAACGGTCCTGGTCTACGACTGCATCGATGGTGGCGTGGAAACAGGTGATGTTTCGAAGATGGACGGTCGAGCCTTCCACAGAGCCTCCCTCATGATGGAAGAGCTCAGGAAGTCCAGGCTCCTATTCCGGCTATCTTTTGGAAATGACCTCCTGGATGCCATGATTGAAGGCCAGGTGAATTTGATACTTCTTCTCAAGAGCCATTGGTCTCAAACTGAGCGCAAGGTAATCAGGGAATATGAGAAGACCAGGAACCAGTATAGGGTAGCCGAAGTGTTGGGAATATCCCAACAGGCGGTCTCGAAGAATATCACGAAGTCCTACTGGAAAGAAATAAGACAGATAGAAGATAAGCTCAATGCGGTAATTGAATCCTACGTTAGGGGTTTGTGTGGAGGTGCCTGATGGAATTTGAAATTGCCGATTTCATAGTCGTAGTCTCCGGATACACATTGCTGCTCTTGACGAGTGGTTTGGTAGTGACCAAGACTGTTTCCGATGTAATGGGGAGCCACTCAGCAGGATAGTCGAGAAAAGAACTCGAGATACGGGTTTCCTTGTGGGCAAGTGTGAGAACACATTGATATTGACTTTCGTGCTCCTCGGAGCTTACACAGCATTAGCTCTGGTATTCGCTGCCAAGGCGATCGTGCGCAGATCGGGCAGGCAGAGGGATCCTCGGCTTCGTAACCAACAATTCCTATCTCTCCGGGGTGATCCATCGGGGAATGAGAAGGAAACTCCTCGAGACCTTTGATGAGATTTACGTTCTTAATCTTCATGGCTCCTCCAGGATCGGAGAGAAAACACCCGAGGGCGGGAAGGACGGGAGCGTTACCAGGAATTTCTCAAGATAGACTTTCCCAGAATCCCGCTCCCCGGCGAATACCGCGCTTTCAAAGAACTAAGTAATCTTGGTAAGGAGATCCTACCGCTTCGAGCCTAACCAGTCAAAAAAAGGGGACGGTGGGGCTTGCGCCCCACCGTTTCGTCTCCGCTCCAGGCAGAAGCCAACGCCCTGAACCAAGCGCCCCAGGTCTCACATTGTAAATCTAAGGGAAACTTCTGGAATATCGTCGAAGTAGCTATCAACAAAAGTGTGGGAGTAGTCCAAATATGCCTTTACTCTTCCAAGCGTGAATCTTGCACCAACCCCCAGGGTGGCACCATAGAGATAATCCGTTTGATTGCAATACACATAGCCAGCCCTTACAAAAATGTGATTGTTCATGTTGAATTCGGCTCCAAGGCGATACTCATCTTCAGAAAAGTCATTGCTCTGGAAAACACCACCGAGGGTCAGCATCCCATTCGGTCCAAGGTCAACATCATAGGTGACACCTACCTGGAAGGATGATGGAAGCTCGTAATCAGCAGAAGTCAATCGCCATTGCCTGACAGCTGCTTGGGGATCATCATCGGGATCATGCAGTGGCTTTTCAAAATCCGGACCCCCGAATTGCATCCTTGGTCCATAATTCTTCATCACCATTCCAAACTTGAGTGTCTTCCACCCCGGTACATATTGAAAGCCAAAGTCGAATGCTACACCCTTTGCCTCAGTCTGCATAACCTGCTCAGAGATGTACATGCCTGTTGCACCGAAGGTCACCTTATCGGTTAATCTTCTGCCATATGTTAAGCCTAAGACGGGAATGTTCACCGAAAAAACCTCGCCCGTTCCATCCCAATCCTGCTCAGTCGTAACATAGATATCACCCAGGCTCAAGATCTTGGCGCTCACACCAATGGTGCCCACATTGAACCTTGAAAGCACGCTAAAGTAGCTCACATTCATGTCAGCAATGTAGCCTCTGTAAGACACGGTCGCCTCAGTGCCCTGTGCCCATGCTGCGCCAGCTGGATTCCAGAAGAGAGCCTCCGTACCACTCACGTCAGCAACGACCGCACCAGCCATTGCTGTACCCCGAGCACCAACAGGTATACGAAGCTCCTGAGCACCAGCTGTGCCTATCCTGTTGGTGACAGCAAAAGCTGAGCTTGCCATGAGCAATATCAAGATCCCGATGAGCATAGCCTTGCGTTCCATGACCTACCTCCTTTTTGCCAAGAGGCCAATTTAGAACGTGTTGAGTCGCTCCTTCTCAAGGAATATTGCCATCTTACCAAATGTTGAACCTATGCCAGGTGCGTCAACATGATAGATGTAAAAGCCACTGGCAATGGGAATGTCCTTCTCATTCATGAGATTCCACTCAGCAATTGAGGTCGTTGGATCGGTCTTCTCTATCGTCTTAACCAGATCACCTGCAAGATTGAATATGCGAATAGTGCACTTTCTCGGCAGGTTGCTGAACTTGATGACATGATGGAACTGGTCAAGCTCATATGTTGACTTGGCAAAGTAGGGGTTAGGAACAACACGAATCTGGCTAAGGATTCCCTTCGCCTTCTCATTGCTATATGATACAGCCTGAGGTGTAAATTCGAAGTAGTCGTTATCAGTTGCTGGCTGAGCCCACACAAACTTGAGCACCGAGCCGTCCTCAATATCGGAGAATTTATAACCCGTGCGCAACCTTGGCCAGAGGGCGTAAAGTACATCAGCTGCAGGACCCCAATTCTCATCATCATAGATGCCGCCGTTGGGATCGTACTCGCTGCGCATGATGAAGAGGTATTCCCTTCCACCGACATCGGTATCATCCGGATCCCATGTACTGTCATTGACAGCGCTTTCAACCCACTCAACAAAGCAAGCATTAAGCTGCTTGCCTGTTACAACGTCCCAGACGGTGAAGGGAACCTCAAAGAAACCGGTATAGGCATATCCGGGTCGCTCATAGCGATATGCCTTTTGGGTTTCAGTCCTGCTGAAACGCACCTCAACAGTTGTGAATTGATCTGCATTTGCAACTGGATCAAGCTCGCTTCCGAAGAAGTTGATACCATAGTCAGCACCAGGTCCCCCTGAGCCATTTATTGCGTAGCCTCCACCCCAATCAACTCCGGTAAGGATTCTCGACTTGTTACCGTTGGGATCAAGGAAGAGCACCTGACTAAGCTCAGCCTTGTGGGAACCAATTACCTTGGCGAGGAAGCCGTCTACGACCTGATAGTCATCATCGCCACTCTTGTTTACTGACCAGTCATCAAGGAGGTAAAGACCGGTATTCTTGTCTTTCAGATTCCACTTGTAATAGGCAATCGTTGTGTCACCGTCAGCAATTATCGTATCGGGTGGATCAGCTGGAGCAAATTCTATTCGATAGGTATGCCCAGTAAGGGAATAGGGATTGGTTATGTCAACGGTCACATAGTCAGTGGTGGGAGGTAGATTCTGATCGATCTGACCCTGGATTATCTCAGTCTCTGGAAATTCCTCGGTGATAACGGCATCAGCAGCAGGTTCCTGAGGAATTGCCGTTATTATGTCAGAGAAGCTTTCGAGCGTCTTGGGGAGTCCAGGTTCAGGATCGGGATTGTAGGAATAGGCACTTACACGATAGTAGTAGGGGGTACCGTTGTCAAGGGGTACACCTCTCACCTTATCCTCAGTTATCTCAAGATAACGCTTAAGCCCTGTGTCCTTTCCAAACTGGACAGGCTGGACAATAGGCAACCCAAAGTCCACATTAAGAGTAAGATCTTCAATCGTCTGAATTCCATTGATGATGTCAAAAGTCGCTATCCGCTTCCAAGGGCCAGCGGCTGAAATCGATGCACTCTGGTAAACGTTATATCCTTCAAAGGTGTAGCCAGGTGCAGTTGCAATCTCCGAATCTGTCCCCCAGCTAAGTATGATCTTTCGATCAAGCTCAGCCACATCGACCATGGGACGAGCTGGAGGCTCAGGCAGCTGGAAGTCGAGATCGAATGCAATCTGAGCAGTCTGATCATAGAATTTCATGACTCTTACGGCACCAATCCTATCGGCACCCTGAGCAACAATTATTCCAACAACCACTTCCTGAGTATCACCCGGTTCCATTGTGAAAGGACCAGTGTTAAGCATGAATCTTCTGTCAGCTGGGTCGCTATCAAGCCATCCTGTATTCTCAACGGGATCACCTGGCACAAAGTACTTCGTTGGCTCACCCGTTGTGGGATCGATAAGAACATCACCGTGCAGATCCAGACCACGCATGTAATTCCAGGATTCCTGGAAGGTTCTCGGATCTGTCCCATTTATGTACTTATTGAATGAGACCATCCCCAATTCTTTGCCATCGTCGCCGACAGGACCCTTGAAGAAGTCATATCCAACACAGGGTGGTGTCGAGCCATACAGATTGTCATTGTTAGTAGCATTGTAGGCAAAGCCAATGCTCTGGGTTATATCGCAACCCACATAGTCATCACTTGCGCCACCCACATCAGGATCGCACCAGACCGAGAAGTAAGTGCTGTCCATTGTGTTGTCGCACTTATTTATCACCTTAAACTTGACGAAGACAACGTTGCCGAGGGCACCAGGCCAGTCAAAACCGAACACAGTTTGCTGGATCTCAATACCCATAGGTCCAGTACGTCCCTCATCAGACTGGTGAACGCTCGGATCTGCGTCGTTGTAAACACACCAGAGGGTCTGGTCACCAATCAGCAAGGGCTTGTCATGCTCATCGACAGGAGCACCAAACTGCGATGGCCAGTTAACGTAGTCGTAGGATGTGGTATCCCCCTTGGTGATCTTGTAGACCTTATGCACAGGGTCGCCTACGCCAGCCCACTGGCACTCATCAAGGATTGGACCAGGTGTATACTCCTGGGTAAACGATCCGGCCGTAACATGGATCTCCCCATTGATCTTACATCCTATCCAGAGCCCCGAAGCATAGACACAGGTCTTGTCAGTCCCTTTGGGATACCATAGACCAGCATCCTGTTGGGTAAGATCATAGGCAAAGGACCCGTGGTTGGTCACAATCATCTTGATGTTGTTGGCATCGAAGAAGGAAGTATTGTCAATGATCATCGGACGATAGCGGGGGTCGCTGTTATCAAACCAGCCAGTATCTTTTGGTTTCTCAGCAAACACCGATGCCGCAAGCAGCAGTACCAGTGCTACCGACACAGACCAGCTTAGCTTCTTCATGATCTCTCCTCCCCTTGGTTTTAGAAGCTTGTCCTTATCCCAAAGCGTACCATTCGAGGCACGCTGAAGTTATTGGGATTCCTCTGAGCCAAGTTGTAAAGTCTGCGAGCTTCGGGACCGTTGTCAGCAAGCCACTTCTCCCCCTCGGGAGTCGCAAGCCAGCCTGTTGACTCGGGTGATCCTGTTGACTGATAAACATAGGTGGCATTCTTGCGATCGAAGAGGTTGATCACCCAGATGTAGAAGTCAACTTTGCCGTGCTTAAACTCAAAGCCCTTGTTGGCCTTTAGATCAACCTGATAGGTCCATGGACCATACTTGGAATTGATTGGCCCACTCGGCGTAACTGAAACAGCAGCCAATGTAACCTCATTCCAGGTGAAGGTTGGTGTATACGGTTTGCCACTACCGATGTTTACCAGGACATTAAGACCAGCATTCTGTAAAGGCTTCATCTCACCCCATGTCGGACCCTCACCCTTATCCCATCTGAAATCGAGGTTGAGGCTGATCTTGTGGCGCTGATCGAATGCTAGTGGAGTTGTCATCTTGGGAACTTCGCTCCCAGTCCATGCAATGTTGTACTGACTGTTTGAAACCGAGCCGGTTCCCATTGCCCAGGAGAGACTATAAGCAAGATTGGCTGCTACATGATTTGTTCTTGCAAGCGAGAATCCAAAGTCCACTCCCTTGATTGTGCCATAGTCAACATTGCGGTAAGTGGCGAATGCATTTGGCTGAGAGGGAACATTTCTTACCTCAACCAGATCCCTCACATCCTTGTAATAGGCAACTATATCAATCTTAGCCTTGGGTGCAATTTGGTGGGCAATGCCAACCTCGTAGGCTGTTGTCTTCTCGGGTCTAAGATTCGGGTTGCCAAAAGGCGCGTAGTAAGGACCCCATCTGATCATGTACTCCAAATAGTCATAGCTAACATAAAGATCTTCAAGATTGGGTTGCTGGAAGAACTTCCCATAGTTGGCGTGGAAGAGCGTACGCTCGCTTACTGGGAAACCTATTCCCAGCCTTGGACTGATAACGTGGTACTTCTTGTTCTCGACGAGATCTTCATCATCAAGTGTAGTGCCGTCATCGCCAAGTGGCAGCTCTTCATTCTTGAGTGCCTCGGTATCAACATTGAGATAGTCATAGCGCAAGCCAGCATTTATGACCACGCCTTCATATTCAAACTTGTCCTGAATGTAAGCAGAAGCTGTTATGGGATGTTTGGCACCCTGACGCCCGCTGTCGATCTCCTTCTCATCATAGAAATACTTGTAGTAGTCGAAGCAATACAGGCTGTCTACAATACTGTCGGGATTGGACTCGCTGAATATGTAACGCCAGTGTGCCGGGGTTACAAGCTGGCTATCAACAACTGTCCAGTAATAGCCGAAGTAGTCGGCATCCTGAACCCAGCTGTTAAGATCTGTATGATAATAAAGTGCGTCATGCCCCTCTCCATCAAAATTGTCAACCAAGGTGCTATCAACAAGTCGAACCTGAACAGGGAGAACATGATTGTATTTCCTCAGGGTATGACGCTGGAAATCAAAGCCAAACTTGACCTGATTCTCGGGATTCACTTGGCTGGTATAGTCAAACTTCAAGCCCCAGTAGCTTGAGGTTCTGTGGAGATAGTCATCCCAGACATGAGCTTCGTCACCACCAATGACAGTTCCCTGCCTGTCGCGAACGATTGGACTGGTCGGGTCATCGGCGTTCATGAAGAGGTTGAGGAACTGATCATAACGCGGATTACCCTTAGGCCGTGAGTAAGCAGGTAGATCGTCAAAGTGGACTCCGTCACCTCGCTTGCGATCCGTAAGGAAATAGCTGGCCGCAAGTGTATAGAAGGTTGATGGACTCAGGGTATGGGTCATACTCCAGGTGACGGAATAATTGAGATCCTGGTAACGGGGTGCGTGATCGATATTGAAACGGTAGGTATTTCGGAATTCACGCCAATCGTCAAACGATCCAAGTGTACCAAGTTTTATCTTGAGTTCGCTCGTGGGCTTATAGGTCAACTTACCCTGCCAGCTCCATCCTGAAAGTGAATTGTTCGGCAGTGGTCCATCAGAAAATGGTCTTGGTGCACGATCCTTGCCCCATCGCCGCTCACCCGAGATATAGAAGTTGAACTTATCACTTCCAATGGGAACTATCAGACCAGGTCCACCAAGCGAGAAGTCATAGATATTGTAGTCGTAATTGTGAGCACCAATCCAATCACCAGCTAGATTATCGGTCACGGCTTCGAGAGCGCCCTCATAAACCGAACCACCCTCCTTGGTAATAACATTTACTGCACCTGACATGATTCGTCCGTATTCTGCATTGAAGCCACCTGTCAAGACGGTTACTTCCTGAATTGCACTTTGGTTGATAGCCGTTGAAGATAGACCGGTCAGAGGATCCTGCTGAGAGAAACCATCAACATAGTAGGCGACTTCGTTGTAACGTCCACCTCTTATATTCAATAGAGGCTGATTCTGACTCTCAACCTGAGTGATGTCGAAATCAGGGTTCATCTGAAAGGAAACAACACCAGTTTGAAGATATGCTGCCTCCTGATACCCGCGTGTTGGTAAGTTCTCGAGCTCTTCACCCGATATGAATCTTGTCGTTGCAGTAACATCAGGTTGAATAATGGGGCGCTCAGCCTTGACTGTTATTGGCTCGAGCACAGCAACAGTTGTCTTCTCGAGCTCAAAGTTTACAGTTGTGGTGAAGTCAGCACGTACGAGTACATTCTCAACAACCATGTCACGGTAGCCCATCATCTTTGCCCTGACAGTATACTTTCCAGGCGGGACATTGATTATGAAGTATTCACCTGATGGGCGGCTGGCTGCCCCCAAGTGTGTTCCCTCGATGATGATATTCGCAGGGAACAGGGGATCTCCTGTTTCCTTATCCTTCACCGTGCCTGCAATCTTACCAGTGACTGCAGCAAAACCAATCTGGGCACAGGCGAAAATGATCACCAAAAAAATAGGGAGACCTTTCTTCATGATTTCCCTCCTTCGCAATCCGGTTCTCTGATTGTCCTGACCGGACTTCATCCGGCATGGGCTCCTTCTCGACAATGGTTAACGGCACTTATCTGCTTGAAGTCTGCGCCGTTACGGCTCTCCTTTCTTGCTGTTTGTAACAAAACCAAAGCTATCTCCAATTTTTTCCAAACAAATGGCACTATCTGCAAGCCGTTTATCATCTGTGCAAATCCTTGTCAAGAATTTTTTGTTTGAGTTGCGCAAATCTTCAAAGAGAGATTAGTGCCGTGAGGCTCGAAGGCTACCAGAAAAACAACTGTCAGATTGTGACTTTCCTCCCTCACCGTCGGGGTGCATCCAGAGGGGCTCAGACACTTGTTTGTACTTTGTCCCATAAAAGAGGTCATCCGCTTTGACTAAGAACTTGGTAAGACCGCCAAACTTTGAAGCTATGTTTGCAACAGCCCTGTGGAAGTAAGTTGGTGGTTTGCTCCACGGGCAGACCACCTGACAGATCTGACAGGCTGCACCGACCCTGCCCCAATACAGCAAACACCTCTCCGCATCGACTCTCCACTTGCGGATGCCTCTTACGATAGTCTTATCTCCTGTCGGGATGGCTCCTGCCGGACAGTTGCGCGCACACTTAAGGCACTTCGAGCAGAATTCTTGAACACCAATGTCAATCGGCTCATCAACTTTCAGGGGAAGATCTGTTGTTACACAGGAAAGTCTGAGATTGAGTCCATAGGTCTTGTTCAGTAGATAGCCAGCCCGAGAAAGCTCACCAAGTCCAGCATCAACTGCGATAGGAACAACGAGGACATAATAATTGCGCACGTGGTGAGCCCGCGCAGCAAAGCCTAGAGCACGGATAAAGCTGGCTAGCTGGCACGCAACAAGCGCGCTGCGAGCGTACACTTTCCCAACTTCAAGATCTGAAGCCACGCCAGGACCCGCCTTCATAAATCTTAGATCCTGCGTGAATGCAAGAGCAATGGCGTACTGATGTTCAAGATGGATTGGATCGCCCCAGAGTCTGCCGGTGTAATGATCAGGCATGCCTTCAAAAAGGGGAGGATTCGGAGGTTGATCAGCAAAGAAAGGTCGTGTGCCCCTGTGAGAGTATACCCATTCCTGTTTGAGTCTTGTTATACCAACAACATCAGCACCGAGATGGCTGGCAAGTCCTTTCACCAGAAGTGAAGCCCGCTTAGGATCGATCTTGATAGCGTCAGGTGCGGGCTCACCATCAACACAATCGGGCAGAGCAAGATAGGCAAGCGTTCGAAAACCAACTTGATAGTAGGCCCTTCCCCAGCTTGCTCTATCCGTTGCAAGCTTCTCATCGATAAATTTCCTTATGCGCTCATCTATCTCTCTTAAGTGAGGGTTTTGCTCGTGGTAGAGTCTCTCCTCCTCAGAACCCGCGATGAGGGCTTCTCTTGCAAAAACAGTGTCACGTTCATCGAATCTCTCTATCTTGCCGACAACCTCATAGGTTGGCTTCATTGGAACCACCTTGTTTGAGAAAGGTTTCAAGAATTATAGATGCTATCTATGCGATGTCAATTGGATTAGACTGAAGGCATGGAGTCGGAATTGATTAGCGAACAACAGCCAATTTAACTGTCGCCTGATAGGATTCGCTTTCCATGCGCAGGAAATATATCCCTGACGCTAAATTTCCTGGACCAGGGAGACAACGAGAGTATCTGCCTGGGGTAAAGACCTCATTGGCGAGAGTTTTCACATGACGACCGTTAACATCAAAGAGCTCTATCCTCACACCTGCCCGATGGGGAACGTCGAATGTGATGACCGAGCTTGCTGTTATGGGATTGGGGCGAACCTGTCTTAAGGCAAACTCAAGTGGAAGAGGTTCGAGATCATCTATTTCAATAGAGGCGTAGTCATCAGAAACCACTATGTCATCTATATACCATCCTTCAGCACCTGCATAGCCATCTGCTCCAAACCTGAATCTTATACGCGCAGAACCTTCATACCCGGAGAGATCAAACTGTGCTTGAGTCCAGTCGTCAGTCCAGGCGAAGCAAGGAGTGTTTGCTTCAAATGGGCTGGCATCATTGGGATATATCATGTAGGGATAGCCACCGACGGGCTCTATCTGTGTCCAGGTCTGTCCGTCATCAGTTGAGATCTCAACAATTCCGCCGTCCCAGGCATACGTCCCGTTTTGTAGTTCAGCGTGGATCCAGTACCAGAAAGTAAGAGTAGCATTCGGACCAAGACATATCTCAGGTGTGACAAGTGCACCATGTGTATAGTCCGAATATCTGATCGAATCCTCACCACCGAATTTCCAGGAGGTACTACCCGCAGCGGTGTGATTCCTGTAGGTCTCCATGTGCCATTCATCGAGATAGCCATCACCCAAGTCTGCATGTGTCCATCCCATAGAGCCAGCCTCGAAATCATCAGCAAGCGATCCGCCTATGAATATGCTCATGCTATCGCTGTCGGTGCGGCCGCTCGAATACGCGTAAGTAATGCCGAAGTCCAGCCTATGGAATTCTGGACAGGTTGGATGGATGCTCACAATAAAAGGTGCCTCAATCGAACTTGAATCACCCGATGCCAAGCTATCGATGTAGGAACTGTCCTGACTTATAGTTACATAACTGTCAGAGATGCTCAGGAGCACAGATATTCCCTCTCCAACTCCTGAGCCATGATTGAGGAGAACAGGTTGAAGCTTGAAGCTTTCACCCGGCTCTAAGCATCCATCGCCGTTCCCATAAAGGCTATCAGAATATCCAATGCTTGCGATCCTCAAGACGGGAGCACTAATCTGCAAGGAGAAATGCTTCGTAAACACCGTATCGGTGTGAGCCACTTGAAGATTGAACTCCACGCTATGGCTGTCTGGTGCCTGGGGCATGATCTGGACAAGATAGGGTGATACAGGTACCACAAGACTATCGGGCTCGATATCACCATATGTCTGGAATGAGTCAATCACAGTGACGAAGGTGTCAATCGAGGAAATCGTAGCGGATACATCAAAAGCAGTATCGACACCAGCATTCTCAAGGCTAATTGTAATCTCAATTGCTTCGCCTGCATCACACATGCCATCAGAATTACCCTGGCTCTTACCCAGTGGGTCATCATCCGTGGTGACACTATTTATCACCACAAGCGCATCTGTAGGATTGACCACAGGTATCGTATCAAGGAGCGGATAGAAGTTATGTGCTTTGACAGCGACCAGCAACGTACCAGGCTCAGAGGCAATTGGATCAAGATGGACCAGACCATTGGCATCCGTATAGTTACTATTATATGTATTAGCACTGAAGATGCTCACCCTTGCACCTTCGACAGGCTGGGAATCATGGGCTACAGCAAACTCAACCTCATTGTCCCCAACGTGGATGACATCTGGACAAGTCAGGATGAGACTGTCGGGTACATCAGTCCAGATGTCCATGGAAGGATCCCCCAGGAGGACGAGCTCGTAATAGACCCAGCGGTTTGGGCCCACGTCTATGAAAGGAATATTGTCAATGCGCGAATCGTCGTTTGCCTTTCCGATCTCGGTTATGTTTTCACCAAAGATTGCATCAAAGAATTGCCTATCATAATACTGATTTGCACCCCTCGTGCTCTGATGGGCACCCCAACCATAGCGAGTATTCCCTATGAAGGCGACTGCAGCATTCTCAACATAAGTGAAATGCTCACCGAGGCAATCATCACCATAGCCACCACCAGCGTTGCGATTGTCAAAGGATCCCGAATAGCAACCCTGCGTATAGATTATGAAGTATGTATTTGAGATACCATCATTGGTGAATCTTGTTTCCACATCACTGTTGTACATGCGCAGCCCATAGGTGACATCAGAGTGGCCAAGGTGATTGACAATGTGACAACCGCCATTGAGTATAGGGATGAGATCCTCCTTGTCCCAGCGATCAGGATCGATATCGCGATCATAGAGTGTATTGACCGTGAAGTCGGATGGGAATCCCACTGTTGTATAGCCATAGGCAGATGAACCGTCCTTTATCTCATCCTTGTAATCTCCTCCCCATGTAGGATCGTCCCAAAGAAGCTCACCTACCATCTCTGCGGTTTTGATCTGAGTGACAACAGGCTGGGTCTCATACTTTATGAGCTTATTGATGAAATTTGCAGCCTCAACTGAATCATCAACTGAAATTCGTCCAACACTTACTTCAGGGATGAGGTCGGCCTCACCAGGCTCGCCCCAGAGGGAATCACCATCATCATTCCATGTTCCATCAAGGGCAGCATAGTAAAGATCCGACGCTATATCATCATCCTCATCGCTGCCGGTTTTGGCATAGAGGCCGCGAGCTGGAATTGAGGATTTGTCACCGGCAAGCAGCACATACTCTGTTTGCCAGTTGAGATATGCGTCACGAATGAAATTCCTTATCCTCTCCTGTATGTCTGCACCGCTGTAATTGAAGTTTATCTGCCCAGTATGGACAATCTTGGCCTTTAGACCCAGACGCTCTTTGTGCGCACGAAGTGGCTCAAGAGCATCGACGAAGGAGGAGTGAGCGATTATCACATAGGGATAGGTCTCATCCGACTTGACAAGCTCTGATAACATTGCGAAGTGATTATCAGAAGCCTTATAGGTTGAAACTGCGTCGCCATTCCGTACAGATTCCCTCACTAGGTCTGCATCATGCTCATTACCACTGCGCAGGGTCTTCAAGGAACGACGACGGATGGCATCGCTTGGCTGGGTTTCAATCGTTACCTCAACCCTGTGTGCATATATTAGGGCATTCGCACCTGGCTTGTACTGGAGAGGATAAACCCTAATGAAAGCGATATTGTAACCTCTGAAGGTCTGAGTTGTCACATACCTCGCGCGCCTTTCCGGGAATGGTTTGCTCGTTCCATAGATGTCTGGATTCGCCTTGACTGGCTTGAACTCACCCTGTCGGCTCAAAGGAACCTGAGGCTGTACCCACTCAAGCTGATGGCTGAGCTGTATCCTATCCTCCCCGAAAGCTCGTGCCCTCACACTTACAGCATCCTCTCCCTCGGGAAGCAATACCTGCATTCCATAAGCAGGCAACAGTGGCTCACCTTCGGCTCCGACCTGAGGAAGCCCTTCAATGGATACCTGGCTTGTCTGGCCATTGTCGGTGACTACTGGATAGGCAAAGCTCACCTGTTCCACTATAGTTGAAGCGCAAAGTGGTCCGCTTGCAAGCAGGAGCGCAATAAACGCAAGGCCAAGACAGTGCTCTATTTTCATCCTATCCCTCTATACAGCAAGGAGCGGGTCTGCTCCCCGCTCCAGTGTTATTGTACCACATCGCCCACCTCAAGTGCAAGGATTTCAGACGAGAAAGTGGGGAATGGGTGGGGGCACAGATAGTCAGCATAAGAAAAGAATAGTGTACGATGGAATTCGCAGATTGATTTGGATTTGAAGGAGAGCCTATATGGGAAGTCAAGGGGAAAATTGGTTGATGTAGGTGGATCAGGAAGGTTAAGACGGATATGGACTTGCCTGAGGCAAGCAGTCCTTGCCTCAGCGATAGTCATAGGTTGGGGAAGGTCACCAGACCTCTATCTTGAGTTTTTTAAGACTCTTGGGGGGTCACTTTCCTGTTGTACTTGATAGCAATAACCATTGCCGAGGCAGATATCTCATCTTCTCTACATGCCCAGCAGTGAGATACCGGCTCAAGACAGCAAGAATTCTCAAACCGCTCATCCGCCTGACCTTACCGCAAAGCCCCGGAAACGCCAGCTTAAGATACTTGTGAAGATGATTGCGGTACCGGCTATACTCCTTCAAATCCACCCGTCTATACCTGACTAACTCACACAGGGCAGCAAGATGCTCATCGGGCAACCCCGTCTCGGCAGGCTCAAAGGGGGCAAGATACCCCGCTACCAACCGACTATCCTGTGGGTCAGTCTTTGTTCGACGTAACCGCAGGTCTCTATACGGCCTGGTTTGAAGAGGGTTCACAAGTGTCATCTTCACCCACGGTAGGGCTCGCTTCAGTTGGAAGAACAGATTGCACCAGCATATACGTGTGGCTTCTGCACCTCCATGTATCTCAGCCCCAGGATATCCCTGTCTCAACTCCCGGAGTCTGGCTACCAACTCATCATAACTGATGCTAGGATGATCTGGCGGGCACACTCAAAGGCTCAAGCCTTGAGGAGAATAGCCCACTTCAGACAGAAATGGCACAAGGCTCATCCCAGGGCTGTAAGGAACTTCCTCAGAGACATAGACCTTACTCTAACATATCTGGAAATGCCACGCCGGATGTGGAGCAAGATCAGAACCAATAACCCTCTTGATAGATTCTTCCGTGAGATAAAAAGAAGAGTCGATCCAATCGGTGCCTTCGTTGATAGAAAGAGCGCATCGAGAATTCTTCCTGCCTGTGCGATCCACGCAGACAGGTTCGCAATAGCAACCGTATATGAGCACGACCAGTTGAGACGCAATGGAAAGAACCGGGAGCTACCCCATGCAACGTTTGAAAAAATCAATTCCGCACACTTTTAGTTGCACTATCATCTTCCTCAGAAATTGCTTGACTACGTTGTTTTCTTTGGTAAGAACCAGGGGAGTAAGTATCATCACGACGAATAGAACGCGGAGAAAGCGATGTCCTGTCTCTTAACGCAGTTGCGGAGAGGAGCAAGCGAGTGTGGATCGAAAAGTCTCAGAATGTCTGGCCTAAGAGACAGCTGCAAATGCTGTGATAGCTGGGAGAACGCTACCGTCCTAACCGCACTCTCTAAATACGTGAAAGCCATAAGATGCAGCTTCTTTGCGCGTTTCGAAACCGGGGTAGCTCATGGGTAGTCTCGTGATCCTTGTAGTTTGAACCTGAAAACCAAGCGATGACCCATATATAGAGGTGACATCAGTCAATCGATGGCAGTCCCACGACTGACTCGAGAGCAGGATAACATGCAGCGAGCAGCGATTCGCTTCCCAGCAAGATCGTGTGCCGAGTTAGGCAAGAAACAACGTATCTTACCCTGCAGCAGGAATAAGCGACGGCCATAGGTCCTGGCCGCGGAAAGGAGATCCCGAAATTCTTGGGGGAGAACTTCACGGTGCAGCCTCCTTCTGTATCGCTGCTCGCTGCTGGCATCTATTCTGTCATAGGCGCTCGGAGCCCATCACGCACAGCCCTGGAGACGCCTAGAACACATCTATCATCCTCGCAAGGGCAGCCCTACCCCTATAGTCGGGGAGAAGTATGGGAGATCTTCTTTCAGGTCTGATACCTGCTCGCTCAAGATCCTTAACATAGCCCGTTACATGCTTCAAGGTCAGCGCCCCACCCCCCCGACCCGACTTCACGTACTCAGCTGCTGAGATACCTGCTCTCCTTCCGAAAACTAGGCAATCCAACGTTGAATTCCCCATAAGCCTATTCTTGCCATGTACTCCGCCCGACACCTCACCAGCTACCCATAATCCCTCGACATTGGTTTTCCCATGTGGATCTGTTTCAATCCCACCGTTCTGGTAATGGAGGGTCGGGAATACAAGCACGGGATCCTTCCGCATATCGATGTCGAACCTAGCAAACATTCTCCTCATGCCCGGAAATGCCTTATCGATATAACCCTCGCCATTCTTTTCTTCGATCAAAGGGGTGTCAAGCCATACCCCTCTCAATCCGGTCGGCGTGGTAATACCCTTGTTCCGAACATAGCATTCTCTGATCAACGCAGCTGCTTCCACATCCCTCGGCTCTAAAGGGAATACAAATGCTTCTCCATCCTTGTTCACAGGCTGAGCCCCCGAACTTCTGAGCTTCTCAGTGAGCAGATAACCTACAATCTGGATGGGATATGCAGCACCTGTTGGGTGGTATTGCACTGTATCGATGTCTCTGAGCCTGGCGCCTGCACGATAAGCTATTACTACACCATCGCATGTAGCACCATAGTGATTGGTAGTTGGGAACCCTCGAATGTGTAGTCTGCCAAACCCACCCGTGGCCAGGATCGTGGCTTTCGCCTTGACTATCTTATATTCACCTGTTTCAAGGTTCCAGAGCACAGCTCCAGTGACTCTGTTTTCGCCATCCGTGAGAAGCTCAATGGCAGGGAAGTGTTCGATACATGGGATTCCTCGGCTTCTCAGCTCATCCCTTATCACCCTCATCTCCTCAAGCCCCGTGTAATCCCTGCATGAGTGCAATCTCTTTATGGACGTGCCACCACCCCACTTCTCAACGAAATCCCCATTTTCTTCGCGGTCGAACATTGCACCGAGGTCAAGCAGCCAGCGGATTATGAGTGGTGCATCTTCTACTAGGGCTCTCACTACGTCCGGTTTGTTTGCGAAGTGCCCACCTCCAATCGTGTCGATGAAATGTCTTTCTGGAGAGTCGACGCTACGGTCCGCGGCTTGGGTGCCGCCCTCGGCCATTATCGAATTGGCATCCCCGTGCCTTAGTTTGTTCGTAAGCAAGATCTTTTCTTTGGGAATACCACTGTCATTTGCCCAAATGGCTGCCGATGTCCCGGCAAGGCCGCCACCTATTATGAGAATGTCAGGACTATAGTCCACCTTTGACAGATCAATCTCCCCCTCCTCCACAAGAGGATAAGCTTCGACTAGATCTACAACTTCGGTTGGACCGATATCACCCTTGTTGGGACCAACAGATATGGTCCTTTTACCCCCAGGGGCATAATCTGGATGCAGCTTTAGCACCTCCTCCTGCTCCTCCTTGGTCATAGGAGGAGGCGTGTAGTCTCTCCTTTTTGCCCTGGTCTTGTGAACAATGGATATCAGTTTCCGCATGTATTCAGGGTAACCCCCGACATATCTGATCCCAGTGGTCTTCTTCCCCATGTTAGTCTGCCTCCCTCACTCGACTCGCATAAAGCTTCTCCAGCTGCTCTCTTGGGACAGCCACAAGCTGATCCATTTTTCCCCTGAATTTGCCAGCTTCTATCTCTTGCAAACGTGTAATAAGGTGCTTGGGTACAGGCATCCCGTATCTGCCATACATCCTTCTGCCTAGTTGAGCAACGTTGTACTGCACGATGTCAGCTGGGCATCTCATAGCGCACAGACCACACTGGATGCAGTCGAAAGAGCCCTCCGCCAGGGATTGGAAATCCCCTCTTATCGCGGCTTGGACGTAATCCATTACTTCCAAATCCTGGGGGCATGACTTGGTACAGGTGTTGCAAGACACACACCTCGCTACCTCGGGGTAGAACTTGAGAAAAACTGATGCATCATAGCTTTCCTTGCTTATGTCATAGGCAGCTTTTTCTGCGGGCGCGAAAGGTATCTGAACCAGGTACATTCCGTCCTCAACCCTTGTCTGGCAGGCCATCCCTGTTTGAAGCTTGTACTCACCCTCTTTTCGGTATACTGTCGAACATGCACCGCAGAAGCCCTGCCGACAACCCACACCTCTCACGAATCTGTAGCCCGCATACTCCATGGCAGTCAATATGGTTAGATCTGCAGGCACCTTGTAAGCCCTTCCCATTATGTAGATGGTCACCCAGTGCTCGATATCTTTAGCATCTACACCCCTGGTGACGGCCTTCGCAGCATCGGCAATTCGCTGCATGATGCTCTCTTCAGTCTTCATGGCAATCTCCTGCTTCTATTACTCCCTATTCCGACAAACTCTAAACCTACTTGAGCAAATGCTCGGGGACTAACTGATTTGGATCGAATCCGCATAAGTCTGCTCCGAAGCCGAAGGCCACGGCCATCAGTTGGGTAAAATAGAAAACTGGAATCTGCTCGAAATCAGGATAGATCTCCCTGACTTCTTTCTGCCGGCTGTCAAGATTGTAGGCACAGAGAGGGCACGAGGTGACTATTGCCTGTGCCCCGTCAGCCTGAGCATGGCTAAGGATATCATATACCAACCGGGCAACTGCAGACTTGTCATTCACTGTCTGGTAGCTACCGCAGCATACCTTCATGTAACTGTTGTAAATCACCTCTGCTCCCACAGCAGCCAATATAGCACCTTGAATCGTCGGTTCCTCGGGATCGTCAATGCCGACCTCCCTTGGCCTTAGCATCAGGCACCCATAGTAGGGTGCTACCCTCAGCCCGGTAAGCGGCCTCTCGACCCTTTGGGATATTGCACCGGGGTCCAGTTCTCTCAGCAATTCCAGAAAGTGTATGACCTCAACGTTTCCCTCATAGTCATCTTCCAAATACATGAAGTTATTGATCTTCTCGAGGTTCTCGGGGTTCTCCTTAACCAATAGGTTCACTCGCTTCAAGGTGTTGAAGCACATTGAGCAAAGCGTCACCAGTCTATTCTCCTCTACCATCCCGTCTCGATTCATTTCCTGCACACGGATAAGGTTTCTTACCGCAGCCACATGATGGATTAGATCATCATCTGTCAGCGAGAAAACAGTGCCGCAACAATTCCACCTTGGAAGCTCCACCAGCTCTATCCCTAGTTTCTTGGCACACGCCAGGGCGGATACTTCAAAGTTACGGGCGGTAGTCTTTAGGGTGCACCCCGGATAGTAGGGGAATTTATGGATATCAGGCTCCATTTCAAAGTCCTCCTAGCCAGTGAATTTCCTCATGCCGGCCACCAGTGCAATCTGCGGGAGTTCGACTAGCTCATCCCTGGGGAGAGCCTTGATATCAATATGATCGACCGCTTGTCTGAGGATTACCTGCCGCAATGCCTCGGCTACCTTGGAAAGGTCGAGGCCACGAGGGCATCGCACAGTGCACGTGAAACACGAAGCGCACAACCAGATTGTCTTTGCGCGCAGAACCTCACTCTGCCCTAGTTGAACCATTCTCATCATCTGGGACGGTGTTATGTCCATCTCCGAAACCATTGGACAACTTCCAGAACATACCCCGCACTGTTCGCATAGCGTTATGATCTGGCCGCTCATTTCGCTTATCCGCTCGAGGAATTCCTCGTTTCCAGTCGAAATCATAAGCCTGTTTGCCATACTGCCTCCTACTGCTTCAGTTCTACCTGATCGTGCGCCAACCCACGCCTCTGGTCAGCGGATATGGGTCCGCAAGATCTGGCAAAGTCGCATAGGCCGTTGAGCTGATTTACAAATGCCCCCAGCATTACAGTCACGAATTCTGCGTAGCGTATCCTTTCTGGCTCTATGTTCCTCTTCGACAAAGCATCCCTTACAGCGGCTACGTTTTTCTTTATGGTTGCAACGCTGTGAGGGTAAGGAGACGATTTCTCCTCACTCTCACCGATGAATATGCCGTCTGCGCCAAGTTCAAAGGCCTGCAGCATCAGCTTCGGCGTAACCCTGGCACCGCTTGGCACACGAATTATGCGTGTTTGTGAAGAGTACGAAAGCTTTCCTGTGCCGACGTTATCCGCCAACCGATAAGTGGTTTGATCGTCAGCGAACACCAGTATCCTGATCTCACCTTCTTGCTTACTGTCCATAGAAGCACGGACCACTGCCAAGAGTTGCTCATTAGTGTAACAATGCAAATCCAGAGCATCAGTGGGGCATGATGAAATGCAACTGCCGCACCCGCGGCAGACAGCCTCGTTCACAGATGCAGTCTGCGTGAGAACCAAGGCACCGAAGGGGCAATGCCCAATGCATTCTCCGCAGCCATTGCACAGGTCATCGTGAACGAACGCAATCACCGGAGCTATGTCATACTCCCCCTTGTTCATGAGCCTAATTGCCCTTGAAGAAGCAGCACTTGCTTGAGCCACTGTGTCAGGAATATCCTTAGGACCTTGTGCACATCCGCAAATGAATACACCATCTGCGAGGGTATCGACAGGTCTGAACTTAGGATGTGCTTCTTGAAGGAATCCATCCGGGCTCTCCGCTAGTTTCAGAATCCTAGCGATTTGCTTAGTACCTTCGCCCGGTAACAGCCCAACTGAAAGCACCACCAAATCGAAATCCGCCTCAATAATCTGCCGTGTAAGCGTGTCTTCCACTTTTAGAGTGACCTTCCCATCACTGGAACTACTATTGACTTCAGCAACTCGTCCTCTAATGAACTTGACTCCTGTTCTCTGCGCTCTCTTGTAGTACTCTTCGAAGCCTTTGCCGTATGCCCTGAGATCGGTGTAGAAAACGTAAACATCTCGGCTGGGATCGGAACGCTTGAGCAGCTGTGATAATTTGGTAGCGTACATACAGCAGATTCTCGAGCAATGCTCGTTTCCGACTTGTTCATCTCTCGATCCAACACACTGAATGAATGCAATCCTCTTGCCTATAGGCCTTAATGGCTTACCTTCTGACGCATGCACTATGAGGCGCTCCATATCGAGGGCTGTGATCACATTTCTTGAGTGCTCAATTCCATAGACTTTCTTCCCCCTTGCATCGAAGATATCAAAACCGGTGGCAACAATAATTGTATCCACTGTGAATTTCACTCGTTCAGGGGTGTCATCATAGTTTATCGCGTTGGGCTCACAAACCTCGGAGCACCGCTCGCATGCCATAGGGAAAAGTCCAAGGCATGCCTGATCATCAAGGATAAAGCTGTGTGGCACTGCTATAGGTGACGGCAGGTATATAGCCTTCCTGGAAGTGAGCCCCTCTTCATATTCATTAGGAACCACTACAGGACAAACCTCAGTGCATTTGCCACATGCTGTGCATTTTTCAGTATCGACGTATCTGGGTTTCTTGACGACGGTTACCTCGTAGTTGCCAAGATACCCAGTTATTTCTTCTATTTCTGTGAAGGTTAGCAGCTCTATGTTTGGATTGGCTGGGACGTCTGCCATCTTGGGTGAGAGTATGCATGCTGCACAATCTTCGGTGGGGAAGGTCCTAGACAGCTTAGCCATTTTGCCACCTATTGTTGGCTCTTTCTCCACAAGATAGACCTTGAATCCTGCATCAGCCAGATCGAGTGATGCCTGAATGCCAGCAATACCGCCCCCCACCACTAAAACCCTCTTTCCGATGGGCATAGTCCTTTTTGCCAGTGCCTCATCCAGCCTAGCTTTTGCTATAGACATTCCAACAAGGTCTTTGGCCTTCTCAGTTGCGGCTTCAGGAAGGTCGAAGTGCGGCCACGCGCATTGCTCACGGATGTTAGCTATCTCCAAGACATATGGGGACAAGCCTGCCTTCTCAACCGTCGCCATGAAAGTGTTCTCGTGAAACTGCGGTGAACAAGCGGCAATAACGACTCTATCCAATTTGTGGTCGGTGATGCCATCCCATATCATCTTCTGACCAACCTCAGAGCACATATGCGAGTAATCCCGTACCAAGACAACATCCGGTTGATTTTCTGCGAATGATGCCACTGCCTGAACATCGACAGTATCAGATATGTTCCCACCGCAGTGACAGACGTATACACCGATTCTCATTGTCGACTCCTTATGGTTCTAGCCGTCCATCAAACGATAGGACAAAGCATGTCGTTATGTAGTTTTCCTGCGAAGCCACTTGTCAATTCCTTCCGCAGCCACCTTGGCATCGGCAATGGCAGTGACGGCATCCAGGTTGAGATTGACTATATCACCACCCGCAAAGATGCCAGGGATTGTGGTCATCCCATTTTCATCGACCTTGACCTTTCCCCAGGCGGTGAATTCGAGCTTCTCAAGGATTTGCTGAGGAATAAAAGAGAAATCAGCCCGTTGGCCGATCGCTTCGATCACCATGTCACCTTCGAGGAACATCAGCTCATCCTCGTAGAAAGTGGGGTTGAACCGCCCCGCCTCATCAAACACTGCCTTCACCTTCATGCAAAGGAGGCCTCGCACTTCACCGTCTGCGACTTTGATTTCCTTAGGTCCCCATCCAGGATTGAATTGGATTCCCTCTGCCTTAGCGTCCTCGATCTCTTCCTTGGTTGCTGGCATCTCATCCCAATCCTCCAGAGACACGACCTTGGTTACGACCGCTTCATTCGGATATTGTATATGCTGCAAGCGCAGCGCTACTCTAGCAACATCGATGGCCACGTTTCCACCACCGATAACGATCACTTCCTTGCCCACTTTCACAGGTTTGCCAAGCTTGTTTTGCTCAAGGAAGGGGAGTGCCAAGTAGGCTCTGTCGCTATTCGTTACTTTCGTGGATCGACTGACTCTTGTTCCTACGCCAACGAAGACAGCGTCGTAGCCCTTCAGAATGTCTTCGAAGAGCACATCTTTACCTACTGTTGTATTGAATCTGAATTCGACTCCCAGAGAGGCAATGTAATCGACATCCTTATCGATCGCTTCAAGTGGTAGTCTGTAAAGGGGCGGTCCGACACGCAGTGTCCCCCCACCACCAGGCAAGGAATCGAAAACCACTACCTTGTGGCCCTTCAAAGAAAGAAAGTAGGCAACCGAGAGTCCGCTTGGACCTGCACCAATAACTGCAACTTTCTTGCCACTAGGTTCAGCAGTCTTCTGCTCGAGGGCAACTTGATAATCCGTGATCGAATCAGCAACGTATCTCTTGAGCCACCTTATGGCTAGAGGTTCACCCCTAATGCTCAAGGAACATGCTTTTTCGCAGTGCTTCATGCATACTCTGCCACAGATGGATGGTATCGGATTGTCCTCAAATATCTGTCTGAGCGCTTCGGCTGGCTGGTCCTCATAGATTGCCTTGATATAGTCCGATATCTTCATGTGAGCAGGGCATGCTTCCTCGCAAAGCTTGCACTCCAGGCATCTCGAGGCTTCGGCCCGTGCTTCCTCGCGGTCATATCCCAAGACCTGTTCTACGAACGATAGTACCCTCTTGTCAGGTTCCACCTCCTTCATAGGTACGCGTTGGGGATCGAACAGAGCAAAATTTAGATCCGGACTGAAGCCCTCATAATCTTGCCTGCGATGGGTAAGGCTTGCCTTGAATATGGAGTATTGCTCGATGGGGTAAAAGTGCTCGTGGTCCGTCTTGTCATCTTGGGGCACGAAGACAAAGGTCTTCGGATCGAAATGAATATGGAAATAGTCCCTCGATAGCCTCAATGAACCCGCTGGGCAAATATCGACGCACAAGCCGCAAAAGCAGCACCTGCCGTAGTCCAGCTGCGGACGTTCGTTCTTCATACCGGGCTTAGGTTGTATTTCGGCTATTTCCACCATATTGATAGCTTGGTTCGGACAGATTTCCGCACAATTGCCGCAGCCTGTGCACTTCTCCCAATCGTTGAGATGGAACCCCCGATATCTCGGCGCAGGCTCCTTGGGTTCGAAGGGATACCGCAGGGTCTGCGGTATCCTGAGCACAAAGCCAATCGTCTTCAATGGCCTGAGGAGGCTGCCCGTTCCCCTTTCCTCGTTCTGTTTCATCTGTCTATCTCCGGCGCCACAACGTAGAGGCTGATCATAATGTTCCCGACATCGGCGATGCTTGCCCCTTGAAGCAGTTTCTCCAACAAGATGAGGCCATTTGTGTATGAAGGTGTTCTGAAATGTACCCGGTATGGCCTCTCTCCACCATCGCTTACTAGGTAGAGTCCCAGCTCCCCTCGCGATGATTCACATCTTACATAGGTGTCACCAGGGGGTATTTTCCACTTGAAAGGATTCGGTATGCGATTGTAAACAGGTCCTTGAGGCATAGCTTCAAGGAGCTTGAATATCATGTGGACACTTTCGATCATTTCATCCCTTATCACTAATATCCTTGAATATGCGTCACCATCCTCTCTCACGGGCACATCCCACTCCACTTTGTCGTAGGCGGCATATGGCGCTACCTTCCTTATGTCGAACTTCAAGCCGGTCGCTCTCAGGGTCTGCCCAGTGGCACCCAGCTCCTTCGCCTCTTGCTGGGTAATCTTCCCTATTCCCTTTGATCGCTCATAGAAAATGCGGTTATCGAAGAAGGCAGTATTGTAGTCGGGTACGCAGCTTCCTATGGTATGAAGTGTCTCGACTATTCTATCTTCGAAGCCTTTGGGAAAATCGCGCCGAACCCCTCCTGGCCATATGAATATGTTGTATACCCTTCCACCGGTCAGCTCCTCCAGCAGATCGAGGATAAGGTCTCTGTGATACATTGCCCATTGTGCCACAGTATCGAATCCGAGCATGTTTGAATAAGCCCACAGACCAAAAAGGTGCGAGCTCACCCTGCAAAGTTCCAGGTAGATGCTTCTTACATAGTGTGCCCGTTCTGGCACCTCTATCTGCGCCAGACTCTCCACAGCCATGGAATAGATCATCTCCATGGAGCCTGACTCTATTACGTTTATCCTGCAGACCATCGGAAAGTTCTGTATCCAAGTTCTGTACTCCATCAGTTTCTCAAAACCCCTGTGGAGGAAGCCCGGATTCGCTCGTGCCTCCAATATGCGATCGCCTTCAACCTTGAGGGTAATACTGAAATTACCGACCATGCCTAAGTGCTGAGGTCCGAAATAGAGCTCGAGCTCCCTTGATGATCCGCTCGTCTTATTCTCCGAAGTGCCATTCATGTGCCGCATCCTTCCCCAGGTACTTCTTCAAGACGATCTTACCGCTTTCCTGGTGTTTTACCTTCGATGTGACGATGCGCCCCATATTAGCCACCATGCGTATTCGCAGTCCGCGCCGGGGCGGACAAACCCTCTCGGATACGCATCCTATCAACAGTCCTGCCCTATCCTTCCTCATCGCCGATGGCTGGAATGCTACCGAAGACATCCTCGACATATCTCCTAGTGTCAAAATCTTTCCGAAATGGTGGAATTGGATACTGCCTTTCGAGAAAAAGTGGTGTCAGTCTTGGGTGACCATCAAAGTGAATTCCGAATAACTCATGTATTTCCCGCTCATAAGGCTCCGCATTCGGATAGATGCTGATGACGGATTTGAATGTAGGCTTGTCTCTGGGAATCATAGACTTTACTACCAGAATCAGCTCGCCCGGGACCGCATCCTCACCAGTATCTTCAACGTAGCTTGTAAGTACGTAAACGAGTTCAAACGCATGTTTATCTATGAGGTCCACTGCGGATAGGAGCGCAAGATGACTGAATCCCCTGTCCTTGAAAAACCTGAGGAGCGCAAGAGCCTGTAACGGATCAACTACTACTGTAATACGTCTGTCTGCCTCCGAGGTTACGGAGACGCCCTTGAATGTCGCTTCCAATTCCCGTTTCAGTTGCTCAATCACATTCGCCTCCTTCTGTGTGCTCGCCTATCGGATACAGTGGAGGCCATTCCAACTTACCAAGAGCCAGCTCTTGGTTTCGCCTGTAGGCTCGGTAGTACTTCTTGTACCTCTCGTAACCATTTGCCATTCCTTTGTCGATAAGCGTCCACAGATGCGTCACAGCAACGAATATCGCCTCTGGCCTCGGCATACAGCCGGCTATCCAGCCATCGATCGGGATGTACTTATCCAAATGTTTTATGGTGTTATAGGAATCCCAGTACATTCCGCCGTTTATTGGACATGAGCCAAACGCAACAGTGTACTTGGGTTCATACATTTGCTCATAGGTTCTGATGATCGCCTTCAGGGTTTTCACTGAGACATATCCCGTTATCAGGAACAGGTTTGCCTGTCTAGGCGTAGCTACTGGTATGACACCGAACCTCTCCGCGTCCCATCTCGCCGTTATTACGGGCGGTACTTCAATTATGCCGCAGCCGGTGCAAAAGTATATCGCATGCAAGGAGTACTTATTTGCCATCTTAGAAGGCTCTTTGAACCACTTTGCAATTTGATTTCTGTCCAACTCTCAGCTCCTCCCAATTGTGACTATTATCAGCCCCGCAAGGGCCAATGCTGTTGGCCACTTCCAGAGATATCTGATAGCCTGTTCGATCCTCAGCCTCGGAAATGCAGCATGAATGAATAGCACAAGCACGAATACGATCAGCATCTTCACGAAAAAGATGATCGGATTTCCTGCGCCACCGAGGAACAGGTTTACAAAAAGAGCAATGTCGATGAAGAGCAACAGAGCATGCTCAATCGTTGCCATCAGCAAATATTTGCCACCGTATTCAACCAGAGGCCCAGAAGAGATCTCTTGGGGAGCGGTGCTCACATCGAATGGTCTGAACCCCAACATGGCAGGCAGAATGAGAAGGTACGAAACTCCTGACAAGAATAATGGAAGGGAGGCGATTGACCACCCTATGTCTCTTTGAGCCTCTACCACCTGGACAATGGAAATCGTGTTGTAGTGAGTCATAACCGTCAACAACACCAGGAGGAAGGGCACTTCGTATCCCAAGGCAAGAATCAACTTTCGGGATATCCCGATACTGATGTTGGGATTGGCACCCTGTCCTCCCGACAGGGCAATACCCATGGGTGCCAAGAGCATAACGTAGAGAACCACAAGTAGACCACCACTCCCACTGAGAGGGCAGATGGAGCCGAAAGGCAGGAACAGAACAACGACTATGGACCCCGCCAGGGACATAATCAGACCCACGGCGAACACCGGTCCATGCGACACACTCTTCTGATAGAAGAGCCTGATCATATCAATAACCGGCTGAACGAGCGGAGGGCCATAGCGCCACTGTATCCTAGCCGTGATCTTCCTCGCTAGCCCCAGGAAGAACACACCTATCGCAAGCGCAACAAGCGGATATAGGATGAATTGCAAGATTCTTCCTACCATGGTCTCCACCTAAGCTGCACAAGAATCAGGCTTGCAAGGAACAGGATGATATAGGTTACATAATTGCCGACGTCCCCCGTATAAATGCGCCTTACTGCACCACAGGATTTCCTAACAGCCCCTGCCAGTGCTGTGTAGAATTCATCTACGACGTCTCTCAAGTAGGGTCTGAGCATTGTGAAGAGAGGCTCGTAGAATCCTGCTGTGTAATGATACTTATCTCTAGGCACATATGCACCAGCAGCATAGTTATCATCTTGAGCAACGACCACCGATTTGGCAGCACGGTGGAAGAGCACCCATACGACCGCGCTGACTACCACTATAGCTGCAAGCAGGTTTATGGTGTTTAACGTACCCGTCTCGGAAGTGAATCCCCAGATGGTCACATCCAGGGATGAGAAACCCAGCCATGTGCAAATTTTATTGATCACTCTTAGAGGAATACCTGGAAGGATTCCAAACAAAACGACGGCTGACGAGAGCACTGCAATAGGCAACTGCATGCTGAATGGCGACTTCTCGAGGTGCTTGTATTTCTCAGGAAGTTGACCAAGGTACATATTATGGAGGAACTTATAGACTGACAGTATAGTTCCCCAAGTCCCTATCAGTGCGGCGAATGCTAAGAAGGGATGTCCTTCGATAATCAATGCCTTATAGATCATCCATTTTGAGACAAACCCGTTAGTCAAAGGTAATCCGATCAGTCCGGAGATACCCAGGAGAGCGCCAACAAATGCAACGGGCATTCTTGCAACGAGACCGCCCAGAGAGTTGAGATCCCTCACACCACCAGTCCTGTACTGGACCGCGGCCACACTCATGAAAAGAAGGACTATATATATTGCGTGATTAAGAGTGTGGAAGATTCCCCCAGCAAGAGCCAGACTGTTTGCAGTAGCCACGCCAAAACCGATACCCAAGACCATGTATCCGCCCTGCCCGATCCCGTGCCACGCAAGCAGCTGTTTCGCATCGTTCTGCAGCATGGCGATAAAGGTGGGCACAACTATGGTGAGCGCTCCAAGCCAGGCAAGGACATAGTTGAATTTGGACACGTTTGAACCCAGCCCGGTACCCCCAATCATCCCTCCTATGACGTAGGTGATCAGAAGAAGGCCGTATACACCCATTCGTGTGAGCATGCCAGAGAGTACCGCCGTGAATGGGGAGGGAGCCTCAGCATAAGAATCGGGTAGCCAAGTATGCAAGGGCATAATGGCATTCTTAATCCCGAAGGCTATGCCGAAAATAACCAAGACAAACAGGACATAGCCCGGAGAAGCGGTGGCAAGACTAGAAGCGATTTGCGGGATGAGTAGGGTGTCAAAGGAAACGTATAGCGACAGGATCCCTGCAAGCATAGCAACTGAGCCAATCATTGACATGATGATGTACTTCATGCCGGCATCCAGCGCTCGGTGCTGGTTGTAGCTTATCAACAAGAAAGTGCACCAAGACATCATTTCCCAGAAGATGTAGAAACTTATGAGATCATTTGACAAAACGATCCCTAGCATTGCCGCATTGACCATGAGCATCATCGAGTAGTAGAAGTCAGTCCTTTCTCTGTCCCTCATGTACCTCAGCGAGAAGATGATAGACAGAGCACCTAAAGAGACTATCGCAATAGCGAAGAACCAAGAGAGTGCATCCAGCCTAAGACTGAGATTCAGGCCCAGGAAGCCCCAATAGAAACTCTCCTGCAAGGGCCTGCCATAAAGGCAAGCAAATATGGCGACCAGTGCTAGCGATATGGCGACGGCGGCTCCATCCCTGAGCTTACTGGAGATCTTACCGAATATGTAGGTAAGAAAGGCCCCCCCAAAGGCGATCAGCAGTATCAATTGTGGCTTCATCCTAGTACATTCCTGATATAGTCAACCCTGTTCAAGAGCTCTGCGGCGGCAGAGCTCAACAGACCAGTTATGAACTTGGGGTATATGCCGATACCCACGATCAATATGACGAATATGACAATGGGAATCAGAGCAACAGCTGGAACTTGCTTCCTCGCGATGTTGGTATTTCCATCCTTGAAGTAGAGTACCTGGACAATTCTGAAGAAATAGGCAGCCTCGATTACCGTGCCCAGCAAGGCACCTCCAATCAGCACAAAGAATAGGCATTCCTTAGTTGCCAAAGCCGCTCGAACGATCAATAGCTTGCTGGGAAAACCCGCGAAGGGTGGCAGCCCTATCAGCGAAAATGCTCCTATGGTAAAAGCCAAACTGGTGATGGGCATTCTCTTACCGATTCCTGCGAGGGCTGATACGTCCAAAGAATGAGTTCTATAAGTCATATAGCCCACTGTCAGAAACAGCAGTGCCTTGGCAAGGGTGTGGCTCACCAGCTGGAACAAACCACCAACCACGGCATATGAGCTAGCCATAGCCAGAGCGAACAGGATCAAGCCCATCTGGCCTATACTTGAATAGGCGAGCATCCTCTTGATGTTGTTCTGACCCAGAGCACACATTTCTCCTACCAGCAGCGTCAGAATGCCCAGGACCGCCAGAAACATGAGGAAGTTCGATGTAGAATCTATGGACAGACCAAAGATGGTGAACACAACTCTGGCAATGGCATAGAGTCCTACTTCAATTGCTATACCAGACAGAATCGCGCTCACTGGCGATGGGGCAGATGAATGAGCATCGGGCAGCCAACCGTTCAATGGAAAAATGGCTGCCTCTACACCCAGTCCCGAAATGATAAGAGCCATTGGAACAAACACTGGCAGAGAACTGGGTGATTGCAGTGCCTTGGCGATATCAGCCATGTTGAGAGTACCGAAAAGACCGTAGAGTAAGCCGATGCCTATGAGCAGAAGGCTCGAGCCAACCGCACCCTGAATCAGGTATTTCACCGCAGACTCAATCCCAGCTTTGTCTCCTGCATATGCCACCAGGGCATAGGAGGAGATGCAGAGGATTTCAAAGAAGACAAACAGATTGAATATGTCACCTGTCAGGACCACGCCAGTGGCACCAGTTAGGAGCAGCAGGAAAAGCATATGATACCGGTCGGTAGCCCCCTCTCTTATGTAGTCAACGGCATAAATGGAGACTAACAGCCCCACGAAGGCTACGACGGCCGACAAGAGAATACCTACCGGGCCAGCAACAAGATTGATAGAAAACGCTGGTTGCCATCCACCAATGGAAACGACAACTGGATTCTCCAGTGCCCTAGGTAACAGTAAAAGGGAGACTACGATGTTGAAGCAAAGAGGGATCGGCGGAATGTACTTGGCTGCCTTCTTTGAGAGAAGTGACAGAATCGGGATCAAGAATGCGAAGCCTAAAGGTACCACTATAAGCAATACAGGATTTACCATCTTTGCTCAGTTATCTTTCTAAGATCGAGTGTGCCGTAGTGACGGTACAATCTGATTGCCAGTGCAAGTGCCAGCGCTAGAACCGCCACGCCGATCACGATTGCCGTCAGAACCAATGCCTGAGGTACAGGGTCAACCATAGGCTGAGCCCCTTGCTCAGCTCTCGTGTAAATTGGAGCTGTTCCCCTTGCCAAGTATCCCACAGAGATCAGGAACAGGTTCACTCCAGTATCCAGGATAGCCAATCCAATGATGGCTTTGATGAGATTGCGCTTCACAAGAATAGTGAAAAGACCTATCAGGACGAGACCAAATGCCCCAACATAGAAAACGTAGTTCTCTAAGAATGTCATTTCGTTTCCTCTATCAAGTTGTCAATTATCCCGGCGAGCTCTGACCCCACTTTGAATCCAATGGCAATGTAGATTATCGGGATGATTCCTGCGCTCAGGAGACTGTACGGTCTCCCATTGGGCAGGATGCGGCTAAGGAAGTATCCTCCGACCGCCAGGCCTATCAAACCGGTCGTCACGAATACCAACCCTGCCAGAGATTCAACCGAGCCAAATAGCCTCTTGCTTATTCTCCGCTCACGTCCACCCAGGTATGACAAGACAAAAGCCGAAGCGATGACCACCCCCCCTTGGAACCCTCCCCCTGGGGTCAGGTGCCCATGGGCGAAGATATAGGTTCCACAAAGCAGGATCAGGGGGAAGATGACTACGCAAGCGTTTCGCAGAACAAAACTAGCCGGCTCTCTTGGGAAGCCCTGCTGTCCTGCAATCCCCAGAACCGCTGCCAATCCTACGGCGGCGATGAACAGAACTGTAACCTCACCAAGGGTGTCAAATCCACGGTAGATCACCACCACGGAGGTGACCATATTGGCAGCTCCCGTTTCCTCCATGCCCTGCTCAACGTAATGTCCACCCACTTTGGTCTTTGGGGCACCGAATGGTATGTGTGACACAGAGAGATAGATCCCCACCGCCACTATTGAAAGAAGCAGTACACTAATTATCTTCCTCATTGCTCGTACCTGTTTGTTCTTCTTATAGCCACGACGAAGATCGCCGTGGTTAGCGCTGCGCCAACAGCAGCCTCTGCCATGGCCACATCGGGTGCCTGCAAGAAGTAGAACAGGACAGCAGCGATCAGACTAACCAATGCAGCGGCGATTATCGCACTAAGCAAATCCTTGAATACGCACGCTGCCACCGCCCCAACCAGCATCAAAAGAACTAGGAGCGACACAATAAGTATCATTGTCCCACCTTGCGTTGCTCGAACTCTTCGGTCTTGTCCACTACACTCTTCTTGCAGAGCGGAACACCAACCTTCCGCGCTGCCCTCCCCAAGGCATGATTGGAAACCGGGTTGGTAATCAGGATGAATATCGAAATGACTAATGCTTTTGGAAGCCAATCATTGTGCATCAGCCCCACACCAACGATGGTTAGAAAGGCACCGAGAGTCGTGCACTTGGTTCCTGCTTGGAGCCGGTTATAAACATCCGGCATTCTGAATACGCCAAGACTTCCGAGGAATAGAAATATCGTCCCCACAGTGGTACTGATCAGGCCCGCTACATTCACCTAAAATCCCCCTTCAAGGAATCGTGCGATCGCGACGGAACCTATGAATGTCAGGACGGCGTACACTAATGCCACATCCAAGTAAAACTGTCGTCCGAAGACCGAACCAAGAAGAACCAGGAACGCGGTCGTCACCGTTGCGGCAGTATCGACCGCCACTGCGCGGTCAGGCGAAGTAGGACCCTTGAGCAAGCGCAGAGTGCACAGAACAATTCCGGCCACCGCAAGCGTCATCCAACTCATTTCGGTGAAAGAAAAGCCGCCAAAGACCGTTTTATCCATATATAGTGATAAAACGATGGGTATGGCCAAAAAAATCACCTGCCTTCGAGTAACTCGATGATTGCCCTCGCCCTGGCATCTATCACCTGATAGCAGGTTCTAGTGAGCTCTCTTCTGCCCTTGATGATGCCAGCGCTCTTGAGTATTCTGAGATGCTGCGAAATGGTAGACTGCGGCAGACCTAACCTCTTCTGAATCTGACCCACGTTGCACTCATCTTCAACAAGTCCAGACACGATCCTTAATCTCGCTGGATGAGCCAGCGCTTTCAAGATCTCACAGAAGGACTCGTAATCCGCCGCCATAGTCGATCTCACTTCACCATCCTACAGCCAAACTCACCACACATCTTGCTACAACCGATCGTCAATCGGACCCTTACCACACTTATCCGAAAATAGGTTTAAGGTACTTCTCGAACCTTTTCCCAATCAGCTGTGTTGCTCCTTCTACATCAGTTGCTCCAACGTATATCCAGTGAATGAGTAGCTGATCATCCACGACATCAAGAGTGAATGTTCCTGGAGTCAGTGTGATCGAATTAGCCAATATTAATTTGGCCACATTCGACTTGAGTGATGTTCTAATAACGACGATTCCCGGGCGTATGGGGATCCGGGGGTGAAGCACTCTATAAGCCACATCAACATTCGCCTTGATTATCTCCCAGAAAAGAACACCTATGTAAGCAAGCAAAAACGCGGCTCTCTTCAGGGTGAGAGCTGGAAGTCCAAGCCTTGCGTAAAGATGAGCTCCCAAGATTGAGATAACCAGAGCGACAATACACCCTGAGATCACTTCGGGAGGCGCCAGCGAGGAAACAAGAGCTAGCCAAACAAGAAAGGTAATACCAAAGAGCCACGCAAAGCCCTTAGCCCATTCGTGCGACCTATCTACACCTTGCGACATTCAGACAGATCCCCGGTTTGTTAACCTGAGAAATCCTGTGCCGTCATGTCCCTCTAAATAACTTTGGATAACTCAACCTGGAAGTTTACACATACTGTCGTTACTTTGTCAACCCAAAAACATTTGGATGGGGGAAATAGATGCGGCCTGCTCGGGAGACCGCAATCCGACCTGGATAGCATGGTTCATTCAAGAGGTGCGCAAATGCACTCTTTAGCTCAGACCCCGGAAGCGTTTGAGCTGGTCGCGGTAGTACTGGCTCTCAGGATCAAGCTCAATGGCTCGCTTTATGGTTTTTATTGCCTCTTCCACCATTCCCATGCGGAACTCAACCTCGGCGAGCGTATCCAGAATGTAGGCTTCGTCGGGTTTGAGAGCCACAGCCCGCTTGGCAGCCTCAAGAGATTCTTCCAGAAACACATCGGCAGTAGCACATATCCAGGCAAGATTGTTAAGAAGGTCGGCATCCTGTGTCCCTTCTTGAAGAGCCTGTTTAAGCATCCCTCCAACTATCCCGCGTTCATGGTCGGCAAGATCGCTTATCCCAACACTATCATAGTAGGCTGCGTACCTTATGTGTGCTTCGATGAGATTGGTTTTCTGATGTATCTTGTAAAGCCGGATAAGTTCGTTGATAGGATCGGGATTGTCCTCGACCCTGAGATCAATGTATCTGTAGCGATACTCAGGAAATTGCTCACTTGGACGAACAACCAGCAAAGCAGCGGATTGCATTCCACGCTTGTCCCCTCCTGCTGCCTGAGCAGCAACCAGAGCTGCAAGAAGTCTATCCGCTAACTCTCCTTGGGTCGTCTCAAAGGCATTAGCCATGTGCTCGATTACCTTTTCGGATGCAAGTATGTTACCCTGACAGGCATAGTTCACGCCTGTCTTGCCACCCGCCCACGAAAGACACTTCGAGCCAGTGAAATTCACAGGTCTGCCCTTCCCATCGATGACTCCAACCTGACGATCCTCCCCGCCTGGGTCAGTCTCGAGAAGAATTTCGAGAACCTGCTGGCTTGTTAATCCTGCTCTCAGAAGCTCGAGCCCTCGTGGTCCAAAGGATTCATTGGTGAGCGCTTGAGTGGCGATCGCTCCCACCCCGGCTTCAGCCCAAGCCACTGCTGAGCCAACACTGAAAGCCCGTGACTGGACTGCAACACCAATCTCTTGGGTGACCGAGTCATAAGCGACAATGGAGAAAGTCCCTACTGGCTCTCCTGAGGCTGAGACTGTCCCCACTGTTAAAGCAAGAAGGCAAAAGACAAAGCCAGTTAGTCTGAGCATAATGGTCACCCCCTGTTTGAGAGACTTTCCTTCGAGCTCAATCCAGCCAGCCTCACCATGTACCATCTGCAAGGAAGTCTAGAGCGTGAAGTTCCCTTTCAAGCAAGTAGAGATTGACTACATCCTCCTCGTTGTATCTTAAGAGTGTCTTAAGCGCGCTTGCACTACCCTTGCACCATGCTTCCCACAAGAGCATGGCATCCTCCCCTGTCATACCAGCTGTGGAACGCGGAATGCCTAGCAACCTCTCAACATGCTTGAGTCCACCATAGAGCCCGTGGCGATGACAGTGGTCAGCAAGATCAGTAGTTTCAAACATGCGTCGCAGATTCATGCCGAGGACTCGCTGGATAACGGGAAGATCGAATCTATGGCCCCAGTAAGTGATTATTTCACAAACCCCCTCAAGTGCTTCCAGCAAAGCCTCGGCGCTTATATCCGGATGAATGAGTTGAATGAGATCACCAGGCGGGCGAAAGATACCAACAACTGTTATCTCGCCACAGTAGGATGTTTCGATGTCGAGATAGGCTTTCTGTATCAAAGCTTACCCTTTGGGAACAATAACGTAACGATTTATGTAGTCACGTATCCGCTGGATTGCCTCACCTGAGAAACTGCGTGCAGCATCGGGTCGCTCAACGCAAATATAGTCAAAAAGAACATGCGGCACGAGATAGCCTTCATCAGTAATCTTGCCCACATACTCAAGATAGTCGTCGTGACAAAGTGTTGTATCCTCTCGCGACAGAACATTCCAGGCAGCAACAAGTGCCATGTAGCAATCGATGTCCTCTTCATATGTCCTGCGGTACTTTGTTAACCCGGTGGATCTTTTGAACTTCGACTCATACCTCCAGACGGCTCTCTGCGAGGCATAGACTATCCAGGCTGTTGCAAGTGATGGACAATCTTCGAGGGACTTATCCACAACGATGTCGAAGTGCCGACCACGTCTCTTACGCACAAATGCGAGCTCGGGAGCATCGAAAATTCGAAGCTCTTGCTTCTGTGCCCGAGCAACGAACCTTAGATCCTCCCAAGCTTCAAGATTTGCTCTGTCAAAGATGATGGCATCAACAAGCGCCTTGCGAGCATTGTCAAGATCCCCAAGCATCATCATACAGCGAGCAAGACCGACGAGCACCCTCGAGTCTCTCATATCCGAAGGAAGCAAACGCATATAGACTTTGAAAGCCTCTTTGAGTCTGCCTTGCTCGAGGAGAAGATCAGCAAGAAGAAGATATGCAGGCTTAAAGGTAGGATCAGAATCCAGGGACTTTCTCAGATGATCCATTGCAACTGAGAGTGAACCCGCCTGAGCTTGTTGCGCAGCTTCGGCGAACTCAGCATTGGCAAGTTCCTTTGCGGAATCACTTAAATCTGATGAAGTCTCCACCAAGACTTCCGGATATTCAGATATGAAACCGTACTCAATGTAGCGCATGAGTCTTTCGGCAGCTATGCTATCAGCAATTGGTTGAAATCCTATATGGTAGATACGTGGCGATCGATCTATTATCTCAATCGGATTGGCGGTGGACGGATAGCTAAGACTTGCCCTCGGAGCACACCCCGCACTCAAGCAGAAAGCCAAACCAAGCGTTGCAACAATCGCTAACTTAGCGTTGATACTTGCCCTCCCAAACTTTACCATCTAGGTAAGATGAACGACTTCAATGAAAGCATAAGCAATTCAGCCACGAAGCTAAAGCAGTTTTTGAGTGAGGCTGGCAGGAACATACTAATTCTTTCCCATGTGGATGCAGATGGGCTTTGCTCAGCAGAAATCCTTAAACGCTTTCTCACCTCACAGGGCTTTAGCTTCACCCACCTGTATCCTCTGAAAGGAGCAAATGCTTTCACTCCCTCAACAACTGAGCGTGTAAATGCAGTAAGCGCCGACAGCCTGATAGTCCTTGATCTTGGCGCGATGGATAAGGAAATCGCAAAAGGCAAACCTACACTTTTCATCGATCATCACCGTCCATTCGGCTATCCCGAGGGGGCAAAGGTAATCTCTTCCTACGGAAGCGATCCGGCACCACCAACATCACTCATAACCTTCAATTTGATCAGGCACTTGACTTCGAAGGAAGATCTTGGATGGCTTGCAGCAACTGGTGCCGCCGGTGACCTGGGCAGCGATTTTATACTAGAGAACTACTTTGCCGGTCGGATACCCAAATCCCAAATCCGTGAAGCTGAGATTCTTCTCAATTCTGCCAAGCGTTCATCTCATTACGACATAGACACACCAATCTCTTTGCTGGAAGGTGCATCGAAGCCTGGTGATCTCACAGACACATCAAGTGAAGCTGTCAGGAGGCTTCAAACCTATAGAGCGGAGGTCAATGCCGAAGTGCGAAGGTGCCGCCGTGAAGCCCCTCTCTTCAGCTGGAAGGTTGCCATCATTCCATTCGAAAGCCCATGTGACATCCAGGGTCTCATCGCTGAGACGTGGAGGCGCCAGTTGAAAAAATATGTGGTCATAGCTGCCAATTTCGGCTTCCTCAAGGACAAAGTCGCCTATGTTATTCGAACTCAACTCGATGTTAGCGTCATCGATTTCATGGAGTCCATAAAACCACCTGATGTGAAGGAGCATATTGTCTTTGGCCATGACAGAGCCGCAGGTGCTATAATAGAGAAAGAGATCTGGGCAAAGCTTGTTGATCGACTGGGCCTCAGGAAGCCCTTTAGGGAGAGGTAGGAAAAGCGCGAGGTGAGAAGATGATGCGGTTGTTCGTTGCAATGCTCGTTAGCATTATGTTTGCAGTTGGAAATGCATGGGGTTTGAAGCTCCCCACAATAGGCGTCCATGTTGAAAAGCACAAGCACCGCAGTTGTGAGAAAGGCTTACCCACTGTGACTCTTGAAAATATTGTATCCACATATTCGGGAGTTGGAGAGATAGATGCCTTCATTGTCCTTTTCGATTTCACCGAGATAAAGGGAATCTCGTTTGGACTTACATGGCCAGAGGCCTGGGGAGGGGGCAAATGGCACGACTGCAGCTATTTGAAGATCGGCGAGATTTCCAACCCCGGTGATGAGATAAGCATGGTCTGGAAGGATTGTATCCCGGATACTTCGGCAATCATTCTCGGATGGGTTACCCTTACAGTTACCTCACCCGGGAGGATTGAGATTATCCCCCATCATATTGAAGGAACTGTTGCAATTGGAGACTGCAATAAGATCGCACCTCGAACTCACGAGGCAATTCTTAGGCTTGGTGCTGGGGCTGGCGGTGCAAAGGGGGATAGCCCTAGTGTGATGAAACACCTCGCAAACCGAAGATGGCATGTCAAAGCAGACAGCTCGGGAGACCTACCAACGCTACAAGAAGCTCTGCGGAAGGCTTTACCAGGAGACACCATTCTTGTTGCTGAAGGAACCTATAGAGAGCACGTCCTGCTAAGGCCTGGTGTTGTCGTCATGGGAAGCTGGTCAGACGATTTTAGGAGCCGCAGCCTGAAGAGAACTCCGAGTGTAATCCAACCGACTAAGGGACACAGCGCAGTAAGGGGTAACCTCGGTGAAGATTCCACCGCTGTCCTGGACGGCTTTGTCATAAGAGGAGCAAATGCTAGGTTCGGAGCAGGCATCGCCCTGCGCAACGGATCCTCACCCAAACTGACAAATCTTATAATAGATTCAAACACAGCATCCTATGGTGGAGGCATAGCCTGCCATGCATCATCACCTGTAATAAGAAATGTCATCTTCGTGAATAATTCAGCAGAAACAGGTGGAGGCATTCACTGCATGGAGGGCTCATCACCCTGGATTTCCAATGTAACCTTTTATGGCAATAAGGCAACCTACGGTGGTGCAATCTTTGCTAAGGTTGGCTCTTGCCCTTTCATCGAAAAGTCGGTCATCGCAAATACCCTCGAAGGCAGCGCAATCTACTGTTCGGATGTATCCTCAAAGGCTATTCTCGCATGCTCGCTTCTGTGGAAGAACCTACCTGGCAACTACGGTGGGGATGCGGAACAGGCTATCACCCTCAAACATGTCTATGAGGAGGATCCCCAATTCGCCGATCCCGCAAAGGGCGATTTCAGTTTCCCTAAGGATTCCCCTTTGGCTACGCATTCATGTGGGAGGATGGGAATGGTCTTTTCAGACTAGGCAGCCAATAGGCAATCGAGTTTGGTATGCCCCGGAAAGAGAGTTTTGAAAATTTCTCCAAAACCTGCGAAGAGATAAGTCATGAGAAAAGCAAAAAGAGAAGGGCAGAGATTGTTGCAAACTACCTCAAGTCCCTCAGTCCCGAAACAGCAAGGATTGCCACCCGATTTCTCTTGGGCTCAGCATTGCCTCATGGGAGAACTATCAATCTTGGTGCCACCACCCTATTCCATGCGGTAAGCTCTCTTGCTGCTGCCCCGATGGAGGTGCTCGAAGAGGCATTCACTGCCTCAGTTGATTTCGGAGAAAGCATATACAAAATCATGTTATCCGGTGCTGCCAAGAAGCCATCTTCGAGCTTTACGCTAAATGAGATTGAGCAGGACTTTCTCCAACTCGAAGCTCAGGTCGGAAAGGGCTCGAGTGAAAGAAGGATGGCGATCCTAACGAACCTGCTTTCGAAATTGAATCCCCTCGAAGCAAAGTGGTTAGCGAAGATAGTTGTTTCGGAGATGAGGCACGGTGTGAATGTGGGAATTCTCATCGACGCTCTTACACTTCTTACAGGTGAGCCGCGCTCAGATGTTGAGACAGCTCTCATGCTTTTGGGGGAACCCGAGGAGCTCGCCTTTGGTGTACTCAAGCATGGAGCCGGCTTTCTCGGTACCATCGCTCCAGCTGTTTTCAGACCGCTACGTCCAATGCTTGCCGAACAAGCTCAGAACCTTGACGAAGCCTATGCCCAAATGGAGGGAACGCTCCAGGCAGAGATAAAACTCGACGGACTGAGAGCCCAGATACACAAGAAGGGGTGCGAGGTAAGAATCTTCTCGCGCTCTCTAAGAGACCTAACGCTTCACCCTGAAGAAGTTGCAACAATCGCGAAGGAAAACATCTCAGCCAAAGAAGCTATTCTCGATGCCGAGGTTATAGCCGTCGATGAGAAGGGCAGTCCACTGCCCTTTCAGAGACTCTCGAAGCGAATAACAGCCGATGTCTTGCCTCTCGGTTTTGCCAGGGAATTCGAGTTCCGCCCCTATATCTTTGACATCCTCCTTTTCAACGGCCAACCGATCTATCGCCTTCCCCTTCACGAGCGCCACAGGATACTTCGAGAAACTCTACCTGGTGATCTCATCGTAGCCTCTCTAGAGAATCCCACGATTTGTGAGCTTCGGGATTTCTTCAAACGAGCAATTAACCAGGGGCATGAGGGTCTCATGATCAAGAACATCGAAAGCCCATATCGGCCTGGCTCAAGAGGTAAGCACTGGCTCAAGGTTAAGAAAAAGATTACTCTCGATCTCGTAATCATAGCCGCAGAGTACGGTTACGGCAGACGCCACGGCTGGCTCAGTAACTACATGCTCGCTGTGCTTGACGAGAGATCGAGAAGATTTCTCCCCATTGGCAAAACATTCAAGGGGCTATCGGATAGTGAGTTTGAGAAGATGACAATGAGGCTTAGCTTTCTCAAGATTTCGGAGAAGGGTGGAATGGTCGTTGTAAAGCCAGAGGTGGTTGTGGAGGTCTCATTTGGTGAAGTCCAGAGAAGCAAGCGTTACGAATCAGGTTATGCTCTGAGATTTGCTCGAATCGAAAGCATCCGTGAAGATAAGAAGGCAAGTGAGATTGATACACTTGAGACTCTCAAACGCCTCTATGCCACGCAAACTACACGAGAGATTTGATTTCCACGCAGTCAAGCGCCCGCTGAGCTGAAAGTTCTAAGGTTCAAAAGGCAACGCGAGGCAATTCCCACCGAGGGAGCTATCGAGGCAAACCCTGCCGCATGAAGAATTTCGTGGCGAAAATTTGGAAGTCTTCCACTTGCGGAATCGCTTTGGGAAACTTCGCACGACAATCTTATCCCAATTGACTCCGGTGCGAGGTTTGGTTACAATTGGGAGGGACTATGGAAATCCGACCTAAGGCACCTGTAAGAAGATTCGACGTGTTTGCAGAATACACCCGCCTTGAGAAGCAAAATGAAGGCATGCCATCAGATGTAGCAAAAGGCTATGCCATCTGGCTCGCAAAGATTGTTGCAGCCCGCAAGTTCGGAAGGATAAAGCCTCAAGAGATAACAGGACTTCCCCGTGGAGCAAAGGTGGCTCGGGAGAAGCCAAGAAAGTTCAGATTGCTCGGTGGAAAGGAACAAAACGATAGGACCTTTGATAAGGAAATAGTCGATCGCATGGGCAGAGATTTCTATGAAAAAGTGTTTGCACCCGAGATAAAACGCGCCTTTGATCGGGGCAAGACTTACAAACAGATAAGGGATAGCATCAGAAAGAATTGGAAACCCTAACCGAATCTCGTGGGAGGAGACAATGACAAAGTTTACTTGCATTCTCGCAATACTCCTTGTAGTCACAGGACAGGCTATGTGCGAAACACAAGAGGACAACGAAGCCAAGGGAGTCATAATCAGACCTCTCCGCGTGATAACTGAGGAGGATACAAGTGCTGTCTCTCCGAAAATTGAAAAGGCAGCTCCATCGCCAAGTGCCCAATCACAGGCAAGAGGGCATGGCGGCAAGCCCTGCGGCCGCTGCTCTCGTCGTGGCGCAGGCTTTGGTGGTGGAGGAGGATTCGCTGCTGGCTATCTTTTCTCCAATCTCGGGGAAATCAACAGGCAGATAAGGCGCATGGGAATTGAGGAGATCAATGAGGATCTCTTTGTGATGGGTGGAAAAGGCTATGCCCGGATAGGCTGCTTCATCATTGGTGGGGGAGGCTATGCAACTGAAGGTGAGACAAGCGGCATTCCTGACAGATGCGCCAGGTATGCTCAGGTTGAAATTGCTTACGGTGGCGTGATCTTCGGGTTGGCGAGGCAAACAAGATCCTATGAGCTCACAGGCGGGATACTCCTTGGCAGTGGCTCCATTGTCGTTGAGCGGAGGAGAAACTCACGCTATGTTGTCGGCTGGAATGATGCCTGGGACATTTTCGATGTCAATTCACCCGATAGCGTAGCTGTGGATGACCTCAATGTTACATCGAGACTCACAGCCAACTTCATCGCTATTGAACCTTTCGTGGAGCTCAAGTATCGGCTCATGAGCTTTGTCGCCCTCGAGGTTACAGTATCATATTTGAGGGCAAAAACAGGATATGGACAATGGAAGCTTGACAATATCAAAATCCCAAACTCGCCAGCGACAAACATCGGTGGCCCAGGCTTAAGGGTGGGCCTCCACTTCGGAGCTTAGACCATGAAAAAAGATGGCAGGCTTGCGCTTTTGCTTGTATTGACCCTTGTGCTGCTCTCATGCACCAAACAGGAAAGCCAGGGACCAAACCTGGCACCGGAAACCTTCATAGTTAGCGGCCCAGAACCTGGCTCCAACCAATCCTATCGTGTCATACTTGCCTGGAATGGAAGCGATCCAGACGGTGAAGTTGTCGCATTTGACATAGCCTGGCATGGAGGACCCGATTCCACTGCTTACTTGGATAGCCTCTTCGAATGGGAAACCACCCAAGCCACAAGCGATACATTTGATCTGCTTGCTGACAGTTGCTGTGCAGACGGAATCCGATACCATGCTTACACTTTCTTCGTAAGGGCAATAGACAACGATGGCGAGGTAGATCCAACACCAGCGCATCTTACCTTCACTGCAGTAACCACTGCTCCGAGAAGCCGTATAACCTATCCAAGGGTTGGGGCTGGTCAACGCGATGTTTTCCTTTCACCGTGTGTCACAATTAAATGGGAAGGTCTTGACGTTGATGGTGAAGTTGTTGCCTATCGCTATGCAAGGAAGCTTTATTACGACTGGCCAGAAGGTGAGCCACCACCTGATTGGGACACGCGATGGAGTGCGTGGACAACCGCCACCCAAGTTACAGTTCGCCTTGCCAGGCTTGCGGAAGACGATCCCTGGAGTTTCTATGTCCAGGCAAAAGACAATGCTGGAGCAATTGAGACCAAGTTCGAAGATGGGCGCAACCACATAAGGATTTTCATCGATTCCACAGAGGTCAATCTGCCGCAGATTGAGATATGCTGCTATAGGGGTCTTCCTACAAGCCCCCTAGGAAGCCCAATCGCCTGTCGATCGACCTCGGGAGATACAACCCTTATGAACATTCCAGTACCTGTTGCAATAGGGGATACAATTCACTTCAGAGTGGATCTCACCGCAGGACAGTATGCTACGAAGGTTACCGATCTACAGTTTCAGGTAAACGATCCAGAGATTCCAACGAGTTGGCTTGATGCCTCAGACCATGCGAATTGGGTGTACCCTCGCAACGTTCCTTATGTTGTAACGCAGCCTCTTATTAACACAATCTATGTCTGGGTGAAGGATGATTACTGCATTTCAGGCAGCACAAGACGAGCCCACATCAGGATTCAGGGTGTAGCGCGACAAGATCGTAACAGTAAGAAGCCTCAGAGTTGATGTTTTGGCGAGCAAAAAAAGGAGCGTCTGGGCATTTCCACTCCACAAGAGAGATTTGAACTACCCAGACGCTATCGCAAAGCCGATCCCCGGTTTTCCCCTTTCATCAACCGCTATTCTACCACAAATTTTGCTCCAGGTCAACCTAACGCTTACGCCACTTGCCAGGTGAAGGTAACCTTGATAAAGGTTGCCAGAAACGCTCAACAGGTGATCGTTCCTGCTCTTGAGGCTTCTCCACCTCTGGAGATCCCTGCTTCCCCTCCCCCCTACTCACAAACACCTTCTCCCTTGATCTGGGCAATATTTCAGATGACTTTTCAGCCATTTCTACAATCTCCTTGTCGAGGCCCTCGTCGGCAACATCCTCGGTAAATTTCATTCGACCTTCTATGATGTCTCTCAGGTATCTTTCGATCTCCTCCTGCGAGTAGAAATTGTGGGGATCATATTCTTTGCCAATCGCTTTCCCCTCAACCTTAATAATCTCCTCAGTCCCAAAGAGCCCCATCTCATAGGAATTGGTTCCTCTCAGATCCCCACGCTGAATTGCAGCCATAAGATCAATGGGTACCCGCTTGGCCTTTCTCACTACATTCTTCTTCTTCACTCCACCTTCCTCTGTCTCCTCAATAATCTCGCCAATTCCACCTGTGTTGTACTGGTAGAAGTGAACCTTGCCAGGATATCTCTCTACCAATTCCTTCACTATCCTGTAGAAGCGATTCACCTTACGCCCGCGTGAACCTATGATAAACGGATCTGTCCCAACTATCCTTACTGACTCACCAGCCCTGTGAGGCTGTGAGGCAAAACTATGAGTCGACTCACCCCAGAGATATGCAAGCACACCTTGCTCTGGTGTAAGTCTTTGGGCAAAGCTCATTATCGTATTGCGCCTGGTTATGAAGGCGAACACAAGTCCGTCAAGTTCATCAAGGGGAGGAAGGTTCACAGTTTTTGCACTTATGCTACGGCGCTTGCGACCAACCTTAATCCACAGCTTATCACGTTGAATCACTGCCCTTCCGTTTGCACAGAGGGTCTCATCGAGAAAATCGACATTGCCTTCAGCATCTATCATCACATTCTCAAAAAGGGCTGTCTTATCAATAAGGGCGTTGTATAGAGCCTCCTGATAGCGCTTATCAACGTCTGTTTTTACAAAGAAGCCTTTGGGTTCACTGCCAAGTGCTGAACCATCACTTCTTAGAAATACAATGTCATCTTGGATAACCTCAGTCCCTTCACCTTCCTTATAGTTAAGCCCAAGAGGATGGCAAGACCATGTCGACTTGCCTGTTGCAGTTAACCCAAACATCAGCACTCCATAGCGCCTTAGCTTCCCATCGACCCCTCTTATGGTTACTATCTTCGTGCCAGCATGAAGCCCCAGCATTCCCCTTTCGTCGGCATACCACATGGCCTGCCTAAGGAAACCCTTCTTATCCTCACCCATATAGTCTGTGCCAAGAGCGATATTTATGTTGTGCTCAGGCAGCACAAGCACCTGCTGCCTCAAGCTATGCTCCTCAGGAATGTGAATCATGATAAACTCTGGGCCCGGATCTTTGCTAGGCTCCCGCAAAGTGTTACCCCACATATAGGCGATGCGATAGTTCTTGGGATCGGCAACGGACATGTAGAGGTTGCAAAGTGGATTGTACTCCGAGTTGTGCCCCATCTGTCGCTTGAGATGAACGAAGGGAAGGGTTCGCATGAAGTGGAGAACGTTGTGGAGCTCCTCAGGTGCTCTCGCTATTATGCTTTTCTGCAGATCGGTCAGATGCGGAAGGCGAACGTCTTCACTGCCAAGATAGACTGTCTTAGGGGCAATTCTACTCGATATCGCCGATCTCCATCCATAAGAACCAAAGCGTGTTCTGCGACCAGTCTCAAGAGCAGGACCTCTGAGATCGTTGAGACTAACCGAACGGATGTTCTTCCCCTTAAGAAGCGGATAGAGGTTCTCAACAAATCTCCTGTAAGCTTCTACATCGTAGATATCTGCCATGTCTCCCCCTGTGCTCTTAGCTTGCCAAAGCACTCAGTGCAATGATAAACGATAAGCGAATTTAGTTGCAACGCCAAACAACAGTGATTATAATGCAGACCCGTGTAGATAACAATCCTGACAAGAAACAAAGGGGGATTACTCTATGCCTATGGAAACGATCACTATCGTAGGTGTGATAGCAGCAATTGTTGCAATTGTCATAATTGCCATAGCCAAGCAATACCGCAAGGTAGGTCCCAATGAGGTATTGATCGTCTCTGGTGGTCTCAAGCGAACAGTCGTTGAGCCAGATGGCACAAAGAAGAGGATCGGATACCGCACACATATTGGCGGAGGCACCTTCGTTCTTCCCTTGGTCGAAAGAGCTGAGGTCCTACCTCTTGAGGTCTTCACTGTGGAGATCAAGACATCTGAGGTGCTTTCATCCCAGGGTATCCCCATTGCAATCGAAGGTACCTCCCAGGTTAGAGTAAAAACCGATGATCATTCAATAAGACTCGCAGCCGAGCTCTTCCTTGGCAAGGGTGTTGAAGGCATGAAAGAAATAGCCCATCAGATTATTGAAGGGCATGTGAGAGCAGCGATTGGTACGATGAGCGTTGAACAGATATATCGCAACCGCAAGGATTTTGGAGACATTGTGGAGAAAGCAGTCCAGCAGGATTTCAATCGCCTTGGCTTGTCAATAATCTCTTTCTCCATAACCGACATCTCTGATTCTCAGGGCTATCTCGAAGCCCTTGGAAGGCCTCAGATAGCAAAGGCTAGGCATGATGCCGAAGTTGCTGAGGCTGAATCAGCCAAGGAAGCAGCAATAAAAGCAGCAAAGGCACGCAAGGAGGGTGACATAGCCAAACTTCAGGCTGAGACCGAAGTTGCTGAAGCTACAAGAGACTACGAGGCCAAGCGTGCTCAGTATCAAGCTGCTGTCAATCAGGAAAGAGCAAAAGCCGATGCAGCATACGAACTCGAAAGGCAACGCCTCAGCCAGGAAATCAAGAAACAGGAGGCTGAAGCAATCCTGATTGCCAAGAGGAAACAAGTGGAAATAGAGGAGATGGAGATAAAGCGCAAGGAGAAGGAGCTCGAGGCAACAGTTCGCAAGCCAGCAGAGGCTGAAAGCTTCCGCCAGGAGATGCAGGCAAAAGGAAGAGCTGTCGCTCGTAAGCTCGAAGGTAGTGCCGAAGTCGAAATCCTTAAAGCCAGGGGCGTTGCTGAGGCAGAGGCGATGAAGAAGAAGGCTGAATCATGGCGGGAATACAATCAGGCAGCAGTCTATCAGATGTTCATTGATGTGCTTCCATCGATAGCCAAGGCAATTGCAGAGCCCCTCTCAAAGGTTGACAAGATAGTAATCGTTGGGGGTTCAGGTGAAGGTCCTCTCGGAGCTTCAAAGATAACAGGTGAGGTCGCAAGCATAATGGCTCAACTGCCTGCAGTTGTTGAAGCTCTCGGTGGAAAGCAACTCAAGGAAATTCTCACCAATATTGGACGTAAAGATAAGACCCAGGCTGAGGAAAAAAACGAAACCAAATCTGAGGAATAGCGGATGACATCGGACAGAATAGCAAGAGTTGGAGCTAGCGAGACGCTGAGAATAACAGCTAAGGCTAAAGAACTTGCTGCTCAAGGAATAGACGTAATCGATCTCAGCGTGGGCGAACCCGACTTCCCAACGCCTGAGAATGTGAAACAGGCTGGCAAGCGTGCAATCGATTCCAACTTCACCAAGTACACTGCCAATCAGGGCATACCGGAATTGCGGCAAACGATTGTTCAGAAGCTTAAGCGTGACAATAACGTTGACTACAGCATCGATGAAATCATCGTTTCAAGTGGTGCTAAGAACTGCCTCTACAACTTTTTCATGGCTGTCCTGAACGAAGGGGACGAGGTGATAGTGCCATCTCCCTATTGGGTTTCATATCCTCAGCAGGTGATTCTTGCCGGGGGGAAACCTGTAATTGTTGAAACTCGTGAGGAGGATGAATTCAAGCTCAGGCCTAAGGACCTTGAGGCTGCAATCAGCTTCGCTACCAAGGCACTTATTCTCAACAATCCCTCAAACCCGACAGGTACAGCTTATACAAAAGAGGAGCTGCTTAGCCTCTGCTCAATAGCAGTTAAGGAGGGCCTCATCATAGTAGCTGATGAGATCTATGAGAAGCTTGTCTATGACGCCTTCCGATTCACAAGCATTGCAAGTCTGAGTGAAGAGATAAAGCAGAAGACAGTCATCGTAAATGGCGTATCAAAGGCTTATTCGATGACTGGCTGGAGACTGGGCTATGCAGCTGGACCCAAGGAGATAATCGCCGCAATGGCGAAAGTTCAGAGTCACAATACATCAAATGCATCATCAATCTCCCAAATGGCTGCCCTCGAGGCACTCAGGGGACCCCAGATGGATGTGAATCAGATGGTCTCAGAGTTTCAGCGAAGAAGAAACTTTGTTCTTCAAAGATTGCGCCAGATCCCCAACATCTCATGCCTTGAACCCAGAGGTGCCTTCTATGTCTTTCCAAATGTCTCATCCTACTATGAGAAAGAGTACAAAGGTATGCTCATCAGAAATTCCTATGGTCTTGCTTATTACCTTCTCAAATTTGCAAATGTTGCAATTGTTCCGGGCAACGCCTTTGGCAACGATAGGTGTATAAGAATTTCCTATGCTACATCGATGGAAAACCTAGAGAAGGGGATGGAAAGAATTGCTGATGCGATGTCGAAGCTCAGAACGGCTCGCAAGATAAGGCGGATAAGTCTTGATAATACTATAACGCAGGTCAAAGGGACGGTTGAAGCTGAAACCGATATCAATCTTAAGATAAGAGAATCACTTCTTGGCGAAATAGAAGAGCATCTGACGCACGACGCCTACTATGAGTGGAATGCCAACATAGCCGGGGTCGTTGTGCAACTTCGCACCAATGTCAAGCACCTGCATGAGTTCTGGATCGATAACTGGTACCCGGCCGAATTGGAAAGTGACCTCGAACCCCACGCAATCGTCTATGCTGTAATCGGAATTGCGGGCAGAGAACCCAGAGCTTTCTACAATGCTGAAACCAGAACAGGTATAATTGTCAACTGTGACTCATATGAACAGGTAAGAAGATGGGCATTGGGGATAGTTACGGATGTTGTTGGACGCCAGGCTGATACCCATACGATACACGGAGCCTGTATCGAATTTGATGGCAAAGCCCTGGCGATAATTGCTCCGCCCGGAGTTGGCAGAGGAACCCTATGCTACGGTCTCCTTCTGAACGAAAGGGCGAGAATCCATTCGAACGATTGCTTCTTCGTCCGCTATACCCCAAGGGAGGCAATCGCCGATATCTCTGAAAGAAAGTTCTATGTGAGAACAAGGGTTGCAAGATCTTATCCCTATCTGGCTCCCCTTTTTGATAGAAGCAAACTTGAAAATGTTGTGACAAGCAAGGAAGACTGTCTCAACACCAAGTGTGAGAATCTTGAAGATTGCTATCTCGATCGCGGTGAGACCCATTGCTACTGGGCTTCCAGGTATTCAAGAGCAATGCTTGACCCCTACTGGATCGGTGGTATTGGGAAGTATGTGAAGCGTTCGCCACTTGGCTGGCTCATGATTCTGCGCAAGGATAACGTTTCACGCGCTATAGAGGAGCTAAAGCCTGAGGAGGCTCTCAAGTACCTCGAGGAGGGCAAATACACAAGCTCTGGAAGTGTACTCGACACCATAAGGAGCGAGCCCTTCTACAATCCTTACATACTCGATCCAACACCCGACCGCCTCAATCTTCACAGAAGGTATTTTGAGCACCTGGTGAAGCTTGTCCCCAGCTACCTCGTCAATACGGGTGCAACAAAGATGCCAAGATTGATCGACAGGCTCCTCGGAAGCATCATACACTGACTGCCTTAAGGTGCTCCCTTAGCAGACCAACAATTGGTCCTTCCCAGATGGGAACCACAAGCCACCTGTCGTTAAGGCGCCTCAGGCAACACATAAGGGGGGCTGATGGGTATTTGAAGGCAATCTCCCTGAGGAATTGCCAGTGCTCCTGAGAGGCAACCTTGCGGCCAAGCATAATAACCTGCGTCTCGAGCAGACTGTTTTGTATTCCCTGAACTCTGCCCACCAGGCCATCCTCCTCAACCTTCCGAGCAACCTCAAGGAACTCGCCTGCAACATCGCCAAGAGAAGTATCTTGTCTGAGTCGTTCGAGACTTTCTGAAACGATGTGTCCGGACTCTATTACACGCTCGAGTCGCCTTTCGATGCGCAAAAACTGCCAATTCCTCAAAAGCTCCTCTACGGTCTCAAAATCACGCACAAGGCCATCAGCAATACGCTTTATCTTGCCAACAACAGGATCACTACCCGATTGCCCGTTTAGTCTTGACTTGAACTTCTTAATCGCCGAGACAATTGTTTTGAGCTTCTCACCCAGTTCTTTGAGTGCCCTGTCGCCAATGCCCTCAATCTGACTATGTGCCTGCTCAAAGTAACGGTAGAAGCAAGGGGCGAGGGGATCGCGTTCGAGAACAATCCAGGGAAGCAATTGAGCCTGAATTTCAGGTTTAAAACCCGCAATTCTCTCCGCTACGGTCTGGCTGCCGAGCATATAGGTTAGCGCCTGCGATAAGGCTTCGTCAATAGGCCTCCTTGTTATGCAATTCTCAGGGTGAAGTGTGCATTGGCGATGCAAGTCAGCTCCTGTGTATTGAAAAAGAGGCAAGCCCTCGTTGAGATCAAGACTTGAAGCAATGACAAAGGCTTCAGCAGCTTCTCGAAAATCATTCTTCCCAACTGCATCCTCACCCTTGCTTATGTAGTCTCTCACATAGGCTTCCCTTTTCCCGAGCATCTCAAGACATCGAATTGCAGAAAGATATCTGCCGCCAGCTATCGCTCGCTCAAGAATTCGCTCAAGAATAGCACTATCAAGCTCGGTCTTCTCTCCTCCAGCAAGCCAGCTTTCGACCACTTGCCTGAGCCTCTCAACTTCCCCTTCTTCACCCAAAAGCGAATTGGGATCAACACCCTTAACATAAGTGGGAAGCTCACGTGCGACGCTTGCCAGGGCAAGATTGATATCACCCAAGTAAAGCCCAGCAACAAGAAATGATTTTCTTAATTCGTCCATTCCTTCCCTCAATACTTGAAAATACTTCCCCCTATGAACTCACGCAGGATTGAGTTCGGCGGGATCTCATCAGCCGGCATAGGCAGGAAATATGAAAGAAAGCGCAGCAGCCTCCTTACTTCGGCATATTCGGGAACTGCACTCGTGATCTCCTTTAGCAAAGGCTCTGCATAAGTTTTGAGAACGCTCAACTCATATACAAGCGAAGAATTGAACATCACATCAGCCTCTTCCTGATGAGGAAAGATATATAGATCCTCACCCCGGCTCACCGACTGCCACCTCGATAAGGTATCAAGAGCTGAATAGCCCCTGAAGAGATGGTCACGTACGATCCTCCTCAGTTTTCTCACATCCCTTGTCGGTACTCTGTTGTGGTCATCGATATTGAGCTGTGAAAGAGCACTCACATAGATCTTGAATTTCATTATCGAAGGGATGGATGGAGTAAGAATGGGATTGAGAGCATGTATTCCCTCGAGGATGAGAATCTCATCAGGGTGAAGCTTCATCTTTCTGAATCCAGTTCGCTTGCCAACACGAAAGCTGAAGGTCGGGACTTCAACTTCCTTGCCGGCGAACAGATCAAGAAGCTGTCTGTTGAGGAGATCAATGTCTATCGCCTCAGGAGCTTCAAAGTCATACTCTCCTGTCTCATCACGAGGAGTTACTTCCCTGTCGAGAAAGTAATTGTCGAGCGAAAGGGTTACATTGCGAAGTCCGTTGACTCGCATCTGAATCGCAAGACGCTTTGAGAAAGTTGTCTTCCCTGAACCCGATGGACCTGAAATCAGAACAAGCCGTGGCCTGGTGAGCTTTGAGGCTATCATGTCAGCAAGTTGAGCCAATCGCTTCTCATGAAGAGCTTCAGCCACCCTGATAACATTCTCACCTTCATCGGACTCGATGAGCTGGTTGAGATCACCCACCTTGCCAACCCCAAGGATTTGACCCCACCGCACATATTCCCTGAATACCTCAGCCATTTTCTTCTGCTCTTCGAATTCGGGTATGCTGGTTGGATCCTCGTGAAGTGGGAACCGCAAGATAAATCCAGGCGGATAATATCTCAGCTCGAATAGCTTTAGGTAGCCCGTGCTCGGTGCAAGACAACCATAGAAATAGTCAACAAACTTGCCGAGACGATAGATATTGACAGTTTCTTCGGTGCGATACTTAAGAACTCTCACCTTATCAAGTTGACCATCCTCCTCGAATAAGCGAAGAGCCTCATCAACTGTAACCTCCTGTCTCACAAATGGCTCATCAGCATCAATTATCTCACGCATACGTGCATCAAGTTTGCTCAGATCATCGAGCTCGAGCTGCCTGCCAAGATCAATCTCGCAGTAGTAGCCTTTGCTGAGGGAATGCCGCACATAGACCTTAGGATTTCCGAAAACCTCCCGCGCAGCACGTATCATGACGAAGGCGAGGCTACGCCTATAGACACTCATACCATCGGGAGTATCAAGCGTCACGAATTCTAAGTGACCATCACACTCAAGCGGCGACTTAAGCTCCCTTACCTTATTGTTGAAACGGGCAGCAATGGGTTGGTGATCAAACTTCAACCTGAGCTCTTTAAGGATTGCAAGAGGGGTTATGCCAAAGGGAAATTTCCTTTCCCCCACCCCACTGATCTCAAGCTTTATCTCTGTCTGTGTTTGCTTCATGACACAACCCTCGTCACGGATGTCATCTGGAATTTAGCAGAATTTACCATCTCTGCCTACGAATCTTTTGCTTATAGACTTCTCTAACCCTTTCGAGAAAATCATAATACCGCCCACTCTTGAAGTCAGGGAAACCCCAGACATAGGGTTTCCATCCCTTATCATAATAAAGCGTTGGATCGGCGTACACACCTTTCCCGAGGTATATTTTCTGCCCAAGGAACTTGTTTGATACCAGCACCAACTTATAAAAATCAATATAACCTGGATCTATGTTGACTCTGCGCTTTCCATCCAGAGCAAATTCATCCTCAAGCCGATTCGTTCTTAGCTTGATCCCAACAATCTCATCGGGAACTATGAGGTTTCTGAAGGAATAAAAGATGCGCTTGAGACCCTTCCCCATTTCTGGCTCATAATAGTCAGTCACATCAAAGTCATAGATATCCGATCGCAACTCTACCGGTCCGAAACTGACCTCAAGGCTATCTTCGAGGCTACCAAGGAGCATGCTATCCCTGAAAATGACGCCAATCAGAAGCTCTACCTTCTCGACACTGCTCTCCTTGGACATCATCCAATCCGCCTTTTGGCAAGTATTCCTAAGGCTAAATCCACCCAGCGGCTATCTATCCCAAACTCACTTGAGATGACTTCCTCCAAACCATCTCTCAGACGTTTCTTGGTCAAGCTATGAAGTGAAGTGAATTTAAAGAAATCCTTGCGAATGTAGATATGCCCCTGAGGTGTAAGCTTAGTCAGACAGACATTGTTAAGAGTTGGCTTTGAAAATGAGGCGATCCAGTATCCCTCGAACTGCCTGTCGCTTGTTGGTACATCCCGAAACCTGTAGCGCCACTTACGACCCGAAGGATCTATTGTCCAGACGTCATAGATCTCTTCACCTCGTGAGATAACCTCAACTATAGCATGAGGACAGGAAACCATGGTTGAACCGAACCTCGGAAGCTCGATCAATTCATAGATGGCATAACCAGGATCAATCATGAATCTTGCATCTCTTTCCTCAACAATGACCAGGCAGTGGACATTCTTGCCTGAACGCATGTCTGCCATTACCTTGTAGCACTTAAATCCACACGCCCTAAGTATGCGCTCAAGAAGAAAGGTCAGTGAAAAGCATGTGCCGCCAAAGCCATATTCAAAGTGTTCGCTAAGAACCTCATGTGGAAGCCTGAGAGCCTCATGAGGGCTCCCGACCCTCGCTACCTTTACTATCTTGCTGAGGTTCTCATAAGGAAGTTTTGAGAATTCCCGGGCAAGCCCTCTCAGGAAATCCGTGCTACGATAGTTCCCGAGATTTGCCTTTTTAAGAAACAGGTTTGAGGCATGGGTGCCATCAATGCGCTCAATCATCGCTTAATCACCGCTCAGGTCAATCACATAGGTTGACATTATACAATACTATAATAAAATGGATGTGATTCAAGGGACTGTTCGCTGGCGGGGAGGATGCCTGCCGGAAGTCTGGTAATCAAGGGGTTAAAAAACGAGGAGGTTAGTTTATGCCCAAGCGCACAGTTGTCACCATGCCAGGCGATGGGATTGGAAAGATAGTTCTCAATGAGGCTTTGCGATTGCTCGATGCTCTTGGCTTTGAGGCAGATTATGTTCATGCGGACATAGGCTGGGAATTCTGGGTAAAGGAAGGCAATCCGCTCCCCCAGCGGACCTTAGATCTTCTCGAGAAGCACCGTCTTGGACTGTTTGGAGCGATAACCTCAAAACCCAAGGACCAGGCTGCACTCGAGCTGGCACCTGAGCTCCAGGGTAAGGGCTACGTTTATTACAGTCCCATTGTTGGTTTGAGGCAGCATTTCAATCTTGATATCTGTATCCGTCCATGCCGGACCTTCAAGGGCAATCCTCTCAACTTCATACGCAAGACTAAAGATGGCTATGAAGAACCAGAGATAGATGTCGTGATTTTCCGTCAGAATACCGAGGGTCTTTATTCAGGGGTTGAATGGACAAATCCACCCCCCGAAGTGCGCAAGGCTCTCGAGACCCATCCCAAGATGAAAGCATTCAAAGATGTGCCAAGTGAGGATTTCGCAATCTCATGCCGCATATTCACGCGCAGAGCATGCCGCAGGATCGTCGAAGAGGCTTTCAAGTATGCAAAGCGCTATGATTATAGATCGGTTACGATATGCGAGAAGCCAAATGTGATCCGTGAGACATCAGGCATGCTAAGGGAAGAAGCGCGTAAGGTACACGAAAACTATCCAGATATAGAGCTTTGGGAGACAAACATAGATGCACAGATGATGTGGCTCACAAAGAATCCTGAGGATTATGGCATAATCGTAAGCGGTAATATGTTTGGCGATATTGTCTCCGATGGTTTCGCTGGGCTTGTAGGGGGACTCGGTTTTGCCTGCAGCGCAAACATAGGGAAGGATTGTGCTATCTTTGAGCCCACCCATGGATCGGCACCCAAGTATGCAGATCTCAAGCCCTCGATCGTCAACCCAATGGCAATGTTCCTAAGCACTGCTCTCATGCTCGACTATCTGGGGGAGAATGACAAGGCTAACAAGATAAGATCTGCAATTGCTGAAGTCATAAAGGAAGGCAAAGTCAGATCGTATGATATGCTCAAGCTCAAGGGTGGACCAGATGTGCTAAAGCAGGGCGCTGCAAGCACTGACCAGATAACCGATGCTGTGATTGAAAAACTCAAGGTTGTATGAGATCGCATCAAGATGGAGGCTTCCACTATGGGGCAAACCCTTGTTGAGAAGATAATCTCGCAACATGCTGCAGGACCGTGCAAGGCAGGTGATGTTGTTGATCTGAGGATAGATGCCAGGATTGCAAGAGACTTCGGTGGTGCAAATGTAGTCAAACACATCCTCACCTATGGCCTCGAAATAGAAAACCCAAAAGCAACCTATTTTACATTCGATTGTAACCCGACTGGCTCAGATCAGCGTTACGCAGCCAATCAGCAGATGATACGCCTCTTCGCTGCGAGCAGAGGTATCAAGGTCTATGATATAACCGAGGGTATTGGTACTCACATCGCAATCGACGAAGGTCTGATTGGTCCTGGCTCAACAATGGTCTCAACAGATTCCCACGCCAATATCGTGGGAGCAATTGGAGCCTTCGGTCAAGGTATGGGTGATCAGGACGTCGCTTATGCCTTCTCAACTGGAAGGGTCTGGTTCAGAGTACCCCCAACTAAGCGCATTTTTCTCAGAGGCAAGCGACCACCTTATCTGACCGCAAAGGACATCACGCTTGCGCTAGTAGGAAAACTTGGAGCAAGTGGTTTGCTTGGCTATGCAGCCGAGGTCTATGGCGAAGTTGCAGATGAGATGAGTCTTTCGGAACGCATAACTCTGGCATCCATGGCAACAGAGATGGGTGGAATCATTATCCTCTTCCCTCCCAACGAGGAGGTGTGTGAAGAGCTCTCATCGATTACTGGCAAGAGATACAAAGGCATTGTTGCTGACCAGGATGCTACGTATGCGGGTGATATTGACCTTGATGTGACACATCTTGAGCCTCAGATATCGCTTCCCGGTAGTCCGGCAAATGTTGTGCCAATCTCTCAGGTTGCCGGAACAAAAATCCACTCAGCCTTTGTAGGATCGTGTACAAATGGAAGATACGAGGATATGGCTGAGGTTGCTCGAATCCTCAGAGGCACCAGTGTTGCTCAAGATGTCGTCCTTAAGATTGTGCCTTCCACGAACCGTATCTGGGAAAGGTGTCTTGAGACAGGGATAATAAAGATCTTCAAAGATGCGGGTGCTCTTGTCGGGAATGCAGGATGCGCCGGTTGCGCTGCTGGGCAGATTGGCCAGAATGGGCCTGGTGAGGTAACCGTGAGCACAGGCAATCGTAACTTCCCGGGTAAGCAAGGCCAGGGGAAGGTCTTTCTTGCCTCACCAAGAGTGGTAGCTGCATCAGCAATTCGGGGCTACATCACCTCTCCCGAGAAGATGGATGAACCCATCGAAATAAAACACATCGAGGAACCAGTACTTGAGAGAAAAACCAGGAGCGCACCCGAAGAGAGGCAAGCACCTACAAGGATAAAAGGAAGGGTATGGGTCGTTGCCAGAGATAATATAGATACTGATATGATCTATCATAACAAGCATCTGGCAGTTACAGACATCAGAGAGATGGGAAAGTATTGCTTTGGCAATCTTGAGGGCTGGCAGGATTTCGCAAACAAGGTAAAGCCGGGTGACATAGTGGTAGCCGGAAGTAACTTTGGATGTGGTTCATCACGCCAGCATGCCGTTGACTGCTTTAGAGCTCTCGGGGTTCAAGCAATTATTGCGAAATCCTTTGGAGCAATATATGAACGCAATGCGATAAATGCCGGCTTGCCAATCCTCGAGGGAAATCTCGATAGTCTCAACCTTAAAGAAGGTGATGTGATTTCAGTTGACTTCCTCTCAGGCGACGTCGTCAAGGAAGCAACAGGTGAGAGAACCAAAATCAAGCCCTTCTCCAAGGTGCAGCTTGAAATCTACAAGCGTGGTGGGCTTCTTGTTAGATCGGGGGAAGACTGATGGGCTATACTTTTGCTCAAAAGATTCTGGCGAGAAAGAGCGGCAAGAGCCATGTTGAGATTGGCGAGATAGTAACTGTAAAGCCTGACCATCTTCTTACTCACGATAACACGGCGGCGATTATCGCAAAGATAGGCCCTGAGCTTGAAACTTACGGAGTCGCTGACCCGCGCTTGCCTGTTATTGTCCTCGACCATGTCGTACCGCCGAGCAATGAGAAAACGGCTACGAATCACAGGCGAATCCGTGAGTTTGTCTCGAAATTTGGGATTGTCAATTTCTATGATGCTGGTAATGGTATCTGCCATGAGGTTGTGGTTTCCAAGGGGCACGCCCTTCCGGGTTCCCTCATTGTCGGAAGCGATTCCCACACGTGCACATATGGCGCTCTGGGGGCTTTTGCAACAGGTATAGATCGCACTGAGGCAGCAGCCATAATGCTTACAGGAGAAACCTGGCTGAGGGTACCCAATTCCATGAAAATCAATCTCACAGGTAGCCTGACCTCGCCATCAGCAGCCAAGGATCTTATCCTTCACATAATTGGTGGCATTGGTGCAAGTGGTGCCAACTATCTTTCAGTCGAATTCCATGGTAACGTCGCCAGCCTATCAATCGAAGATCGCCTGACAATTGCCAATATGGGTGTTGAGATGGGCGCAAAGAATGCTGTCTTTCCTGTTGATGAGGTGACAAGGGCTTACCTTTCTGAAAGAGGTGAGGAAACCTGGGAAGCGATATGGGCAGACGAGGATGCCTCTTACATCAGGGAGCTTGATTATGATCTTTCCTCGATTCTACCCGTGGTTGCCTTGCCTCATCGTGTGGACAACGTTGTCCCTGCGGCTGAGGTTGCAGGGGTCGAGATTGACCAATTCCTGATAGGAACCTGTACCAATGGTCGCCTTTCAGATCTTCACATTGCTGCAGACATCCTTCGGGGTAAACATGTTCACAGAGGATCGCGACTCCTGATTCTTCCGGCAAGTAGGGAGATCATGCTTGAGGCAGCCAGAGATGGAACACTTGCAACCTTGGTTGAAGCCGGAGGTATGATTCTTCCCCCAGGATGTGGACCTTGCCTCGGAGCTCATCAGGGAGTTCTAGCTCCTGGTGAAAGGTGCCTCAGCACAGCGAATCGTAATTTCAAAGGGCGCATGGGATGCCGTGATGCAGAGATATATCTTGCAAGCCCGGCAACTGTAGCCGCTAGTGCAGTAACAGGCCAGATAACAGATCCGCGTGAGATAACTTAGACTCAAGGAGGAAATATGCGTATCTGGAAGTACGGGGATGATATCAACACCGACATGCTCTTTCCTGGCAAATATACTTATACCTGCAGCAGGCCTGAGGAGATAATCCCTCATCTCCTCGAGGATCTCGATCCGAGCTTTGCCAAGGAAGCAAAGCCAGGGGATGTCATACTAGCAGGTGAGAACTTCGGCTGTGGGAGCTCACGTGAGCAACCCACTGTTGGCCTTAAGGCAATGGGAATCAAGGCTGTGGTTGCGAAGAGCTTTGCACGCATCTTCTATAGATCTGCAATCAATCAGGGCCTCATCCTCATTGAATGTCCTGAGGCAGTGGATGCCTATCGTGAGGGTGACCAGATTGAGATCAAACCCGAGGAAGGCACGCTTAGAGTTGACTCCAAACAATTCACTTTTCCTAAACTGCCACCTGAGATAATCGCAATCAGAGATGCGGGTGGACTTCTCGAACATGTAAGAGCCAAGCTAAAGGAAAGGGGGCAGGTGCATGGCGAGAGGTGAAGCTGGCAGGCGCGGCGCTGACATAAGATCAGACTGCTGGATCTCAATTGAAGAGACCAAGAGCGGTACGATAGAGATTGAAGTTAAGTCAAAAACCGCCACCCTCTATGGAGATTCAATAAGAAGTCTCATCGAAGATGGATTGAGGACTATGGGCATTGGAAGTGCCCGTGTGGAAATCGAGGATCAAGGCGCCCTACCCTTTGTCATCATGGCAAGGCTTGAAGCAGCTGTAAGAAGACTGGGTTTGGAGCCAAGCCAACCCTATCTTCCTCCGATGCTATCTGAATGCACCTACACTACAAGTCGCGATCGCATGCGTCGCTCAAGGCTATATCTTCCTGGCAATGAACCCAAGTTTATGATCAATGCCGGCATTCATCATCCTGATGGCATAATCCTCGACCTTGAAGATAGCGTTCATCCAGACGAGAAAGATGCAGCAAGGATACTCGTCCGTAACGCTCTTCGTCAGGTGGATTTCATGGGTGCCGAGCGCATGATACGCATCAATCAAGGGAAGCTGGGCTACATCGATCTCGAATTTACCATCCCACACAATGTTCATGTCGTTCTCATTCCAAAGTGTGAAGATGCTGAGCAGGTGAAGCAAGTTGATAGCAAGATTGAAGCAATCCGGCAAGCCAATGGAATAAGTCAGCCAACGTTTCTTATGCCCATAATCGAATCCGCACGTGGAGCTATAAAGGCATTCGAGATAGCCTCGGCATCACCAAACGTTGTTGCTCTAACCATCGGCCTTGAAGACTATACCGCTGACATTGGCACACAGAGAACCAAAGATGGCAGGGAGAGCTTCTGGGCAAGATGTGAAGTAGTCAATGCAGCACGTGCAGCTGGCATCCAGCCAATCGACACCGTCTTTTCCGATGTCCGGGACATGGAAGGACTTCGGCAGAGTGTTCTTGAAGCGAAGTCACTTGGTTTCGAAGGCAAGGGTTGCATCCACCCAAGGCAAATAAATGTGATACATGAGGCATTTGCTCCAAGTGATGAAGAGATTGAGAAGGCTAAACGTATCGTCCTTGCTTTTGAGGAAGCTCAATCCAAAGGGCTTGGTGTTGTTGCCCTTGGGAGCAAGATGATTGATCCACCAGTTGTAAAGAGAGCCATCCGCACCGTTGATCTTGCAATTGCCACTGGCAAGCTACCTGACAATTGGAGGGAGCAACATGAAGGATGAATTGGTTCGCAACGTTTTAGGCAGATTCGTCCCGAAGGTGGTAAATGGCAGACCCCAGGTGCCGTTTGCTGGAGTTGGCAAGTACAAACCCAAGGGACACAAGGCAGCTCCTCCTATTGCATCGTGCGTCGATTATCACGCTGATGGAAATAAGATTGTCAAAGATCTGAGAACAGCTCTTGAACTTGCAGGTCTCAAGGATGGTATGACAATCTCGACCCATCATCATTTGAGAAACGGTGACTATGTCGCCAATATGGTATTCGATACCGCTGCTGAGATGGGTGTTAAAGATCTCATGTGGTTTCCAAGCGCATCCTTTCCGTGTCACGCTCACAACATCAAGCACCTTGAAAGTGGAGTGATCGATCATATTGAAGGAAGCATGAACGGTCCACTCGGTGAATTCTGTTCACGTGGCAAGATGCGCGGAATGGGTGTACTGCGTTCCCACGGTGGACGCCATCAAGCAGTCCAGGATGGTGAAGTACACATAGATATTGCTGTCATTGCCGCTCCGACTGCTGATCCCTTTGGTAATGCAAATGGGCTAACGGGTCCATCAGCATGTGGTTTGCTTGGCTTTGCACTAGCTGATTCCCAGTACGCAGATAAGGTCATAATAGTGACAGACAATCTTGTTCCCTTCCCGTGCGTCCCCTGGCAAATACATGGAAACTATGTCGATTATGTCGTTGTCGTTGATCGCATTGGTGATGCAAGCAAGATTGTCTCAGGGACCACGGAGATAACAAGAAGCCCAGACCGCCTTCTCATTGCCGAGCTCGCAGCTCGCTTTGTAAGAGAGGCCGGGATCATGAAGGATGGCTTCTCCTTTCAGGGGGGTGCGGGTGGTACAGCTCTTGCCTTTGCAATCTTTCTTAAGGATATGATGAAGCAAGCAGGTGTTAAGGCGCGCTTCGTGCGAGCTGGCAGTACTCGCTATACGGTTGAGATGCTTGAGGAAGGCTTGACTGATTACATCCTCGATGGTCAGACATTTGACCTCGAAGGTGTAAGGTCAATGCGTGAGAACGCCAATCATGTTTGGACAAGCCCCTTTACAAGCTACAATTATCATGGCAAGGGCAATTTTGCTAGTATGGTTGATGTTGTAGTCCTTGGAGCAACCGAGGTTGATGTAAACTTCAATGCAAACGTGGTCACACATTCCGATGGCCTGCTTCTTCATGGCATCGGTGGCTGGCAAAACTGTCTCTTTGCTAAATGCACCATCCTACCAATCCCTTCCTTCCGCGATAGAATCCCTGTGATTGTTGATGAGGTGACGACCCTGTGTGGCCCAGGAGAGCTAATTGATGTTGTTGTGACAGAGCGAGGGATTGCAATAAACCCGAGAAGAATTGACCTTATTGATGCGGTTAAGGGCTCCAATCTGCCCATTCGAAGCATTGAGGACATAAAGGCAGAAGTTGAGAAAATATGTGGTGGCAAGCCAGCCAAACCAAAGTTCAAGGATCGGGTCGTTGCTGCAATAAAGTGGGTGGATGGAACCCTAATTGACTGTGTCAGGGAGATCGCTCAGTGAAAGCTCGCCTTCGGCTGGCATGACCGATCCTCACCCGGCTCTTGTTGCATAAAGCTTCTCTAATGCACCAAGCATAAGAGCAACTCGAAAGCGTTCATGGGCATGGGCTTTAGCTTTGCTCGCCAGATCCGCTCTTAAATCTTCGTTTTCAATAAGGGTCAGGAGTGCTTTTGCGAGACCTTCGACGCTTCTTGGCTCGGCAAGCAGCCCAAGCCTTCCCTTTTCAAGAATCTCAGATAAGGCACCTGAGTCGGCCGCTATGCATGGCAACCCTGCAAGCATTGCCTCAATAAGGTATGTACCAGAGATGTCTTCATAAGCCGGATTGACAAAGATATCAATTGCGCTGAGAAGGGCAATTTCTTCAAGTTCAGTAACAAAAGTTACAATCCTATCCATCCCGTATTCGGAGACCTTTGCCTTAAGAGCTTCTAGGTAAGCAGTTTCACTATCTCTTTGCTCACCAATCAGTATGAGATGAGCATTTTCGAAACGTCTTAGGACAATTCTCATCGCTTCAATGAGCTCAAGATCTCCCATATCAGGCCCAATCCAGTTACGACAACCTATCATGACATGACTTCTCGGAATTTCCAATTTCTCACGTATCTTGAGCCTGTCATGATGTACGAGTTCATACTGGCTCGCATCAAAGCCGTCATAAACGACAGACACCCTCTCGCGCTTAAAGCTTGTGGCGTCCACGAATCTCTCCTTTGCAAACCCACTCGGAACTATCACGTGGGAAACTCCTGAGAGTGAGAATCTATCCAATACTGCCTTCCTGCTTAGCCTCATGTTCTCTCCATGCCAGGCAAACAGAATCCTCGGAAGCTTCATGCCAAGTCGCAAGAAATTGAGCAGCTTTAGATCCTGAGTGGTGTGTGCCTGAATAATCTTGATGCTGTGACGCTTGAGAAGGGATCGCAGTTTGAACCTCGAGCCGATATCATACCACCGCCCTTCACCTGGAAGGGTTACGAGGTTGAGCCTTCGCCTCTTTAGCTCTTCACCAATGCGGCTACCCTCAGGAACAATTGTTGTTACATTGTGTCCTCTTGCAGTGAGGGCATAAGCCCATCTCAAGCATGAGGACTCTGCTTCACTCCAGGAATTTGAAATGCATGAATTGAGAATTCGAAACACAGCTCCCTGCATCAGTCTGGCTTGGGTTTGAGCAACCTGCCTGAGATCGCCTCAACAGGAATCCTTACAACCTTCTTCCCACCCCTCGATTCCGCCTTCCAAAGCTCTTTATCGAGGATATCAATGTAGCCCGCCTTGTCTTCACCGATTGGTACTTCAACGCTTAGAGATTTGGTGTCAGCATTAAGAACGACTACAATTTCCTCCCTCTCAAGATACCTCCGATAGGCATAAATCCTACCGCGAGCTATCAGGGTTTCGAAACCTCCGACGCTCAGGCAAGGATTCTGTCTTCGTAATCTTATGAGCTTGCAAACATAGGCATGGAGACGAACCCTCTCAGGCTCATCTTGCCAGCGCCAGTAGAATGGTCGGCGGCAGTCAGGATCTCCCCCTCCCCTCATGCCTATTTCATCGCCATAGTAGATAGTCGGCGCACCAACATATGTAAAACTGAATAAGAAAGCTAACTTGAGCCTGCGGATATCATCCCCAGCCAGGGTGAGAAAGCGTTGGGTATCATGGCTCCCGAGAAGATTCATCATCGCCTTGACCCCCCTCTGGAGGATATATGAGTCTTCCCCGAGCAAGCGTTCTGTCGAATTCCTCAGCACTCATAGTTCCCCTTGCAATAAAGCCTATCACCGGTTCTCGGAAGAAATGATAATTCATCACCGCATCGAAGTAGTTGCTGCTAACCCAGTCGGGTGACGAACCCCAGAGCTCACCAACGATGTAAGCATCGGGTTTGATCTTTTTCACATGGTCTCTAAAGATCTGCCAGAACCAAAACGGAACATCACCAGCAACGTCAAGTCGGAAGCCATCAACATCCATCTCATCCAGCCAATAAGTAGCCACATCAAGGAGATAGGTTATGAGATCCCAGTTGGGTTGTGCGTCCTCAATTTTGTTTACACCTGCTTCGTGAGCGTCAGGTCGTGCAAGGTCAAAATTCAAAGTTGGCATCTGTCCGAAACCCCACCAGCAGCTGTAATAGTCGAGTGGATTTGGTGGAGCCCATACTGAATCACCTGGCACGGGCCAGGATTTCCATTCGTACCAATTCCAGTATTCTGAGTCGCGTCCCTTGCGGCGAGCATCCACAAATGCCCAGAAGGTATGGCCCGTGTGATTGATAGCCAAATCGAGAATCACACGTAAGCCGTAGGTGTGGCATTTGTCAACAAACTGCTTGAATTCCTCATTCGATCCGAAATGGGGATCAACCCTCATGTAGTCGGCTGCATCGTACTTGTGATTGCTCTTGGCTTGAAAGATAGGATTAAGATAGATTGCGGTCACTCCAAGATCGACGAGATAGTCAAGGTTGTCACTTATGCCGGCAACGTCGCCGCCATAGAAAGAATTCCAATCAGGCTTGCCATCTGTTCTGTATGGACTTCTCTTCAGACCATCAACATCGTACCAATCTTTCACAAGGTGGAAGTATTCACTATTCGTTTTGCCTGAAGGTGGCAGGTTCCTCGAACCCTCATAGTACCACTCGGAAAAATCAGGATCGTTCTCCTGTGAGCCATTGGCAAATCTTTCAGGGAAGATTTGGTAAATTATTGAGGTCTCAACCCAGGCTGGGGTCTCGAAAGGTGGGGATTGGGAATTGTATTCAAACGGACTCAATCCACCATACTCCAAATTTCGAGGAAACCCACGATCGACGACGATAACGGCATTACCATCAACTACTTTGAAGAAGTAGGAGAATTTCACTGCTGGAACGTCGGCCTCGTAGTAGTCATGGATGCCATCGCTATCGAAGAGTTCCATCGGCTGACAGTTTCCTGGGAAGCCTGCAGCTGTGGAATCCCAGCAGATCTCAATTCGCTCAATGTCATCACTCCAAACCCTTAGACGAAGAGTGGTTGTGCTATCCGAATTGAGGATTCTTTCCCACGGACGACCGCCGTGACGAAGCCCCTCTGTGAGTATCCTGCCATCACCTATCTTGAGATCCCAATCCGGGAAGGAATTGTCGACAACTACGACTGAATTGCGTCCACCAAAACCATCTGGCGCAAAGGCTTGAGCTTTGTCATCCGTTATCCAGTTTCCGTCGGCGACAAACTTATACTGGTAGGAACCTACGCTCAGGGGAATTGTCACAGTATAGACATTCCCTTCATGCCTCATGGGGAGAGCATCCGTGCTCCATCCGTTGAAGGTTGCCGCAAGATAGACTCTCTCGTAGGAAGCATTGGGCTTGAAAGTGAAAGTAACCTTCTTAAGTTGCCTACCACCTTTACGGACGGTGCTACTACAGCCACACAAACCTATTATGAGTACTAACCCCAGCAATCTGCAACCAAGCCTCATTCCAATCTCCTTGTGCTATCTCTACACGCTGAGCCTTCGCTAGCCCTATAATCTCAACAAGTCTAAGGTTCCGCCAGAAGAAAATCACATTTCAATTTCAGGGTTGGTGGTGAGGTAAGATTGACAGGATCTAGACAGGAAAAATCCCAGGTGCAAGTTTCACCAGAACCCCCTTAACCCAATCTCCATATAAGGTGACAAGTGTTGCTTCACCAAGGAAGCGTGGTATAAGACCCAGGATGACAAGAATGACAAACTTGCTTAGGGGCATCTGTGAGATACCAGCAAGCCAGATGGCATACCTCAAAGGGACAGGGCCAAAGGCAGATGCAAAAACGAACCAGCCACCGTATCTTTCGAACGTGCGATCAAATCGCTCAAAGACACTCATTCTGCGTTTGAAGATCCTCTTGACGAGGCGTCTTCCGAATCTTTTGGCAGGGAAGAAACCACCAAGGCTGCCGGCAAGGGTAAAGCCCACCGCAAGCCATGCTGAGAAGATGGCATTTCCACCTGCTAGCCCTTTGAGAATAATCAGGAGATCGGGACCGATAGGCTGATAATAAGCAACCGGCAAGCCCAGGATAATGATGGCAAAATCACCATAGGCGTTAAAGAGATTAACAATGAGGTGAGCAGCTTCAGTGGCAATTGCCATGTCATCTCACCACCACAATTCAGCCCTTAGCTTATGATAGGATTTCCGATTGTCCAATGCCAATGGCTTCACTCCAGGCCTGCCTCGATTGCCTCACCAATTGCCTTCCAAAAAGGATCGACTTTAGGATGCTCAAGCACCCTGCGCTTACCTTGTGATATCATCCAGAAGCCGTCCTCCCTTCTTGTGAGCTTACCGATTGCCGCCGCACGAATGGACTTCTTGCTAAGAGCATCGAGAAGGGTTTGCGCTTTGGCATCCTTAACACAGATGATAAGGGTACCCTCGCTTATGGAGATTAGAGGATCCATGCCAAAGTAAGAGCAAACGGCTTGAACTGCAGGATCGGTAGGTATCTTCTCCTTCTCCACAAGTATGCCAGTGCCCGATGCCTGAGCTATCTCAAAAAGTCCACCAATGAGACCGCATTCGGTTGCATCGTGCATGGCTGTAACCCCATCATCTCTCACGCCAATGCTTGCTGCTACGAGAGCATCATCTACAGTTGACATCTTATAGAAAAGAGATTGAGCCACCCTGAGCACATCCTCACCAATCTCATCTCGAAGAGTTTGAGGAAAAGCACAGCTCAATATGCCAGTAGCTTCAATGGCTACTCCCTTGGTTATAACCACGACATCACCTGGATTTGCCATACCTGGATCAATGTAGCGGTCCTCACCACCAATGGCTATGAAGGTTGCACCACCAACCATAGGGTAATCTGTACCAGCATATCTTGCGGTATGCCCGGCCACAACACTTGCTCCGTAGCGCGAGCTTTCACGATGGAAGACCTTCCAGATCGTTGCAAATTGCTCTTCAGTTATTGACATGGGTAGATTGAAATCACAAATAACATAGGCTGGAGGGAAGCCGCTTGTTGTCACATCCGATGCAAGAATGTGCCAAGCAAACCAGGCAGCTCTTTCAAATCCATACTGAGGAACAGTGTAGATGGGATCTGTGGTGATCACCATCACTTTCCCATCGCCGATTCTGACGATACCACAATCTATTCCGTGCTGAGGGGCGACAAGCACATCAGGACGATGGCTTCCGAGATTGGGATAGATCACTTCATCGAAGAATTCTGGTGAGACTTTTCCCACTGCGGGGAATTTGGCTCTTACCTCAGCATTGTCTCCCATCCTGAGCCTCCTTGGATATGAGATCCTGCCCTGTAGGGAAATCTCACAGGGCAAGCATATCCGCCCTGGGGTGAGCAGATCAGCAACCGTCAATTCCCAGGACGGAATGTCGAAGCTATGACGGCACCTCCGAGCACGACGTCATGATCGTAGAAGACAGCAGATTGACCGGGGGCAATACCCCATTGGGGCTTATCGAAGACTACTCTAACTCTCCCATCCATCTCGACATTAATGGTCGCCGACTTTGTCGGCTGGCGATAGCGGACCCTCACTCTTGCCCTGAAAGGGCTCTCACGATAGTTAGCGAAGACGAAGGTAACATCTTCCCCGATGAATTCTCTGCAATATACATCTTCTCTTCCGCCGACGATGACAGCATTGCTGCTCCTATCAATTGCTATCACATAGAGCGGCTCGCGTGCGCTTATTCTGAGCCCGCGCCTTTGTCCTATGGTGTAGGAAATGATGCCACTATGCTGACCAAGTATGCTTCCATCCTTACTTAATATTGGGCCAGGCTCAGGAATCACCCCGGTGCGTTTGATGACAAAGTTTCGATAATTGCCATCTGCCACGAAACATATCTCCTGTGAACCCCTTTTCTCTGCAACGTGGAGTCCCAGATCTCTCGCTTTCTTACGAACCTCAAGCTTGGTGAGGTCACCGACAGGGAAAAGAGTACGCCTGAGATGCTCCTGAGTGAGGACATAAAGGAAGTAAGATTGATCCTTTCCGCGGTCCCTGCCTTTCCTCAAGAGATACACTCCACGCTTAATATCATAGTCAACACGGGCATAATGACCTGTGGCAACATAAGGAATTCCTAGCTCATTCGCTTTCCTGAGAAGCTCGCCAAACTTGACGTACCTGTTACACAGAATGCATGGATTCGGAGTCTTACCCTCAAGGTAGGCATCGCAGAAAGGTCTAATGACCTTCTCCTCGAAAACCTTCTGCAGGTCGATTACATAGTGAGGAATATCAAGGCTATGGGCAACGCGCCGAGCATCCTCAACGCCGCGAACACCGCAGCATCCTGTCCAATCCTCACCACATTCCCATATCTTCATAGTCACACCAACAACCTCGTATCCCTTCTCCTCAAGCAAAGCGGCTGCTACGGATGAATCTACACCTCCGCTCATGGCAACGAGCACTTGCCTGCCTTGACCCTTTGACCCTGATTTCATGGCAATCTCCAGCTAGGAGCAAATCTCATGACGCAGAAGCCCAGCCAAGGGCAACTATTGATCAACTTCAAAAAGATCTGTTGAAAGATAACGTTCACCTGTGTCAGGCAAAATGACAACAATCATCTTGTCTTTGTTTTCAGGACGTCTGGCGACCTCAAGTGCAGCCCACGTAGCCGCTCCCGAAGACTTTCCAACAAATAAACCCTCCTGTCTGGCCAAGCGTCGCGTAACTTCTGCTGCGTCCTCATCCCTAACCTGAATGATCTCATCAATCAAATCAAGACGTAGAACATCCGGGACAAAACCTGCTCCTATGCCCTGGATTGTGTGTGGCCCTGGTCTTCCTCCAGAGAGTACTGGTGAGGTCTTGGGTTCGACAGCAACTGCTTTGAAATCCGCTTTACGAGCTTTAAGGACCTCTGCAACTCCCGTGATTGTACCACCTGTTCCAACGCCAGCAACCACGATATCAACCTTGCCATCGGTATCCTTCCAGATTTCCTCCGCGGTTGTACGTCTGTGGACATCTGGATTTGCCGGATTCTTGAACTGCTGCGGCATGAAATAGCGGCTATCACTCCCTGCGAGTTCTTCAGCTTTCTTCACTGCCCCCATCATACCTTCGCTGCCAGGCGTAAGGATAATCTCTGCACCTAAGGCTTTCAGAAGCATCCTGCGTTCAAGGCTCATAGTATCAGGCATGGTCAAAATCAACTGGTAGCCCCTGGCTGCACACACAAATGCAAGGGCTATCCCAGTGTTGCCGCTTGTCGGTTCAACAATGATACTATCTTTCCCAATCAAGCCCTCGCGCTCGGCACTTTCAATCATGCTAACGCCAATCCTATCCTTGATGCTTGCCAGGGGGTTGAAACATTCGAGCTTGGCAACAATTGTAGCCTCGAGCCCGCTTGTCACCTGATTCAGATATACTAGGGGGGTATTGCCAACAAGTTGAGTTACATCCCTAGCTATTCTCACTTCTTACCCTCCTTTGGCTGGTCTTTACCACAACAACCCTTCCACAAATAACTTTAGGGTCAGATGTTCCACATGAGTGCCTGGCTTGCCAGCTTTTCCCTATACCTTCGAACCATGTCGTCGAGCGTGATAGAATCGAGGAATTGAATCAAGGTCTCCCCCATCTCAGCCCATATCTCACGCGTAATACACGAGGCGGATCTTGTGCAAACCGAGGCATCCTTAACACACTCAACCATGCTCAGGTCCCCTTCAACTGCAACAACGATCTCAGAAAGCCTTATCTTTTCTGCTGGCCTCGCCAGTTTATAGCCTCCATGTGCCCCTCTTGCACCGATGACCAGACCAGCCTGTTTGAGAGACGTCATGAGATGGCCAAGATACTTAGTTGAAATCCCTTGCCTTTGGGCGATGTCCTTGAGCAGAACGAAATCGCGTTCGCCGTGGTTGATGGCGAGATCGAGCATCAGCCGCGCTGCATATCTTCCTCTGGTCGTAAGTCTCATGCTTTTCTACCAATTTAATTCTATTAGTAGTCTATGTCCCACCCTCTCCCCTGTCAACAAATTTCTCGCCCTGCAAGATAGGTTACCTCGTGGCAAGTCTTGAAACAGCAATGCCATTGAGCCCATCTCAGGCGTATGACAACCCGCAGCGAAGCCCTACAGACGCTTAGGTAAAAGTCCGACGCCCGAGCTCCTGCTTGACCCCACCGCGCCGTTGGTGTAGAGTCGCCATATGAGGTAGATCCTTCATGTCGAGTCGAAGCCTGACACCTCAAGATCTCGACCAGACCCTGACGCGACTGGATGGAAGGGGTTACAAGGCATATAAAAGTCTGGCAGGCACATATGCCTTTCCTGGCTTCCGACTTATCATCGATCACGTTCAGGGTGATCCATTCGCCTCCCCGAGTCGCCTAAGAGCGATAGTTGACCATTCGCAGGCTCGTTTTCCAGAGGATACCTATCACAATCGCTCACGCAGGATTGGGCTTGCTGACTTTCTTCTAAGACGCTTCTATCGTCTGGCAGTATCAGCAAGTAAACTTTGCGGCTCTGGCAAGAGCGGGATAATTACAATTGATCGACCTGGTCAAGAGATTCTCGAGCGAACCGCCGTGATTGTTACCCAAAAATCAATCGAGGCGAGATTCGCAGTTGGACTGCCAGCAAGAGGAAGAAGTATACTTGCAAGAGAGGCTAAGCATATCCTTCTTAAAGCCGTCCCCGAGATAATAGGCAAAACCCTTTTCTTCACAGAACTCGCCCCTCCGAATGGAATCTCATCAAGTTCCACAGTGGGGGAGCTTTATCGCCATATCGAGACTAACGAGGATGCCGACTACCTGCGTGAAGCCCTGGCGAGCCAGGATCTTGTTGCTTTTGTTTCAAACGGTGCTGTACTTCCCAGAAGAAGTGGGGTCGATGACCGTCCCAAGACAACAGGAAGGGTGGTGAGATTTGAATCGCCACCATCACTCCGTGTGTCCTTTGACCTCCCGAATCACGGAACCATCTCGGGCATGGGAATAGCAAAGGGGATAACCCTTATCGTTGGCGGAGGCTATCATGGCAAGTCAACACTTCTCAATGCCATTGAAAGGGGTGTTTACAACCACATCCCGGGTGATGGCAGAGAGTTCGTGGTTACGCATCCTTCCGCAGTGAAGATTCGGGCTGAAGACGGTAGACGCATTGAGAAGGTCAACATCTCTCCCTTCATATCCAATCTCCCATACGGAGAGGATACTACGAGATTTTCAACTGAGAATGCCAGTGGTTCGACTTCCCAGGCTGCGAACATAGTTGAGGCGCTTGAGGCAGGTGCAAAGGTCTTGCTTACCGACGAAGACACTGCGGCAACCAATTTCATGATTCGTGACCACCGTATGCAGGAGCTCATAGCGAAGTCCAAGGAGCCTATTACACCTTTTGTGGATAAGGTTCGTCAACTCTATGAAGACCTGGGCGTCTCTACAATACTCGTGATGGGAGGGAGCGGAGATTACTTCGATGTAGCCGACTGTGTGATTGCTATGGATGCCTTCAGAGCTAATGACGTCTCTGAGCAAGCCAGAGCAATTGCTACAAAGTATCGTAGCGAAAGAAGACCCGAAGGCGGAGAGCATTTTGGTGAGATAACCCCGAGAGTTCCACTACGCCAGAGTCTCGACGCTAGCAAAGGAAAGCGTGAGGTTAAGATCTCAGGTCGAGGACTTAAGACAATCGTTTTCGGAAGGTACACAATTGATCTCTCCTGCGTCGAGGGACTTGTCCATCCAAGCCAGGTAAATGCCATTGGGCAAGCACTTTATTATGCTCGTACAAAGTACATGGATGGAAAGCGCACTTTACCTGAGATTCTCGATTGCGTGATGAGTGATATTGACAACTATGGACTCGATGTGATTGACCCAAGGCGTATGGGAGATTATGCTAGATTCAGAAAAGTGGAATTGGCAGCCGCTCTTAATCGGCTACCAACTCTGAGAGTACTATGAGGACACGAGTTGTGATACACGGGTTACCTTGAGATGGTGATTAGCTTTGATCGGGAGGTGCAAGATGCGAGGGATTGCAACTCTGATTCCAGTGCTTTTAGCCTTATGTAGCTACCAGGTGGTCTCGGGTGCACAGCCAATGCTTGTAGCTCAGGAGGAGGGTGATGTGGACGAGACTTATGATGCTTACGGGCAGGATACTGATGAGATGCTCGACTACGATGAAGCAATAATCCAAAAGGATCCTGTGGTTGACAGTTTGCTCGCTGACCTCAGATGGCTGGGGCATGCGAGCTTCCTGATAAGCGATTCGCTTAAAATCTACATTGACCCCTTCAACCTCCCCAAGGGTTTGCCTAAGGCTGATCTTATCCTGATAACCCATGATCACTATGATCATTTTTCACCTGAAGACGTCGCCAAGATTGCTAAACCGACCACCACAATCGTCTCCATCAAGCAGGTGATAGAGAAACTCAAGAATGGCTTTAAGCATATCTATGAGGTTGAACCCTGGGATACGCTCGATATTGCTGGCATAAGAATTGAAACTGTTCCTGCTTACAATGTAGGTAAGAAATTCCATCCTAAAGAGAGAGGCTATGTCGGCTTCGTAATTCATACCTCCAGATCTACAATATACCATGCAGGTGATACCCATTTGATCCCTGAGATGCGACATGTTAAGACAGATGTGGCGCTTCTACCTGTGGGTGGGAAATATACGATGAATGCACGCGAGGCTGCTAAGGCTGCAGAGCTCATTATGCCCAAAGTCGCAATTCCAATGCATTATGGTTCGATAGTTGGCAAACGAGCTGACGCGGAGTTGTTTGCTGCTCTTTGCAAGAACGCAGGAAGGGTGAAGGTGAGAATCCTTAAGTCAATGGGTAGAGAAGTACCTGTGAAGGCACTTAAGCCAGAAGAGGGGGTCACGCGTTGAAGCGAGCCGCAATAGTCATCGTCGTTATCATAGGTGTTGTGCTTACGCTCATTTCTCTCGCCAGGAGGAAAAAACCAGAGATCGCCAACGTCCGTCTGGTGAACCCAACCGTAGCGACAATAACAAAGGCTGTGATAGCAACGGGTGAGATAGAACCGCTTGCAGTTGCTGATGTAAAATCAAAAATAGGTGGTGTTGTACGAAAGCTCTTTGTCGACGAGGGGGATTCGGTATCAAAAGGACAACGACTTGCGGAAATCGTACCAACTGCCACGCCCCATGAACTTGTAGCTGCAAGAGAGAAGGTTGAGACAGCAAAGCTCCAGCTCGAACAATCAAAGCGCCATCTCAAGCGCCTTGAGAGTCTGGCTGAGAAGAGCTTGGTTTCCGATAGCGATGTTGAAGATGCTGAGACCCAGGTAGCAATCGATGCAGCTCGCTACGATGCGGCTTTGGCTCAACTTCAGGTCCTTGAGCAGAGTGTTGTCTCATCTCCGGGTGGATTCCAGAAACCGAGCAACGCTTCCTCTGCCCTAAGCGATATGATTGTAATCTCACCAATAGATGGGATTGTCCTCTCGAGAAATGTCGATGAAGGCTCATCCGTCATCCCTATCTCCTCAGCCTATGGTGGAACAAGCATCCTTACGCTTGCTGATGTCTCTGTCATGCATTTTGAAGGTCTTGTCGACGAGAGCGATGTAGGCAAGATCCATGTTGGTATGCCTGCAAGAATCCTTGTCGATGCCTTCCCCGATACCGCTTTTGATGGGGTGCTCACTAAGATAGCACCAATGGGAACCGAAGAAGAAGGTGTTGTGAATTTTCGGATTGAAGCTGAGATAGCTGGAAGGACAGATATTCTGAAAACCGGAATGTCGGCCGATGCCCAATTGATAATTGCAGAACACCGCGATGTACTTACAGTCCCTGAAGGAGCTATCATCTACGAAGGCGACAGCACCTTCGTCGAGATAGTTGATCCTTCAAGTGAGACAGGTAGACGAAAGATAGCTGTCAAAACCGGTCTCAGCGATGGCATAAAGACCGAGATCATTGAAGGGCTAGCCCAGACATCCCAAGTCATCCTCCAATAGGCGATACTATCATGTCAATTGCTGACCTCCTGCACCAAACGCTGAGAAACCTTTCAAGTCATAAAAGGCGTAATTTCTTCTCAGCCTTTGGCGTCACCTGGGGCGTTGCAGCTGTCCTCTTGCTGGCAGGATGGGGGGTTTCCGTTCAACACTACATGCGTGAAGGTATGGAGGCCTTTGGCAAGGATATCATCGTAGTTTTCCCTGGTCATACTTCTAAAGGGATAGGTGGCTATAGGGCTGGTCGCCCTATTCCGCTTTTCCTGGAAGATGTTGAAGCGATTCGGGCTTACTCCTCGTCTACCAAACTTGTCATACCTGTTGATCAGTACTATCCGACAGTATCCAGAGGTAACATATCCGAGGCCCATACAGTGAGAGGTGTAGTTCCCGATGCCCGCATCATGCGCAATCTCACGCCCGAGCGTGGCAGATTCTTCACAAGCGATGATATGGAAAATCGCAGGCGAGTATGCGTTATTGGGCCCAAAATCAGGGATGAGTATTTTAAGACCTACGAGGATCCCCTGGGAAAGACTCTCAAAATCAAAGGGGTGTCATTCACCATCATAGGCATTCTTCCAGAGAAGCAACAGATGGTAAACATCGGACCGCGTGATGAGCAACTCATATTTATTCCATTCTCGACTGGGCGGCGGCTCTTTGGCAGACGATACCTCTTTTGCATAATGGCAAAGTCTTTCCAACCTGAACAGGATGAGCAAACAGTAGTTGAGATAAGGAAGGCTCTTGCCATAAAGCATAATTTCGCACCCGATGACGAAGAAGCAGTTTGGATAATTCCTCTCACCAGATACACGAAACAGACTGAGTCTTTTGCTAAAGCTGTGGGTGTCTTCGTTGCGGGCGTTGGCATTCTCACGTTGGCTATCGGAAGTATAGCCATAACCAATATGATGCTTGTCTCAGTCAGCGAACGTGTTCAAGAGATAGGAATAAGAAGAGCAGCTGGTGCAACCAGAGGCAATCTCCTTTGGCAATTTCTAACCGAGACACTCATCCTGACTTCAATTGCGGGTGCAGTAGGATTCATGCTCGGTTTCGCCCTCCTCTGGCTCATCGGAAGGCTCCCGATTCCCGACTACATCCCGACACCCGTGGTGTCACTTAAGGTCGCGATAGTTGCTGCTATTACTATGGTCATAGCTGGTATCGTTGCTGGTATTACACCTGCACGTAGAGCAGCCACAATTCCGCCGGTTGACGCAATCAAGGGTAATGTTCGCGCCTGGATTCCCAAGATCAAGACCAGCCGGATGCGGCTCATCCTACCGGGCATCGTAGGTGAGATCTTGTCCCAGGCAACGCAAGACATACGAACTGCAAGAATGCGGGCAGCTCTCACGGGATTCGGAGTTTTCTGGGGAATCGCAGCAGTAGCACTTCTCGTCGGCTGGGGGACAGCGATGCGTGATCAGATGCAAAGTCAGATAGATAAACTCGGTGGAAGACGAACCGTTCTCTATCCCCGCCGCATCAAAAGCAAAATAGCCTGTGCAAAGCGAAATTCGCTTCTCCGCTTTACAGAGCGTGATATCGAAGATCTAAGATGCAATGCCTGGTTCATTGAATATCTCAGTCCGGAGATCTCGCCTGGTTTCCCTGTAATTGAGTATGGCAGCGTAGCGAGAGCATTCCATACACTTGGTGTTGATCCCGATGCTCGCATCATAAGGAATTTTTCCATGGCGAAGGGGCGCTTCATAAATGAACGCGACATAGCTGAGAAGCGAAAGATCTGCGTCCTTGGAGCCAGCGCTAAACAGAAAATCTTCGCAAGCACTGATGCTCTTGGCAAGACTGTCAGAATTGATGGCATACCATTTCTCGTTGTTGGGGTAATGGCTGCAAAGGGAGAACAGACTTCGATAGAAACATCTCTCGATGACGAAAAGGTGCTCATACCCTATACCACAGCAAGCATAATCACTGGAAGGCGTTATCCCGATCGGCTTGTTCTCCATCCTACAACCTCGGTTCCCTACGAGGAGATCGAAGAAAGGGTCAAAAAGATGATCCTTGAGAATCACGATCTTGAGGATGAGGACGCCATCGGAATGTACTCAGCTTTAGAGGCGAAAGAGGAGATCTCGAAGATCATGCTTGGCTTGACTGCTTTTCTGGGTGCCGTTGGGTTGATCACCTTGCTTGTAGGGGCGGTTGGCGTCGCCAACATAATGTTCGTTTCCGTTGCTCAGCGCACTCGGGAGATCGGTATCAGGCGTGCAGTGGGAGCCAAAAGAACACATATCCTCACTCAATTCCTCTTTGAGGCTGTACTCATATGTGTCGCGGCTGGTATCCTAGGTGCCCTTTTTGCCACCGGCGTCGCTTCGCTGCTTGGCGTAGCGAAACTTCCTCTGTTTTTTGCGGCTCCGAGGATCGAGGGATCAGTGATATTGGTTATTGCAGCTGCAATCATAGGTGCAGGAATTGTCTCTGGACTTTTTCCTGCCAGAAAAGCAGCTCTTGTCAATGTAACTGAAAGCCTTCGCTATGAGTAGCCAAGGATTGCCCATGGCTATTCGATTCTCATCTCATAGGTAATCTTTGCTTTTTCCTGAAGCATTATGCTCACCGAGCAATACTTCTGCTTGGATAGCTCAATTGCACGCCTGGCTTTTTCCTCAGTAAGCTTCTCACCAGAGAGAATATAGACAAGATGGATGCTTTCATAGTAGCGGGGTACCTGCTCCCTCCTTTTTGTCTTAACTTCTATTTCAAACTTCTTGAGCTTCACTCTCATCTTTTCAAGTATGGAGACAACATCCATGCCTGTGCACCCACCTAAGGCCATGGCAACAAGTTCCATCGGAGTCGGATACTTGCCAGAGCCACCATAGGCTCGACCTGTGTCCATGGTGACCTTAGCACCAGTCTCGCTGGTTGCAGTAAATAGCATTGCTCGGTCCCACTTGACTACTATCGCCACCTTAACCTCCTACTTTGCATTCCCACTGATTTGCTTCTTACTTGCTAATACCTCTATTGGATTTCTACCCGTTGCACAACACATCTCCAACCATGCGATATCAAGATCCCGCAAAGTCTCCAGATAGGCTATCCTTGCATTTGCCACCTCTATTGAGAATTTCAACAACTCCTCATCCGAAACCAATCCCTCCTTGTGTTTTTGATGCTCAAGCCCGAGTCTTGTCTCAAGAAGATCAACCTTCTTTCGCCTCAAAGCGAGGGTTTCCCTCAAGAGATTGGTTTTCTTCAGAGCGGTATCCACCCTCTGCCTGACATCTTGCACAGCATCCTCATAGGCTGCCTGAGAGGACTTGATTTTCGCCTTTGCCCTCTTGATGTCACTGACAAACCCAGGCTCCGGGAAAGTGACCCCTATGCTAAATGTACCACCCCATCTGTTTCGCCCAAATTCCTTACGAGCTTCCTTAAAGTCATAGCCAAGCCCCTGAAAACCGTACCATAAAGAAAGTGTTGGGTTGCCCAAACGACGTCGACGAACTTGAGCAAGCTCGATCCTGGCAAGCTCTATATCCACTGCTGCTGTACGAACACTCGGATGGCGTTCATACTCAATAGAAGATGTGCCAATCGGAATAACCTTGTTGAGATCCTCAGGGATAAGATCCTCAGCCACAAGCTCATCACTAACTCTTAGCAATCTCCTGGCTTCCCTAAGGTTGGCTCGGGCTTCTTCAAGGGCTAACCGAGCTGAAGCAAGATCAATCCTGCGATCGAGAACCTCTGCATAGCTCAAGATGCTATCAGCAAACTGCTTTTTGGCATTCTCAACAAGAGCTGAGTCAAGTTGAGCCTTTGCTTCAGCAACTTCAAGTTTGAGCTCGGCGATAAGAAAACCGTAGAAGGCATCTATGCCCTGACGCAGAACTCGCTTGGCATCCAGCTTTGTCTTCTCATCTGATTGGGAGAAGCGGAGCTTCTTTGTCTTCACCCTCTCCCTTGCCTCCAAAAATCCAAGGATGGGTTGTTCCATCTCAATTCCAACATCAGCCAGGAATTCACGATCAGCACTCTCACGCTGTATGGGTATCTCGGAAGGAAAACCGCTGTAGGCAAATGTCGTACGGTAGCGATGGCTATTGATTTTGAGGGAAAGATCACCACCTGTAGGCAAAGGTTCACGAAGTGACAGGGCAACACGATAGATGCGATCCTTTGATTCGAGATAGCCCCGATAGAGATCTTCAAGATAGTACTGGTAGGTGTAGGATCTTCGCCAGGAATATGATGGCGATGTTACATCAAGGCGAAGTGTTGGATAGGACAGCCTTGCAAGACTCATATCAGCCCTGGCAGCCTCCTTTTCAAGAAGGCTCGCTGAAAGCTCCATATCGCGATCTGCATAAGCAAGAAGAAAATCGGATAGCTTTACCGACCCTCTTGCTCCCTGCGTTAACATTGCACCAATCAGGAGGAGTGCCACAATCAAGCTCTTGCTATTCATATCTCAATGCCTCCCCTGGGTCTGTTCTTGCTGCTTTGAGTGCAGGATAATATCCCGATGCTATTCCCACACCCGCTGCCACACCGACTGCAGCCATAACGTGGATAAAGCTTATGGCAGTCCGCCAGCCTGCATATTGAGCCACACCTGTTGCCAGAAGTGTGCCAAGGATGATGCCGACAATGCACCCGACCAGACTGATGAGCACGGCCTCAAGCAAGAACTGAAGCAGGATAACCCTCGATGTCGCCCCCGCAGCCCGTCTCACACCTATCTCGTAGCGACGTTCCAACACGGTGGCAAGCATGATATTCATAATACCAATGCCTCCGACAAGGAGGCTTATGCCTGCTATTGCTCCCATTACTATGTTAAAAGTGCGCTGGGTTCGTTGGCTCTGGGCAAGCAAGGCTTGGGGTACAATGATCGTAAAATCATCCCTGTCGCCATGCAGCCTCTTCATCATGCGTTCTACAACACTGGCGGTGGCGATGACATCGTCACTGCTGGCAACCTTTACCCAGATCTCATCGAGACTTCCTGGCGGCCGCTGGACATTCCTTTCGCTTGGTTCAAAATAATCTGCCAGCGAGATGGGAATGAAAATCTCCCTGTTGTACTGGGGTATCTTGAGACCACTTACCCTGGACTTACCTATGCGCTTGTACTCAGCAACACCAATAACAGTGAGATAGATGTCACCAACTTTTATATCGTCGCCGATTGCATCGCTAAAGCCGAAAAGGGTACGCTTGAGCTTTGAGCCAATAATGCAAACTTGAGCCCCCTTACGATATTCTTGATCATCAAAATAGCGTCCCTTATCCAATCCAAGATCCACGATCGAAGCATAAGATGGGGTTGTTGCCACGATCTCTGCTTTGGTGGTCTTACTCCTGCGGGAAATGCTGCGATCCTCATAGCGTCTCACGCCTGCCCAACCGACCACATTCGCCACAGAGCCAGCATCTTCAGCCTGCCGCAGCACAATCCCTTCGCTAACAAAAGGTTGCCACTGTCCCGAGTTCTTTATCAGTATGGTATTGGCTCCCAACAACTCAATTTGCTCAATGGTCTCACGCCTGGCTCCTTCGCCTATGGACAGCATCGCAACAACGGCTGCCACACCAAAAACAACGCCGAGGGCAGTCAATATTGAGCGAGCTCGATTAAGCCTGAGTGCTTCTAATGCAATTGGAAGGACCTGAAATAGGTTCAAGGTGAAAGATTACCTCCCAGCATTCTCCGCTGGCTTCACCAAGGCGACTTCCTCCCCACCCTTCAACCCCCTCTTTACAACGATGTGGGTATCGTTGCGTTTGCCCACTTCGATCTCTCTTCGCTTAAAGCCTCCTTGCCTTACATAGACAACTGGCACGCCATTGTCTTCAAACACAGCTTCGATGGGAACAAAAACCACGCTGTCAGCGACATCAACTATGATCTCAACCTTGGTTTTCATCCCGGGACGAAAGCGCTCATCAATCTTGTCGAGCCTCACCCAGACATCAAAAACGTTGGGACCACCGGTGTAGTATTTCGGACGTGCTAGATTACCTATCCTTTCGACATGACCGGTGAAGCTGGTATCGGGATAGGCTTCGAGTGTGATGTGGCATTCCTGCCCTGGACTGATCCTTCCAATATCGGCTTCATCAACATCGGTTGCAACATAAAGAGTGCTGAGATCCGGCAGGCTCAATATTGGCTGCATCGGCCATGGGGAATCTCCTTCCTGTACCTTGACCTGCTGGCCGCTTCGCCAGACCTTCTCATGGATCACCAAACCATCACTGGGTGCACGAACTGTAAGTTCATTGAGAGACTTCTGAGCGGATGCCACCCTCTGTTTTGCTCTCTCAAGCTGAACCTGGCTCTTGACAAGTTCAGCCTGCATAAGCTTTATCTCGGTTTCCGCCTTCGCTTTTGCAAGCTCAAGTTCTGCCCTTGCATTCTCAACCTCAACAGGACTCAGCCCCTCTGCACGCTTTACCTCGATCTCTTTCTTCCTGATCTCCTCAGCCAATTCGCGCTGGCGCAAATCGTTCTTTGCCTTTGTCAGCTCAAGATCAGCCTCAGCAGCTGCGAGATCACGTTTGGCACTCTCAAGACGGCTCAAGAGCTCCGTGGGATCAAATTGGACAAGTAGGTCACCTTTCTTGACAAAAGTGCCTTCGGGAACAAGATATGTGATAATCAATTGTTCTCCTATGCTCGGAGCAGTTATTGTGACAGAACGCTGTGCCTTCATCTCCCCAGTACGCTTTATGGATATGACGAACTTTCCCCTCTCGGCCTTGGCGATAGGTATATCTGGATGGTGCACGGAGCGCCAGAGAAGGCTTACTATCAGCAAAACACCAATGATTGAGGCTATCGCTACTACCACTCGCTTCATCGCATAGTTCCCGCTACTGCGTACGCTTTATTATGTGATAGCCAAACTTAGTCTCCACTATGCCCGATACCTCATCGGGCTTTAGAGCAAAGGCTGCATCTTCAAAAGGCTTGACCATTCGCCCCCGCTTGAAGAAACCAAGATCACCACCCTTCTCAGCCGTGGGACAATCGGAATAGGTTCGTGCAAGCTCTTCAAAGCTTTCGCCAGCTTTTACACGCTTGAGGATCTCCTCGGCAAGCCGCCTTGCTTCCTCCTTGGTACGGGTTGCTGAGCTTCCGGGAGTGCCTTTGTATGAGATCAGAATATGACTAGCCCTTATGGTACCCGGCGGTAACGGCTGAATAAGCTTGGGTGGTTCAGGCTTCTTCTCCTGGCCGCATGCAAGTGCAAACAAGAGCAATACACCTACGATCCCAAAAATCTTTTTCACCTGTCACCCCCCTCCTAACAGGCTTTATGCTCTCGGCTTGAAGGTTTGCAACGAGAAAGTTAACATACGGCAGAAGGAGGTTCAACACGAACAAATGGCAAAGCCCTCCAAGAGGCTTCTCAAAGACCTTGCAGCAGATCTGGATATTGACGCATTAGGTATCTCGAATGCAACTGACTTGAGTGAAGCAAGTGATCGCATTTGGAAGTTAAAGCAAATCGATCCAAAGCTTGCCTCAGCACTTAAGGGTTTCCGATCGCCAAGATATTTCCTCCCCTACCGTCATCTCAACTCCACAAGATCCATCATATCAGCATGCCAATGTCATCTCAGTGGTGAAGATGAAACCAATGATCCAACGAAAGGAGTAATAGCAAGCTACACACGCAGCAATCATTACGAAGATCTGAGACGCAAGCTCCTTAAGCTTGCAGACTTTCTGCGCAAAGAATATGGAGCTCGGACAAAGGTTTTCTCATGCTATGTCAGTCTTGCTGAAAAGCCTCTCGCTGAAAAGGCTGGGATTGGCTCCTATGGCAAAAACGGCATAATATTCACACCAACTTTTGGATCACTTGTTGTGCTCGGTGAAATTCTTACAGATGCAGAATTCGAGCCCGATACCCCTCTCGAATGGGACTGCGGTGTCTGTAGGGTCTGTATCGATACATGCCCAACAGGTGCAATTGTCCGCCCCTACGTCGTCGATAGAACGAAGTGCCTGCAATACCTCTCAGAAAGATCATGTACCATCCCCCTCGAAGTAAGAGAAGTTTGGGGAAACAGACTCTATGGTTGTACAACATGCCAGGATGTTTGTCCTCGCAACTCGAGGATAAGACATGTTACAAGAAAAGTTGAGATCGGGAACGTGGGCGCAACGATTCCCTTGGAAGAAGTAATTGTTATGGATGAAGAGAAGTTTGCTGCCAGATTTGCGAACAATCAAATTGGAATGCGTGAATGCAACGCCATCCGGAAAAATGCCATAATAGCGGCAGGCAATTCCCGATCCGACACCCTCTTACCACCACTCCTCGAAACACTAAATGATCCCGATCCCATAATAAGAAGACACACCTACTGGGCAGTTGCCAAGATCAACCCCGCTCGGGCGAAATCCCTCCTTGAAAAAGCATTGGTAAAAGAGAACGACGCTTCAGTCCAGCTGGAGCTAAAGACTATACTTGACGGATTGTCAAGCCTTGGATAGTATAGCAAATGGAACAGAGAGGTACTGGACAAAATAGATGAAACTGTCCGAAATACTTGCCCCAAGGCGGATCGCTCTCGACCTGAAGGCTAAAACAAAGGATGAAGTCCTCGAAGAACTCGTGAGACTTCTAAGGCTGAGCTCACCCGCCAGGAAGACTTTGGTAAAGACACTCCTTGCTCGCGAGGAGCTTGGGTCAACAGGTGTCGGCAATGGCGTTGCAATCCCCCACTGCCGCTCTCTTGTGGTAAGCAAAGTCCTTGTAGCTGTTGGAAGGTCTAAAAGAGGGATCAGCTTCAAGTCCCCCGATGGAAAGCGTGTCTTTCTTTTTTTCCTCATCGTTGCTCCTCCTGTTGGAGATCCAGGTGAATATCTTGTAGTTCTGGGTACGGTGGCCCAGGCTGCCAAGATCCTCGCCAAAGATCGGCGTATAAAGAAAGTGAAGACTCCTCGCGAGTTTATAAAACTCATAAAGGAAATCGAGAAATGAACCCACAGCTCCAGATTTTGATTGCCCTCCAGGATATTCTTTCCCTAATAAGGGAGGCTAAGGATCCTTCACAGAAAAGGGCTCTTGGCAGGATGGGTTTCAAGATGACAAATCTTGAAGCCCTCGAGCAAACAAGGGAGAATCTTGAGGATCAGCTCAGTCCAGCTATCCGCTCTCAATATGCACGCGCCAAGAAGCGCTACGGTCGGATTGTCGCTCCCGTAATAAACGGCATCTGCTATGGTTGCTTTGTTAAGATCCCCTCAGCTATAGACACCGCCGAAGATAGGAATCAAACTCTCTATCGGTGCGAAAACTGTGGTATGTTTCTTTTCTGGGTGGAAAAGTAGACGTAACCGGTTGTCTCCATCTCCACCCCAATTGCAAGCCAGCCTAATAACTTGACACTAGTACGATTCCCGAGTATGCTTGCCAGGTCTGACCCGATTCCCAGATCTGACCCTATTCGCAAGGTAAGATGAGAGGAAAGGAGGTTATGTTTCTCAAATGAGGCGAATCGCAATTGCTAATCAAAAAGGTGGATGTGGAAAGACAACGACTGCTGTAAGTTTGACGCTTTGCCTGAAGGATATGGGGCATCGAGTGATGCTTGTTGATATGGATCCACAGGGGAGTGCAACTCAATGCCTTTGCCCAGATCGAAGATCACTTGAGCATACGGTTCTCGACTTGCTGGCGGATTCACCTGAGACCAAACTGAGCGATGTTGTGATTGATGTCGATGATGGGCTTGTTGTCCTGCCATCTGACATTGTTCTCAGCACTGCTGAACAGGTACTCGCTGGTAGACCAGGTAGAGAGCAGAGGCTCAAGCAGATTCTTGACAACCTCAATGGTGGATTTGACTTCGTTATCATAGACTCACCTCCTAATATTGGCTTGCTTACTTTCAATGTGCTCATGGCAGCTGAAGAGGTGATCATCCCTGTTGATCCGTCTCTCTTCTCGCTTCAGGGTGTTGCGAAGATCACTGAGGCACTTGATCTTCTCGAGCGGGTGAATGGTCATAGAGCTATCTCAAGAGTACTTGCAACGATGTATGATTCCCGTACAAGGATCAGCAGAGAGCTCCTTTCAACACTTAGGACACGCTATCCTCAGGCTTGCTTCAAGACAATTATAAGAAGCAACATCACGCTCAAAGAATCTACGGGCTTTGGAGTACCCATAACCTATTATCGGGCATCGAGAGGATTCGCTGACTACCGCTCGCTAGCAAGTGAGATCCTGGGCAATGATCCGACTCAGAAGTCAATCGAAGTTGCGACAATTGCCAATTATCTCGCACCGAGGAGGATAGGCGGAGGAATACTCTTTTCATATGTTGATGCCAATGCTCAGGAAGTTCTTGTTGAGGGAGATTTCAATAACTGGGATGGCAATCAGGACATGCTGCTCGATGTTGACAGCAAGGGACTATGGCAAAGGGTAGTAGCTCTTAAGCCTGGCAAGTATAGCTACCGCTATGTTGTCGACGGGGTGCAAACTCTTGATCCCAACAATCCGGTAACTGAGCATACTGAGGAACATGGACTTGTTTCGATAATCGAAATCTGATCAGTGCAACTTGTAGATGCTTCCACCGATGAATTCTCTTAAAAGCGAGTCCGGTGCTACAACCGATTCGTCTTCGTAGATCTCAACCTGGCTCAATAGGTTGTGGATACGCTCAGCTCTGATATAGGCATCACGCCGTCTTGGATCGCCCTTGAGCTCCTTGATGAACTTTGGGAAGTACTCAAAGGAATATTTCTTATGGAAGGGGAGCTCATAGGGCAGTGCTCCATTTAGCACATAGTCTGCATTCCTTATATTGGGAATTATATGCTTAAGTTCGCTCCTGCGTACATAGTGCCAGTGGGTCAAGGTCTGCATTGGATCGTATCCCCTCTGAGCGTGATCCCTTACCATTCGCCGCAAAAGTCTAATGTCTGTCCATCGGATAAAGTTACGGTTCTTGTCCCTCATTATCAAAACCGTCTCAATGTAAAGCCGGAACTTAAGCGAATCATCAACGGCCGCGGTAAGAGGCTCGTAAAGACCATGAAGGGTATCGATCAGAATAATCTGATCCGATCTCACCTTAACTTCGGTCGCGTTCAGCCTCCGCCTGCCGGTCTTAAAATCATAACTTGGTATCTTTACAGCCTTTCCCTCAATCAGCTGTCCTAGATGCTCATTTATGAGATTGATATCAAGCGCCTCAGGTGTCTCAAAATCATAATCCCCGAATTCGTCCCTGGGATGGACCTCGAGATCAAAGAAATAATGGTCCAGATTGAGAAGAACGGTTTCAATACCCATCTCCTTGAGGCGATTTGCAAGCTTTGCTGTGGTCGTTGTCTTTCCAGAGGATGATGGTCCGGCAACAATGATTAGCCTAATATTCTTGTCTGAAGCAATTGCCTCGGCTACACGATCTAGGCTCTCATTGTAGGTACGATCAGCTTCAGTAACAAGCTCCGGAAAGCTACCATCGCGAATACGCCGATTGAGTTTGCCGATGGTATCGCAATCGTGATCGAGATTCCAGAGGAGATTCTCGTACATCAGCCGAAAAGGCAGCGGGCTTTCAAGCCCCTTCTTGCGTTCTTTTCGCTCCCTCTCGCGCCGTCTCTGCTCCCGATATACAATATAAGCTTTTGCTGTCTTGGCATGACCATTCTCTATAAGAACCTTCTCAACAATATCCTGTATCTCTTCAACAGTTGGCATATCCGGTGGTTCAAAACACTCATTCAAAATCTTGACAACTTCATCGGAAAGCCTCTCGCTTAGAGAGCGATTATGCCCGCCTACCGATGCAGCAGCCTTATAAATCGCATTGGTTATGCGGTCTTGATCGAATTCCACAACAGTGCCATCTCGTTTCACTATGTGGGTTATCTTGTTATCAGTAACCATGGCTCACCTCGCAGATCTTCTTTATGCTAGAATCTATTGAAGTTAATCGATCTAATCAAGGTTTGCCCGCGCAGTTTGAACGCCGGTTCTAATTTACCAGAGGACGAGTTTCGATGAGTGCAACACGGTCACCATCTACCTCGAGTGGCATACCTTCAGCCCCAGCTTGAAACCTCTTTGCCCCAAGAGCCATTATGAACTCAGCATAATGTTCATTGAGTTCCCGGCATTCTATAACAACAGCTGTCTCATTATTCTCCTCAAGTGCGTAATATGACCAGTTGGTCGAACCTACGACCACAAAATCATGGTCAAAAATCGCAACTTTCGCATGAGTTGTCACATCCCTCGGATCCTCAAAGACACTAGCCCCCGCTGCGCTTAGCCTCTTTAGAAATTCGACCTTGGATCTTGGTGGCTCTCCCCTCCAGCCCATATCACAGACAAATCTAACATCAACACCGCCTGCCTCCGCACTCACGAGCTTTGCAAGAAGGACATTCGTCAAGCTTGGTGCCTCGCCAGGTTTCTTTGTCTTCGTAGCGTGACGCGGCGTCGAATCGTAATAACGCGCATCTAGTATTGCGATCCAGATTCTCTCCGTGGAATGTTCAATCAAGTTGAAAACTTCCTTTGCGTAAAGCTCGTTCATTGCTGGTATGACTCTCAGGGCTTTATACCACTTGATGGTTACAGGCTCATGGGGAAGTTGCTTGGCCTTCTTACGCTCGGCTTGGGCAGCACGCAACATCCTCACAAAAGTGTCCCCTTTTTCAACATCCATAGCTGCAAGTGTGATTGACCCATCATGTTCCCATCTGTTTGCAACTATGCGTAAAGTCTCTCCAGGGGCTTCCTCGAAGAAGAGAGAATCAACAGCTAGAATCTCCTCAAGTGGCCTGTCGCTCACTGAGACAGGTATGTCATCGAAATATATCAAGCCTTCGCCACCGTCTTGGCGATATTTCGCAGAATCAGCTACATCCACAATAACAAAGTAGCGTTGCTCCGACTTGGCTGCCTCCGAAGCGTTCATCTTCGGTAGTGCACTCGTATAGGTTTTGCTGCTCTTTGCAAGTATTTTCTCAAAATAGTCTGTGAATTTGGAGGCAGCCTTTTTTGAATCAACAATCACATTGGCCTCGTTGTTTATGTCGAGCGAATAATGAGACCAGTTGCTCGATCCAACAATCACATACCTGCCATCGATTATGACGAGCTTAGAATGGCTTGTCCTTCTTAAAGGATCAAAATACGCATCGACACCACCGTTGCGGAGTACATTCCAGACATCCCTGTTTTCTTCACTGTTTTCCGTATTCCAGTCAGCCTCTTCCAGTATCGCTCTCACCTCTACTCCTCGGTCAACAGCATCAAGGAGATCTAAGAGAAGGCGATTGCTCTTGCTCAGAGGATATTGGAAATAGAAACGACTCTGGTAGAGGATCACATCCACACTTGAAGTTGCACCCTTGAGAAGACTATCGACTGCTGCGAAATAGGCTCTGCTATCAATTGGAGCTACTAGTGCTGGAAAACCAATCGGCTGGGTTAGGCGAAGGTAAACAATGGTAACAACGATGATTAGAGCTACTACTAGTATTGCTACGAGAAGACTCCTTCTCTGCTTCAAGATAATCACCTCTCTTAATGCTGCTTGCCAGGCCAGGAATAATCCTATATGATTCGACTGGTAGGAACAAGCAAATAAGGTGCTGCTTATGCGGATAAGAAAAGCCTTGGTAGCGATCGTCTGGATTATAGCTCTGACACCTCATGCAATCGCCAAGCCGCGAATCGTTACCTCCATCTATCCCCTTCGCTCAATTGTTGAGGCTATAGGGGGAGATAGGGTGACAGTCACTAGTCTGGTACCGAGGGGGGCGGATCCTCACAATTTCGAGCTAACCCCGAGTTCGGCCATCGCTCTCGAGAAGGCTGACTTAATCTTTCTCATTGGCGGAGGCTTTGACACGTGGTCAATAGGGTTGCAAAAAGCAGATGATGCAAGGAGCATCCAGCTTTATCAATCATTCACCGATTCCCTAATCCCCCTTGGCAACGGTTTCAATCCTCACATCTGGCTCGATCCTCTCATGGCTGAGCAAATCGCAAAGGTTGTGGCTCTGAAACTTGAGCAGGTATCACCATCGGATAGTACCACCTTCAGATCAAGACTTAGAAACTTCGTTGCTAGAATAGATTCTCTCAATCACTGGGTAAGCAGGACCCTCACCGAAGCTAAGATTGATGAATTTGTGAGTTTGCATCCAGCGTGGTCATACTTCGCGCGGCGTTACGGTCTCAAGGAAGTTGCCACAATTGAGATATCTGATGAGCATGAGCCTTCGGCAAGACATGTCGCTGAGGTTATCAGGATGCTACGCAGGATGAAAAAGCCATGCATCATAGCAGAGGAATTCTCAAATCCAGGGCTTGCTGAATCCGTTGCTTCCATGACCAATGCCAAAATTGTGATGCTTGATCCTTTAGGTGGATCTCATCTCGGTGAACGCTCCTCCTACGTCGGACTTATTAGATACAATGTGGAGAAGCTCAGAGAAGCATGTAGTAACTAAAGGAAACAGAGAACATGGCAACTATAGTTGAGCTTGAGAATGTATGGGTCTGGCGAGGTAAGAACCTTGCTCTCAAGGACGTCACACTGAGGATCGAGGAAGGCAAGTACATCGGGCTTATGGGACCCAATGGTGGAGGGAAGACCACACTCCTTAAGACGATAGCTGGGCTTATAAAGCCTGACAGAGGTAAGGTAAAGATAAGCGGTCCAATAAGTCGGACAATAGGATATGTTCCCCAGGAGCAAAGGCTCGATCCCGATTTTCCTGTCACTGTCTATGATGTTGTCGAAATGGGCGTCCATACGGGCTTAGGATTTTTCCACACCGTCAGCAAGTCCGAAAGGGAGAAGATTGAATATGCGCTCAGATCGGTCGGTATCATGGATCTTGCATCACGCAGAATAGGGGAGCTTTCAGGTGGACAAAAACAGCGTGTATTCATAGCTCGAGCTCTGGCGAGCAAACCAAGACTTCTGCTGCTGGATGAACCAACAACCGGCGTCGATACAAAGGCACGCGACGAATTCTACCGATTGCTCAATGAGCTTATGGATGAGTTCTCTCTCACCATAGTTCTTGCCTCACATGATCTTGAAGTTGTACCAAGCCAGGTTGATGAGATCGTATGCATCAACCAGAGCGTCTTTGTTCACGCCCCGCCTGAAGAGATCGAAGGTACTGACATTCTCAAGAAAGCATATGGTTGCGAATTCGAATTTATGTTGCACGGTCGCTATCCCCACAGGGTTATCCACAGGCACGATGAGGCAAGTGATGGCTGACACAATCTTCGGGATGCCCTTTTTTCAAAATGCCCTAATCGGTGGCACCCTCATCGTCTTGATGCTTTCCGTGCTCTCGTTCTTTGTTGTCCTGCGGAGGATATCATTCATCGGCGTGGGTATATCACATTCAGCACTCGGTGGCGTTGCCATCGGTCTCGCGCTAGGAGCCAGCATAACGCTGACAGCTACCATCTACTGCATCGGAGTGGCAATGCTCATCGGTTTAATATCGAGGAGATCACAAGTCCGCGAAGATGCAGCAATCGGCATTACATTCTCAGGAAGCATGGCTTTGGGCATAGTCCTGATATCCTTAGTGCAAACTCAGCATCTCAGTCTTTTCTCCTACCTTTTCGGTAGCATACTTTCAATAACGAGGTCCGATATCTACGTCATCCTTGGCTACTGTGCAGCTACCCTTTTTCTGATTTTATCGCTTTTCAAGCCATTGCTTCATGTAAGCTTTGATGAGGAAGTAGCTCAAGTAAGAGGTATACCTGTAGCTCTACTTCATTATCTCCTTCTGATTCTGATATCACTTGCCGTTGTGGCATCGATCAAGCTCGTCGGTATCATTCTCGTGGCAGCCCTGCTTGTGCTACCAGCTGCAAGTGCTTTCCAGATAGCAAGAACATATCGCACGGTTGTCGGCTTTGCCATCCTCTTTGGCTTGGTCTCACTTTTCTCAGGCCTCCTATTTTCCTACCGCTATGATCTGCCATCAGGACCAAGCATCGTTCTTTCGGCAAGCGTGATACTCTCTATCTGCTTTGCTGCGTCACGGTGGCATCGAAGTGGATATAGAAATCGAGGAGGTTAGCATGATCCGAAGATTGATGCTCTTCATTGCTCTCGTCGCGTTGTCCTGTGCTGGACAAAGCCAGGTAAGGGCTCCAAAGGTCTCCCACCAGCAGCCAGGTATGGACCGCATTGCTCAAGTTGTTCTCTACGCAAAGGTTGATGACAGTGAAGTTGGTGATTTTGATTGGAAGGTTCGAAAGGTAGCATTGAGTCGCAGCGATGGAACGCAGGCAAGCATCCTCGACTCCGGAACTTCGATAACTTCAAGCGAATTTAGCCGCTATCAGGGGCTTCTTACTGTGAGTGACTTCCCACCTGGTAAGTACGATGCCTTGACGATCTTTACAGAGAAGATTGTCAAGGAGGGGTCTTCAGTTGCGTTTCCCATGAATACGGCTGTCCTAACACTTGATCACCACTTCGATGTAATTGCTGGCAAAGCCAAGACCATCACTATGCACGTGAGTATGAAGAAGGATCCTGAAGTGTCTGGTGGCGTCCGACCTGTTATCAGGATAGAAGATGAGAATCCTCTTCCCACGGGCGAGCTCATCTACGTTGCAAATGAAATCTCATCAAACCTGTCAATCATAGACAAGAAAGTTGGGCATGTTGTTTACAATGTTTTTGTGGGAACGACACCCTACGCTCTAAGTGCTGACCATCGCCGCAATCGTCTCTATATCGCAGACAGAAAGGAAGGAGTCATATATGAACTTGATATGAATACGCAGCACCTCGTCAGAGCAACGCAGCTGGATTATGTAGATGAACCAGTCCACATTGAGCCCATACCATCAAAAGATCTCATCGTCGTCGTTAACTATGGAACAGATACCATTCACCTGATTGATGCTTTCAGCCTCCAGGTCACCTCCACAGTGGAAGTTGGCGATGGGCCGTTATACGCAGTCTATTCGGCTGCAAATGATCGCGTCTTCGTTCTCAATGAGCACTTTGGAACTTTATCAGTAGTTGATGTAAGCTCTGAGGAACCCGCTATCGACACAACACTCACGGTGGAAATGCAACCCGTCAGCATGGCCATTGATGACAACAAGGACTGGCTCTACATAACAAACAGTGGCTCAACCGATCTTACAGTAATCAATATCGAAAAGCTGGGCGTTGAGAAAACAATAACCATCGGTATGGGCGCAAGCGATATGGTATTCGATCCATTTGGAAGACGCATCTACGTTAGTATGAGAACAAGCAAGCAAGTGATATGTATCGATCCCTATACCGATGTCGTCCTTTATGCTATTGATCTCGAGTCAACCCCAGGTCACCTGCTTTTCGACAGTGTGGATAAACGCCTCTACGTGACATTGCCCGAGCTCAATGGGGTTGCCGTGATAGATCCAATGAAACGCAATATGGAAGACTGGATTGAGACAGGTTACCGACCTCAGGCACTCGCTGAAAGATTTTAGATCACTTAGTCCTCAGACGTAGTGCAATCTCATTGGCTCGAGCTACAACTTCATCCTCATCAACATTAACAAGTCGCCCATTTCTGACAACGAACTTGCCATTCACTATCGTGAACGCGACATTGTGACATGACCCGCACAAAACCACTGAGCCAAGATAATCATGGACGGCACCTGCTCGGGATATCTCAGAAACATCAATACCAATAATGTCAGCGCATTTACCAATCTCGAGAGTTCCAACATCATCTCTACCGAGGAGACTTGCGCCACCAGTGGTAGCCATCTCGAGAACCTGACGGGTTGTTATTGCCGCGCTTCCACCGCTGAGTCTGTGGAGCAGGAAACAGTTCCTGAGCTCACCTAACATGTCAGAGCTATCATTACTGGCGCTTCCATCAACACCGAGACCAACCCTTACGCCAAGTGAAAGCATCTCGGGGATTCGAGCACAACCCGAGCCAAGCCTCATATTAGATGTCGGGCAGTGGCAGATACCTGTGTGGGTATCTTTGAGTTTCTGGAGTTCCTCATCGCTGAAATGAATTCCGTGCGCAAACCAGACATCATCTCCGAGCCAGCCACATTCCTCCATAAGAGCAAGGGGTCTCTTACCATATTTGTCCTTGCAATAGGCAATCTCATCCTGCGTCTCAGCAAGGTGGGTATGAAGGAGAACGCCGTAGGCTGAGGCAAGTTTTCGTGTTTCAATCAACAATTCCTTTGAGACCGAGAAAGGTGAGCACGGACCCAAGGCTATGCGCGTCATAGCTCCAGGCTCAGGATTGTGGTAGCGTTGGATGAGACGTTCACTATCCTTGAGTATCTCGCCTCCGCTCTGGACAACGTCATCAGGAGGAAGCCCCCCTTTGCTTCTTCCCCTCGACATACTACCACGAGTTGGATGGAATCGCAGACCGAGTTTGAGAGCCGCCTCTATCTCAACATCAATGAAGTCGCCGCTTACTCCCCTCGGAAACACATAAAGATTGTCAGTTGTTGTTGTACAACCTGTTTTTGCCAGTTCACCACAGGCAACAAGGGTGCTCCAATAGATAGCCTCATCATCAAGATTTCTCCAGATCTCATAGAGAAAGACAAGCCAGTCGAAAAGAGGCGAATCCTGCACTTCGGGGATACAACGCTGGAGGGTTTGATAGAAATGGTGATGTGTATTTATGAAACCAGGAAGAACGAGCAAGTTGCTGCAATCAACTATCTCAACATCACGAGTTGGGAGCTTTCCTGGATCGATGCTGTCAGCAATTTGCTCTATCCTGCCACCATCGATGAGGAGATCTTTCCCTGAGAGTTCCTCAAGGCCTGTATAAAGAAGTCTTATGCCTCTTAAGAGGATCAATAGCCAGCTTCCTTGAGGGCTTTGAGCACCTTCTCAGGCGTGAAGGGAAGCTCCCTCAGACGCACTCCAGTTGCATTGAAAACTGCATTAGCAATCGCAGGAGCAACATTGTCCATACAGATTTCACCCACGCTCTTTACGCCGAATGGCCCGGTAGGCTCGTCTGTCTCAACAAGATAGGCTTTGATGTCGGGCAGATCCGCTGCCATAGGAATCTTGTAATCCATAAGTGACGCATTAAGCATCCTGCCCCCAGGTGAGAATTTCATCTCCTCATAAAGAGCATAACCTATCGCCATCGCCACCGATCCAATAATCTGTCCCTCTGCCAATGTGGGATTTATGGCTCTTCCGAGATCAACAGCAGAGGCTGCGTCGATAACTCTCAGAGCACCCGTATCCATATCAATCTCGACTTCAACAAAGGTCGCACTGAAGGGTGGAGGACACTCAAATGTAATGAAAGAGGCTGACTCAACGATCTGCTGCTTTTGCTCACCGTAGAAGGACTTAAGGGCCGCTTGCTTGACATGTATGCGTCGGTCATCAGGACCTATGAAAAATCCATCTCTGAATTCTATATTCTCAGGTTCCTCGCTCAGAAGATGCGCAGCTACGTCCCTAAGTCTCTCGCGCACCTTCTCCGCAGCTCTCACAACAGCTGTCCCGGAAACATAGGTTGTGCTTGATGCGTAAGCACCCACATCGAAAGGTGTATAATCGGTATCCGATGAATAGACGAGAATGTCGGCCACATCCACCCCAAGAACCTCTGCTGCCATCTGAGCAAGAATCGTATCGCTACCAGTACCAAGATCAGTCGCACCAACAAGAAGGTTAAAGGAACCATCATCATTGACTTTGATAGTTGCACCACCCATGTCATCTCCGGCAATACCCGTCCCATGCATGGCAAGGGCAAAACCTACAGCTCGCCGTTTGCGTTCAAATGGCCTCTCGATGGACTTGACCTTTCTCTTTAGAAATTCTTTCCCTGCAACTTCGATACATTGCTCGATTCCACAAGTCCTTATCACTCGCTTGAAGCCTTCCTTCCCTTCACCAAGCTTGGTTGCTATGGGATCCTCATCACCTGGTCGAACAAGATTCTTACGGCGCAACTCGAGAGGGTCCATACCAAGCTCATGGGCGATCTCGTCCATAAGGGATCCAAGAGCAAAGTAACCCTGAGGTGCACCATATCCCCTGAATGCACCAGCAATTGGCAAATTGGTGTAGGCAACATCAGCAATGTAACGAATATTGGGGGATCTATAAAGCGGAAGCGTTTTGCTGCCAGTGTTTGATTGCACTGTAAGGGCATGAGCTCCATATGCACCAGTATTAGCAACCACCTTCATCTGATTCGCAACAATAGTGCCATCACGCATCACGCCTGTTTTCATGGTGACAAACTGGGGATGGCGAGTCCTTGTGGAGAAGAATTCCTCCTGGCGTGTTAGTTCCATCACGACTGGCCTCCCCGTACGCAGAGCGATGTGAGCACAAAGATCCTCCAGCACTATCTCTTGCTTACCCCCGAACCCTCCGCCGATACGCGGCTTAATTACCCTCACCCTTGCGATAGGCACCTGATTGACTCGAGCAACTATACGTCTCACATGGAAGGGAACCTGGGTCGCTGTAACAATCACTACTCTGCTGTTTTCATCAAGATGGGCAAAGCAAACATGAGGTTCCATTGAGACATGCTGGACATAGTGAACGCTATAGGTGCGCTCAAAGACAAGATCTGCCTTCGCAAATCCTTCCTCAACATTGCCAACCTCAACATGTATGTGAGCAGCAAGGTTCTTAGTGGCATCAAAAATCCCACTGGCATCTGGCTCGTCATGGAGGATAGGGCTTCCCGGTTGAAGAGCTTCGTGAGGATCGAAGACCGCAGGCAAAATCTCATAATCGACCTTGATCACCTCACAAGCTCTTGAAGCAGTTGCTTCATCCCTCGCTACGACAACAGCCACTCGATCGCCCACAAATCTTACCTTGCTATCAAGCATAAAGGTATCGTAAGGCGATGGTTCCGGGAAGTTCTGTCCAGCAGTAGTAAACGGGATGCGTGGCACATCCTCATGGGTAAGGACAAGATGGACACCAGGAATTTTCAGTGCCTCTCTCTTATCGATGCGCTTGATCCTGGCATGAGCATGCGGACTCCTCAGTATCTTGGCATAAAGTGCTCCCGGTGGAACCATATCCATGGTATAGTGAGGTGCACCGCTTACAATTGCCTGGCCATCAACCTTGCGAACACGGCGAGATACAACCCTTAGAGCACTCCGCTTTTCCGTTTTGACTTCCATCACTTCTCAACCTTCTTGCTTGCATCCGCAATGGCGTCAACTATTTTGACATACCCCGAGCAGCGACAAATATTGCCTGCAAGGGCTTGACGGATGTCCTGCCGACTCGGCCTAGGTTTTGTATCGAGTAAGGCTTTGGCAACAAGCAACATTCCAGGTGTACAGAAACCACATTGCGGTGCACCGTTATTTATGAAGGCTTCCTGGAGATGGCTTATCTCACCACTTGCACTTAAGCCCTCGAGGGTTGTGATGTTATATCCCTCAGCCTGCGCAGCAAGCATTATACATGAGGCTACAGGCCGATTGTCGAGAAGGATGGTGCAAGCCCCACAATTGCCAGTGTCACATCCCCTCTTGACACTTTTGAATCCAAGTCGGCGAAGCACCTCAAGCAAGGTCTCACCCGCACGGCAGTCGATAGCGTACGATTCGCCATTTATTGTGAGGCTAACCTTCATAGCCATCAACCCCCGCCATGCGCGCAAGCGCCCTTGCTACAAGAACCTTTGAAAGATGCTTACGATATTCACCCGAGGCTCTGAAGTCAGATTTGCCTTGGAGGCGCTTGCTAACCTCGCTTGCTATTCGGTCAATAGAAGATTGTGTCAAGTCACTTTCCCCTATGCCGTTAAACTCCTCAAGAGTCGGCAAACTTGACGTTTGACCAATAGCAATCCTCAAGTCAACTCTTCCACTTTCATCAAGATTGAAACTCGCCCCAACGTTAACGAGGGCTATATCAACGGAAGTGCGCCCAAATTTAAGAAAGGCACTTCGCCGAGTCGGTTTCTGCTTTTTTACAGAGAGGCTTCGAAGAAGCCAGTTGGGATTGAGCCAACCACTTCTTAGCAAATCACCGAGGGCAAGCCTCTGAACACCTGCTTCGGTGAGCACCTCGACCTGAGCATCAAGAGCAAGCAAAGCCACTGCAACATCTGAAGGTAGGAATACTGTAGCAAGACTGCCTCCAAGGGTTGCCATGTTTCTTATCAATGGTGTAGCGCATTGAGAAACTGCTTCATAAAGCACAGGAAAACTCGCCTGGATCTCGGGCGTAAGAAGATCTGCAAGGCGGGTGGTTGCACCCATCTTAACCCAAGATTCTTGAAACTCTATCCCATTGAGACCAAGATGGGTTACATCGATGAGAACATCCACAGTCCTTGCAGCTCGGGGAACAACTGTTGTGCCACCTGCAATAAACAGGCCACGAGCTCCGACCGCCCGACGGATGCTTACAGCATCCTCCTGGCTTGTTGGCACAATGTACTGACGAAAATGTTTCATATTCCCTCCAAAGCCATTTATTGTAGCACCTCGCCCTCACTTAGACAACAGAGCAATTGCTCTTGTTTGATGAATCCAATGTGACGATCCCAATCATTGCTCAAAGGGGGTTTCCCGCATTAACATCATATTAGATGAGAATAAGCAACAAGCCTGCAAGGACTATTCTTACGCCTAGCCGCATTGAGGGGATGGATTACTGTCTTAATCCCTATACAGGATGCGCTCACGGGTGTCGTTACTGCTATGCCAGCTTCATGAAGAAATTCACTGGCCACGTTGAGCCATGGGGCAAATTCGTTGACATAAAAGTTAATGCACCTGAGCTCCTCCCAAGAGAGTTACGCACAAAGCCACCAGGTAAGGTAATGCTAAGCTCGGTTACCGATCCGTACCAGCCCATAGAAGCTGAGGTCAAGCTCACAAGATCATGCCTTGAGATATTGGTCAACTCGCTAATGAGAGTAAACATTCTCACAAAGTCAAATCTTGTTGTAAGAGATCTTGACATTCTACGCAAACTGAATGAGGTGACTGTTGGTATCACACTTACAACGGATGATGAAAAGGTTCGTAGAATTTTCGAACCTTTCTCACCTGGCCTCAACGAACGTCTTGAAGCTTTAAGAGTGCTTCACGAAAATCATATATCAAACTACGCTTTCATCGGACCCTTATTGCCAGCCAATCCAACAAGATTGGCTCAACTGATCGCTCCTGTGGTTGATGAAGTACTGATCGATCGCGTGAACTATGCCTGGAAAGTGAGAGCACTTTATGAGACTCATGGGCTTGCCTATGCCCTGGATGAGGGCTACGTGACCGAGACTCAATCCAGGCTCGTTGAAAAGCTCGAAAGGCTCGGCGTCCCAGCCTGCGTTGTATAGCCTTACCTTGTCAAAACTATCTTGTGAACTATCCCCCGCTGTCCGTTACTTAGCCTCACAAAGTAGATGCCAGAAGGGATACTTCTGCCACGTTCATCTTTGCCATCCCAGATGGCGCTCGTCTCATTTCCACTGACGAGGAGACTTCTAATGAGACATCCTTTGACATCGTAAATTGCAAGCCTGCGATTGCCATTGCCCGATGCCTTGCCAAACCAGATTGAGGCTCGATCGGTGAAGGGATTTGGTGAGATCGAGAGCCCCAAAGCCGCATTCGTCATATCGTCTCGACCAACAGAAGCCTCATAGGGTCCAAACCACTCAATAACTCTCGATATCAAAGTCTTCTGGTTGTGTGGATCGGATGAATTGACAATTGGTTCAAAGGGAAAACTCAGAAAAACGAGTTTATGAGAAGCCTCGGCAACCTTAAGTCCGACACCGCCTGATGCTGTAAAGATAGTCTCAGATGGTGATGTGCTAACGAAGATGTCTGTCTCCGAGGCTGTGAATGGAGATGATCCGAGACTGAGACTCATTCCATCACTTATGGCGTCACCACTCACGCCACCCACAGAGGCCGCGCCGACATCGCTATCCCAGCCTCCTATGTGCAGATAGTCACTTATGAAGGTTGTCGATGAACCGCGGCTACTGAGGTAGTTCATACTTGCTAAAAACAGATTGCCACCGTTTTCAAGAAAATCTATCCAGTCACTTTCATCAGTGGATGTTATGTAGGCTGCGTCACCATCGGCAGTCGTCCAAAAGACGGACCAGTAGGAATTGAGCTGCGACGAACCCGGCCTCCCATCTAAAGATACATCCCAAATCCAAGCTTTGTAGCCAGCGCTATCGATCGCTGCAGCCAGATATGTCTCATAGGAACCACCATTGTCGTCATCAACGAGCAGTATGCTAGGTTGGGCGCAGAAACCGACAAGAATCACACTATGCGTCTCAAGCGGTTCGGAGCGCATCGTCCCTGTAAGGATGACGCTTCCAACATCCTGTGCACCACCGAGGTAAATATCGACAAGGATAGAATCGCTCTGGCCAGCGAGAAGATCAATTTCTATGTGATCCTGAACGCACTTGCCTCTGACGCAAAGGTCGGCATACCAACCGGGAGGAAGATTCTTGGTCAAGTCAAGATCAATCGTATCCGCCTCAGTCCCTGTATTCTCGATATCCACCTTGAACAGCAACGGATAGTAGAACAATCCTTCCTTTGCGTAGTCATGCACCCTGAACTCAAACTGAAAGGATCCGTAGACACTCGAGGCAAACAAGATGTACATGAGTATCATTGCGAGCAACAAAAATACATGCTTCTTCTTTCTCATTGCTACCCTTGACCTCCTCTTTACCTTATTTTACCACAAACCACACCTATCCGATAGGTCAATGCTGCCGCAAACCTACTTCTTGAGCCTGGCAGCTTGAATTACCTCTTTGGTGCTTGTATCTTGAACAAAAGCTATCACGTCGAGATTCGGAAAATCCCATGACTCATCAAAGATAACCGTCTGCTCGAAAACCAGCGAATCGCCAACTGCCGTCAGATCAAGCGGAAGAGCATCAAGTATGTCCCTCACGACAAAATCAAAACTATCCGAGAACCATCCGTGATATGAGACACTGTCCTCAATAATCAGGAGATGAAGCTTGAGTTCATTGAAGATAAACTCATGCTGCAAGCGTAACTTCACCTTTACCGAACCACCCTGTGAAGCCAGCGATCCTGTCAATGCAAGACTCAGGCGAGAAAGCTCGGTGAGCCTGGAATTGATCTCAAATTCGTACTCACTCTTGGCTACCTCCACGCTTTGGGCTCCCTGAACAACATGCAATCCGTCGATAATGACCGTTGGCCAGACATCTCGATCACCAGGAAATCCAGTGCTGTCCCAATACCAGTCAATCCTTTCTGCAGTCTCCGATGTGGCAAGCCCATCTCTTTCAGGGGTATCGTGGTAGGCAACTATGCAAAGGTTTGACTTGCCAATCTGCTTCTCGAGTTCATTGAGCGCTTCCTCAGAATTAGGACAATTGCGGCACCAGGTGGTTGTGAAAAGCTCAACCAGAACACACCGCTCAACATAGGTGCCACCTGCTGCAACATCGAAAATGCACTCTGCCGGTGTTGGATCATTATCGCCCTTATCATCAATTGCTCGGACACTTATCATATGCTCGCCAGGAGTCAGATCTCGCAGAATTATGCTTTCGGCCTCTGTCTCGGCCCATCCTCCTCTGTCAAGAGCCCACTCATAGCCAGCTACCTCCCCATCCTTGTCCGAACCTTCCCATCGGATTGTAAGCGAGTCCCCAGGTGCGAGATCCTCAGAAGGGCAACTCAAGATGTTTGTCTCGGGTGGATAGTTAAATTGCTGCGGCTCCTCAAACCAATCGCAGCCAGCAAGGACTGCGAAGGCAAAGACAAAAGCAAAGTACTTCATCATCAAAAGAATTTCGCCACCTTTATGCGGAAGCCTGCAAACTCAGGTTCGTTATAGCAGATCCCGCCACTGCACTTCTTGCCGCCACGCTCAGTGCCTCCGGCAAGGCTAACCTCGAGATCTTGAGGCAGAGTGATGCGAACCGACCCCATCATCCAGACATTTCGCCCTTCGGAATGGTCTGTCGTCCTTTCAGAGACCCATGAGACTGTAAAGTTGGGATCAAGATAGCATGTGATTCCCAAGAGGTAGTTGAAAAAGGAATGACCGTCAGGCTCCTCAACACGCTGTGCCTCTATGTCTATCTCGGTCGTCCTCTCAAGGGGAGATGCTTTAAATTCTACTGCACCGTTTTGGTATTCGCTGAATCTTCCGGCAAAATACTCGCGTGACCACGATCCTGCTAGTGAGCGAAAACCCAGGAAAGTCTCCGAGTTTTCAATGTGCGCGAACATCTCCCAGTGACGTAAGCCGCCTTCATGGCTTCGAGCTTCAGAAGCTCCTCCACTGATGAACCAGTTGCCGAGAGGTATCATACCTTCTGCAAGGAACCCCCGCTCATCATTATAGTTAACCTCATGGGTCACCCTGTTCATCAAAGTCCAGAGGTGTTCCTTAACACAGATGGGGGGACTGCTCAAGTCATGGCTAAATGCCTTGTAGTTCTTGTACTCGCAGAGAAGGGAAATAGCATCTGTCTCAATAGTAGCCGAGGCGTAGGCACCGTAGCCTTGTGCATCACGTGCACCTGTTGCATATAGGTCACCGAACCGACGAGCATAGTCACCAAGCAAACCCAACCAACCAACTTTGAGGCTTGCCTCGAAACCATATATGCGATCCTGGAATGTGGAAAGACTTTCAGGAAGAGCCTGCCTGTCGTCATACTTTCGGCTTGTGCGCTCCAGGGCGCTTGCAGCCAACCTGACCATCTCTCCAAGATGACCCTCCAGCCACCCACTCCTAACCTTGTGCTCAATGTGCTGGAATCTACTCACCTCTTCGACTTCCTTGCCACCCAAGATTGAAATTGCTAGGGTATTGCTTTCGTAGCTTGCAAGGATTCCATCGAGCCACGTATCATGCTCGAGCTCAATGTCCTCAAAGCTGCGCAGGGAAAGGCCCTTTCCAAATGTGGCAAAGAAATGACCAGCCCTGAGCGTCAGATCGCTCTTGCTTAACTCAATGTAGCGGTGTTTCAAGCCGCTAAATGGTTGTATGCCAGCAGGATTGTACCTGCCGTTGCCAAAATCATAGGTACGGTAGGCTCCTCCGAGGGTAAGTGGTCCGGCATCAATCTCAAAATCGAGTCTTCCATCGATTACAATGGCTTGCTCATCTGTATTTACAAAACCTTCGAGAATTACAATCCCTCTGGAGTCAACTTGGTAGGCAAGCAAGGGCTTGCACATCAACGCGAGTATAGCTGTGAGAGCGAGGGCAAAGCCAGGGAGGTCACTCCACCTTCTCATCATCACCCTCAGAGCTGGATGGAAGGATCGGTATGAGTGCCTTCTCGAGTTTTTCATGATTGGACGGGTGGTAACCTACAGTAGCAAAGACTGTCTCACCATGCTGATCGATTAGAAGCGTGCGAGGTATTATCACAGCATTATATTGTCGCGCCACACGCCCATCTTTATCAAGCAAGACAACAAAAGAATACTTCTTGGACTTGATGAAGGGAGCAACTCTTACCTGTGTTCTGGGACTATCAACGGAGATGGCAACAACAGTGAGTCCGCGGTCTTGGTACTTTTCGTAAAGCTTTTGAAGATCCGGGAAAGCCCTGATACAGGGTTTACACCATGTTGCCCAGAAATCAATGATGACGGGACCACGCTTTAAGAGGTCACTAAGCTTAACCTGTTTCCCTTCAAGATCCGGCAGGCTAAAATCCGGCGCCTTTGCAGCATGCAGAATCATGGGAGCGCAGAACAGGGTAACCACAAGGATCGCGACAAGTCTCATTTCAGAGGTCAGGTTTTGAACTCTCGACAACATGCTTACAACCTTTCGCATGGAGCTCCTCGAAACTAGGGCATCAGGGCTATTCATTCAACGTCAAATTGTGAGTGGACAAGCCTTCCTCAAACAATCGACTCAGACTACTTCTTACTCGATTATGAAATGGGGCCGGGATCAACACCCCCAGCCCCACTCTATCGCTACTATCAGCGCAACAATATCATCTTGCCGCTGCGTGTCTCGCTAGCGGTCCTTACCTTGTAGTAATAGACTCCGCTGCCAACCTCATTGCCAAAGCGATCACGACCATCCCAGGTTACCTTATGGCTTCCAGCATCGACTTGGTGATCGACAAGTGTTGTCACAAGGCGGCCTGTTAGCGTGTAGATGCCAAGCTCAACTTTGCCAGGCCTTGCCAGGCTGAACGAGATTGTTGTCTTGCTTGTAAACGGATTTGGCACATTTTTCTCAAGCTTGACACAAACGTCGCCGCCTGTAATCTCTACACCCGCATATGCACTGGGTTCCTGACGCACAGCTTGTTGAATTTTCCTCGTACCACTTCGCTGGATAAAGATGTTGGTAACAAGTCTATCAGTTCTGTATTCTGGATCTACGTAGTAGGACCAATCAAAGTGGAGGGAATCTCCAGCCGACATGCCACCAGGTATTGAATAGCCGTTTGCATCAGGAACAAAATCCCTGAAGGCATGATCATGCTTACCGACAGGATAGGAATAGCGATGGCGCCATTCGGTGACAGCAAGGTAGAGTATCATATTGAATGAAGCGTCATCGTCGGCAACTACATCAAAGCTCACATAGACAGAGTCACTATCGGGTGAGAAGGTATTATCGGTGATCTTTATGCGCAGAGGACTTGGAATGGTGACAAGACTATCGACGGTCTGGTAAAAGAAGTCAACCCATTCTTGGATAGTTGCAAAATCACTCGGATCCTTTATGTACTTCCCGTCAAACCTGAAGCTTGGGACATAAAGGTATTCTATCCATGGTTCAAAGCCTGCGTAATACATTGTGCGAAGCGAATCCTCTTGAGGATTGAAGAGATAGAACGGATCACTCGGGTATGGCCACCAAGTGTGGTAGAGGATTGGAACTATTTTGGCTTGATCAATAAGATCCTGGAAAACGACGACCATGGTGTCCTTTATCGAGTTACAGGCCGGGCAGCCACTGTTTGTGAATTGCTCAACGAGCACAACCCGCTGAGCACCGTGTGCTGCCACAGTAGCAACCAGCAACAAGCCAACCAGAGCCAAAATACCAAACTTCATGCTTCCCTCCTTTCGAAGGCGACAACGGTCACTATATATCTTACCATTTCTTGCGATAAATCTCAACCCGAAAATCGCTTTTTCGACACTCAGCGTGTACCACATTCCACTCCCGCGTGATGCCAGAGGTGAGGCAGAGGGAACTCAATACCTACCCAAGCGCTTTCATTCCTGGAGCCTCTCATATAGGGACTGAGATAGCTTGCAGTCAAAACCACAGAGCACATCCCAGGCAGACGGCGTTGCCAAGGGGAAACCGTCAACGATGACCTTGAAGGTGCTGACCAATCGGATAGAGCCAGGTGATGGGCGTAGGCCCGGATGCTTCTTGAGATTCTGCCCGCACAATTTGTTCCAGGTCATACCGTAGGGCCTTAGCATTAATCATGCCAAACTTACCATTGTGCAGATTTTTAGCTCCGACCTCAAAAAGGGGTTGCAATGGGGCGGGCAATGTGATGAAATTGGATTGTTGCGGGTACGCGGGGGACGCAATTGCGGGTCAGGATATCATACCCTCTAAGCCTTCGGATTTCCAAGCCGTCTATTTGCGGGATTTGCCTATTGCTCTCGATTCTCCTCAGCACCTCAGTACTCAATGCCCAGCAATTCAGATTTCACAGAGTCGATCAGCAAGTTGCTCGCTTGGGTGAGGTCGAATATGTGCGTGGAGAGATTCTGGTTAGATTTAAGCCTCATATGACAGCCGCTCAGATAGCTGAGGTCAACCAGACCTTGGGAACGAAGTTGCTTTCGATGCATCGTGGTGGGTGGCGACACATTGCTGTGCCAGGCAACATAACTGAGAAGCAGGCAATCGAACTTTTCAAGAAAAGACCAGAAGTTGAGTATGCGCTTCTCAATACGATCTGCCATGCTCATATGGTTCCAAATGATCCTTACTACTCCCCCTACGGGTGGCACTTTCCTGAAATAGATTGCGAGCAAGCATGGGACATTTCAACTGGAACAAGCGTTCTTGTTGCCATCCTTGACTCTGGGATAGCCTTCGAGGACTATCCTGTTCCATCCTACGGACTTGATACTGTGAAAAGCGGAGTCACTCAGTACAAACAAGCACCAGACTTAGCAGGAACCTCTTTTGCAGCTGGATATGACTTTGTCAATGACGATGCTCACCCCAATGATAACCACTCCCACGGAACACACGTTGCAGGTACGATTGCTCAGACAACAGACAACAGCTATGGTGTAGCTGGCATGGGTTTTGACTGCGTGGTCATGCCGGTCAAGGTTCTCGACTACACTGCCTCAGGAATTGCTCAGACCTTAGCCGATGGACTTTACTGGGCAACAGATCACGGTGCTCAAGTTATAAACATGAGCCTTGGCTGGGCACCCGGATATGATCCGGGTCCAATTGTTCACGACGCAATTCAGTATGCATACAATCATGGCGTCGTGCTTGTTGCCTCATCAGGCAATACTGGAACAGGTCAGGCATCCTATCCAGCTGCTTATTCAGAGGTAATAGCAGTTGGAGCAACTCGCTATGATGATGCTCGCTGCAGCTACTCCCAGTATGGTTCGGAGCTTGAGGTTTGCACTCCTGGGGGTGACATAGGTGTAGATCAGAATGGCGAAGGCTATGGTGATGGGGTACTCCAGCAAACCTTCTCAGGATACGATCCTGGCCCACCCGAGGTACTTGCCGATCCAACTGATTTTGGATTCTGGTTCTTCGAAGGAACGTCAATGGCTGCTCCGCATACGACAGCTCTTGTCGCAATGCTTATAGCCAATGGGCAGAGGGGGGTTGAGAACATTCGCAACATCCTTCATGAGACAGCAGTTGATCTCGGTTCGCCCGGCTGGGACCAATATTACGGCTACGGCCGGACCATCGAACAGGGCACAGGCATAAACAACGGACTTGCCTTCGACGCTGGGAGAACGGCCAATGCATAATGCATAAGGAAAATCCTATCACGTGAACTCGGAGCTGGAATGCACAGAGCATCCTGGGATGGCCTGAGCTCACGTGGCAAACCTGTCGCAAGTGGAATCTATGTGATAAGAGCTCAGATTGGCGGTGCGGTAGCGAGTCGAAAGGTTGTCGTTGCAAGATAACTCCCCCTTCCCAGGGGAGAAGGTGGGGCCGTCGAGCGTTTGACCCCTCAGGCGGTCCCACCACCTCTTATCACAGGGCTTATGAGTTTGCTGAACCCGGCCTAGAAGGCGTCTGCCAATCACATTCACCGGTTTTGCGCTGAGCCAACAAGCGGTCACAGGAGACTGCCCCGTGTAGCATGTGTTTTGTTGGGGCAGAAGCAGGCACAAAACCAACCCCAAAGAGTACTATATTTTCAAAGTGGGGGTTGCTAATCCCTGGACCTCGCAAGTAGCAAGAGCCTCAACAGATTGATGATCGAAACAAGCATGGCTGCAATGTAGGTCATTGCTGCTGCCCTTAGAACCTTCCTAGCCCCATCAAGCTCTTCTCCGATCAGGTAGCCACTGGTTTCAAGTGTTCTCAAGGCGCGCTTGCTTGCATCAAACTCAACAGGGAGGGTGACGATGCTAAAGACAACAGCAAAGAAATAGGCAACGATGCCGATATATAGCAGAGGTTTAAACGAGAACAATACGCCACCTATGATTGCGGGTATAAGTAATTGTGAACCAAGGTTGGCAAGAGGCACGAGAGAGTGCCTTATCATCATCGGTGTGTAGCCCTCTGCATGCTGTATAGCATGTCCAGCCTCGTGGGCAGCTACACCTAATGCCGCAAGCGATTTGCTGGCATAAACTGGCTCGGAAAGTCGCAGCACCCTTTCGCGTGGATCGTAGTGATCGGTGAGATTTCCGGGAATGAGCTCTACCGGAAGATTACCAAGCCCTCTTTCCCTAACTATGAGCTTCGCAACATCCGCTCCCGTGAGCCCTCTTCTTGAGATAATTCGTGAATACTTTGCAAATGTACTCTGAACATGGTGCTGGGCAAGCAGCCCAAGTATGACAGCCACTATCAAGAGCGGGAAAGTTGGATCGTAGAAGAACAACATCTTGCCTTCCACCCCTTGTTTGCCAGCTAAGCTAATCGACTTGCCGCAAGATGTCAATATGAAGCATGAGAGCCCAGCATCTTTGACGGCTCCATCTCAGGACACAGAAGCAAGCTTACGCTCACCCCAATCTTTGCTGGCATGGTGCCAACTTATTCTATCCTGGCGAACATGCTTCCAGCAGTCCCGCAGACAGGGCACACCTCAGGAGCTTCCTTCTCAGAGGTATAGCCGCAGACAGGACATACAAGGTAGGGATAGCTCTGCTTCCCGGCGGTTTCAAGGTTATCGAGCATTTCCTGATACAGTCTTCCGTGAACTTTTTCAACCTCAAGGGCAAAGCGGAATGTACGCTCAGCATCCTTGTTTGCTTCCTGCTTTGCCTGCTCGAGCATTTCAGGATACATTTCCTTAAACTCGTGAGTTTCACCTGCAATTGCTTCCTTAAGATTTGCCTCAGTAGCTCCAATAGCCTTAAGGGCCCTCAGGTGATTGTGGGCATGGACAGTCTCCGCGTGGGCTGCAGCCCTAAAGGGTCTAGCGGCCTGTGGATAGCCATCTCTCTCTGCCTTTTCAGCAAATGCAAGATAGCGACGATTTGCCTGCGATTCACCTGCAAATGCCTCCCTAAGATAGTCTTCACTCTTTGGCATGCTCCTTCTCCTTTCCCTTTTGATGTATTCCCTATCCTCTTTTCCTCTCAAGATGCAACCTTCATACCAAAGTCTCTCCTCTAAGGCAAAACACTTATGGCTCGAGTGCTTTTCTCAAGAACTCTTCCGATTACCGTTACTCCTTCTACTCCCCTGGCTCTGAGAGATTCAAGCAGGTCACCGGCTCTATCTTTACCAATCGCAATCAAGAGTCCACCTGAAGTCTGGGCATCGTTTAGCACGATGCGCATTACCTCTGTAACTTCATGATACTCCACACGTGGTCCAGTATACTCGACGTTACTTAGAGTTCCACCAGGAATAATACCAGCAGCAGCAAGGTCAGTGACCTTGGGGAGCAAGCTCACCTTAGAAGCCTCAATCTCAGCCGAAACTCCAGAGGCGCACACCATCTCATAGAGATGACCAAGGAGCCCGAAGCCGGTTATATCAGTGCAGGCATGAGCTCCAACCTCCTGCATTGCTTCAGCCCCAGCCCTGTTGAGGGCGGACATCACATCAACAAGTTTCCTCTCAACCTCACTCTCAAGCAATCCTCTCTTAAGTGCAGTTGCTAGGATTCCCGTACCGATTGGTTTGGTTAGAATGAGAAGGTCACCTGCTTTTGCTCCTCGATTGGAAACGATTTTTTGTGGATCTATGATCCCGCTTACAGCAAGCCCAAACTTGGGTTCGGTATCATCAACCGTATGACCCCCGATGATAGCTATACCCGCCTCGTCAGCTTTTGCACTTGCCCCTTTGAGGATGCGATGAAGCACTTCTACAGGCAATCTTGAACTTGGAAATCCGACCACGGCAAGTGCAAAAAGGGGCCTTCCTCCCATCGCATAGATATCACTCAAAGAATTAGCAGCTGCAATTGCTCCGAACTGGAAGGGATCATCAACTATGGGTGTAAAGAAATCCACAGTCTGCACTATTGCAGTTCTTTCATCGACACGATAGACAGCGGCATCGTCGGAAGTATCAATACCAACAAGAACATTCTGATCAATTGGTGTTGGCATTTCAGCCAGCACTGCCTCAAGCACCTGGGGTCTAAGCTTGCATGCACAGCCCAGGCCATGGGTGAAGTGAGTAAGTTTGACCTCTTGAGGCTGAATCTCAACCGAAGTGAAATGCTCCTTTGGCTTGAGCCTGCCGACAACCCTTTCTATCTCCTCAGCAGCCTCATCTATCTCTTCGCCGGTGGTAAATCTGCCAACAGAGAATCTGATCGTGCCAATGGTGTAATCGACGGGCACTTTCATTGCTTCAAGCACATGGGAGATACTTGTGCGGTCACTGTGACAGGCAGCACCCGGAGAAGCAGCAACTTCTGCGAGCTCAGCAAGGATTGTATTGGCGTCCAGGCCCCTGAAACTCACACTCACGGTGTTGGGAAGACAGTGCTCGTGATGACCATTGAAGCGAAGATCAAGGCCAGTCTGAGCCAGACGCTGCCTAAGTCGATCGGACATTTTTCGCATGTGCTGCATGTGATCCTCAAGACTTTCATGCGCAATTGCGCATGCCTCACCCAGACCAACAATGCCCATCACGTTTTCAGTCCCTGCTCGCTTGCCCATCTCCTGAATTGCACCGTGGATAAGAGGAACAAGTTTGACACCGTTGCGCACATAGAGTGCTCCAATCCCCTTTGGTCCATAAAGCTTGTGAGCTGCAAGCGATGCAAGGTCCAGTCCAAGGTCATCTACATCAACAGGGATCTTACCAACTGTCTGGGCACAATCTGAGTGAAATAGAATCCCATTTTCATGAGCTATGGCTGCAATTTCGGCAATTGGCTCAATTGTTCCAACCTCATTGTTGGCATGCATTATCGTTATGAGGATGGTTTCAGAAGTGATCGCCTTGTGAACATCCTGGGGATTGACTCTGCCGTATTCATCCACAGGAAGGTAGGTCACACGATAGCCATGCTCTTCTACATAGCGGCAAACCTCGAGGATTGATGGGTGTTCGATTGCTGATGTTATAATGTGATTGCCTTTGTGCTTGTATGCAAGAGCCACACCCTTTATCGCAAGATTATTAGCCTCAGAACCACCACTCGTGAAGACAATCTCGTGAGGTTTGCAACCCAATAGGCTTGCAACCTCCTCCCTCGCCCTCTCCACGGCTTTCTTGGCAGATGAACCGAAGACGTGAGAGCTTGATGGATTACCAAACTCCTCATTTAGATAGGGAAGCATTGCCTCCCTGACGCGTGGATCAAGGGGTGTTGTGGCATTGTAATCGAGATAGATGGGTTTCATCAACTCACCTCTAGACCAAACATTTCATAGCTCTTTCCCAGGAATGGACCAGTTGAGTCTTCTCACTGCCCCCTCAAGAATACCCAAGAAATCCATTCCCCAAGAATACCCAGGAAATCTGTTAAATGATATTTCGTAGCTTTCTTCATCATAACACCTGGGAATCTTCCCCCAAAAGTACTTCTCAAACCCTCTCCCCTCAAACATAAGTTAGCATAATCCCCATGCAAAGACCACAGAGACCCCCCAAGACATCTAGCGCCACACCCCTGGCGCACAACAGAGTCGACACAAGCGGCCAACCATGCTTTCCTAGGTGAAACGAACAGGGGGAGAAGAGGTTCTGAACACGTGAGGAGGATGATGGCACAGGTAGGTTGTTTACGAGGTAGCAATAATTACTACTTTATCTGCGAATTTGCATCGCACAGACGCGATTGGCTTGGGAATCTCTTCTTCCACGCCCCGGTGCCCCTGCAGAGAGTGTAATACACACCTAGTTCAACCATTGAGTTGCACTCATTCAGCTTATTACACTTGTCATTTTTGCTTTGGTTTGAATACAAGGCCTACTTTCGCTTTTCCCCTACGACGGTGGGGAGTGGGTTGCGTGGTCCTTTTGCGCTTGGCATGAAAGAATCTGTGGTCGTTACTGTCAGATTTGAGCCCACCGAGGTTAGTTTCCACAGATGTGCGGTCTATACAGGTACAGAGTGTGCTACGGTGACTTGCACATGTATGCAGAACCCTTGCCGTCCTGTGACGTCGATCCTGCCGGGCTTGATTTTGGGGTTGTGACGATTGGTGAATCTCAAGACCTTGAGTTTACCATAACAAACGTGGGAGGAGGTAGGCTGATAGACAATGTTAGCGAGACCTGTGATCAATTCAGTATAGCTTGGCGCACTGGTACATATGACCTCGCTGCAGGTGAACCAATTGCCGTAGTAGCGAGGTTTCATCCGAAAGTTCCGGGTCGTACAACTGTATGATTCAGACTGGAAGTGAATGCTCCAACGTTGCGTGCTCAGGCACAGGTGAGCTACTGCCAACATGTGCCGTGGCACCAACTGTGCTTGATTTTGCAACAACTGAGCCTGGCTGAACGGTCGTACGCCAATTCGTCATAGCGAATGCGGGTGGCGGGTTGCTTGAAGGTGAGGTCACTGAGAATTGTGAGACTTATGAGATTATTGCTGGTGGCAGTCCTTTTGCGCTGGCTGGTGGTGAATCGCTTTTGGTAACAGTAAGGTCTACACCAACCGAAAGCGGTGACTACGCATGTACCATATCCACAGGGCTTTATTGCGCCGATGTCGACCCTATCGGAACCGCTCTATTGCCACCTCCTTGTGCAATAGACACGTTGGAGTTGGATTTTGGTGTGGTTGAGGTTGGGCACCACAAGGATCTATCATTCGCAATAACGAATGTAGGTGGTGGGACACTCACAGGGATGGTGAGTGAGGCTCGTGGTGAGTTTGGTTTGGTTAGTGGGGGTGGTTCATATAGTTTAGGTGCTGGTGCGAGTCGGGTAGTGGTGGTGAGGTATGAGCCTGTGGATGATGGGATTGATACATGCAGCATAGACACAGGCACTCCCTGCGAGAATGTCTCATGCATAGGTATCGGTCAAGGTTGTCAGGGCTGTTGCATCGTTATTCCCACCTATCTCGATTTCGGCACAGTTCCACCTGGTGGCTCAGCTGAAAGATCATTCATCATCATCAATAATCATGGCGGTGCGGTTACCGGAACAGTAACCGAGTCCTGCCATGACTACAGCATAGTCTCAGGTTCAGGAGCATTCAATATCGTATCCGGCGCGACGGTCCTTGTCGTTGTCAAGTTTGAACCGACGTCACCAGGGGTTTATGACTGCACCATAAACACAGGTACTGAGTGTGCAGACGTGGCAGTGCACGGGGTTTGCCGGTCAAGTCAACAACGCATATATGTGGATATTAAGCCCGGATCCTGCCCGAACACGTTGCGCTTGAGACACAGCCTGTGTCTCCTGCCGGCAGCGATTCTTGGCACAGAGTCCTTCGATGTGACTTCGATCCTGCCGAGCACGGTTCGGATGCATCGCGATGGCGTTCCCGATTCAGTTGCTCCGAGGCGGTGATCATATGCAACCAAGTAAGTTGTCATTGTAAGATAGACGCAATCGGTCTGTCGCCGAAGACCCCCGAATGATCGGCAATTCGGGGGTCTTCTGTAGTGAATCTCGGTTAGGTCTGTGTATGACAGATCTCGAAGTGATCTGCCGGCAGAATTCTGCTTGGAATGGTCATGGGCAGAGCGATCTGGTGTGAATCCGAGAAAGCTTATTGGAGTCCGCGACGAGCCTCCACAGCCTCACCGTCGTCACTATTGCACAAGCACAATTTTCCTGGTGGCGCTGAACTGAGGAGATACCATCCTGTAGAAGTAGATTCCGCTGGAAACTCTCTGCCCAGATGCATTGGTACCATCCCAGTGGACTGAGTACCTTCCGGGCTCCAACCTCTGGTTCTTCAAGGTCTTCACCAGTTGTCCCATAGCATTGTAAACCTTAATCGAGACGTCACTGGTACGAGCAACCTCGAAGCGGATGTTGGTGGAAGCAGTCATCGGGTTGGGTGTGTTCTGGCTAAGTGCCCAGTGGAATGTTGTCTTGCGATCAACGCTACTAGGACCACCACCACCCCAACCGTAGGACTGCAGCCCGAAGAGCTCTTCAAGGATGGTGCGCATCAACTCAGCTCGACCGTAGTAGTAGCCGGCAGCGAATGTCGGCATTCCAGGAGGCGCACTACCATTGCACCACGTCCCCGTGTGGTTAACGAAAGCGCAGAGGTCATAGTTGATGAAGACACACTGACCACTGTCCAACACCTCGACATAGACAGCACCATCAGCAGGATCATACTCTGGATCTGGGTTGAGCACATAGAGCAGCGGCTGAGCCCAGTAACCGCCAGGTGGAGCAGTGTTCGTCACGACATAGCTCATATCCTTCAGATATGGACACTCCCTATAGATGACGAGTAGGTCCAGGAAAGTCGGATTGATTGTCTTGGGACTCCCAAAAATGCTCACTGAAGGAGCAGCTTGCAGATAGATGTACGGCTTGGCGAATGCTGACTCCATCTCACCCTGATAGGTGCAACCCATGATGCCGCTGAGGAACTCCCCACCGAGTGAATCCTCCCCAACAACTGCCATGTTGTAAGCAATACGATCGCCACAGAGAACCACTTTACCACCATTGGTAAGGTACTGCTTGAGCGCCCGCTGTGCCTCTGCATCAAACAGATAGTTTGAGAAAGACGGACCCGTGAACCACACAACCGCATCATAGTCAGCGTACTCGATCGGATGAATGTGGATGTTGCTGCCAGCACCGCTTATGTCAAACTTATCATAGCAGTAGCCAGCATCACGCAACGTCTTCTCATAGATGTCCTCGAGAGGCTTAAGGTTCTCAATAGAAGCCATACACGGCGCATAGTCGTAGTTACGTCTGCCATAACCATCGACCAGGAGAATCTTGGGAGCGGTGGTTGTGCCAGCGAACATCGGCATGATCGAGACGGTGAAGTAATCCTCATGCGTACCTGTATGGTCGGGGTGGGAGGGATCGGCCGATCGAGGGAAGTACTCCCAATTACCTGAACCATCCTCGCTCAAGATAGCATAGTAGAGCTCGGTGCCATTCAGCCACCTGCCAAGGCTGAAGTCAGTTGGATAGAACGTGCCAGTATATAGACCGCCAAGCTCGGGATGCTCAGGATCGTAGTCCCACTGCTTGTCCATGGTAACATACAGCCAAGTAACTCCCCCATCGATAGAACCGTAAAGCCTGACGTCGTTGACATTGTCCTTATCCGTGACAAGCAGGTAAAGCTGATATTCCACTGGCAGGGGATTATACGGAGGTCCTTCATAGTATGACAAGGTATCTGGATCATAAACATTGAAGAAAGAGTTAAACAGTGGTAGCGCCTCCTCAAAGGTGTCTTGAAGCATGGCACAAGCGGGCATCTGGAAAATTGTCGAGTTAAGATCATAGAAGCCTACTGAAACATTGTCTATGATGAGGTCAGTGCTTTTGTGTTTACCCCAGGAGGCATCACCTCGATAGGATCCATCTATCAAGTCCCAGGCAAACTGTATGGAGTCATCGTCGGCTGAATAGAAACTTGAAACATCATCTTGCTTGTCAATATCCCAGACATCTTCGCAGCCGGACCAGAGGGATCCATCAACATTCTGCCACTGACTCCACGATTGGGTATCAACATTGTGAACCCTCACCTTCATTGTTGCGTAATCATGCGTATAGTCCAATAGGCACAGGTACATATCGTATTGAACAACACAGCCGGAATTCTCCAGAGGAACCGGCGGGGTCATCAATCTATAGTGCCAGCCGTTTCGCCAGGGTGTACCCGGTGGGAAACCACCTTCGGGGCGAGCGCGCCATTGAACTGACGAATCCAGCAAGCACGTGGTCCTCTCACCACCATCACCACCCTCATATGGCGGATCAGGGTCATGCACCAGGTGCCAGCCATCATAGGTATTGGTGAGCTCAGGCGGAGGAAATTCCCACCAGGCGGAATCAGCGAAGCCAGATTCAAAATCCTCGAAGAAGGTGTCGGTGGCACTCGTAACCCAGATATTGTCTATGAAGGCAGCTCCGTCAGTATTGTTAACGCCATCCTCATCGCTGTTCTGCCAGTCAGAGACAAAGTGCCAGCGGAAATCCAGAACGGCGCCTCCATCAATCTTCCACGTATCGTCAAAGGCCGGGTCGTACCAGTTGGGCAATCCACCAAAGACGATCAGAGCTGTATCTACTGGACTGTAAACCATTGTATGCCACGTCCGTCCAGGTGGAGGCGATTCAATCGAGATTTCCTCCCAGTCAGAACCATTCCAGTCCCAGATGTCGTTCGCAAAGAACACGTCCCAGTAGTTGCCTCCGAATAGCACCACACTGCCAAGAGTTGGACAATAGGCAAGAGCATGACCTTCACGGGCATGCGGATGGTGTAGTGGTGATAATTCAGTCCATTGGACACCATCCCATTCCCATGTGTCATCGAAGAAGTAGACGACGATAGTATCACCGTCGATAATGAAAAACTGCAATCCCCCGAATAGCACAGTTACACCTCTTACAGGATCATATGCGAGACCGGTACTATTGTAGAAGCACCGTGGCGCTGGTTCACCCCATGTTCGGAAATGCCAGTCTGACCCATCCCACTCCCACGTATCCGAAAGCTGCTGACACCCTGTAGAGTCAGTGCCGCCAAAAAGCACTATTCGCTCGCGCTTCTTATCATATGCCATGGCATGCATATAACGGGGAGGCGGTGAGGTGTCAGGGTCAAGTTGTGTCCAGTTCGACCCGTCCCACGCCCACGTGTCATTGCAAACACTGTAGACGCTGTCATAACATATGCCTCCGAACAGGATGACCTGGCTGTCTGCTTCATCGTAGACCATTGCAGCACCCTCACGAGCTTGCGGATGTTGTTGTGGAGAACGAGGGATCCAGGAAGTTCCGTCCCATTCCCAAGTATCGTCGAGGATGATTCCGTAAAGTCCGCCGGTCACGCCTCCGAAAAGAACGACCCTGTTGCGCGCCTTATCGTAGGCCATCGAATGACACACCCTTCGCAGGGGTCTCAAGCTAGGAGACACCTCTATGCCCACAAATGCCTTGTAAAGGGAATCACCGAGCCAGGTGCAGAATGCAGGAATGCCGGGAAATTGTCTCTGTTGCCAGTTGCAGTCGTATGGATTATCAGCCTCAGAATTAGCCCAGTAGTCCGGGTTTCCACCAGTCGAGGCACCGCACTCCGGCCCAGGGTAGTTACTTGTCGCATTGAATGTGGCAAGTGTATCCCAACCGCCGCGGCAGAGGAACTCAAGGTAGAGGTAATCATACTTGCACTCAGTATCATATCTTACGTCAAACATGAGGCTGCACGGACCACCCAGGGTGAAACCTTTTGGGATTCTCATCTCAGCAACACAGTTCCAATCGTTGCCGTAGCCAGGTGCGGTTCGGAGGGTGGCGCAGTCCCATAACACGGAAGTGGACATACTGTCGGTCCCGCACCAGAGAACATAGTTTCCGCAATATGGCTGTTGATCAGCACGGTAACTATCAACATGCCAGAAGTTCATAGGGCAATCTACTACCCCACCGATGTGTTCAAAACATGTTACGTCCCATGGTTGAGCCGTGCCACAGCTATCAAACTGCTCAAAGCACCAGGTTTCTGAACCATCTGGTCCACCAGTCGCCTCACCACCGTGACCACCGCCAGGATCGCCAGGACAGGCACTTGAATCACGGTGTGGCTTGACCCAGACCGTATCTCCCTTCTGGGAAACAACGATTGGTCCAGGAGCAAGTCCATTGCAAAAGTATGAACGCGGCGTTTCAACGTTTCTTTCTTCCGGAGCCCCCATCAGCAAGCCACACATCAAGATCAAGAGTGCCAGGAACAAACTTGAGGACATCAAAACAGAGCACTTGATCATTTTGATCCCCCCTCGCGGTTATGCCAGAGTTCAGGGGCAGCAGGTAGGTTACTTAAGTACCGGATGCCTCGAGAACTGCCTAGCGTGAGAACTCAAGTGTTACTCTATCAGCTCACCAAATAGGCGTCAAGCTTTTTTTTTGAGTGCTGAGGTAGCGACTATGCAACAAAAGCGGTGGCTTTTGATCCGGACCAAACCTGGGGATATCTACCTCGGCGTGTAGGCACCTAGGCACCAGGGGCCCTTCCCTGTAGCAAAGATAGCTGTATATGGTTAACTCGAGGTAATCTCTGCCTCTGAAATAGCTAAGGCGCGTTGTCCAGCCTCTTAACTTACTTGTCAACTGCTCGAGGGGATTAGTAGTGCGCAGGGATGCCCACATACCTGCCTCTGCCGGCCCGCAGACAGGTGAGGTGGAAAGTCAAAATATCTGAGGCCATCCTCAAAGCCTCGCCCAAACAACCTCACAGCCTCAGGCTCTCATCTCCTCCACCTACGGCAAAATATCCTGAACCGCTCTACAGCCTCATGTCTGCTGCCTCGCTCAGTATCTCTTTCCGTACCCCCCCTATCCCTCAAGTTGCGCTCTATGCCATTGACTCTGTGAAATGTGCATGACTGCCGTCGTGTGAGGACATTCCAAGCTCACTGCACTCACTATCCCACCAGAATCATCTGTGATAAATAACCGGGGCCTATCTAACCCCCTTCGCTTTGAATCTATCAAAGGCGCTCTAACTGAGGCCTCACCCTCACGATCTGCAACCACCCCAGGTGGGTCACCCATGTCCCAACCCCTTCCCCCTCTAGCGCCACACCATCACTTGAAATCAAGTTCGGCTTGTATTACACTACTGGCGTTGGTGTGCAATCAGCCGCTCATCAGGGACTGGAACAGACCAGGAGGTGCTGAATGAAGACCAGATTGACCGTTACTGCATGTCTCCTTGCTGTCATCCTGCCTATCTCAAGTCTGCTTGCCACTGAGCTTAAGCCAATAAAGCTTCCCCCACCCAACACAAAAGGCGGTATGCCTTTAATGGAAGCTCTAAAGGCAAGAAAATCCACTCGAGAGTTAAGCGAGAAGGAAATCCCTCTCCAGGTTCTCTCGGATCTCCTCTGGGCTGCCTTCGGTATCAATCGCCCGAAGGAAGGTAAGCGAACAGCTCCGTCAGCACTCAACTGGCAGGAAATAGACATTTATGTTGCTCTCAAGCAGGGCCTTTACCTCTACAATGCTCAGACCAATACTCTTGAACCTGTTCTTGGCGAAGACATACGTGCCAAGACGGGAGTTCAACCTTTTGCGGGCAGAGCCCCTGTCAATCTTATCTACGTTGCTGACTATGGTAGGATGAAGAATGCTCCGAGTGAGGAACTCAAGGACTTCTACTCTGCTTGCGATTGCGGTTTCATAGGGCAGAATGTCTACCTTTTCTGTGCCTCGGCAGGTCTCGGAACAGTTGTGCGGGCATGGATAGATCGCAAGGAACTTGCCAAGGCTATGAAGCTGCGCGATGACCAGAGAATAATCCTTGCCCAAACAATAGGCTACCCTCGTCAAAAGTGATGTCGGAGCCATGAAACAGCCCAACTCCGCCAGCAATCGGCAGATTGCTAGCGTTACTCGGGCTGTCTAACGTATGTGGCTTGCTCGAAGATGGGCTGGCCATCAGCTATCCGAGCCGTGGCACGTTCAAGCTTTACCTCACCAGGCTTAACCTTTAGGCCTGAAATCAGTGGAAAGTCGAGCGCGTCCTCATAGAGGCATGCACTGTCCTCAAGTTGGGCTGTGAAGACACCTACCTTCTTGCGCCTGAAAGCAAGCGTGCATCCCTCAACAAGGCTAAGCGCATCACGAGAAGTGTTCTTCCAGAAAGATTCTTCGACGTTGCCTGCGGTTAGACCTCGGGAAATCGCAAAAGTCCTCCCGATAACAATTCCATCAGCGCGCGGAAACAGATGCCATAGATAGCGTGCCTGCAACTTTTGATTATCGTTTGGGATCTTATCTTCAATGTAGAACCACTCGCCATCCTGGCTTTCCTTCCATACATGGATGATCTCGAGGGTCGACGTCACCTGGCTCGTATCATCGAGGAGTGCCCCCCTGCTGGCATACAAACCTGGAAGGATTTTCGAAAGTACATCAAGACCCCTCGAGGCACGCTCGAGACCTCTGAAGCCCTCATCGACAGGCTCAGCAAAAACTCTGTACCCCCACGGAGGCAAATGGATCTTATCATCACCCATAAAATAGATATCTGCATGCAAGTCCTTCGGCAGTATCTGCCTATATCCCCCAACATGACTTTTGCCCTTCAATGTAACTTCCACATCAGAATTGCTCAGGTTCGTAACCACAAGTACCTTATCCCCGGATTTCCTACGCACGAAGGCGAAAACATGATCGTCATCCGAAGTGTGTATCCATTGAGCACGTGCTCCCTGCTCACCATTCCAGAGAGCTCTGTTTGCTCGTTTGAGAAGGAGCAGGCGTCTATAGATTTCCCTGATGGGATGCTCGGCCCAAGGAATCTCATCCTTATCAAAAAAAGCAAGTCGCTTGTTAAGTCCAGCTTCTTGTCCTCCATAGACGAGAGGTATACCGTCAAGCGTGAGTGAGAGAATTGCAAAAACAGGAGCACCAGCACCAAATCTCTCAAGTGCACTCCCATTCCAGGAATTCTCATCATGATTTGAAGTGAAATACATACGATAGGCATCCTGCGGATATGAGCGTGAATTCACCTCCAAGTAGTTTCCTATGGCTGAAGCAGGCATACTACCTTTTGCCACCTTCATCATGAGATGATAGAGATCCCAGCCGTATGTTGCATCAAATGCCCGAAAATGGGCTTGCGGGGCTTCCCATTCTGCAAGCATGAAGACAGGCTTAATCTCCTCGAGCTCCTGTCTCGCCCTCTCCCAGAATTCAAGTGGCACCATACCTGCTACATCACATCTGAAGCCATCAACTCCAACATCTCTCACCCAAAACTTCATAGCCTCTATCATGAAGTTCCAGAGATCAGGCCTGGAATAGTCAAAGTCCACAACGTCAGACCATTCAGGAACAGGCGAGACAAGATTACCCTGGGCATCATGCGTAAACCAGTCAGGATGCTGCCTGACAAGAGGATTGTCCCAGGCACAATGATTTCCAACCCAGTCAATTATCACATACATCCCCATTTCATGAATCCTCTTGACGAGATTTTTGAAGTCATCAATGGTGCCGAATTCAGGATTCACATCTTTATAGTCTTTAACCGAATAATAGCTACCAAGCGTCCCCTTGCGCTTGAGTTGACCGATGGGATGGATTGGCATGAACCAGAGAATGCTTACCCCCATTCCCTTAAGTCGTGGCAGGTGATGAGCAAAGGCATCGAACGTACCCTCGGACGTATACTGACGCACATTGACTTCATAGATTGATGCACTGTATGACCAGTCGGGATGTTTGATGTCAGATGCGGGAGTCTCAAGTGCTTGAGCCGGTGTCGGGTAAAGGTTACCAAGAGACATAGAGGCGAATACAAGAGAGAAAATCAGCCAAGCCTCGGGTCGCTGATTGAATCGGTTTCTCAACATAGGAGTCCTCCTCCTGTAGCAAGATAAACCCACTTATCCTTTATCTTACCCATCAATGCTATCAAGAGCAAACGAGGTCTCATCCGAAGGCGTGACTATGCAGTAATTGGTGAAGATTTTGTTCGTAGACCTATGAGTTTGCGCAAAATGTCAAACCAGAAAGGAGCACCAAGCGAAGTAGCAACAGCAGTTGCTCCAAGCCCAAGTATCTTGAGAATCCAATCTGAAGGTGAACGAGGCAGGTGACGTGGATCCAGTCTGTCCAGGGACCACCATATGGGTAGATTGAAACTGCTCATCTCCATAATCGCTTTTGCTGCAGCAAGTGTTTGGGAATTTATCTCTTGCGCTGGTTTACCCTCAACCTCCGCCAGGAAACGCTCAGCAACAACACTCATCGCTTCTCTCACATGAGAATCCTTCCAGAGCGTGCTGCAGATTCCGATTGTATCGATATTGAGAAATGCAGCAAGGACAAGGGCGACTACAAAGATGCGCTGCTGGATTGCGGCCTTATAGGCTTGCCTCATACTTTGCATTGTCTCCTCAAACCAGATTCCAATCCCATCAAGAGCGTCCTTAAGACTGACACCTGCCTGCTCAACTATCCTCTCCAGAGCTTGCTTTGTCGATTCGGGGCACTTCTCTGACTCAGCAATAACACGTTTAAGATCTGCAACTGATTCGGGAAACCTGGTGTCCTTACCCTTAATAGTATCTACGAGGACGATGCTAAACCATCTGGGAGGTATGCTTGGTGGTATACGAAGCTTACCCTCCCCAACTAGTGGTTTGATCAGAGGATGTTTGTAGAACTCAAGGCTAAGCCGGGAAGATGGGCTGACATCTAGCAATTGTTCGAGCCAGCGCTTGAGCCTCTGGGCACGCCAGCCGAAATGACGTGAAAGCCATTCAACGAAGGCTGAAAGCAGAAGGCTTAGGATGAGGTAGATAAAGAAGATGCCTATGGCAACACCCAGGACATCGCCGAGCATGACGTCCCCCAGTTTGAGAATCACTCCTCGAGAACTTGCCTTATCCTCTCAATAGCCCAGTCGATCTCATCTTTCGTTATGACCAGAGGGGGTGCAAATCTTATGACCTGGTGGTGCGTTTCCTTGGCAAGTATTCCCAGCTCCATGAGACGCTCGCAGAAAGGCCTAGCAGTTCCTGAAGTTTCCTTTATCTCAACTCCGATGAGAAGCCCCTTCCCACGGACTTCCTTTACATGTGGAGACTTAATGGCTTTGAGCTTCTCCATGAAATAGTTGCCTGCCTCAGCAGCTTTGGATGGGAGATCCTCCTCAACTATCACCCGCAGAGCCTCAGCACCGATTGCACAGGCAAGCGGATTTCCTCCGAAGGTGCTGCCATGATCACCAGGTGTGAACACGTCCATTACCTGCTTGCCTGCAAGAATTCCTGAGACGGGATAAAGCCCACCACCGAGCGCTTTCCCGACAATAAGAATATCTGGCTTAGCCCCATCATACTCGTAGCAGAAGAGTTTGCCTGTCCGCCCAAGCCCCGTTTGAATCTCATCAAGCATGAGAAGAACATTGTTTTCTTTGCATAGCCTTGCGGCTTCACCAATATAGCCTTCGTGGGGTACGATTATACCTGCCTCACCCTGAATGGGTTCAACGAGAAAGCCAACTGTGTTAGGTCCAATAGCCTGCCTAAGGGCTTCTATGTTACTGTAAGGTATCATCTTGAAACCGGGGCTGAAAGGACCAAATCCATCACGATATTGCTCTTCTGAGGAGAAGCCAACAATTGTAGTTGTTCGGCCATGAAAGTTGTTCTCACAAACTATTATCTCAGCCCCATCTCTCTCAACTCCTTTAACCTTGTAGCCCCACTTTCGCGCAGCCTTTATTGCTGTTTCGACTGCCTCAGCTCCTGTGTTCATAAGAAGCACACTGTCTTGCGATGTCGTTTTGCATAGCAGCTCACAAAATGGTCCAAATTGGTCATTGTGGAAGGCTCGTGATGTTAGCGTCAACTTTTGTATCTGCTGCATCGCCACATCGACAATTCTCGGATGCAGATGCCCTTGATTGAGAGCTGAATACGAGCTCAACATATCCATGTACTTCTTACCATCAACATCCCAGACCCAAACACCCTCCCCCCTCGCAAGCACAACAGGAAGTGGATGGTAATTGTGGGCACTATAGGTTTCAGCAAGTTCTATAAGGTCTTTAGATTTCAATTGCTTGATGTCCACTTAGACCTCCCTCCTGCCTCTAATTGAGTCACATAACTCCAAAAGCAAAACAGCCCGGCTAGTTGTGAGCGTCGAGTTTTTTCCTTATATCGCGCAAGGTTCGGCGAAATTGTTCATTCTCTGGGTCAAGCTCGATTGCTTTGCCAACCTCCTCAGCAGCAAGTTCTAACTTACCCTGAAGATCATACACCATCCCCAGCCGCCAGTGGGCTGCTGCCCAGCTTGGCGCATTGGGAGGAGGCCTGATTTCCAGGTACCGCTTAAAGCAAGCTGCTGCCTCCTCAAGATTCTTATTCGTCAAAAGATAGATTTTTCCGATCTGAAAAAGTGCAGCCATGGCATCGGGGTCGAGCTCAAGAATCTCCCTGAAAACCTTTATGGCATCATCGAATCTTTCCTGACGCTCATAAAAATACCCAAGTGCATAGCGCGCATAGTAGGAGGATGAGGTATCTAACCTGACAGCCTCACTGAGTGCGCTTTCTGCCTTAGCGACCTCGCCTTCATGCTCCCAGATCCCTGCCCAGGCGTAGGCACCATACAATGAATCCTGTTTCTGTATCAGGCTTGCAAGCTTTATGCTCTTATCCTTGTCTCCACCAGCCAGACCAGGAGCTGCTTCAAGATACATGCATAGCTCAAAAAGGGCCTCGACATTGGACGAATCCAGTTCGACAGCTTTTTCATATTGACCTTTACCCTTGCGCGCATAACGGAATGCATTGATGACATTGGATTCCATCGCCTTCGCAAGATATGCTCTGGCAAGCCACAAATGATAATCTGAAATAGAGTCATTGATTTTGATTGCCTTCTCAGCATACTTGATCGCTCTCTTATGATCTTGCCCATAGAGTGAGATCTTTGAGAGAAGATAATATGCCTCATGATCCTGTGGATTTGCTGCGACTGTTTGGGTTAGAAGACTCTCAGCCTCGGCAATGCTACCTTTCTCGAGAAGTTCATGGGCTTTCTGGATTGTGCTCCCATCAGATTCACGAGCACTACAAGGTGCAATCAAAGCCAGCCAACCCAGGGCCACTCCCAGTAATGAGACCGCTATCAGTGGCTCAAAGCACGACAGCCTCTTCAGCAACCGTATCTTGTGAGATTTCATTTAGGCCCTTCACCCTTAGCACGACATTGAGAGATTAGAAAATCGCTCCTATGCCCCCCGTCGCAAGGTCAACAAGCGTAGGAATCCGCTTTCTCAGAACAAATTCTTTTATGACACTGATAAAGACATCGTGTTCTTCAAGAAATGGGAAATGGCCGCTCTCATTGAAGACAACAGCGCTAGAACGATCAATGCCATCCGCATAAGCCATCTGATCGCGCACAGATGTCAGCAAGTCATGCCTGCCAATGACCACAAGACAAGGCACATCGATTTGGCCAAGAACGGGAAACAGATCAAATTCACTAAGCTCGCGCCCAAGTCTCAAGTTCACATCGGGAGAAAGTTTAACCAGGTGAAGGTTAACTTTGGATCGTGCTTTCTGATTGTAGAATAGACCTTCCAGCATGAGCCGCATTATGCGCTCTCTCCTCTCAAGCATTGTCATTCCTGGATGATTGAGGAGCTCGGCAATCTCCAGCTTCGCTCTGCCTGAGAGCTTCTCGAGAACGTCCCGACTTAGAGGATCGGGTTTAAAGGGAGAAATCGGCGTAATAAGGATGATTGCATTGAGATGCTCACCATACTTACGTGCGTATTCAATTGCAATTACTGCTCCCCATCCGTGAGCGGCAACCGAGAACCTGTCAAGATGGAGGTATTCGCGCAAAGCTTCGAGGTCTTCAACATTATCATCAATGGTGAGCGATGTGAGGGGCGTAAGAGGCTGCGACCTCCCACAGCCCCGCTGATCATAGTAGATGACAGCCATGTCAGAAGCAAGATCATCGAATCCTGGATACATAATCGACTTTTCATAGCCTGGCCCATCATGGATGACCACAAGCGGCTCCCCTCGCCCCACAACCCTGTATGAGAGTTTCACACCCTCACCCGTACCCATCCCCATACGCACATCAACAGCTGAGCACGCCAGCAAAAGCAGCGTGCTCACAAGCACAATAAAAAAAGCATTTTTCGTTTTAGTCATTACGGGACCTACGCGCTGCCTATCCAATAACCATTTTCTCACCAAACCGCAGGGATGTCAACCTTCACAAATCCTCATCACCAGGACGCAGCTTGGAGAGCTTGACCCATGGACGCACTTCCTCAACCGCCAAATCGCTCAGTTTTGCGACCACTTCATCGTCAAGCTGGCCGCTCTCAACCAGTTTAGCCAGGCTCACCGGGCTCAAAACAGAAACACGTTCCCAAAGTCCCAGGGAGCGTACAAGGTCTTCAAGATCATGTCTGTGGGGATGATCCTTGGTAGGAAAGGCAAGATTCTTGTAGAAACGCACGAGCACTCTGTGATCGCTGCCCTTTATGACTTCAACATCGTTCTCTTTCGCATAGTTTATCAGTGCTTCCCTGACCTTATCCATCTCTTCCTCTATTTCCTTCTTATGCCTCTGAAGCTCAGCAAACTTATTCACGAGGACGACTCCCGGTTCCTTGAGATAATCATTAACAGGGAGCTTCGATGTCATTGTGATATGCTTCTTCGCAGGACAATACTCAGGATATGCACACCAGTCACAGAGGGCACTTTCTTTCGGTCGAAACTCTGTATCGTTTTCTATCTTCTTGATCAGCTCCATAACTTCTTGCTTGAGCTTTGCTAAATCATCAGCCGACCTGCGTGACCTCATCTCCTTGCCGAAGACCAGATAGTGCCAAACCAATTCAATCTGCTTGACATCAGGCCACATGCGCTTAATAGCGATGTGATAGAGAGCGAGCTGGCGGTCACTGTCAACCTGCTCCTGTGTGGGCAGGCGTCCTGAGGTTTTGTAGTCATGGATCTCGTAGGTTCCATCTTTGGCAACGGAGAGACGATCAATAACTCCGCGAATCCAGTAGTTTCTATCATTATCGAGAGGGAAGAAAACGACGTGTTCAACAGCTATTGTACGTGACTCGTCAAAGGGATAGTATTTCCCATAGTACTCGCTTATGCAACGTCTGCCGAGCTCCCGGTAGTTCTCAGGTGTGTAATCTTTCCTAACAATGTTTACGCCATCATGCCAGTTTTCATCCCAAGCCTTCTCGTAAAACTCAAGGATCTCATCAAGCGTAGGGATTTTGGTCATGCGGACATCTTTGTAAAGCTTCTCGAGAGCCTCGTGCACACGGCTGCCGAGGAAAGCTTCGACTGATTCAGTTTCCTCGATTTCTATCTTGTCTATGTACTGAAGCTTGTATAAGCGGGGACAGTTCTCATAGGTTTCAAGGCGGGAATGTGAATATGTTGGCATGATTAATTCCCCTTTGCCGCACTCCTTAGGTTTGTCTCCATCAATACAATTTAATAACGGATGCCGTCTAGCTATGTCAAGGAGCCGAAGCAATACTAACCCTGAAGAGCTCTTTATCGAGGGGTGCTAGCGCTTGATAACCTTGAATGTTTTGCTGTACGCACCGCGGGAGAAGCGAAAAAAGTACGCACCTGGAGAGACAATCCTTCCATCGAGTGTTGTTCCATCCCAGGTGATGAAGCTATGTGGGGGGCCTGCCTTGGAAGAAGTCAGAAGCCTGATGAGTCTTCCTTCAACCGAATAGATTGCAAGCTCGAAATCCTCAGTATTGCCTGAGTCAATCTCAACCGAGACGCTCTTCGCAAATGGGTTTGGATAGATCCGGATGCTGGGTAAGGTCGTGATCTCAATACCAGATGTACCAAGGGGATAGGCATCGCCGTTGACGGTGTATGAGCTGGTATTGACATGAATGACGATGTGACCGTTGGCAATCTCGCCATGACCAGATGGGATTGTGCCACCACTACCAGGTTCAGTCTGATAGATGTAGCTGCTATAGGTAACAAGGCGATCAATCACAGTCTGTGTTGGATGCCCGTAGGAATTGTTACCAACTGATATTATTGATACTTCCGGCTGGAGAGTTGAAACCAGATTGACATTGGAATTGCTTGCACTGCCATGGTGGTCAACACGATAGACATCAACATCCCCAACGTCGGCAGCGACTGATGTTTCAATATCATGATAGTAGGATGAATTTACTCCTGAAAGATCTCCAGCAACGAAGAAATCGAATTCGCCGTACTCGACGAGAAGTGCTACACATAAGTCATTTTCATCGTATTGATCATCATAGGGAGGCGAAAGCTGGCCATTGCCGTTAACGCCAACACATGTCACAGTCACACCGCCACCAAGGTCAATAACCTGTCCATCTGTTATGGTTTGCCGCTTCGGGGCAACAGCGGCTGCATAATCTTCATAGGTGGCTGTAGTGTATGACCAGCCCCTGTCGAGGGCTGCAATCCTCACAGAATCAATACCAAGATGATTGACTACCTCATCTATGCCACCGATGTGGTCAGCATGATAGTGAGAACAAGCGACATAGTCGAGAGCGCTGAGCCCTAAGCTGTCGAGATAGGGGCAGACGACTCCATTGCCTTTTCCGTTCCAGCCTGCATCGAAGAGCAGGGTACCACCACTTGGCGAGACTATGAGGGTGCAGTCACCCTGACCCACATCAAGGATGTGAATGTCAAGATCCGCCCAGGAGCTCGCTGCGAGAAGCAAAACCAAAACAACCACAACCGGCCTGGGGTCGGAGCTAAAAAAATGCATCATGATCAGGCGCCCTATGCCCCTCCGGAATAACTCTCGATTTTTCAATAAGATAGACGCATGCATTTTTTTAGCTCCGACCCCTTATTGTAAGATTATCATGGTTTTGATATAATGTAAAGGAAACTGAGTGAAGGAGAGGTAAAATGAGACACCGAGCGTGGGCGGGTATTTTTATTTTGGTCTTGATAGCATCGGCTGTGCAACCATCCAGAGCCGAGGCTGTGCCTGTTGGAGATACCCTTACAGTCATCCAGCGGCCACTCCTCAACATCCCTGAGATCGTGAGACCAGGAGATACAATCCGAATTGAGTGCGAGGCAGACCCGGGTACGTCCGGTTGGTCAGCTGAGCTTCTCCATGGAGAAATCTCTATCCCTCTGTCCCTAGTGGGGTCAGCCTATGATGCCTCCACATCGTGGTGGGAAATCGAGGCTCTCACCCCATTCGTCGACGTTTATGATCTCTATGATCTTGTTGTCAAAGCCAATGGCGGTATCGATGATACCACAAAGCATGCTGTTAAGATCATTGAGGATTTCAAGAGCGACTACTATTTTGTTCATGTTACCGATCCTCATCTGCCAACGCATCTCTACTATTACGAGGAAGGTGCTGACACGGATACGTCCGAGATCGTCGATATGCGAGAGGTCATAAAGGATATCAACATAATCAATCCAGAATTTGTGCTCTTGACTGGCGATCTTATGAACGAAGGTGAACTTGAGGATTACCTTTCGAAGAGATACTACACTCGTGCACAGCGGCTTCTTCAGGAGTTCCAAGTTCCTTTCTATTTAACATCTGGCAACCACGACATCGGTGGCTGGGACGATACACCACCTCCTGATGGAACCGCTAGAAGGAATTGGTGGAAATTCTTCGGTTGGAAGCGACTCGATGACCCACCCCCAGGAGCACCATGGTACACCCAGAATTACAGCTTCGACTACGGTGTGGTTCATTTCATTGGACTCGAAGCTTACATAAATTACGATAACTGGAGAGCAGAAATCTACGGGGGTGAGAGTTTCACACAAGGTCAGCTGCAATGGTTGAATGATGAGATAGATAGAGCCTCCAGCAGCTCAGCAATAGTACTCTTCTACCATTACGATTTCTCGAATCAGATCAACCTTAATAGCCTTGGGGTTGACATGGCACTCTCGGGTCATGTCCACCATGATGATGACGACTTTACGCACCCCTTTGACATCATAACCAACAATGTATGCGATGGTGAGCGCTCTTACAGAATCATAAGGGTTTCAGGAGGGACGCTCCAACCGTCTCCCTCAGTCTCAGCGGGTTCAGATGGCAACAATCTCAGGGTTACATATTCACCTGCTAACGATGGCACCAACTACACCGTCACGGCAAACATCACCAACAGCTTGAGTGAGCGCTTCGAAAATGGACTCATCCGTTTCATTATGCCTAATGAAATCGGGACAATGACAGTTAGCGGCGGTACACTCCTTCAGGTGGACACCTCAGGCCAATATGCAGTCTGGTACGTGGGTGTGGATATTCACGCATCGTCTTCCCAGAGCGTAACTGCCAGCCTTGAACCCACACCCTCAGAGCCCCCGACTGTCACTGTCCTATCACCCAATGGTGGAGAGGTATGGGATATAGGCTCTATTCACAACATTCTCTGGGATGCTCAGGATGATGTAGGAGTAATATCCATAGACATCGTGCTTTCAAGTGATGGAGGAGCATCCTATGGCGATACGCTTGCAGCGGGTGAAATCAACGATGGCACTTATGCCTGGGAGATCAATGGTCTCCCCACCACAGCGGCCCATGTGAAAGTAATAGCCCACGACGCCGATGGCAACAGTGGCGAGGATGTGAGTGATGGTGA
>JAOZOU010000114.1 GCA_029933125.1 bacterium | reverse complement strand
GTGCCTCAAACTCCCTCCTCAACCAAACTTCACCTTTCTTAACCTTCACTGCTATTACTCCTCTCGCAGATCACATATCCGCCAACCGAGACCCATTCTTCTGTGATTAACTTAAGCTCATCGACCTTGAAAGTTAAAGGGAAGGGGGCTTCTATCCTGAGTTCTTTGAGATACATTGCCCCCGTGATTCCCTGAATCTGCATATTCACAAGATATGGAGCTGCTAAAAAGATTGATCTAACCAAACAAGGCTCGTCCACGATCACTGACTCATGCCCACAGTGTGATACAGGGATAATCTCTACCTGATGCTGAGTTTGCTTAACCTGCAGGAACTCTTGAGCTATCCTCATCTCTGAGGGAATGTTTGTCACTGTGACTGGGTTAACATCCAGCTTTTCATTCTCGATCCGGACCGTTCCTTGTACGCTTAAAACTGAGGGCATCTCAGGCTTCTCGATACGAGTAACCAGCGTACCATCAGGATCAACGCGGAGGTTGCGCAAGTAGTTACCATCATCACCCAAGACCAGGATGCCATCTTTATTCTTGTGATTAACACCGTGACCGACCTTGTTGAGAGGATTATTAACCTGATAAATCAGGAGTTCTCCGTCCTGAGTGCAACGAACTGGTACGGTGCCGTTAAACCCGGACCGACCATGTATTGGTTCAGGTTTCTTTGCTGAAGTCTCTGCTTTTTCTGTTTTTACTAACATTTATACTTAGCTTCGATTGTATACAAACTTAGCGCCGATTAATCCAGTATCGTTAGCGCCGGTGTTATGAAGCCGAACCCTAATTCCTATCTGATCATTAGCTGATATAGCGGTTAACGCAGAGGCTATATTTATACTAAAAATCTTACCGGTAGAGAGCGCAACATCAGAATATATAGTCTGCGAATGATTGTCATAATTTTCACCAGAGCATCCGTAATTGGTTTCTATTTTAAAGGTTCTGGTGCCGTTATCATCTCCAATTCCAAACAAGTAGACAGAGTGAATTGTACTAAAGTCATCAGGAACAGTAATTGACACATACGCACAAATTGAGGTAGTCATAAGTATTACTGGGAAGGTACCCTTCGTTACCACCCCAGCAGTAGGGCTACTGGATCCAGTAGCAGGTGAATATATAGATCCAATAGGCTTTGGAGGAACATCCCACGAAGGTATATTCCCCGCTCCGTTACATTTTAGATACTGGCCGGCTGTGCCATTAGAAACCTTGCCAACGTTATAACCGGATGCTGTCTGGGTTACCAGAGCCCCCACCTCATTATAGAAAATGCTGTCTACCAGATTTACCTCTAACAGCTCAGAAGAACTATACCAAAAAGGTTTCTCTCCGGAACCTA
>JAOZOU010000021.1 GCA_029933125.1 bacterium | reverse complement strand
TGCCACAGGCTACCATAATAGTGTCACCAGCGGTCGCTGAATCAATTGCCGCTTTGATCGTAGGGGCATTGCCTGTGCTGTCCGGTAGGACGACCCATGTTCGAGCAGCTGCGACATGGACGATCGCCAAGCAAGAGATCAAAACGAACAAAAGAATACGCCTCATTGTCTTCACCTCCAAGTGCCCAAGTGCTCGGATTAGCCGTATCTCCGCTCCGCTATTGTAGCAGTTTTTGCGCTCTATTTCAATCTATTTGGTCGCTGCTTTCAGCCTTGCCTATCCTCCATGCATGCGTGGGAATGCTTACCATCGAGGGTAAGGAACTTTCGAGATTGCCTATCCTCCATGCATGCGTGGGAATGCTCAAAGAGTCTCGGACAAGTCGCGGCATGGAGCTCCCAGAGGTGTAGAATCCATTTGCACCTTCACGGGATTCATCAGCTTGCTTCTTGTTGGCCTTGGCGCCATCTGGATAGCAGAAACAATAAGTACTAAGATCCTCGGCTGGTGACACCGTAGAGCAAAGGGCAACGCTACGAATTCAGATACCCGTTAATTGAGGTCTAACTTGGTAGACACCGAGGGAGTATTGCGTCGGGGTCTCATAAGGCTTCTATCGAAAGGCATGCAGTAAAGTGGAGTCAACTGAAGAACGTCCGACATGAATAGGAATAACGTGATGCAGACTCTCCCCCGTGACGATACCTCGACACACCCGATGCAAAAGTGAAGCTCCGACCCTGGTATCCTCCACTACGCGGATTCCTTCCCGCTCAAGAGGTACCTTTTGCTTGACATGGGGGCTACCGGCCCTTATCCTACATTCCTGTCGTGCAAAGTCCTGGACGGGAGCTGCATTTGACGGTATTGCGACACCACCCACGATTGTTAGGCTTCAGCTTGACCAAGATGCCCCTGGTTCATCTTGCAATCCTCCTGACTGTAGCGACGCTCGTTCAGATAGCCAGCTCCATCTCATGCCAGGCGGGGATAGTCCAAGAACACTTCTGTTCACCTGCTATGGACACCTTGTTTAGCTTGCGCAGAAGCCTTGGGTCTTGTGACAAGTGCCGCTTGCTCACTCTTCTTGCATCTTTCAAGAGCATTGGGTCACCGGGAGACTCGATCCAGGTAAATGTGCAGATTAGATCCTCTCTGCCTGACAGGTTCATAAATTGTTGGTCATGGCTCTGTTTCCCACCTGAGCTTAGAGCCGTTGGCGAAAATACCCTCTGGGATGCAAGATTCGCTGACGTCATGGGCAGGGTGCATAGGGTGGTTGCTGTGGCTGATACCCCCGGAATATACCGCGTCGACCTTTACTGTTTTGCCGTCGAAAACAGCGGGGAGATTGTGCCTTGCCGAACCCAATATTGGCTGAAGATACAGGAAGGTGGAGTCAGCTGGCGAGCAGCCGCTCGTCATGGAGAAGAGTACTCGGTCCCGATGGATACTTCAACAACATGGATCACCGAGGCAGATGTTGCCGGTAGTCCGTCCGGGATGTACCTCTCCCCCGAGGAGTGTCCAAAGGTCTTAAGAGCAGTTCAGCCGGAGTATCCTGAATTGGCGCGTAGGGCAGAAATTGAGGGTTTAGTTCTCGTAAATGTTATGATTGATGAAGAAGGCAAAGTAGATTCAGCGCAAGTGTATTATTCAGATAATGCGCTTTTGAATCCAGCAGCTCTTGACGCAGCATTTCAGTTCGAGTTTTCACCTGCTAGACCCAAAGGTACACCCACAAGGGCTGCCATTGTCATACCATTCCGGTTTATTCTAACTGACTGAAGCCCTGTTCTGCGATTGCTCATAGCCAGAGGCGGCTGCCGTTCCCGAACAGAAATCAGGCCGACGCTGGTATTGAGATAGCTCCGTGCTACTGTTTTCACAAAGGAATGCCTGCAAGAGTCTCCTGTGATGGACAGCTTTCAAATATGATTCTCAGACTGCCTCTGTCGGACTCTACTCGATTGTTACTCCGCATCCTTCCAGGCCACAATGATGACCATCAGTATGGCGTATGTACTGAGGGTGGTTTTGCGCCCTGTAGTCAAAGCCCGTCGTCGCCGATAGACTCCGAAGACCGGCAGGATCTCGATACGTACTCGGATGCTCTTCATCATGGCTTCCACTTCACTGATTAGACACCCGGGACCTTAACTACTGATCCTAACAACGTCTGACTCCCGTCTTTGGAGTTGCCCCCGGGAGTCCACCGATAGAGATCATCCCACCATCACACCCAACCCTCTCCCTCCCCAACTCGCTACCCCAAACTCTTGCAAATATCAAGGTCGATACGCTTTCAAAACAATTGCAGAGGGAACCCAAACACAATAGAGTCGTGCCCAAGACATTAATCCGTCCACAATTCAACTCAAAGAAACCAGACCTACTGACGAATCCCAGATCCAGCTCACCTACCTCACCGCCCAGCTTGACATGTCACGGCAATCATATCTGATCGTCTGAGCTTTGCAAGTTCTCAAGCGAATCTCCCTTGTCACAACAATAACGCGCAATATTTAGCTTGACCCGGTCGACTACAAATTGTAGTTAATTGACTACACATTGTAGTCGATCCTAGTAGTCGATCGAATGAGGTGACACATTGGCTAGACGGAAGAGTCTAAGAAGCGAGAAACCAAAAGCCAGACGTCGTACAGCGAGCCCCGAAAGGGGGCCATCCATTGTAAACATATTTCCCAACCGTGCTTTGCTGGATGTTCTGACGCTTCTGCTTCTCCACGCTGACCAGGAATACTACCAGAGAAATATCGCCGAAGAGACGGGTAGAAGCGTCATTGAAATTCAACGAGCGCTCAAACGGATCGAAAGAGCGGGGCTTATAGAAAAAGTCCGACGGGGAAACAGAGTATACTATTCAGCAAGACGCGATCATCCCGTCTTTGATGATCTCAGATCCCTGCTGGTCAAGACGACGGGCCTAGCTGATGTAGTCCGAGAGGCACTGCTGCGCACACAAGCCCGCATCCGACTAGCGTTTGTGTTTGGCTCCATTGCGCTGGGCAAGGAATCAGCATCAAGCGATATAGACCTGCTCATAGTTGGAAACTTGAAGACACAGGAAGTAGTAGGCACCCTTGCGCCACTCGAGAAAGTTCTTAGGCGGGAGATCAATCCTATTGTTTACACCCCTGAGGAGTTCAAGCAAAAACTGAGCAATCGAGATCACTTCATTAGGGCAGTGCTGAGACAACCCAAAATCTGGATAGTGGGTGGCGAGGATGAGCTTGAAAGACTGGCTGGATGAAGGGCGCATAAAGCCGCATGAGAGCTCACAGAAGGAAATCACCGATCTACTCAAGATAGTTGACAGGGACCTCGCGGATGCCAAGGTGGGAAGCGTTTCTGCAGATCGCAGATTCGCAACTGCTTACAATGCCGTCCTCCGGCTTGCAACTATCGTCATAAGAGCAAGCGGCTATAGGATTTCAGGATCCCAGCACCACTGGATAACCTTCCAAGTCCTGCCAGAGCTCATGTCAGGCCTCGAAACAAAGCGCTGGGAGTATTTCGACGCGTCTAGGAGGCTGAGGAACAAGGTTGACTACGACACCGCCTTTTTTGTGTCGGAGAGTCAGGTTCGCGAGCTAGTAAAGACAGCAGAGGAGTTTCGAACCGATGTCCTTGAGTGGCTCAAGAACCAGTATCCAGACCTTTACCCTGCCAAGACCTGAATCGAGCTGCGGACCCTGCCGAACATTCGGATTGCGCCATGGGCTCGTTCCTCTCGAACATTCCCTCAGTCTTGGCTGTACCAGACCTACTCCTGTCTCCCGCGATTGAAATTGTTCTCGCCGAGTCCTCCCAGTCCATCGCTTCATAAAGGCGCTCACAGAGTGCAGTTATCATGTTGTTCTTGCGAGTGTCTCGAATCCCCAGTAAGTTGCACTAAGGTTATCAACTTGCTACGATAGCGATGCAAACGTGAGTGGACTGAAGGCAGCTCCCAAGGGTGGGAGGGAACAACGTTGGCGGATCCTGTGACAGTTACAGCCGCAATAATTATAAGAGACGGATGTGTTCTCCTTGCTCGGCGCCCTCAAGGCGATCCCCTGGCTGGTTACTGGGAATTCCCCGGGGGTAAGATCGAGCCTGGCGAGACACCCCAAGAGTGCCTCGAGCGAGAACTCCTTGAAGAATTCGGCATAAGAGCCAAGGCGCGAGAAGTAGTGGCTGAGAATTTTCACACATACCCGCATGGTGCGATTAGATTGATAGCAATCATGACCGAGATCGAGGGCGACGAGATAACTCTTTCAGCACATGAAACCGTGAGATGGGTACCGATTCCCGAGATTTTGGCTTACAGGCTCGCGCCAGCCGATGTCCCCATCGCCAGGAAAGTAGTCGAGAGCTTTCCGGACCTTTCATAGGAATGGACGCATCACGATCGTGGAGAATCCAGCAAGACCTGCTAGGCTTCCGAATCAGCCACTACTTCAAATTCGGCTTCCTCGGATACATCCTTCCTAAAGCGAAGATCAAGGACAAGTCTCACGGCATAGCGTCCATGTCCCATCATAACCCCCCTCTTCCCCATTAACTTCAAAAATTGTTTCAGCGGGAGCTCCTTCCTTGCGATGAATACAGTTACATCATCCGGCAAAAGCTGCATTGAGAATTCAAAACCCTTTCCCCTTCCAAGCGTTGCTCTTATCTCGGGGCGCGACTTGTGGGCAATCTCGACCTTGATCCTCGCAGGATTATCTGAGAGCGAATAGCCCTCGCCGGTTATGAATGCGCCACCACTTTTGTATTCAAGAACAGCCATCTGATTTTCGTTAGCAACCTCGAGGCGTCCCCTGCCGGTCACCTTACCCTTCGGTGTCATAACAAGCATAAGAAGGTCACGATAAGGCTCGCCCAGAAACCTAATTGCCGGAAACTCTATAATCCCTGCTCCATCACGTCTCACTATCGCGAGAAAAGTCCTGTGAGGGAGCTTGACCGACTTGTCCGACCCAGTAGTCTCCGTGGTGAACTTATGCGTCACAAAGTATTGACTGGATCTATGCCCACGGTAGTCCTCAACCAATTCCCAGTCGCCAATGCAGCGGTATATGCCCGTTTCATAGGCGACGCGGCACGGAAGACCAACGGATAGATCCGAAACCATTATATCGCGCACAAGCCTTGCAAGTTTCATGCGTGCCCATGCCAGTCTCAGCCAGAACACCAGATAGATACCAGCACCGATGCCTATAAAGGCTATGGCAAGTTTGATGCTCCAGTAGGAAGCCAATCTGCACAGAAAGTAGTAAGCAAGACCGAGCATCCAGAAAGCATTAAGCATACACCCCTTGGCCTTGTGTGTCGCAGTGGGCTTAGAGAGGATGACTCTGGCCATCTGACTTAAGCCTTAGGTTCTTTGTGATTCCGACCGTGTTGCCAGTTTGCCTGATTCACATCTGAGCGAACGATGCTTGCGAGCCCCGATCAGGGAATCGCTGAAATTGGAGCCGTTGATCAACAACAACCCTCAGGCAGCAGTACATCACTTCTTTTGCATCCTGATACCGTAGACAGTACCCGCGTAGATTATTTCATCGTCACCAATTTGGTTGACTATCCCGACAGCTCTCTGCAAAAGCCGCTCTCCAATATCCCTTTGCCTAAATCTTCTACACATTTCCTCAATCTCGTCAAGGTGCTCCTTGAGGAGCTCCTTCTCCCACGGAGTCTTAGAGTATATCAACCTCACATCCTCTCCAACCCAGCCAAGGCGCTCAAGCACATCGACTACGTAGTCGGATGGGTACCACACCAGCGCCGGTTCACCCTCGATAAGATAGCGAATAGCATTTTCCAATCTGAACAGGTCTTCGACTAAGTGGGACCTGCTGGTCTGATATGAAGAAAGAGGATTGTAATCGATCAAGACGAGCACGGCGCCCCTTTTTGCCACCCTCGTAAGTTCCTTCAAGATTGAAAAGAGTTTCACTGGCGGCACAACGTTTATGAGCATATGAGCGGTGATGAGATCGAATGTTTCGGCAGGTAGAAAATCCAGGCTCGCCAAATCTGCATTGATGAATACAATCTTTTGCAGCTCCCGTTCGGAACACTGGCTTCGAGCATAGTGAAGATGCTCCTGGCTGTTACTGATCGAATAAACCAGCCTCGCCCCTTTCCTCACCAGATACCGCGCCATCCTCCCCGCCCCTGTCCCCGCATCCAGACAAGCCATCCCCTCAACATCAACATCTCTCATAAACTCGAGAGTCTTAGACATAACATTTCTCCCGAATCAGACCCCACATCCACCCTTCCTTGGGAATCTCATTAAAATGCAGCCTCTTATCGTTATCAGGGTGGGAATGCGACCCCCTATTGGGAGTCCGGTCGGCCTTCCAAGAGGCAAGGGTTATGTTCGCCTTACCGCCTGCGGTCAATACCCACTTCCACCCCTCCGGCGGCGTCAGCTCCCTTGAGATCGCCAGCTGACGACTAACAAGCATAGGTTGCCCCTGCTTCTCACCGCACTCTCCAGAGCTGGAATAGGACCCGCCAAGCCTTGCACATCTTCCTCTGTGCCTCCCGAAACCTTATTCCCATGCCCAATCACCTCATTTCGTTAGGCGTAGCGGACTCCTCACCTCCCTCTTCTGACTCCTCCAGCTCAGCGAACCATCCCGTTGGTTCATTCGCTCTTATAGCCTCTTTGATAAGCTCGTAAGACTTTTTCACCACCATAAGCGTCCTTTCTAATTCGCTCTCATCCCTCAGGTGTATTCGTCCCCACTTTGCGCCACCTCTCTTATAGTCAAATGACCTCACCCCGTTCAATTTCCGCCCTCTCGTAAAGATGGTCAGCCGAAGCCCCTGTTTTTGGAAACGCAGATATACGAAGACTCTCTCGGGCGAATAGTAGGTAGCGCCTGGTTTGGTAGTCACCCTGTGCCAGATCTCATCGGAAATACCTTTGACTCTCTTGTCAAACTCTTCGAAAAGTTCCCTCACTTTTGGGGGAAATTTCTTGAGATGTTCTTCAACCGTGATCTGGCCAATCATCGAGGCCTTATCCGGACGTTCTATAGGCTTGTTCGGTAGAGACTTAATGATGTCGCTTAGTTCTATGACCTCAACAGGACAATCAGGCCAGTCATGTTCCCAACATACGACTATGTCGCATTCGTTTGGATCATGGCCATGCTGCTGGAAATGTGAACTCTTATACTCAAACTCAATGGCAACTCTTTCCCATCCCTTTCCAGTGAATCTTCGACCTATACAATCAGGGAATCCAGGCTTAATCTCCTCGATGTACATGTTGAGATCTTCCATCACCTTCCCAAAGAGGAATATGACTCCGTTCTCGTTGGTGGGACTGTAGACCAGCCCGCGAAAGTTTATGAGGTCTCCAACGATACTTCTTTCTTTCATCCTTCCCTCCTCCTTGTTCCTGCCATGAATTTCGCACATTCCCTTAGGGATGTTTGAAGCTCTATCTAGAGCCGTTTGACCCAGCAGCCCCACGGAGCATAGTCAGTGCCGACTGCTCTTTCAACACTCTATTACCAGAACCAATTGGTGCTGTCAGATTCGATTCTCACATGTTTGACATCGGGATCTCTTCTCTGTTCTCCTCTGTAACTTCTTGTCGTCGTCCAACAGTCAAACGCTCCCATCTGCTCACCCTTGTACTTTCGATCATAATTCTCCAAGCCCATAGGGTAAAGATCGATGTTGTGCGTCCATTGCAACACACCCTTCCACAGAAAACCCAAGTCAGCAAAAGGCATCCCCAAGGTGGATGGATAGGCAGCACCGATCCTGGGCGTGGAACAAGTGTCGGTGGGTTATCACCTCGCAAGCGACCGAACTAGCGCTTGAATTCTCAATCGCCTGTGTTTAGAAAGATGAGGCTAGCCGCGCGGTGACTGATCCCGTTCGCTCACCGGATGCAAAGGGAACGTCATCTGATTCATCGCGTATCTCATGATTGGATGTGCACCAGAGCGCTTCCTTTTCATAAGACCTGCCTCATTGAAACCTGTCTACATTGAGCGGCCGATGCAATAGCACGCGCCATCTATGCTCAAGAGGACGAGGTGTTTTTCCCAGCCGCTGCCATTCGATCTCTTGTCTGCCGTTGTCATTCCCACGTACTCCATCGAAGACATTTCAAAAGTTCGAATCTTTATTCTTGTCTTAGCGCTCGGCCCTACCGACCTGCTAAAATGGAATTGATCCACTATTGACTACCCTCCCCCACTTATGTATACTGACTAATACTCGCGTTGGTAATGGTGTGTATAAGTCCAAGAGCTAGCGAAGGAGCATCGGATGACTACCGAGGAAAGGTGGGTTGGGGTAGAGGATGTCGCTGCACATCTTGGGGTTAACAAGGATTCTGTGTATCGCTGGATATGGAGGATGGGCTTGCCTGCTCACCGCGTCGGCCGACTCTTCAGATTCAAACTTTCAGAAGTGGATGAATGGGTGAAATCAGGTGGTGCGCGCCTGACCTCTGCTCCTTCTCGCGCAGGAAAGAAAAAGCAGTGAGCGAAGTCGCAGCAAGATTGCATTGGTCTGAAGGATATCACTATGTCTAGGATCAGGGCCAGAGCGGGTAGAAGGGATGCCATGACAACACAGCAGTATAGCAGCAAGATCATTAAGGCCGGAGCTCTTCTCTCAGACACCAAAGCATTTCTCTCGGCATGGGACCCGTCGCTTTCGATGGAAGAGAACTTGGATCGGATCCGCCGTCATAACCTGCTCGGGAAGACAAGTCGATCAAGGCTTGACGACATCCTTGCTGTGTTCCGACAGCGCTACCTTGCTGAAGAGGATGTTACTAGGGCGTTAGCCACATTGGTAAGGCGCAACTGCAACGGAAGCACTCTTCAATGGATCTTTTACTTCCATGCGGCACGCGCCGATCGTCTCCTGCATGATGTTGTCACTGAGCTTATCGCACCTCTGTGGTCACGTGGGATCATGAATGTTGACGCGCAAGAAATCGAGTCAGCGCTAAGGAAATGGGTTGAGAACGGCAGGACTTGTGGCGCCTGGAGTGATTACACCATCTACAGAGTTACACGTGGTGTACTTTCGACACTTCGCGATTTTGGTGTGCTTCAAGGAGCAATCCACAAGCGCATTGCTCCAGCTTATCTATCCATCGAAGCCTTTTGCTACGTTGCATTTTACCTTAAGCAACATCAGCCGTCGGGAACCAAGTTCCTTAATCTGCCAGATTGGAGGCTTTTCTTTTTGTCTCAGGAGGGCGTGGAACGTTGTCTCTTGGAGGCACACCAGCGAGGCCTTCTTGAATACCACGTTGCGGGCAGCGTGATGCGACTGACGTTCCCAGCGGCTACCCTTGAGGAATATGCAAATGTCCTCACTAAGTAGTCGAATAGAACTTCTGGAGAGCGACCTGAAGGCAAATCCACCGCGGATTAGCGTCTATCACAACCTACCCTTCGCCATTTTCCGCTACGATCCTCAGGAGGAATGGACTGTGCGGCGCGAGGCGCGGTTACTTGCAACACGGCTCACCGAAGCGGGCAAGGATACCCGCATAATCCACATGTCAGATCTCCTCTGGAGAGCGGTTGAGGAGACCGAGGGTATCGAGGCAGTCGTGGAGCTCGAGAAAGATCGAGGCTTCCCGGCAGCGCAGGAGCAACTTACTACCTACCTTTCTGACAGAGACTGGCGCCCTTTGGCTGATCTCCTGACTGAGCATCTTCAATCGCTGGATGCCTCTACGAAGGTTGTCTTCTTGATGCGGGCAGCAGCAATGGCTCCTGGCATCTATCACATGTCGAAGCTGCTGGATCAAATGCAGGGGAGGACATCTCTTACAACAATACTATTCTATCCGGGTTCAATTGAGGGAGCGACTGGATTGAGGTTCATGGACTTGAAGGATCGAGAGGCTTTGGGTAATTACCGTGTGAAGATTTATGGATAGAACTGGGGGGGAAAGATGAAAGTAATTCGTGACCTGCTTTCACGAGACCTGAGCCGGAAGATCGAAGAGATCATCCAAGTCGACCAAGTTGATGAGGAATGCGTGTACTCAGAAATCACTGAGTACATCGCGACAGATAGCATCCGTCAGCAATATGCTTCCTTGCTCAGGGCGATCGCAGATGCGCCATCGGAACCTCATGAAAGCATAGGTGTCTGGATTTCCGGGTTTTTTGGTTCAGGCAAGAGCTCTTTCGCCAAGAACCTTGGATATGCTCTCGAGAATAGGAAAGTTCTAGGGCACGACTTTACGGTGCTGTTTAAGCAGCGGATTGGTGACGAGCAAGTTGCAAACCTCATTGACCTTATCAACTCCCGGTATCCAACCGAAGTCATCATGTTTGACATTGCCAAAGAGCAGGACACCCGCTACGTGACGCAAAGAATAGCTGAGTTCATCTACGCGATGGTATTGCGCCATCTCGACTATGCCGAGGATTTTGATATCGCCGAGCTCGAGATCGAGTTGGAGGCAGAAGGCAAGCTGGAACAGTTCATCGCCAAATGTGAAGACATCCACGGTAAGGATTGGCGTATTGTTCGGAAGGGAGCACAACGGATATCTCGTGCGAGTGCGGTTCTGCATGCACTCGATCCCAAAACGTATCCAGCGGCAGACTCGTGGGCACGAACGCAGCGAAATCGCGATGCAGCAATCAGCGTCAGCAAGGTGGTCGAACGCACCTTTGAACTGTTCGCCCGTCGCCGTCCTGGCAAGGCGCTCGCCTTCGTCATTGATGAGGTTGGGCAGCATGTCGCAAGGAGTGGTGACAAAATTGAGGATCTGCGTGCCACGGTGGAAGAATTCGGTAAGGTTGGCCGTAATCTCTTGAAAGCAAGAAAGATACCGGCGCCATGCTGGATCATAGTGACCTCCCAAGAAAAGCTCGATGAGGTAGTAGCGGCCATAGACTCAAAGCGTGTCGAGCTCGCAAAGCTTCAGGATCGGTTTCGTCATCATGTCGATCTTGCGCCATCTGACATCCGAGAAGTTGCCACACGGCGGGTCTTGGCCAAGAAGGACAAAGCTATCCCTATCCTTCGGAAGCTTTACAAAGACAATCAAGGTTTGATCAATACGGCGCTTCGGCTCGAGCGCACATCACGCTGCACGGACATAAGTGAAGACGATTTCATTCAGTTCTATCCCTACCCGCCACATTATATAGACATATGCATCAGCATAATGTCAGGTATTCGGCTTCAACCTGGTGCGCCAAGACACCTAGGGGGTAGCAATCGAACAATTATTAAGCAAGCCTACGAGATGCTCGTTTCTGATCGGACAAGACTTGCAGACTCTCCGATTGGCACACTTGTGACCCTTGATCGGGTGTATGAGCTTGTTGAAGGCAACCTCTCTAACGAACGTCGAACCGACATTCACGAAATCAGCCAACGATTCAAGGGGGATCCGGAGGAACAGTGGGTACTCCGAGTTGCCAAGACGATTTGCCTCTTGGAATTTGTGCGGGATTTGCCTCGAACGGAGGCTAACATTGCCGCTTTCTTGGTTGACAAAGTAGGTGACCCTGCTCCGCTACGTCAGGTGAAAGCAGCAATAGACAAGCTCCAGAGGGCAAATTTCATTCGTAACACTGAGGATGGGTGGAAACTCCAGACCGCCCAAGAGAAGAGCTGGGAAACGGAGAAGAAAGCTTATGATCCCAAGCCTCGCGATCGGAATGAAATCATCCGCAATGCGCTGCGAGATGTGTTTGGTGCGCAAGCACTGCGCACCTATCGCCACAGGAACTACCGCACTTTCCGCATCGGTATAAGCATAGATGGTACGATTGTTGGTGATGATGGTGATATCAGATTGAATCTATTCAAGGCAGAGGATGAAACCGAGTTGTCAGCACGCATCGATGAGGTGCGGAATGAAAGTCGCCAGAAAACCCACGAGAATGAGATTTACTGGGTATTCTCGCTGACGCCGGCGATTGACGATCTCGTTGCTAAACTCTACGCTTCCAGAAGGATGGTAGAGAAATATGACCAATTGCGGGCTCAAAGGAAAATCTCGGCGATCGAGGCTGCTTGCCTTCAGGACGAGAAGAACCTAGCCCTTGGTTACCAGTCACAACTGCACGACAAGCTCGTAGAGGCTCTCGAAGGAGGAACAGGTATCTTTCGCGGCGTGGCGCGAGATGCCTCGTCTCTTGGCAAGAGCCTGAGCGAAATGATTAGGACTTTCTTAGATCGAGTTGTTCCCGACATCTACCCTAGATTGGAGATGGGGTCGCGACCGTTGAAAGGAGATGAACCAGATAAGATTCTTAAGGCGGTGGATCTCAAAGCCCTTCCAGACGTGTTCTACGCTACCGAGCGTGGTTTGGGACTCGTTATCAAGGAAGGTTCGAAGTACGTAGTTAACCAGAACGCTGACGTGGCTAAAGAAGTACTCACGTACCTACGTAGCCAGTATGAATACGGCAATCGGGAAGCGTGTTCCGGGAAGGCTCTTGAAATCCAGTTTAACGGACCACCCTACGGATGGGAGCGCGACATGCTGCGACTGGTGCTCGCAGTTTTGTTTCGTGCGGGCGTCATCGAGGTTTCCTTCGGTGGACAGAAATTTGACTCCTACACTGACCCGCGTAGCAGGCAACCCTTCGTCAACAACACCAAGTTCAGATCAGCCGTTTTCACTCCCACCAAACCCATCGACCCCAAGACACTCACCCGAGCCGTCAAAAGCTACGAAAGCCTTACGGGTAAAACCGTGGATGTAGATAAGAATGCGATCGCCAAAGCTGCTAAAGAATACGCCGAGGCTGAGATCAAGCAAGTGGACGCTCTTATCGCAAAGGTGGAGGCATGGGAGCTTCCATCGCTCTCCTTCCTCAGAGGATACCGAGAAACCCTCTCGAACATTCAAGCTGGCTCTGCCGATGACTGTGTGAATCTTCTGGAAGGTGGTGCAGCCTCTCTTAAAGAGCACCGTGAACGCGTGCGTAAGATCGCTGAATGCCTGAACGAAAAGAGTCTGGCACTCCTGCAAAATGCAAGGTTGGCTACGGCTGAGATGGCGCCCCAACTTGAGGCTCATGGTAAGGCAGAAATTGCCAACAAGGCCAAGCAGCTCCGTGATATGCTCCAGTCGGAGAACTTTTACGAATCTATGACACAGATCGAGACCACGGCGCGAGAAATTATAATCGCTTATCGTGCGCTCTATCAAGAGATTCACAGCAAGCGGGCTGAACAGTACCGAAATGCCATCGAGAGGATCAAAGCCACTAGGGACTGGGAACAGGTACCTGAATCCATGCGTGATCCGGTCTTGGAACCTCTTACGAGCCATCTTTGCACGGATACCACTTTCGCAAACCTACCAACCGAGCCAACGACACAGGCAGGGCTGAGTCCCACATGCAGCACTTGCCGTGCCACCATTGGTCAGATGAGGTCAGATATTGAAGCACTTGGTGAGCGCTTTAACAGGGTCTCCTGTGAAATCCAAAGGCTCGTTACACCTCAGGACGTCAAGATCAAACGCGTTCGGGTTTCTGATCTCCTTCCTGGTGCTTTCGAGTCCGCAGACCAGGTCAAGGAAGCCATCGCTCGATTGCAGGATCACCTGCTCAAGCTGATCGATGAGGGAGTAAAAATAGTGCTGGAGTGAACCATGGACGAGAGTGTAAGAAATAGGCTGCGCAGCATGGTCTTAGAGGCAAGAGCTCTTTTGGAAAGCGCTGTTCGCGATCAATTGGAGGGCAGGTTCGGAATCTACCTCGATGGTGGTAAGAAACGAGCCACCGCAGGGGTCGTAATTGAGGACCCTTCGCGCATGGGGCATCTTGATAGCGAGGAGAAGCTTGCAAGGCAGCTGTTGATCGATCATTTGAACCTCCTCCAGGAAAGTGGTTTGTCCGCCCAGATGGCCCTCAAGACCTTCATTCGCGAAACCGCATTTACCTGGCTCAACAGATTCGTAGCTTTCAAGATGCTGGAGGCGCGCGGACTCATTCGCGAGACCATAACGCGCCTCGAGGACTCCAATGGTTTCAAGATGTGGCTCGCCGAACCTGGCAACGAAGCCCATCTGGCTGACTACGAAAGGGGTGACCTACCACAAAACAGCCGAGGCGAAGGACCCCGTCAGTGCGCCTATCGAGCATTTCTACTCCATCAGTGCCACAGGCTTTCTCAAGAAGTGAAGGTCCTTTTCGATCCAGATAGCCTGCCCAGCCGCTTTGTTCCCCAACCAAAGATCCTCAAGGAAATGATGGAACTCTTGAATGACCCGGAGCTTGATGAAGCCTGGCAGCCGGGCAACGAGGAGACCATCGGGTGGGTGTACCAGGGGTTCAACTCTGAGGAACTGGAACAAGCGTTTCGCGAGGTTCGTGTTTCAAAGAAGAAATTTGAATCGGCGGACATTCCTGCAGTTACCCAGCTTTTTACTCCCCGATGGATTGTCCGGTTTCTGGTCGAAAACACCCTCGGCCGCCTCTGGCTCGAACTGCATCCCGATTCTGAATTCGCATCTTCACTGGAATACCTCGTACCGATGTCTACTCCCGACCACACTTTGCGTACCGGTAAAAGCGTCAAGGACATCACTTTTCTCGATCCGGCCTGCGGCACCATGCATTTCGGCCTGGTAGCCTTCGATCTGTTTGTAGCTATGTACCGGGAGGAGATGCAAAACGCAGGCAAACCCGGCTGGCCGGAAAAACCGCCGGTGGCCTGCGAGGAGGACATTGCCGACGCCATCCTCTCCCACAACCTCCACGGGATTGATATTGACCTGCGGGCTGTCCAGCTTTCGGCTCTCACCCTCTATCTCAAAGCCAACACCCTGAATCCAAATGCCCGAATCGGTGAAAGCCGTTTAGCCTGCGCCAATGTTCACATGCTGGACGGTGAAAACTTGAAAGACTTCATGGAACAGATGAAGCTTGGGCCAATCTACCGGCGCATCCTGACTGCTCTGCAGGCGCGGCTCAAGGACTCGGAGCAACTCGGGTCGCTTCTCCGTCTGGAAGAGGAAATCCGGGAACTCGTAGCCGAAGAGCGCAGCCGCTATGAGAGGGAAGGCAGGCAACTCATCATGCCTGGGTTCGTTGACCAACAGTTTGAAACCGAAGCGGGACGGCGCGAGTTCTGGGAATTCCTGGAAGTCCAGATCGGCCAGGAGCTCGATTCCTTTGCCCGCGAGCATTATGGCGGGGCACAGCAAACCTTCTTTGCGGGGGAAACCGCTAAAGGGCTGCGCCTCCTGGAACTCCTGGGGCAGCGCTACGATGTGGTGGTGACCAATCCGCCGTACATGTCCGCCCGAAAGATGAACGCCAAACTCAAGTCCCTTGTCGCTACAAGTTATCCCGCCGGGAAGGGAGACCTTTACGCTGGGTTCATTCAAAGATGCGTTGATCTCGCCTGTCCGACAGGGCGGGTGGGAATGCTCACGATGCACTCTTTCATGTTCATCAGTTCATATGCAAAGCTCCGGGCAATCATTCGAGAACAAGCAGCCATTGAGACCATGGCTCATGTGGGGCCGGCGCTTTTCGGTGTGGGCAATCCGGGCACCTTGCAAACCTCAGCGTATGTTCTTCGCCGGGAAGAGGACCCCGAGGCACGGCAAAACGTGGAGGGGATCTATTTCCGGCTGGTGAAGGAACCGGACAGCGAGGCCAAGAGACGGAGGTTTGAGGAGGCGGTGGCAAACCTCCGTACCGGAAAAAACGACCCTATCGTCTACCGCTACCGCCAGGGTGACTTTGACGCCATCCCCGGAAGCCCCTGGGTGTACTGGATCACTCCGGGGTTGAGAAAAGTGTTCGAGACCTTCCCTAAGCTGGGAGAGATTGCACAACCTCGCCAAGGCCTTGCTACGGCCGACAATTTCCGTTTCCTGCGCTACTGGTGGGAGCCGGGGCTCGGGCGAATTGGGTTCGGCTGCAAGAACGCCCAGGAAGCCATGCAAAGCGGCAAGCGTTGGTTCCCATATATGAAAGGCGGCGGTTTCAGGCGCTGGTACGGAAACCAGGAATATGTCGTCAATTGGGAACGCGATGGAGAGGAGATCAAGCAACTTATCATTCAACGTTACCCTTACCTAAATGGAAAGTGGGAGTGGGTAGCAAAAAACACCGACTACTACTTCCGCCGCGGCGTGACGTGGAGTAAAGTTTCCTCTGGTGATTTTTGTGTACGACTCTCTCCAGGTGGTTTTGTTTTTGACGTCGCAGGCTGTTCTATTTTTCCGCCAGAGTCAATTGTTTTCGAATGCCTCGGAGTCTTGAACACCCAGCTTATCCAAGGATTGCTTAGGTATATTTCACCTACGATCAACTATGAAGTTGGGCACATTTCAATCCTGCCATTCCCAGGAAAATACAGCGCCAAACTTGATCTCTTTGTCGAACAAGCCATCGCCTTAGCCAAGGCAGACAGCGAGGAGAGTGAAACCATCTGGGATTTCATTGCCCCGCCGGACTGGCCCGATGGCGTTGACAAGGTGGGTCAGCGGCACGCCCAGCTTGCCGAAATCGAGCGGCAGATCGACGAGGAGATCTATCGCCTCTATGGCATTTCAGAAGAGGACCGTCAGGCGATTGAGGCTGAGCTGGCTCAAGGAAGTGCAGCTTCCGATGAACCGAAGGAGGAGGGCAATTCCGCAGGGGCTGAGAACGCTCAAGAATCGGTATGGTCCCGTCCTGAGCTTGCGAGGGCTTGGATCAGTTATGCCGTGGGCGTCGTCATGGGTCAGTTTGAGCCAGGAGTGGAAAATGGCCTTGGCAGGGGGCGGTTTGATGCAGCAATGGTTGAGCAGTTGCAGGCGCTAAAAGATGCAGACGGCTTGCTCGTGGTGGATCCCTCACATCAGGATAACATCGCATCCAAAGTATTCTCCACCCTGGAAGTTATCTTTAGAGAATCAGGTGCCATGGAGATTGTAAAGGAGGCTCTAGGCGATAAAGGTGCACCACTGGAGACCCTTCGCAAGTACCTGGCTGACAGCTTCTTCAAGGAGCATACCCAAAAGTACCGCAAGCGTCCCATCTATTGGTATTTGCGCTCAGCCAAGGGCAACTACGGGCTGTGGCTCTATTACCATCGTCTGGATAAAGATATACTCTTTAAAGCGCTCCTCAATTATGTTGAGCCTAAAATCCGCCTCGAGGAGGACCGGCTGAATACACTGCGAGCCCGCAAAGAGAAGGCTGGAAGCTCAGGACGTGAGGCAAAACAGATCGAGAAAGAAATTGACCGCCAAGAGCAGTTGGTCTCTGAACTACGAGACTTCGAGGAGAAATTGCGCCGTGTAGCCGATCTGCACATTGACTTTGATCTCAATGACGGTGTGATCCTCAATATGGCACCCCTTTGGGAACTCATTCCCTGGAAGGAGCCTAAGAGGTACTGGGATGCACTCCAGGAAGGCAAGTACGACTGGTCACATATAGCGTACCAACTATGGCCCGAACGAGTGGAGGAGAAGTGCCGCACTGACCGCTCCATCGCCATTGCCCACGGACGGGAAGATCTATGCGAAGTGGAAGCTACCAGGGCCTCGAGAAAGAAACAGGTGAGCTGATGACCTGGCAGCAGACCGTGAAATGAAACTTGCTTATTTTCCTAAAATGACCTATTTTCTTGTTTAGGAAAATGGAAAAAATCAGGAAACTACCGACAGAGAAGGAAATGATTGAACAGTTGCGGAGAGGCAGGATCTTTCTGCCTCCGCTCTCTTTTCGCTTTTTGGAAAGCGAGCCGAAGGTAGACGAAAACCGCCGTATCGATGCGCTGGTTGAGGCCTCATGGCGTGGAAACGTAGCAAAGTTTGCTGTCGAATGCAAGGCCCTTTGGACGCCCATGGCGTTTGAGGGTGCGCTCAACCTGCTGAGATCGTTGTCACTTCCGAAAGGCTATCGACCCATGCTTTTCCTCCCCTTCCTGAGCGAAAATCAATTACAAGAGCTGGAACGGGAAGGGATCAGCGGTATTGACCTGTGCGGCAACGGCGTCGTGATTGTGCCGGGCATGTTTGCCATTTTCCGGAGCGGTGGAAAGAACCGTTTTTCCTCATCCGCTCCAATAAAGAACATCTATCGGAAGAGAAGTTCGATGGTTGGAAGGGTTTTCTTAGTCCATCCCGTCTTTGACGCTGTTCAAGAGGTTTGTTCTGAGATTAACCGGCGAAATATGCTGGTGAGCTGCTGGGGCAAGAAGCCCATGAGCCTTTCAACAGTATCGAAAGCATTGAGGACTTTGGAGCAGGACCTGATCGTTGAACGCAGGGGCGCAATTCGCCTACTGCAGCCCGATAAGCTTTTAGAAAAACTGAGTGAGAGCTATGCCACTCCGAACATCACGGAGCGGCTCCGTCTTAAGGTTCCAGACGGTAGTGAAAAGATTCAGGAATTACTGTTGGAGTTGTCGCAAACGCTGGATCTTCCCATTGTAGCCACGGGTACATCCTCGGTTGGGCGGTATGCTGTGATGCAGCGAGGAGATGTGTTATCTGTTTACAGTCCGCGTTTGGAGAAGTTGCTGGAGCGGCTGCCCGGAAATCAAACGGATAGATTTCCAAACCTTGAACTAGTCGAGACGGAAGATGAAATCGTCTATTTTGATGCGCGGCAGGAAGGAGATTTCTGGTGGGCCTCCCCTGTTCAGGTGTATCTGGAGCTGATGGCCGGAGACAAGCGCGATCGGGAAATCGCTGAACAAGTGAAGTCGTTTCTTTTGAAAGACATTGAGAGACTACGGCAATGATCACGATACCTGACCTACAGACAGCGTTGCTCGATCTGCTTCATGAAATGCAGGGCACAGAGATTCAACTCATCATTGGCGGGGGCTTCGGTATCTATCTAAAGACTGTCCATGTGCGCAG
>JAOZOU010000113.1 GCA_029933125.1 bacterium | reverse complement strand
GCTGAGGCTGATAGAGCTCTTAATTTTAAGATTAGAACAGCTGATGATGCTAAGACTGTTCTTGCACGTCTGCGAAGAGTAGGATACGAGGGCTTAACGAAGGCTGAGAAAGCAGCTATAGAGGAGATGCGTCAGTCCCTGAGAATACCTTATACGCTTGATCCTGCACTCAAAAGAGTTGGAACTAGATTAGTTGAAGCAGCAGATTCATATAAGACTCTTTATGAGGCAGCAAGGAGGAGTGGTCGTGGAAGTCTTATCTTTCTAAACGCTCAGGCAGCTATAAGAAGTGGGATTGCTCGAACGAGCAGATTTATTGATAGACTCTCTATTGGGGCCCTCAAACTCCTCGGTCCTATATTCCTTGTCACAGCTGCTTTTAATACATTTAGTCAGGTGATTGGGACCTCCATAAAGAGCTTCACGGATTTCCAAGATGCCTTGATAGGAATGCGTATAGCAGCAGAGTTCACCTATGAAGAAACTAACAGAATTGGTTTAGCTCTTGATAGTCTTTCACGATACCTTCCTTTTACTGCTGCTGAATTAGCTCAGGTAGCAGCTGAGGTCGCAAGAGCTGGTATAGAAGGAGAAGAAGCGATCATTAAGCTTACAAATACCATTACTCGTTTTGCATATGTCTCACGCATGTCTATTCCTGATGCAACGAATATGATTCTTAGAATGGCTAAGGCTTTCGCGATTCCAGCAGAGCAAGCCTACAACTTTGCCTCTACAATTCATCAACTTGCAATTGCTACAACAGCGGAGAGTCAGGACATCGCAAACGCTCTCGCGAGAGTAGGAGCTGCTGCATCAGGATTAGGTGTTTCTGCCGATGCAATAGCGGCTATGGCAGCAGTGCTTATAGATGCTGGAATGTCCGCAGAAAGAGCAGGAACTAGATTGAGAGCTTTTCTGCGAGAGTTCATTAGAGATTCAGATGATATGATTAATAGGCTTGAGGAAGCAGGTGTAAAACTTGAGGGCTACGTTGATCTACATGAGGCTCTGAGACGAGAGCCAATGGCTGTTCTTAAGGCCTATCTGGAATATCTCTATAACATGGAAGATGAGGTTAAGCGGAATAGAATTATTTATCAGGATTTCGGATCGGTTGCTGCATTCGCTATCGTCACACTAGTCAATCACTATCCAAGATTACTAGAATTAATGGAACAAGCAAATGAAGAAATGCTTTATGGCTCCTCTCTTACCGATGCATTTGCTAAGAACCTTGATGCTATGTCTTACAGGCTGAAAATTGCACAGAATAACATAGACAGAATTCAGAGGAGTTTGGGAGCTCTCTTCGCTCCAGCGATAAAGGCTGCTGCCGATGCTATATCAGGATTTGCTGAGGCCGTTGTTGGAAGTACAGATGCGT
>JAOZOU010000037.1 GCA_029933125.1 bacterium | reverse complement strand
ATATAAGACATACGTGTACGGATATGTCCGTTGGCTTTGTGAGAACAGGGCCAAGCACCTTCTTCCACCGTTCATGATTGAAGACATTGTAGAAGAGGCGGTGTCCTATGGCTTTCAGAAGGCTTTTGAGCAGGCCGCCAAGTATGATCCCCACCGCGCCTCCGTGCGGGTTTGGATTACGAGCATTGCCAAATATCGGATGTTTAGCCTGCTATCCAAGGCAGTGAAGGAACAGAGCCGTTACGTCCCTCTACCTGATCCAGGCGATGAGGATGGGGACCAGCTTTTGGCAATAGCTGACCAAACAGCCGACAGAGATCCCACTTTGGACAAGGTCCTCTCCGCAGAGATGGAACGCCACGTTCAACAGATCATCAAGAGCCTGGCTCCTCGACAGCGCATGGCTATAAGCCTGTTTTTTATGATCGGCTGTGGAATAGAAGAGATCGCATATGTGCTAGGCATCTCATATGACGCAGCCGAATCCCTTCTGCGCCGAGCTAGGGCTTCTTTCAAGCAGAAGTGGCTTGATGAGCCCTGGTAGACTTTGATTCAGAGAGGAAAACAGATATGAGGCCTGACAATACTCAAGCTACACTGAAGCAGCTGCTGGCCGATGAGCGATATCCAGAGCTCTTGGATTTCCTGTCCGCTGCGCAGCGGGAAGGTCGTCTCGATGCGATCACGGATCAAATGATCGACCTGGTATTTGAAGACCCTGATATCGCTCCCGCCTATGCCAAGCGCATTGAGGAGCGCCTGGGTGATATTCTGGCTGAGGAGATGCCTGCGGCTTTAGAGTCTGCCGTCCGCAAGCGGCTCTTTGGGTCGAAGCCGGACACATACAGGACACCCACGCTATACAAGGAGCCCAGGGAACTCATCTCACCGGTGCTGCCACCATGGTGTTGTCCGTTTGGAAGGGTGGGATTTGAGGAGATGAGAACCTGGGTTAGTACCATAATTCAAGAAGCTGAAAAAGGCTCACGGTCGGAAAGGGAATACCAGCTCGCTTGGCAATTGTTCTACTATTATAAATTGCGGTATCTGGGTGATAGGACAGGGTTATATGAACTGAGAGAGTATGAACATTTGGAGCCCGAGATTCAGACTATGCTGAGACAAGAGCTCACTCGCCTTCGTGAACTTTCTAAAGACATCGAGTCTTTGCTTCCGAAATAGCATCGCTAGCCGCTTCGGGTCGGGGCTTGTGCCGGGAGGTGATTCGAGTGGTGGAGGGATCTAGCGAGGACGGCCACACATTGGAACGGATGCTCATAGACTTGATCGTCGCCAAAACCGGGATCGCCATGGGCTTATATGAGCGGGGTAACGGTCGTGAGCAGTTAACGATAACGGAGAAATCGTGGGGGGCCTTTAGGCCCTTTTGCCAGGAGGTACGCCGCTCACCGGAGAGGCGAAAGAAGTGCGATGAGGATCACCTGAGAAGGGCGGCGGAAATACGGACAGAGTGTACCAGACTGTGCCACGCCGGCCTATATAATTGCGAGCTACCCATTTTATTAGAAGATAGTTTGACGGTAACTCTGATGGGGGGCCAGGTTCGAATTCAGGATAAAGCACTCGATGATGCAGCAAGAAAGCGGTTTGACTCCTTCGCCCGCGAGTGCAATCTGTCGCCTCAGGAGAAGCAAGAACTATATCGGCTGTGGGCCGATATAGCTCCTATTCCTCGGGAAACATTGGAAAGCGAAATTTTCGGGGCATTGCGAGAGGTCAGGAATTTGTATTTGCAATACTGGCGCCAGAAGGTGATGTTTCAGCAAAACGTGGAAGACATTGCTCATGAGTTCCTGATCCAAGTACAAGCCCTAGTAGCTAAATGTGAGAACCTCTATATGGATATGTGTGGAATCCCTAATACACGAAAACAATTCAAGCTGTGCGTTCAAGACATCATGGGAGGACTCACCAAGTTAGATGTCATCGTCCAAAATCACCTTGAATCGTATCTGCAAGCACCTAGCTTCACCAAAGAGCCCATCGGACCGGTGATTCACGAAAGCATTAACCTTTACACCCCTGAGGCCTCGCAAAAAGGAGTGACCTTCAATGTCAACTTGGAGCTGATTGATAACAAATCCCCCATGATCGAGATGTCGCGTCCCCACCTGATCTACGCCTTTCATAACCTGATCCAGAACGCGGTGAAATATTCCTTCAGCGGAGCTCCCGAGCGCAAAAGGTGGATTGACGTCGAGGGATGGATAGAGAACGGGAATTACTTCGTAAGCATACAGAATTTTGGGGTCGGTATAGAGGAAGAGGAGCTTGAAAAAATCTTCGAAAAGGGGTATCAAGGTAAACATACCAAGACTGAGCGCAGGACCGGCTCGGGGTGCGGGTTGTACTATGTGAAAAGAGTTATAGATATGCATCACGGTGAGATATGCGTCAGCAGCAAAGACTGCTCATCCGGTTGGCTGACGACTTTCAAAATCAAGCTGCCCTTCGAACAGCCGAGGGGCGAAGTAGGAGGGAGCTTATGAAAACAATCGCCTGGATAGAGGATGATGCATATATCATCTACGACCTGATCAAACCCTTAGAGAAGGCCGGCTACAAAATCGAACGCTTTGGGACCAAGGCAGAAGTGCTACGAAATGTGGCCACCATCAAGGATTGTGATGCCATAATAATGGACGTGATACTCCCTCCAGGAGAGGAATGTGCTCTCGAAGAATCGTACGGGGGTGTCTCCGTCTTGCGCTCCCTACGCTCTGAACATAACGTTAACATCCCGATTGTAGTCTGTACCGTTGTACGAAGTCCGGACGTCCATCGGCAGCTAAAAGACCTCGGAGTGTCCGAGATTCTGCTGAAGCCCGTGCTTCCCTCAAAATTAAAAGAGGCAGTTGAGAGAGTTCTGTAAAGAAAATAGACGGATTTCGCCACTGCGCGATGTATAATATATAAAAAGGGACCCCACACAACATCCGATGGGAGCGGCCTGGCAAGCACTACTCCAACCAGTATATTGTGGGGGTCCTTACATTGAGAACTGTCTTCACCTGTCATTATAGCAGACATTTTGACTTTTGTCAAAACTTTACTAACGCTACTTCAGCAATCAAGCCGCTCCCATCACTAAGGTTAGGCGCGGCTTTTTTGCGTGCCAAGGAAGTCGGGTGCTGGAGGTATAACAGCAAGATGAAGCGTCAATGGCTTTTAACCGTTGTCATTTTAGAAGCGGTCTTATGCCTATCCACCTGCAACGAGCCCGGCCCAGAGGAATGGGCAAGAGCTACCGCAATTGCGCGCGATTCGGAAGCGCGGGTGATGGCGACGGTCACCGCTATAGCTCTCGACACCCGGGCTAGGGAATTGGAGCAACAAAAGGCTGAAGCGACCGCTGATGATGAGATTGCTGCCAAGGAAACCTCCTTGCGCTGGGGGACAATCGCCTTAGTGGTCATCATGCTGGGCCTGGCCGGTGGGAGCACAACAGTGATCTGGGGGTTCTGTTCTGCCTATGCAGCGCGCAAACGCCGGGAGGCCGCAGAGATTCACGTTGATCCTCGCACCCGCACCTTCCCCTTGCGCATCTCACGAGTTGGACCGCCTCTAGCCGTCCGTGTTGACTGGCTTCTGGCCCCCGTGATGCGCCTGTTCAATCCTCATTACACCCCGCAACCCTATACCAGATTGGAGCGCACCATTAACTTGGAGGATGGAGAAGTAATCACCGCTTGGACAGTGTCAGATTACGGAGGACGTACCCATTCTTGGGTCGAACGTCAGCTTCTGCCCGATCCACAAAAAATGCTAATTGGAGGCCAGATACGGGTGGCAGGGCAATTGGGCGAGCGGGCTGCCGATATCGCCAAGGTGAGTCGCAGCCCACAGCCGGCAGGCGTCTTGCCCGATCTCGCCCAAAGCACTCCCCTGTCTCGGCTTCTACTTGCACAGCAGGGCGTTAAGAAGTCAGGTCAAAGGGGGGAGCCTTAAATGTGACAGCAGGTGATACATCGTAGAGCCGCGATAACGGCTAATCGAGTTCGTATCTTGTACTGTCGAGGGTATGCGACCTTTAGTGTTTATGCATCAGGAGGAATGAGCTATGGACGGCGGTAACAATGGATCAAGTGCTTGTGAGAAAGTGTTTCGGACTCACCGGATATGTCTGATAAAACCTGTGGCGGTGGGACTGCTTTGTTCGGGGCTGATCCTTGGGGCTTCAATGCTGATCGGCCTAAAGCGGGCACCATGGTTGCCGGTAGTGGGCATCGTGCCGCTGATTCCCATCGGTTGGCGCTTCCTGGCCTGGCGCGCAAACCGCTATGTTTTCAGGAATGGACGCCTGGTTCACGAATGGGGTATCCTCCGACACAATGAACGCGCGTTGAACTACTCCTTTGCCCATTGGACCTTCAAGCAGTCTATCTGGGACAAGCTTTTGGATCGCGGCAACGTAGAACTGGGCCTGGGTGCAAACCCGGACAAACTGGAACGCATTGGCCGATTTCGGGAATTCAAGAGCATTTTGACTAGTGGACAGTCACCGGCATCTGCCCAACCTGTATTCCACCTGACGCAGGTGGTCTTCATCAGCCCCGAGGGGGAGTCCATCGCTTGGTCAACTCCAAGGCCATCGCCGCTTAAGAGAGAGAGACGAGTATTGGATTATGATGGAGGAGGGTATGACAATAGAGGAGACCCTTCGACCAATCGTCGCCCTTTCGAGTGCCACTGGTCCTTTCGTACACCACGACGGCCGTGAGACTCCCGAAGGAAAGCAGGAAAATCAGGGCAGCCCATCTGCCCTGATTTTCCTGCTGCCGGAAATAGCGCGACGTCTTCCGGCAACCCTTTTAGCCTGTTTTCGACCTAGAACAACGGGGCGAGCTTGAATCTCTCGGGGGGCGGCGACACAACGAGCGATATGCGCGCCTTGCGCGGTACAAGCGCGCCTAATGATAAGCTTCAAACGGCGGGCCGGGAAGGTGACCCAGGCTCAGCCTCGGGAGATGGCACAAGCGCCGGGGAAAGTCCCCTTGAAAAAGCGCCATTAGCAGGCCACAGCCTTCGCTTGCAAGCCCTGGCTCAACATGGCCTGCCCTTCTTTCTCCTCCCTACTTCCTGAAGAGCCTTATTTCTTCTCCACACAGCCGCCTTCGGCAAACAACCATTTTTCACACCGGGACGGTTTGCACTCTCCGGCTAGATACTCGTCTTCAAGACACTCAGAGTTATCATCGAAGACACAGATGGCATACTCATAAGTGGTAGTACCTACCTCTTCCACCCTATTCTCTATCCTGAAGCCCTGCTGTTCACAATACGTCTTCTCTTGACCACACTTGCCTCGATAGAAAGCCCCTGAATTACATCTGGTTCCATCGGGAAATACACAGTCCCCCTTCTCAAGGTCGTACTCATACCCCAATTTAACACAATAGCTGGCGGCGGGGTTTGGCATACCTACGCCGGTGTCCGTTGGCTCAGCCTGCTGCCCCCCACCACATCCGGTAGAAAGCACAGCAACCAAGATCAGGCAAGCCATCCATCGTAGTTGTTGCAGTTTCTGACGATTCATCATTTTGCTCCTTTCTGACTTGATACCGAGACACTAAGCCGCCT
>JAOZOU010000112.1 GCA_029933125.1 bacterium | reverse complement strand
ATAATGTATCAGTAAGACCTGTTGCCGGACCAGAGGGAGTGGATGGTGTATCTGGAGCATTATTGGGTATGGAGGAGATAACTATGTGGTGTGGGGCTGACCAGCTGGAGGTAGCACCTCTGGAGTCTTTCGCTTGCGCTCTGACATCGTATGTTCCAGTAGAATCCCATGCATGAGCCATAGAGACAACTTCACCAGATGAGACAAACGAGCTCCAGTCTGATGTATCACCATCACCCCATGCAAATCTTATTGCCACCTTGTCCCCATCAGGGTCAGTGGCAGAAGAAGAGAATTGGTATGATGTATCAGTAACACCTGTTACCGGACCAGAGGGACTCGATGGTGTGTCTGGTGGTGTATTCTTTGGACCCGTAGTCTCATCTCCACACTGTGTCAGCAATAGAGCCAATGATCCCAATATCAGAAGTATTGCCAACGATAAGGTTTGGGCTCGATTAGCCATTGTCCCTCTCCTTTCTCGCCTTTGTTCACTGGCTTTGCCTCGATAAGATTACCTCCAGGTGCATTGCTCAGGGCTTTGGATTCCCTCGAGCAACCCCCTCACTGCATGAGTGCAAATACACATACACGTACTGATTGGAAGTTAGAGACGGAAAGCACAACAACCATCATCAATATCGCAGCCCCTACGCAGGCACTCACCAGTGCCACCAACTATCCTCCTTGTCACGTCCTTAGCAGGCAGTGACAAACCCTCTCAGGGCAAGCAAGAATACAATCAAGTGCGCCACTTCACCTTCAACTGCTGAGCCATCTTGACACGCCCTCGGTTCAGGAGTATCACAAATTCTCGGCTAAGTCAAGTTGTTCCCCTTCGATCCCTTTTACGTACTCTCTTGTACATTGCCCATTTCCCTCCCCAAGCCATTTTCTACTTGACTTTGTACTCATCGACTTGATAAAAGACTCTCAGCGGGTTTTGATACGGGATCGTGAGCCGGCGTTATGCCGTCAGTAGTTAGTATCGTCATGAATAGGCTTTGCGGTGTTCGGTGCTCTCATTTCCCAGGTGAGTATTGCTCCAATCTCTGTGGGTCTGTGTTGTGTGCTGACTCGGCTGTCCTGATTAGGGTGGTCGGGATCGGTTCTTGTAGCCTTGACTTGGTTTCAGGTCGATGATTGTGTCGCACATCGCAAGCGCCGTTTCCTAGGCGTTGGGGTTTTCGGAGACCAGTCCTGCCGGCGCACAGCTTTCGGGACTGGGAATCTGCTGTCACGCCGCTATTGTAAGCTGTCTCAGGGGGTGCTGATGTCATGAGGATCTCGCGTGTTTGTCTGTTCGTCGGTCTTCTGAGCGTCTGTTTGCTGCAGTGTAGTGATGATGGGGGAAGCCCGTGTGCGGACCCCCCTAGGCAGCCCTGCAATCCATCTCCATCAGATGGTGCCACAGAGGTCTCGGTGAATACAGATC
>JAOZOU010000111.1 GCA_029933125.1 bacterium | reverse complement strand
GAGAAGCTGCGGCAAGAGCTAGAACTGGGGCATCCGGTGATCGTGGATGTTTGGGCTGACAGCGATGGTGTTGTTGATCCTGACAAGGTAGGTGATGACAAGTATACACATTTTGTAGTAGTGACAGGAATTGATAGAGAAGGGAATGTATTCTTGAACAATCCTCTTGGGGCGAGGAGGCAGGTCGTTTCGTGGACAACTTTCCTAAAGGCGTGGTATGGTGGTCAAAACGGTCCACCCGATAATGTTCGAGGGTGGGGGTTGGTTCTTAGGCCATCCCAGGTGGGCAATTGAAGCGTTGGTGGAGAAAGTGTCATGAAAAAGCTTGGTGTGATGCTTGTGATGATAATTCTCGGGGTATCACTGATAGCAGTTGCATGGAGACTGCTGGAGTATGGGAGTCTATCTAGGAGAAGCAACATTGTCGGCCAGGTCTTCCCGGCTAGAGTGGCCTTATGTCCGGAGATTGGGTGGGTTAAGATATCACCCGACAACGAATGGATGGTTACACCTTGTGCCGACCGCCCCTGCACATCCTGTCAACCCGGCTTGTGGCTGACCAGAGTCAATGCAGGTGACTCCGTGCCTATCGGATTGAGCAAGGGAGAGAGCCGTTATTATGGAGTGACTTGGTCATCAGATAGCTCACGAATCGTCTTTGCAGAGGGCAGCAATATTTGGTTGACCACGGTCAATGATCCTAATGACAAACTACTACTTTTTAAGTCTACCGGTCATAAGACGATCAAGTGGTCACCGGATGGCACAAAGCTGGCTGTAGTTGATGGTATAGGCAAGTTGATCCTGGTGCATGTGGCTGATGGCGATTGGGAGACCCTGCTAGAGGGGAAAGAGGGGATATCTCCTTACCCTTACCCGGCAGCGTCCGCCAGATGGGACTGGTCGCCAGATGGCACAAAAATAGTGTATCAAGCTGCAACGACTGAATGGACTTCCTCTAAATTGTTTGTTCACCAGCTTTGGGTTATTGATGTGAATTCGAAAGAGCGCCATGACATTCTAAGCGCCGGGGAAGGGGGATGGATATTTGATCCCAAGTGGTCTCCTGATGGGAAGAAGATAGCCGTCAGCCGGAGTGTTTATGTGCCCGAGTCCGTTGCTCCCTATGCTCCACTTTTGATAGTGAGCGAGAGAGGGAAGATTCTTCAGGAGATATATCATAAAGACCTCGATGTCAACAGGATGCATGTATCTGAGCATATCTGGTCGCCAGACAGTGCCCGCCTTCTGGTGGCGGCTGTCGATAATACATATACGGATGTATGCAGGTGGTATGTGTTCTCGGTGAAAACGGGAAGGGTTCAAGAGATAACCCATCCGTCTGGTATCAGACACATCTACAAGTGGACGGCGGATGGGAAAGGAGTGATCGTGCACACGAAGGAAGACACTCTGGAAGTAGTGCCGGTGACGGT
>JAOZOU010000036.1 GCA_029933125.1 bacterium | reverse complement strand
ACGCTTGAATTTCGACGACAGTGACCGGTCGATTGTGTTTTTTGGTAGACTAAATCTATGTTGTCAATATACCACAGCTAGTTTGACCAGAGAATATACTACTTTCGCAGAATAACGCCGAGAGTTGAACTTTTAAGCAAAAAAAATCAATTTTTCGTACTTTTGGCCATATATTTCAGTAAAATTACTTCACACAGGAAGCCCAACTAAAGGAGTAAGTAGCTCCATCCTCGTACTAATCATTTGCATTTATTGCGCGGTCATAACTATCTAGGAACCGCCTTAACAAAACGCATTCGCGTGAGCGGTAAATACAAAATCTCAGTCTCGCGCCATTTCCGAGAGGCGGTGCTTTCCTTCGGGTCCGAATTTCTGCCATCTTCGTAAATATGAAATATCGCAGCGCAACATTAGTTGATCTTGCATCAAGTAAACTAGTGTTACGGTTTTATTATATCTCTTGTGATATTTCTACGAAGTAAACAAAATGTCTAGCCCAGCAAAGGTAGCGAAGAAGGCAGCGCCAAAGAAGCCAGCCGAGCACCCGACGTACGCCGAGATGATCTCTGCAGCCATCACCGCGCTCAAATCGAGAAAAGGAGTTTCGGTAATCGCCATCAAGAAGCATATCATCGCTAACAACAAAGTTGACGCTGATAAATGCGGAACTCACATCAAGCTGGCTTTGAAGAGACTGGTAGCCAGTAAATCGGTTTTACAGGTTAAAGGAGTTGGAGCTTCAGGATCCTTCAAGATGGGAGAGAAGCCAAAGGTAGTGAAGAAGCCAGCGAAGAAGCCAGCGGCCAAGAAACCAGCGGCCAAGAAACCAGCGGCCAAGAAGGCAGCGCCCAAGAAAGCGGCGGCGAAGAAGCCAGCGGCCAAGAAACCAGCGGCGAAGAAGCCAGCGGCCAAGAAAGCGGCGAAGAAGCCAGCCGCCAAGAAGCCAGCGGCCAAGAAACCGGCGGCGAAGAAGCCTGCAGCCAAGAAAACTGCGGCAAAGAAGAAGCCAGCGGCCAAGAAAACCGCCAAGAAGTAAATGGTCTCATTGCCATTTTCTGCATAAAAAAGGCTGTTTTCACAGCCACACACTTATGAAATAAACGAATGTTTCCGCAGTCAATTGCTCTCACCCAAACTAGATATTTCTGATGAAAAAAACAAGTCATTTTCCCTTACCCGTACTAGACAATTTTGATGAAAAGGGTATAAAAAGGATATTTTTTTCTAATGTATAACCCGTTCTGTTTGGGAAACTCTGTAAGAAAAGTGTTTTCTAGAAATGAAAGTATTATTGTGTTTTACATTTTTTGGTTGGATTTAAATGACAAGTGCATGTAATAATGTGACAATAATCGTTATTTTTCGAAATTTGTGGCTATGAAAATAGCCGTTTTTTTGAAGCCAGGATCCTCGACTTATGATCGCTCTCCTCGGATTCTTCGCGCCAACTGGATGTCCTTTGGCATGATGGTCACTCTCTTGGCGTGGATCGCGCACAAGTTGGTGTCCTCGAACAGACCGACCAAGTAAGCTTCCGACGCCTCTTGCAGAGCCATGACGGCCGACGATTGGAATCGCAGATCCGTCTTGAAGTCCTGAGCGATCTCGCGGACAAGACGCTGGAAGGGCAGCTTGCGGATGAGCAATTCCGTCGATTTCTGGTATCGGCGGATCTCACGAAGAGCAACGGTACCGGGCTTGTATCGGTGAGGTTTCTTCACTCCTCCTGTGGCTGGCGCGCTCTTGCGAGCGGCCTTAGTAGCCAACTGCTTTCGCGGGGCCTTGCCACCGGTCGATTTGCGTGCTGTTTGCTTGGTACGAGCCATTTTGTCGATTTCAAAATTGAATCTAGTCCGACGTCTCGCGAGATCTGAGGCTAGTTTCAAACTTGGCGCTCAGTTTTCCTCATTTGCATATTATTTGTTCAGTTTGATTGACAGGTCCGAATGCCGAATTCTCATTGGTTCGGGAATCGCGCTTTTCATTGGCTGCTGAGATTTCCTCGGCGCGCGCTAATCTGACTGGTCGAGAGGGGTGCTTCCATGCAAGCCCGGCTTTTTGAGCATAAATAGGCAACGCGCGCGTTCAGATCAGTTAGTACTCTCGTAGACAACTAGAAGTAAGCATCATGACTGGACGTGGTAAAGGAGGAAAAGGACTTGGAAAGGGAGGCGCGAAGCGTCATCGCAAGATCTTGCGTGATAACATCCAGGGTATCACCAAGCCCGCTATCCGTCGCTTGGCTCGCCGTGGTGGAGTCAAACGTATCTCGGGACTCATCTATGAAGAGACCCGCGGAGTACTGAAGGTGTTCCTGGAGAACGTCATCCGTGATGCCGTTACCTACACCGAGCACGCAAAGAGGAAGACGGTGACCGCCATGGACGTCGTCTACGCTCTGAAACGTCAAGGACGCACTCTGTACGGATTCGGTGGATAAGCGAATCGTCGCGGACTTAAAAAACGGCTATTTTCATAGCCACACGTTTACAAAATATACGATATATTAGCTTGCAATTGCTTACAATTATTTTTCTACCTAATAGAGTTTCCAATTATATCCAATTTTAAGAGAATTTCCATTAAAAATTAGTTGCGCACTGTCCGTAGAGATATATTTCCAAAACGGATCTAACCCTAGCTCGGCGCGGGATGCCGTTTTTTCAACGCGTATAAACCGTAGCTCAAGTGCTGCGGGTTGATTCGACCCCCTTCTATTCGGGAAGTAGGAGAGAGAGTAAGTTAGTTTATACGGCCATTTTTTCGACATAAAAACGTCATTAATTTGCGCACGTTTGTGGAGTACAAACTTCACGGGAAACTTGTTCTTTTTTCATAATAGCATAATTACTAGCGAATTTCGTTTATTTTATAAATTTGTGGTCTTGAAAAAGACCGTTTTGTTTGAAGAGCACTGCGAACACTTCTTACTTCGCTTTCTTCTCGGACTTCTTGGGCAGAAGAACAGCCTGGATGTTCGGGAGCACACCACCCTGCGCGATGGTGACACCGGACAGAAGTTTGTTCAGTTCTTCGTCGTTGCGGACGGCCAGCTGAAGGTGACGCGGGATGATCCTGCTCTTCTTGTTGTCACGAGCAGCGTTTCCAGCCAACTCGAGGATCTCAGCGGACAAGTACTCCAAGACGGCCGCCAAGTAGACGGGCGCTCCGGAGCCAACTCGCTGAGCGTAGTGTCCTTTCCTCAAGAAACGGTGGACACGTCCAACTGGGAACTGGAGTCCAGCCCTGAACGATCGTGTCTTGGCCTTCGCCTTTGCTTTTCCTCCTTTACCACGTCCAGACATCTTGTTAGCAGATTGGTAGTATACGCGAATGGTATAACAAAAAATTCGGCAATGAAAAATCGCTTCCCGAAAATCTAGTATTTATACTCGTTGCCTGGCTCAACTTGTGTAGTTTTAAGCCAATCAGAACGCGGCATGAAACAATGCATAAAAGCTATTGACCAATCACAAGCGCTGCCGATTGTTCCTGGCTCACCGGTGAGCCACCCGCATCATATAAATAGCTTCTGAAACGAGGGCGCCGTAGTTCATTCTGAATTATTAGTTCATCATGTCGGACGCAGTAAAACCAGTAACAGGAAAGGTGAAGGTCGCCAAGAAGGGCGAGAAGCGAGCGGGAAAGAAGGGCGGAAAGATCGGTGGAACCGGTGACAAGAAACGCAAGAGGAAGAGAAAGGAATCGTACGGAATCTACATTTACAATGTCCTCAAGCAAGTGCACCCCGATGTCGGTATCTCGGCAAAGGCGATGAGCATCATGAACTCGTTTGTCAACGACATCTTCGAGCGCATCGCAGGAGAAGCCAGCAGACTCGCGAATATTGGAAAGAAGCTGACTATCTCGTCACGGGAAATTCAGACCGCTGTCCGACTTCTGTTGCCTGGAGAGCTTGCCAAGCACGCTGTCAGTGAGGGAACTAAGGCAGTAACAAAATTTACATCCAGCAAGTAAATTTTGTGCAATCCGCATACAAAAACGGTCTTTTTCAAGACCACAATTTTATAAAATAAACGAAATTCGCTAGTAATCCTGCTATTAAAGAGAAAAAATAAGATTTTCCGTAAAATCTATCACTTTAACCTACTCCTATCTTTTGTCCAAATTAAAAAGAAGTTCTTGACTAGTTTTTTCCAGTTTGAATTTGGGTAACAACAAATAGCCGTGATTCACACTATCAAGAGTCTACGACCATACCACGATGAATACACCCGTTCTCGTCTGATCACGGAAGTTAAGCATCGTCGGGCCAGGATAGTACTTGGATGGGTGACCGCCTGGGAACTCCTGGTGCCGTAGACTTTTTCAATTTTTTTGGAGTAAAGTTAAGCCTTCTTATCTTCCAATCAATGTTTTAGTACTCTAAATGTTTTAGCACTATTAATGATTGCAACACCGATGAAACGGGGGGGGGGGGGGGGTAAAAAGGTCCCGCGCGGGAACGGATCTAACCCTAGACCGATGCGCGGAGACGGATCTAACCCCGAAGAATCAAATTACCATATGAATACACCGCGCGGAAACGGATCTAACCCTAGCTCAATACAACACGGAAGCAAATAAACCCTAGGTAGATCCCGCGCGGGAACGGATCTAACCCTAGCTCAATACCCCGCGTGAGCAAATAAACCCTAGGTAGATCCCGCGCGGGAACGGATCTAACCCTAGCCCGATACTCCGCGGAAGTAAATAAGCCCTAGGTAGACCCCGCGCGGGAACGGATCTAACCCTAGTCCGATGCGCGGAAACGGATCTAACCCTAGATCGATACCCCCACGGAAGCAAATTAATTATATGAATGCCCCGCGGAAACGGATCTAACCCTAGCTCGATATCAAGAGGAGATCCGAAGGACTGGTCAATACGTATGTGCGTGGTAAGTGTAGGGGGGGGGGGCGGTACCTCAATGAATAGTCCAGAACATTCGCGAAATTATTTTTTTATTTGTTTGAAGGGGACTAGCGCGTACGCAGGTCCCCGCTACCAGAAATTGTACGGTCGAGTTATTCGCGTTTGGAATAATCGCAGGGGTCAGCCCAAGCGGAGTGCAATGCAAGAGCCTCGCCCTGGAAGAAGCCCCTTGGTGATCAGGTTTGCTTCCCCGTCAGGTAAGTATGAGTTGGTTTGAAACAGTAGCGAAGACGTGCCAGCTGGTTATACGTTGCATGTGGTTCAACGGCAAGTGGAATAACGCTTTATTCCGCGAAGATTAATACATATCAAAGTCTTTCGCGAAACTGTGATACTTCACAGTGATGAAGCCACATGCAACAGATAACTGAAATCAACTTGGCCATCGCTTATCTCTCCAAAACATCGCTTCTCGGCCTTTTGGCTAAGATCAAGTGTAGTATCTGTTCTTATCAGTTTAATATCTGGTATGGCGCGCATAGCGTGCCTCATATATTAATCTTATTTGTGGCTCTCGGTCAAGGGACAGAGGTTTACCTCACCCCAACCACGAGTTGCCTCGGCGTTGCACTACAGCCGAGCGCGGCTCACTTTCGACAAAAAAAAAAACACCTCTGGCACCAATTGTTTACTGCCGATTGGATATCCTCAATTAAAATCGATTTCCGAAGTGTTTTATGCACATCATATCAGATACTTAGCCAATCTCATAC
>JAOZOU010000110.1 GCA_029933125.1 bacterium | reverse complement strand
TACCAAAGCCTATGCCAAAAGGCATGGCCTAAAATACCGTAGCCAAGTTGATCTATTAGTGGAAATGCTCTCTGAGCTCCGTGTCCCTGAAAACGTTGAGCTCATAGTCTTAACCGATAGCTTCTTTGAGGGCAAGAAGCTCGATCAACTCTGTAGCAAGCGTCATTTCACTTATGTAACTGCAGTGGATAGCCACCGCTGTTTAGCTGATGAGAAGGGCACCAGCAATGGTCAGCATATTGTTGCTTTGTTAGAGTCGCTTCCCTCCAAAGCTCTTCAAGAGATAACCTTGGACAGGGGAAGTGAGCAGTATAGCTTTTTCCGCAGAGGCCCAGGGCGGAGAAAGGCAAGAAGATATTTAGTGTGCAAGAAGACACTGACCATCGCTAAACTGGGAGAGCGATGGGTAGTGTTTTCCAAAAAAGAGAAGATCAAGAGCAAACACAGAAGCTTCTCTACCAAGGTGCTGTTGACCAATAACTGCCAACTCACAGCCAAACAGATTGTTGAGCTCTACGAGCTACGGTGGGAGATAGAACTCTATTTCAAAGAGCTAAAGAGCCATCTGCACTTCACCGACTACAGCTTTGAGGACTTCCAGGCCTCTGAGCATTGGGTGGATATTGTCTTGATCACCTTCTTGTTCCTGGAGTATAGAAGACTACAGTTACTGCGGGGTTCCCTCTCCCCTAAGGAAGCTTATCACCTCCAGAACGCTCGCACACCACAGATGATGGAGGTGGTGAAAGCAGAGGTAAACAAAGAGAACATGCTTTACATTCAGGAGGCACTGAAGAGCTCATATGGCCGCAAACATCTCATGAAGGTTCTTTCAAAGATCAACCTTGTCGCCTGATAACATTTACAAACTCGCAACGATTAAGGTCTTTTTTAATAGTTTGGGCGGGGTTGGGTGGAGAAAACCTGCATAAATACTGGCTTTTAGTCTGTGAATCCACAAAATGTGGTGCCAATAGATATGCATTTAGAACTTGACAGATAAGAATTAATGATCTATATTTAGGGTGTCCTATTATATTAAAGGAGCCCCTTGTTTCCCAGAATAAAGAAGTCCGGCAAGTATCAATACCTGCAGATTGTGGAGAACCACCGGGAGGGGAAAGAGACCAGGCAGAGGGTTATTGGTACCATAGGCCGTCTGGATCAGCTCAGAGCCAAGGGGCAGATAGAGTCCCTGGTCCGTTCCTTGGCCCGCTATTCTGATAAAGTCTTGCTGGTTCTCTCCGGCAAGAGCGATCCCTCATCCCGCTGTTTTAAGATAGGACCGGCGCTTATATTTGATCATCTCTGGCAAGAACTGGGGATAGAGAGGGTCTTGAAATCCCTTCTGGCCCAACGCAGGTTTGGATTTGATGTAGAGAGGGCTATCTTTCTTACTGTATTACATAGGCTCTTTGTCTCTGGGTCAGACCGCTTCTGTG
>JAOZOU010000035.1 GCA_029933125.1 bacterium | reverse complement strand
ATCGATCCGGCGAGCATTACCGCTCCACAGAGCAAAAACACAGCTTTTATCCCGATGAATTGAGAGAGCGCTCCACCAAAAGCTGCGCTGAGAGCGACTGCCGATAAACGGAATATTGATGCAAGTCCCAGCGATTCCCCAGTCCCACCTAAAGATATGTCTGCGATCTTTGTGGCTACTGGAATAGATGAAAACGACTGAGCAATGCCGATTATAAAGATACTAAATCCTGCCAGAAAGATGTTATCAGAGAAGAAGATGCAAAAGAACCCGAATCCCCCAAACATAAACCCAAAGATCGTCGTCTTCCATCTACCAAAGATGTCTGCCAGATATCCCGCCAAAAACATCGATGCAGAGAGACCGAAAAAATACGTGGTCGTAGCGTATCCGGCAACTGCTTCTGATGGTTCCATCTCATAGAAAAATATCTGTAAGAATGCCATTGTAAATCCGATGGTTATCGCAGAAAAGACACCGAGAATCGAAAGCAAATAAACATCAGGGTTTTTTATTGATTGAAAATGAATGGAAAAAGTCCTTTTATGAGATGGCACATCCCCTTCTGCAGGAAGTGATACAAGAAATCCGAGGAATATGATTATCGCACCGAGAAGGAAGACTTTTTGTATACCAAATATGGGAATGAGCATGCCACCTATCAAAGGCGAGGGGACCAGTCCTATATTTGTCAATGAATTATACGCACCTATTGCACTACCTTTCTTCTTAGCAATTTCTGCAATGTATGCGGTGCCGATAGTAAAGAATAAAGCCTCACTTACACCCTGTATACATCTCATTCCAATAAGCATCCACGGGCTCCACGCTACTGCATACGTCAACGGCATCAATGAAAACAGTGCGAATCCGGCGCATGCAAACTTTTTTCTCCCTAATCCATCTGCAAGCAGCCCAAGCGGAAGCACGACAAAAGCACTTGTAAGCTCAACCGCTGTGAGTAGAAGTCCTATCTCAAAATTTGTGGCACCAAGGTTGCGGGCATGCAGTGGAAGAAATGGCACCACGAACCCAAATCCAAAAAGTGCAATAAAACCTGCAATACTAAAATAAAGGATGTTTCTATCTTTAAAAATCATAGCCTCACCATTGACTCTCTTCTCGGATCGAGTATATCTCTTAATCCATCACCTAAGAAGGTTATTGATAATACGGTTAACACAATCATCAGTCCTGGAAAGAAAGTGGTCCACCAGATACCGAACATTATGTCCCTTTGTGCGTCAGTAAGCATATTCCCCCAGCTTGATTCATGCGGTGGTATTCCCAAGCCAAGAAAACTCAACATAGACTCTGTCAGGATACTGTGTGCGGTCATCAGAGTAACAGACACAATAGCTATGTAGATGATATTTGGAAATATATGCCGCAGCATGATGTATGATTCTCGGGCTCCTAGAGCGACAGTTGCTTCAACAAAGGGTCTGTTTTTCAATGACAGTGCTTCACTTCTTATCAACCTCGCAGTGCTCATCCAATGAGTTAAGCCGATGGCAATCACAATGCTCTCTATACTTCGTTCAAACATGGACATAATAACAATCAATAGGATAAGTGCTGGAAGTGAGTATACGGTATCAACAATCCGCATTAATATATTGTCGAGATACCCCCCATAGTAGCCTGCAATAAGTCCTATGGATGTACCTATCCATACTGCCACAACTGCTGCTATCACCCCAACCAGTAAGGAAACGCGTGCACCATAAACCACCCTGCTGAATACATCTCTTCCCAAATAATCCGTGCCAAATGGGTGGGTGACTGAAGGAGGCTGTTCTGCTTCGCTCAATCTTGCTTCCACTGGGTCATATTTGGCTAAATAAGGTGCAAAAGCCGCGATGAAAACAAAAAACAAAAGAAGTGCAAGGCTAACGAATATTTGCTTGTGTTTTTTCGCTGTTGAATACCCTTCTCTTTTCATTTCAACTGATTTGAACTTAATCATACTTAACTCTGGGGTCAACGATTGCATAGGCTATATCAGCCAGTAAATTGCCGAAGATTACCAGTGTACCTGTGAATAAAGTCAGTCCCATGAGCACTGTGTAATCTGCTCTCAATGCTGCATCATAAGCCAATCTCCCTATACCTGGCCATGCAAATATAGTTTCAATCACTACGCTACCACTTATCAGCCAGGGTATGGATAACCCTAGTTGCGTAATAAACGGAAGCAAGGCGTTACGAAAAGCGTGTTTATGCGTTATCGTCCATTCATGCAGCCCTTTTGCTCGTGCCGTAATGATATAATCCTTGTGCAGTGATTCTAACATACCTGATCGTATATAAGTTGCATAAATTGCCAGATGACTCATTCCCAATACAAGAGCAGGCAATACTAAGTGCTTTATCCGGTCTATCATGGAAAACAACAGTGACGATGTTTCTACGGTAACTGAAGTCATGCGGCATGGAGGCAGCCATCCCAACCACACCACGAAAATAAGTATTGCCATAAGTGCGATCAAAAACGAGGGGGTAGAGTAAAGGATGTAGTTCAAGGTGAGTGAAAGACGATCAAAAAGGGAACCTTCTTTAGCAGCTGAAAGAACGCCTATAATAATACCCAATATAACGCTTATACTGTATCCAGTTACTGTAAGGAGCAAAGTTGCAGGAAATCTATCGACAATTACATCCAATACTGGCCGATGTTTTGTACGTGAAAAACCCAAATCACCCTGGCAAACACGCTTTAACCATAAAAAATATTGCATGTATACGGGTTCATCTAACCCCAGTTCCTGCTTAACCTTTGCCACATCTTCTTCAGGCATCTGCAACACAACATCCGCACCGAAGTAAGCAATTACAGGGTCGATAGGAGAAAGGTAGACAATTAAAAATGTAAGAATAGAAATTCCAAAAAAAAGGGGGAGAGCTTGTAATGCCCTCCTGAAGATATAATGCCCGAGGTTTTTTTCCATCTCCTTTTCACAGCTTGACTTCCCACTCTTCCATGTTCCACCACAATTCGCCTGTCATACCTCCGAGAGTTCCTGCACCGTGAGGTCCTGGTCTTGGCGTTATTCCAATTATCTTCTCACTGACCGCATAGACATAATCGCTGTAAACGATGAACGCTATTGGCTGATCCTCGACAAGTATCTCTTGGAGTTCCTGATAGATATGTTTACGCTCTTCTCTGTCCCATGTGGTCCTTCCTTTGTCCAGTAATTCATCAACCGCAGGATTTTCATAGCATGCCGGGTTCCACCAGCCCTGATACAAGAACTTAGAGTGCCACAACTTGTAATTCAAGAGGTCTGGGTCATAGGGTGAACCCCACGATATCGTAAATGCGTTCTCGTGAATCAAGTCCGTTGTTATCTCATCCCAACTGAGACCACTCAGCTTGGCGTTTATGCCTACGGCAGCTAAATCAGTCTTCACTGCGATTGCTATGTCCCTTCTTTCCGTGTCGGCTACGGGATATATCAACGTAAATTCGAGTTTTTCGCCATCCTTTTCTACAATTCCGTCGCCATCAGTGTCGAAGAATCCTGCCTGAGCGAGTAATTGCCTCGCTTTGTCAGGGTTGTAGTCATATTCTATGTCAGGATTGTAAACCCAGGAACTCTTTCTAAAAGGACCGTACGCTATCTCTCCTTTATCTTGAAATATTGTATCCAGAATCGCTTGCTTATTGATTGCGTAGGCTATCGCTTGTCGGACTTTCTTTTCATCGAAAGGCCGTGTTTTTGTTGGTAGAGTGATTCCATACCAATTTGCAGCTGGTGCGGTATAAATTTCAATTCCTGGCTCACCAGCCAGCATACTCAAAGCTCTCGCGTCCACCTTTATAGCATCAACTTCGCCATCCTTTAATAACCTCACTCTGCTGATTTCTTCAGGTACGAAGACGAACGTCACTTCGTTTATTACTGGAACTCCCGCGAAATAATTACGATTAGCTACCATGACCAGTTTTTCTCCCCCTATCCATTCTTTGAACTTGTAAGGTCCTGTTCCAATGGGATGTTGCCAGAAGTCTGTCGTTGTCAAATCCTCACCTTCTAACAGGTGTTTTGGTAGTATTGCCACTGTGAATCTTTCCCTGAATGGCACTATACCCTCACGCAATGTGAACTTCACTGTATAGTCATCCTCGATGTCCACTTCTTCTATGTCTTCATATTCTGTGGCTAATGGGAAAATAGAGATTATCCCACCGCTTCTGATCAGGTCATAGGTGAATTTCACATCCTCTGCTGTGAACTCTTTGCCGTCATGCCACTTAACTCCTTGGCGAAGATGGAACGTATATACTTTCCCTCCCGCAGAGACATCCCATGATTCTGCTAAATCTGGAGCAAGGTCAAGATCTTCGTCAAATTTAACCAGTCCATTGAAGAACTTAGGAACGTCAGAAGGGCTATGGCTATACATAGTGAGCGGATTCAGGTCGTCAGGCTCGGCACCTAAAGCTATTTTTAAAGTTTTACCTGGATGCGGAGCCTTCCCAAGAATAACCAACTCGATATAAGTTATGTCACCCACGTTTACCCGTCCATCCTGATTCGCATCTGCCAATTCGTTAGCCGGTTTCTTACCAAGAATTATCAGTCCTACGTATGTTACATCTCGCATGTCTATCTTCCCATCGCCATTTGCATCGCCGTAAAGCTCTTCACTTGCGCTTACCGTTGGCATTGATGCTAACAGCATTGCGCTTACCATCACTGCGATTATTCCAAACGCTGCTCCTTTTCTTATTCTCGTTTGTTTCATTTTTTTTCTTTATCACCTCCTAAGTTTTTTATTAATGGAGATAGGAATAGCCAAATAGGGAATAGTGAAAATTTCCCCCTTTCCTATTGGCCCGGTGTCCATCTATTCTAATCTTTCCTATTCTGCTCATTTCTCGTCATCGCTTCCTTAGCAGCTCATATGCAATCACCCACACCACACCTATCGCAAATATCGCTTCGAATCCTGGTATTGCAGGCTTTGGAATTGGCTTTGGTGTAGGCGTTGATTTTGGCTTTTCCGCTGGCTTTGGTGTTGGTGTTACTCCCGGTGCTATTGTTGGTGTCGGCATAGGCGTTACCCCCGGTGCCAGTGCTGGCGAGGGTGTTACAGTTGCAGCAGGTGTAAGTGTTACGCTCCATATCCACATGTGCATATCTGATAATCCAGTTGTTGTGTTAGTTGCGATTGCCGAGACGTTCCAGGTTCCAATAACTGCACTCTTCGTAAAAACTGCTTTCTTTACACTTTCATTTGTTTGCGCTTCTGTACCATTTATTTGCCAGCTAATATCCGCTATTTGGTTTACAGAGATATTGAAAGTTCTTGACTCGCCTGCTGCATTGCCTACAACCTCTGCAGCAGGTTTCCAAGCCGTTATTTTTGGAGACCCTGGTATAACTTCTTCGCCGACCTCTTCTTCTTCCTCTTCCTCCTCATCCTCTTCTCTCACTTTTAATTCCCCATCAATCCAATTCGCTGGTATTTCCATTGCGTCTTTGTCAACAAGCATCCCATTGGCTATAGCTAATACGCACTCCTCTCCTCCCTTTCCCTTTACCTCAAACCCTATCTTTGCCAAATACCCTGAACCACTTACTCCCTTTACGCCTTTAACGTCTGAAATCACTGTGATTGTATCCGCATCTACAAAATCCCACATCAATACGGGTATTGCTTCTCCATCCACGCTACCATCAGTGAC
>JAOZOU010000109.1 GCA_029933125.1 bacterium | reverse complement strand
TTGTCCTTGGGTAAACCTTATGTGTGATTTATATATTAAGTGGTTTTTCATCGTGGTCCCCTTGGCTAGTTCCTTTAGTTAAACAAGGAGGACCCGCCACTCACTGGACTAGCAGGTTTATATCTTTTTAATTTTATTTTGTAATTTTATTATATTGATAGGGTTATAATCTAAAATTAACTAGCAGTCTTTGTAGTTTTGTTTTATAATTGTATTTATATTTTATATATTGATACGGTTATGATCTAAAATTAAGGCGCTGTTGGCTCGTGATCGTGTCCCCTCATTTTCATCCCTCCATCGACGTCGTTCTCCCAAACTGGCTATGAATAACCTTCTTCGATGCATGGGTTGGTTTTGGCGTTGCGTGCAGCAACTGTAAGGATACAGTCACTCTCTTCGCTGGGCCTTCCTAATTCTTTTGTTCTTTTTAGGATGAAAGTTTTTGTTCATATAGCTGGTAACAGGGTCGTGGGAGGTGGAGGTGTGGGAGTGGTGGGATGTGTGTTTCGTGGGCTGGCGGTGCCTTGGAAAGGAATTTTATCAGTGTGTGATAAGGCGCATGGACTGTGAGTACTATTTTCCGGTATGTGAGCATCACTTTTCGTCCTCTGTGCTAAGGGTTCTCTAGCTGGCTAGAGATCTCTTCAGCACACCTAGGTAGCTCGGGCCTGCCTTTGCTCTAACTCACGGTTCATGTTGTCCTTGGGTAAACCTTATGTGTGATTTATATATTAAGTGGTTTTTCATCGTGATCCCCTTGGCTAGTTCCTAGTTAAACAAGGTCGTGTAGGTGGCGGCCTGTAGTGAGTATTTTCGGTCACTCGTGACAGCGTTCATGGGTGGGCATGCAATACTCACTACTGGTAAGAATACCCCTACCCCGGGAACAGGGACTCGTAAAAGGCGAGTGTATGCCTGCGATCACAACTGTGTCCGGTCATCTTGCTCCGCTTGTCACCGGGCGTATCAGTTGTGGTGGAGAGACCTGTACCTATTCTGTGCAAGTAGGTACAGGTATATTTTGCACAAGTATTGCATATCACTGTGGTTGTTTTGTCCCGTTTTTATCAAGTCATAAGTATCATTATTAAGGAGATGGCTTTTGGTTGTGCTGGTGTGTCCTTGTAGAGCTCATGCAAGTATCGCCAATGGTTGTGGCCCAGTTGTAAATGTTCCCCTCGGGGTTGCTGGGTCATTTGTCATATCCTCGAAAACGAGTGGACCCTCCATTGGTTTAGTAGCTTGTATTGGGACTCTGCAGTGCAATAATGATGCACTGGTACAACTGAAAGTCAATAATAGTGGTCATATCACAAAGCTTTTGGTGTAATAAGTGAGATTTATTAATCATCAGTGGAGTTGATGACCACACAAATTACCGTCTGACTTGCTGATTTATGTTATGGTGAGCAAGGTTATTTTTGCCCTGTTTTTATCTTTGTCGGCATTTGCCATGTTTTTTT
>JAOZOU010000108.1 GCA_029933125.1 bacterium | reverse complement strand
CGAACCGATTTTGGACAGCAACGGTTTGAAGCAGAGCATAAGGTAAACATGGCCGCGTGTCAAGAACAGGACCTGTCAGAGAAAGATACCAAATTCATCATCTCCGATTCTCACTTCATTGGACAGATCAGGACATTCTTGAGGGGGTTCCTCGTTGACAGAGAGCACCCTTTTCCCTATGCTTCCTGCAACATTGAAGCAGACCCTTTTGGGCTCTAACAAGAGGGAAAGCGTTGGCGTTGAAATAAAATATCAGGACGCATGAAAATTGAAATCTTCGAGGAGAACCTTTATGGAAAAGCCCTACTAGTGTCATGTCAACTATCTATTGTCGGATATAGCCTTGCGAGCTTGATCCGAGCGTTGTCGGTCGTGAACTGCCAGTTGACCTTGGATTCGCGGTTGTTTCGATGGGCCTGCCAGGCCAACACTTCCCGGCGGACCTTTTCGATATCCGAGATTCGACGGTTCAGGCATTGCTTGTTGAGCACATTCAACTCAATCTCAGCGATGTTCAACCAACTGCCGTGCTTCGGGGTAAAGACAAACTCGAACCGATCCCATAGAGCCTTTGCCTGCTTGGGAGGAAAAGTCTCATACAAGGCTCCTGGGCTATGCGTGCTCAGGTTGTCCATGACCAGGGTGATTTTCTCCGCTTCTTCATAATGGGAAGCGATTTCCGCCAGAAAGCAGGCCCACTCATGCTTGGTTCTTCTCTCGTTGATGGTCACCATCCTCTTGCCAGCCAAAGGTTCGCAGGCAAGAAACGTGTTACACACTCCGCAGCGGCGGTACTCATAGTCGTAACGCGCCGGCTTGCCAGGGCAGACCGGGAGGCACTGACGCCTCTGCGCAATCAACTGCTTCGGGGACTCGTCCATGCATACCACCGGATAGCGCGGATCGTAAGGGCGCATGTAAACATCCAGCACCATTTCCATGTGCGCCACAAAGCTGCCGTTTTCTTCCGGTGGAATCAGCCATCCTTTGCGCTGCCAGGGCTTGAGAAGGTTTTTTTTAGAACCCGTCGAACGGTTTCGTGAGAGATTTGATCAATGTACTCCAATTCCACGGCCTTATCAGCCAACAGTCGCAGAGACCACCTCTGGAAGCCTTCCGGAGGCTGGCTGCAGCTCAAGGCGATCAGACGGGCCTCCAGTTCGCCATCCACCTTCTTCTTGTACACACGGCTTCCTTTTCGGCCGTTGAGGGCGACATCGAGACCTTCGAGCACAAACCGTTTCTTGACCCGGTCGATCTTCCTCATGCTGATGCCGAGCACGCGGGCAATCTCTTCATTTCTGGAGCGGTTCCCTTGATGCTCCCCCTCATCGCAAGCCAGGAGGATCAGCGCATTGAGGACTTTTTGGGACCTGTGCTTCCCCTTTGAGGTTAAGCTCTGCAAATGACGTCGTTCATCTTCGTCCAAGGTCACAATGAATTTCTTCATAACCAGTCCTCCCCGGAA
>JAOZOU010000107.1 GCA_029933125.1 bacterium | reverse complement strand
AGGATGGTTGTTTTTGTAGAAATGGATATGATATTATAAACATGTCATATACAATATCGCAGTTGACTGTTCGGTAACTCATCAAAGCAAGGTTTGTTGATTTGAAATATCGTTTCTGTTGAATTTGTTTAGTGTAAAACATTCATTAATGGGGAGAGCACAATGGGGGTCTACTACCGCACTTTTCGTTCCGTGAGTTTTTTTCGTATTTCCCCTTAACTTCTATCAAAAACCTATGAAATATGTTATGGAATACTCTTCTTCGAACTTTTGGTCGAAAAATCGGGAGAAAAATCACATTTGGAGTGCCGTCACGTGACCTCCGAAAGTGCGGTAGTAGACCCCCCATTGTGCTCTCCCCTAGTTTCCAGGAATGAAATTACAAAAATAATAGTTTTAGTGATCCGAATGATGTGAAAATTGTCAAGATGGTAAAATTAGACGTAAAATGCGTGTTTACGCAATATTAGAGAGATACCGACGTATTCGACGGAGTTATGACGTCATAATTTTTGACGTGACGTCACATCCGACGTTTTTCAGAAAACATACTTCTGCTGAACCGATTCGCATAAAAATTGGCAGGATTGTTCATTTTGATGAAAAAAAATTCCCAAAAAAATTTCAGACCGATGCCGACATTTTTGACGGAGTTGTGACGTCATCAAGTTTTGACGTCACGTCAATACTTGATGACGTCACAACTCCGTCAAAAATGTCGGAATCGATCTGAATTTTTTTCTGTGAATTTTAATCGTTAAAAAGAACAATCGTGCCAATTTTTACGAAAATCGGTTCAGTAGAAGTATGATTTCTGAAAAACGTCGGATATGACGTCACGTGAAAAACTGATGACGTCATAACTCCGTCAAAAATGTCGGGATCGATCTGAAATTTTTTTGGGAATTTTTATCGTTAAAATGAACAATCGTGCCAATTTTTACGTAAATCGGTTCAGTAGAAATGTGTTTTCTAAAAAAACGTCGGATTTTACGTCACTTTTATATGTGATGACGTCACTACGCCGTCAAAAATGTCGGAATCGATCCGATTCTTTTGCGGCAAGTTTGTATTGCCATAATGAATAACTGTGTCGATTTTTGGAACATTTCGTCTTTTGGAACCCTATTTTTCAGATATACGTCATTTTGTCGGATTTTGGTCCGACTGCCGTTAAAAGAAATGCCGTCAGTGACGTCACGTCGGTCCGACGTATTTAATTTTTGTTTTATTCGACGTCAGAATACCCAATTTACTTCAGTATAAAATTTCAAGTATCTAGCACATCGGCATCATCCTCAATTTTGATCACAAAAAAGTGCGGTAGTTGACCCCACCCATTGTGCTCTCCCCTAGTAAAAAAAGATTGTGCTCTCCCCCATTAAACGTCAAATCGAATTCGCCTTCAAAAGGGCATAACATTTGTTCAGTGACATAATTCGAATTTTACAGAATTCGAACAACAACCAC
>JAOZOU010000106.1 GCA_029933125.1 bacterium | reverse complement strand
AGCTGTGTGGCTAGCAGGATGGATTATCATCAGATGGATAAACAGCTGAAAAGAGAGGAGGTGAGGTAGATGCCAGGGAAACTTTGTATCCACATCCGAGAGGACAGAACAGACCTTATCTTCACAGACGAGCTCTTCAGACCAACAGGTCGAGCACCACTAGCCTTTGGCCCTATCGAGGTGAATATGTATCACGGTCGAGAGTATCTTGGCTTCGTAAGCCTAGGACTTGTGTGGTGCACCTCGTGGGAGTATGCTGTCGAGTTTGGACAACTAGTCGTTAAGTGTCAGTGTGCGGGGAGGAGCAGTCATGACAAGGAGCGAAGCTCATAAGCGGATTGAGAAGACCCTTCGAGACCTTGAGAAGGTTCTCAGAAAGGTTGATGCCGAGCTGTCCGCCGAGGAGAGAGCTGTTTGCAAGCAGATGGGTGTAGCTCCAGAGGACTTATTGGAGCGGATACGACGGCTCGGCCTCTGTCAAAGGGAGGAGCAGTGATGCTATCACCAGAGGGGGGTCTTGTGGAATGTTTAAGGAGGGCAATGATTATGAGACCAAGATTAAGAACATTGGCGGAAGCCCGCTTGTGCTTCGTCCGCTCGCTCATTCCAGAGGAGAAACACAAGGACGAAGAGTATCTGGCAGAGAAGAGGGCGGGTGACCTTGAGGACAATCTGGACGCTGCCTATCACGAAGGCTTCGTGGACGGCTATAATCAGTGTCGTGAGGACGTCCTCAAGAAGATTAGAGAGGAGGACGATGAGTCGTGAACGAATTGAGGACGCTAGTCCTGAGGAACTTGAAAAGCTTGCCGAGGAGCTCGCCAAGGAGCTCCACGAGATTGCTCGCAACCTCAGAATGACGGAAGATGAGGAGGTCTTCTATAGAAGACTCAGTCTCCTGCTGCCTGAAGACCTCCTCAAGAGGCTCAAGGAGGAGCGGTGATGCCAGTGAAAAGGTCAAAATTTGACATTTCTTGTAGCTCCGCAGCCGTGTTGCTGTGCAGCAAAATCGTGTCGCCTCAGGGTGAATGCATCGCCCATCAGCCAAGAATATCTTTGAAAAAGATGTGCGACATGTCGCACCTTGGTGTGCTGGGTGTCAAGGAGGACAACATCCTCCCACTGAAAGTGGGCCAGATGAAACTCATCCCTCTTGGGGATGACTACACGCTGGTCGTTAGACGAGTCAAATGACTATGAAGGGAGGTGAAAGCTATGAGTGCAAGCCAGAGGTCTCCTATAATGGAGAAGGCAGACACCATTCTCAGTGAACTGAACGATTTGCAGGTGTGCCTCGGGACGCTGGCTGAATACATCAGCCCATACTGCACAGAGGCAGTTCCCACACCTGAGAAGCCTAAAGCTGGCGGGGACACTGTTGAAGTGCCAGAGGCCCCACTTGAGAGGCGTCTTGGAGATGCTGCTGAGAAGGTTCGTATGCTGCGACGTGCAGTTGATGACCTGATTGCAA
>JAOZOU010000105.1 GCA_029933125.1 bacterium | reverse complement strand
CTAAGTCGGGCAGTTCAATCTCTGGACATTCCCACGTCTCTGTTTTGCAATTGTTCCCTTCTTCGCTCTCTGCCACCGCATTCTTGTAATCTGCACAGACCTCTATCTCGTCGCTCGCGCCCGTGCAAGTCCAGTCATACCGGAAACTCTCTGTTCTCTCCTCTCCTGCTTCTAACGACCTGACAGAATCATATTTCTTGTAATCTCCATCAACCGTAAGTGATGTGCGGCTTGATCCCGCCTCCTCCGTGCCTATGTTCTTTATCTTGTAATATATTTTACTCCCTTCGTTCCAAATGTCCGTTATCACTATGTCCGGCTTGTTTGGCGGAATACCTCCTGTTAAATGAATGACAGTAACTGCATAGTGTTGCAGGCCAGAGTAAGTTCCACCCCATGTCATCTCATGGTCACTATGATCCCATGTATCGTGTATATAGACTTTGGAGCCAGCGGTATTGTATCCATAACCGAGCATGGTATGATCAGTAACCTGAATAAGCACGGGCCGTCCAGCATCAATTTCTGCTTTAAATTGCTCAAAAGTGAATCCCAGTGTGTTGCCCTCATAACCATAGATATACTGGTTGTAGTTCTGGAGTACGTTATAACCGCGTGACTCAACGAATAGTCTCATCCCGTGGCAGCCATCCCTTATAGGGGGCGTCCACCCCTCACAGAGGGTATAATCGTAGGTTGGAGAGCCATCCGTGTAATAAACAAACCTTGTACTGCCATCGGTGTTTTGCCAGTTATGATATTGGTTAGTTCCCATGAAGTCAGCGGTGCATTCCGCATATCCATGCTCTGCCCAATTGCCATAATATGGGTCACTAAAAGAGCCATAGTCAACCCAATAATCATCAACATGCCCTCGCGTGGTGCGTCCGTCAACGCCATTATGTGTGGCGCTTAATGGACACTCCCCGCAAGTCACACTTGGATAAGTAGTATGCCCCCATACACTATTATCCATAGGCATAACACCGCCATTCGTAGGACCCGTATACATATTCGGATAACCAGCATTGTCATAATGCCCAAACATCATCGCAGCAGAGGTAGGGGAACATCCGTAGCACCAGTCAAAAGCAGGCACATTGGAAAGGACATTGATTCCTTTGGAGATATCTGGTTCGGGGACCTCTGCCACAGGGGCTTTGATTTCCGGCGGGCGTCCGGGAACGATGATCATGTCTATCTCCCGACCCTCTTCGTCAATTAATGTCCTCACCCGGTTTTGCATGTTGCTCGCACCAACAAGCAATGGTAGTGCACTTGCAGTTATGAACAGCATCATTATTGCCGTCATGAATATTACCAAACTTTTTTTCGTTTTTTTCTTTTTCATCTCCTAATTTTTCAGTTTATGGTCTAACTCTTGACTCATAACCCATCTCCTTGCTGAATTCCCACTCTCCGTTCGCACTGTTCCTCTCATAATGCGTCAATCGCGAACCGAGCGTAGGCTTACTCACATTACCAATGCC
>JAOZOU010000104.1 GCA_029933125.1 bacterium | reverse complement strand
CTTATATTTCTAGTATATCATAGTGTAGCTTATGTATACATTGTCTACATCCTTATTAATATTTTATTTTTAATTATTTATGTATACATTGTACACATAGTTATTTTCCTATTTTATTTTTCTATGTGCAAAGTCAGGAGTATTAACTCCCTACCATATACAATTCATACATTGACCAGGCGTCTCTTCTACCTGCTACGTACCTTCTTAATTCTTTACTAACTGTATCCTTATTCCTAGTATTACCTTCTTTAGCTTCTTGGTCAACTATCCATTGAGCAGCAGCACCACAACTGTTATACTTAACACCTTGAACTACCACTGACTTACCCGTAGCTTCTACCATAGCTTCCTTTGAACCGTAGGGCATAGCATCTAGCTTAGCTTGTTTACTCTTAGCTACTTCCAACTCCCGCTTGGCTGACCTAGCCTTCATGGCTATCTCAACTTTAACAGCTGCTACCTTCCTATCTTCCTTAGTTATACATAGGTGGAAGTCGGTGTTCTCTGTGTTGCTGCACCATCGTAGGTTACCTACTGTGTTGTCAGTCTTGACTTCATTGATATGGTCTATCTGGTTACGTTCAGCTCCGAACCTATCTGGCTCAGTCGGCTTCGGTATGAATGCAATAGCTACTAGCCTATGTACCCTACGGTAGATCTGACCAGTACCACTAGCTAACCCTAGTGTGTAATAGCCTTTCTTAGTCAACCTGAACCTTCTCATCTTACCTGTAGCTATTGTCCGAACCCTACCTTGGTTACTTACCTCATACCTTGGCGCTTCTTCTACCACTCTCCATTTTTCTATCATTATATCTCCTTTATTTACATTATTATAACATACTAACCCTGAATCATTCCTTACATGGGAGGGGAGTGTTTATTCTTACTTTATTTTTCTGGGTACGAGTTCAGTACACTCCCAAATCCCCCGTCCGTGTTAAAGGGAGCCCCACTACCTTCCTGTAGCTCAGTAGGGACCCATACTCCACAGTTTTCTTTGCTACGCCTACACATTCCCTTGACCATAGTACCAGCCTCAACTTGGTTAGTCTAGAGCTTCGACTTCGTCATCGCTTTTTATCCTAGTGGATATATGTAAGAGTATGTACCACATCAGTTAGACTACTGTTCAACAAGTCACTTCGAAAGGACTCATTATGAGTAGAATTATACCTTCAATCCCAACAATCGAAAGATTATCTGTTAAGTACGATGGTACTAAACCAACAACTGGAACTAAATTAGTGTTAAAGCTAAGAGTAGACCAAGAAGGTGCAACTATGTACTTCAATGATACTAATGGTAATCAATGTGTTAGATTCAATAATAAGCTTGTAGATGTTGATGTATTCGCACAGAGTACTGTTGACCATTTCAATGAGTACCTAGCATCTCTATTGCAAATAGATGAAGACGGTACGAAATTCATCACAGTAACTACTACTGTTAATACTTTTAAACCTAATGGTGCTGTTAAATCAGCATC
>JAOZOU010000103.1 GCA_029933125.1 bacterium | reverse complement strand
GTGCGGCTGTAGGTATCGCCATAGTAGCCCGCTTCGAGGCCGTTCACCGTCACCATGTCGGCCGGCACAGGAACGTCGGCTGCGCCGGGCCTTACCACTGCGGTTCTGATCTATCCCCAAGGAGCAGGGCTTGACCGGAGCAAAGCCGGCAGGGCCAGAAACCAGAGAAGCCAGACCAGAACTTGCCACCGGCGAGATTTTGTGGTAGTCTTCATGAGGAACGCTCCTAGCGTATGTTCGGAGTGTTACCCCATACGTTACCACAAAAGGAGCGCTCTATCCACTTCAGCAGCCTTCTATCCGATTCTTAAGGTGCGGAAAATAGGCTAAGAAAGCCCCCATCCCGCCTCTCATCACACGCCGCATCTCTAACTACCTCTGTTTTTGCCTCTTTCGAGGAGACATCCTCTAGGGAGCGGCGGATCCGTTGTAGCCACTCTAATCGCCATGTAACTTCAGCTCCTGCATACTTATCTCAAGAAAGAAGCCGAGAGAGTTCATCGATCACTTGGATGAGACGCTCGATCACTTGAGTGGCCATTCGCCTATCCGTTGTTGCCCTACAAGAAGTGAGACCTTCGCGGCAGCGGTCTACCAGCAGATTTTGGTCACTTTCGTTTGAATTTTTCCACAGCAGAGACAATCTCCTCCTTCGAGGCGGTTTCGAACGTCAAACCTAGCCTTTGCAGCTCATCTTTGATCTCATTGTAATAACGATCGATGTACTCCCCTATCCCGTCATAATTCTCCCCAAGTTTCTCTATGAGTTCAGGCGTGGCATAAGTGTAAAGCTGTAGCACCTCGATCCCGTGGTAAGAATCAGGAATCCGTGGAGACTTAGACGCCTGAACAGTTACACTGATGATGTATCGTCCGCCCAAATGTATACCATAATCCATGACGAGAATTCCGTCCTCGCCGCCATATTCTTCTCTAAATTGCTTGTAAACTTTCCGAATTAAAGAGCCCCCTTCCCCAGCATAGGGATCAAGCTGCTTCACAATTCGCTTTTTCTCCTCATCCGAGAGTTTTATCCATTCATCCCATTGGATATGATCCACATTTATTTCAACCATATTCTTCAACCCTCCGTCTCTACAGCGCTAATCCGCTTTTCATCGGATAGGATGCTCGATAATGTCTGTTGGACCAACCACACCTTCATAAACCCACTGAGGAGGCCCTCCAGGCACCCGTGCTGCGCCTCGATAGCTTGGTTTGATATCTGAAGCGGACTTGAGCACCCAAACGGTGAGGCCCTCTTCTCGAGTCCACCGACCTGGGGGTTCGATCTTGTAATTGTATTCTGCTTGATTCACAGTCATGTTCTTTACGTCACGCCATTTTGCAAAATAAACTCGACCCGAGGATGTCTTCAAACCTTCCCTGCGAATTTGGGCTGCATACTTTGATGGGCTAATGTGCACGAATGCTTCGTCCGGGATCTGCTCCGTTCCACCGATGCGCTGGCCGATGGTTGAGCCTAGCGCTTGCGCGGCCGC
>JAOZOU010000102.1 GCA_029933125.1 bacterium | reverse complement strand
AAGTTCTCGACGGCCAGCCGTCTGGCCTTTGGTCGAGCGGCCACGATTTCCTTTATTTCCTCAGCAGTTAGTTCTCTAAGTGACATTGCTAGACCTCCTTCTTCTTTGGTGCTCTTTGAGGGCTCTGTCAATCTGGTCGCTGAGCGACCGAGAGACTGGCTTGCCATTCACTGTCCAGCGTGACGCACCAGGGACAGCTCGCTGACCGTCCACCTCAACGACAGTGGTTACGAAGAGCCCTCCAAGGTAAATGTCTCTTGCCTTTATCTCAGCCATTCAGACCTCCTTGCAGCTGTTACCGAACCGTTCTCTCAGCTCCTCTACTACCTTCTTCATGTAATACTCCAAGGTGTCTACATCCCCTTCGCTTGTGATTGCGAAGGTAGTTATGAAAGCGGCTCCCTCTCCTTTTGCGATAGGCTTCGCCGAACTTTCTTGGGGAATGTCAGGACACTCGCAGTTAGGGAAGTTTGCGACACCATCCAGGAAAATGTGAATTCTCTCCATAACTAGACCTCCTTCACTTTTGCGAGAAGCTTGTTGACAAGCTCCTCTTTTGAGAGACGGAGCAGTCGCTCCCTACATTGCGAGCAATGGGAGCGGTGCTCCTCCTTTATCCTGTCAGGGCGAAAGCCCTCAAGGGGCACTTTTGTGCCCTCAAGGGCATCGCCCTTCTCATTGCGTTTCATTGCCCAAGCCTCTGATTGAACAGCACCACATAAACGACACTGATACCTAATCAAGAGATTATATGGTTCAGGACATGCCTTACGGGGTCTTGCAGAGCGAGGTCGCTTAATCGTTATCTCAATCCCGAGTGCCTGTAAAATGTCGAGGTCTTCGGCCGAAAGGCCATTGGCTTTCTCTTCCTCGATTGTTATCTTCATGTTGCACCTCCTTTACTTTTGTCTGACACATCTCCAAGACTCTAGTGGGTCTTTCACGACGAGCTTCGCGTGTCCCTGGACTTGATTGAAGAACTCAATGGCGTCTTCAAGGCAAAACGTATTGCCATCAGTGAAGTCTTTGCTCCTTTGCCTACCGTCTTTTACATAAAAGACGGTGGCAATCACCTCCTCCATACGGAGGGGTGTGCGTTCAGCCCATCCGTTTTTCTTACCCATGTTGCACCTCCTAATTTATTATGTTCATTTGAACATGATACCATTATAACACGGCATGTTATTTTGTCAATAGCCGTAAATGCCCATAAAACGGGCAAAATTTGTCATTGACCTGAGCCGAAGGCCAGAAAGGTCAAATTTTGACTTCATCTCTTGGCCGATTTATCGGCCAGGATAGCCTCGATTTCCTCAGCCGATAGGCCGTCGGTCTCCATCTGCTTACGCAGCTTTGCAAGGCGCAAGTCCACCTCCTCTCTGGAGCCGTCAGGCTTCACTCTGAAGCACTTGTATGTGCACTTGCGAAGCACCACGTAGTGTCTGCCCCGCTGAGCACGCATCGAGATGACGAGGTCATACTCGCCCTTGAACTTCTTGAGAAA
>JAOZOU010000101.1 GCA_029933125.1 bacterium | reverse complement strand
TCCTTGCTCATCTTTTGCCCTCACATAAGCAAATATTCCATACAACAGCTGCACATTAAACACTTCCCCTGCAACCTTTTCAAGCTCTTCTATAAATGCAGCCGTTATGTCCTCATTGTTTGCCTTCACAGCTATATTAGTAGGAGGCCCTTGAGAGTCCTCTCGTGTCATAAGAAGCTTCACATGAACTTCATTCACTGCAAAGAAGGCCTGCCAGAGGCGAGAATGAGGATTATACCATATCTCTCTATATGGGACCCAAGCACCATATGGTGCAAGATACGAAGCAGGTCTCACAACATTCTTGAAAGTCAGCCCCTCGGGGACGTCAGGACAGCCTGTCGGCGTATTCCACCAAGGCCACTCACATCTCCAAGTGCCTGTCTCACCCACAACCTCAGGTTCGAGACATTCAGGCTCGAACATGAATGTTCCGTCTGGCCATTTCAGTTCCGTCTCGCACGAACCATCTCCTTCTCCCGAGAGGGTCTTCTCCCACCAGCCACCATTAAGATAGTGGTCATACCCTTCCTCGAAGTAGTGGCTATTCAGTGAGCCACTCACTTCGCTCACTACATGATAGCCCGAAAGGTAGAAATCCTCCACCTCTGACTCGTAGTCTTCGGACTGTGCCCTGTCATCTGTCCATTCCATCTGGAGTGGGCTAAGCCACCTTCTCCAGTTGTAGTCTCGAGAAGAACCTCCTTTGCTGGACACATTCAGATAATTGCTGCTGGCCTTCCACTCACGGTTATACCAGACCTTACCCCAACCATGAGCATACCAGCAATCAGGGTCTTCCTCTGGAGGCTTGTCGCAGATAGTCTGCCAGTCACTGCCGCCGTCTATGCTGCACTCACCGTCAATCTTGCTATATGCCGTTACGATGTCTCCATCTGGAGTCAGCCTTTGACGATAGACATCCGCTGGAACAGCAGGGACGCTCACCTGAGCATCCGCAGCGGCGACGTCAGAAAGCGTCCTCACAACCCTGAACTCTCCAGTCTCCGCATGCAACGCTTCCTCTTTGTAGGTAATACGGTCGCTCCACCAGACATCAAACTGGTCAGGCTTATAGCTCGCCCTGCACACCAGAAAGCGAAGCTCCAAGCTATTACTGTCCAAAAACAGCAGATATGTAGGATACGTGTAGTGAGGGCCCCAAGGTTCTTCATACTCAAGCACTTTCTCTACTACACCATCTAGCTTATACTCGGCCTCGTCCCATATATACTTGCTCACCCTAACAGCGTAACCAATACGACATCTGTAACCAAACTGCTTTCCACTCGTCCACTGAGGGTCGACCTTGCAAGAATACATCTGTGCCACATAAACTGTGTTCCAGCCATTCAGCGGCTTCACAACATAAGAGCCCGACACAAGAGACTGAAAAGTAAGCCTTTCACCATACCACACTTCTGAGCTCCCACGAAGGAAGGTCATCTGGACAAAGGTCTCCAACCCGACCCTCTTCTTTCCACATCTTGCTGTGATATGCTCCAA